>NZ_CAMYMD010000085.1 GCF_947259555.1 uncultured Roseovarius sp.
AGCTGAACAGCGACCCGCTTGCCTCGTCCGTCCCACGCATCGCCACCTCCTGCTGCCGCTGCCATGCCGGAAGTGAATCATGTTCTCATAACCGCGTCGAGGGCCGACTTTTTCAGCAGCCTGTTAAGTCGGTTAGAACCCCCACCTTCACACCTGAAATGGATTACGCTTTGCCTCGTCCCAACCTGCTCCTGCTAGATGATGAAGACCAAATCGCCAGCCTCCTCGTGGATGCGCTTTCGCTTGATGGTTGTGATGTGACAACCGTTACGACAATTGCTGACTTCCAGGCGCAGCAGGCCAATCAAAATTTCGACCTTTACCTGGTCGATCTCGGCTTGCCTGACGGCAACGGTCTCTCGTTGATCCAGGGTCTTGCACAGGATCCGACATGCGGCGTCATCATCCTGACCGGCCGCGCAGAGGAAACAGACCGTGTCGTCGGCCTCGAAATCGGTGCTGACGATTACATCACCAAGCCGTTCCGCGTACGCGAGGTTGTCGCGCGCGTGCACGCCGTCTTGCGCCGAACCCAACCGAAACCCCGCGCGCAACGGTCAGAGGAATTCGATGCAGAACCAGCGAGCAGCGTTGCGCAGCCTGCGAATGGCGAGGCCGACAGCATCGAATTCGACGGCTACAAACTCGACCTTGGGGCATGGCTTCTCTACGCACCCGACGGCAGCGAGGTCACTCTCACAACCGCGGAATTCAACCTCTTGTCGGCGCTGTTGCAACACCGCGGACAGGTTCTCAGCCGCGATCAGCTTATGAATGCCATCAAGGGACGCGACTGGGAAAGCTATGACCGCGCGGTTGACAGCCTCGTGAGCCGCCTCAGAAACAAGGTTCCGGCCCCTGAAGGGCGCTCGCACTATATCCGGACCGTGCACGGGATTGGCTACGCGTTTTCTATGTCCAACAGCCAGTGAATGCTGCGCCGACTGGCCGAGTCAGCGCGCTTGAATTATGTTATTGTGGTGTGGCCGTAACCGGCCGCCAAAAATTATTGGGCTCTGCGGCGACCCAAGCGGCAACATGAGGGGCTAACAGAAGACTGGAGCAGGTTATCCACAGCTTTAGGATAAAAAATGACCCTGTCAGCCATGGAAAGAAACGTCGCGTTTTAGTGTTGTGATGTCTGTGCGCATGCGGTTCCCGATAGCGCCATGAGGTGAAGAATGTCGAAACTGTCATCCCTGACCCCGGAAATGGTTGAGACACTCGATATCTGTCCGACAGTCATTCTGATATTCGAGATCGAAACCTTCAAGATTGTTGCCGCCAATGACGCGGCCGCCCGCAAGTACGGGCATTCCAAGCCAGAGCTCACCGCGATGTCGATCATGGACCTGCGGCCCTCGGACGAGATACCGCGGATTGCAAGACTGGCCAGCCGGATGAAGGACGGCCCGGATGCCGCCGGCAGATCGCGTCATTTGACCAAAGACGGCGAGGAATTCATCGCCGAGGTCATCACGCAGATGGTAGAGATGAACGGGCGCCCGTGCAAACTGGCAATGATCCACGATGTAACACGCCAGGCGGAACAGGAGGACGCGACCCAGGCGCTTTTGGGTCAGGCCTTTGCGCGGGCCCGCGCGGCTGACACGACCGCGCTGCATTTTGCGAGCCTTTTCAACATCGCACCCGGGCGATGCGCCATTGTCGAGCCAGAGGGGTTCGAGGTCATTGCGGTCAACGATGCCTATCTGCAGTCGATCGGCAAACAGCGCGCCGAGGTGATCGGGCACCCGCTTCTCGATGTCGCGTCCGACCTGACCACAGGGGGCGACCAGTCTCCGTTGGAGAATTTGCGCGCGTCGCTGCAAGAGGCCGCCACAACCGGCGACCATCAGGTTATGAAAACCACCGGTCTCGCCTATGTGATGCCACTCTCTGGCGATGACATCATGCGCGAGCCGGACTGGACGGTGGTGAACATGCCGCTGAAAAGGCCCGACGGATCGGTTCAATTTATTCTACAGAGCCTGTCACCAAGCCTGGACACAGATGACTATGACAGCACCGGGAAGGCCGCCATTGACATGCCCGGGCACCTCAAGGCCGGCCTGACCTCTCACGAGAATGCGGTTCTCTGGCGTCAACTGGCCGACCGCGAGGCGCTGTTTCGGACGACCGAGCGGCTATTGGGCGTGCATGTCTGGCGCCTGGACCTGGACAAAAAACAACTTGAATGGTCCGGTGAACTCTTCGAGGTCTTCGGCCTTCCGCTCGGGTCCAGAGCCCCGACGTTCGATGAATATGTCGCGATGGTCCATCCCGATGACCGCGATGCCATGCTCGCCAATTTCAACGCATTTTTCGAGAGCGCCGATCAGGACTTTACCTTTGCCCACAGGATCGTGCGCCCAAACGGCGGGGTGGTCCACATCAAAGGCGGTGCCGATCGCATCCTCGTGAACGGACGCACCTTGCTGAGCGGCGTCGTGCAGGACGTGACCCAAGAGGTTGAGGCCAGTGCCCAGGCGGGGCGCAGGGAATATCTGATGAGCGTCGCCGGCGAGATTGGACGTATTGGCGGCTGGCGCGTCGATCTCGAAAGCGAGACCGTCGAATGGTCGCGAGAAGTCGCCCGTATCCACGAAGCCCCGGAAACCCGAGAGCTCGGCTTCCAGCGCGCGGTTGCCTTTTTCTCACCCGAATATAGGGACCTTATCATCGAAAGGTTCAACGCCTGCGTCGAAACGGGCACCCCGTTCGACGAGGTGATGCAGATTATCACGACCCGGGGCAATCGTGTCTGGATCCGCTCTTTGGGCGCACCCGAGCGCGATGCGACCACCGGACGTATTGTCGGGGTGCAGGGCGCGCTTCAGGACCTGACGGAATTCGTCCGGCTTGACGCGGAACGCAATGCGCTGCGTGACCGGCTCAGCCGCACATTGGAGAGCATGGAAGACGGTTTTTTCCTGCTCTGCCAAAATTGGAAGTTCACCTATGTCAATCACCAGTGCGAGAAATTACTGGGACGCACGCGTCAGGAGTTGCTGGGCAAAGTTATCTGGTCCGCATTCCCCGAGGCCGTCGGGAGCCGCTTTGAAACCGAGTACCGCCACGCAGTCGAAACCGGCGAGACAGTCGAATTCACAGAATTCTTCTCACCGCTGGAGGCCTGGTTCCGGGTGACCGCCCATCCCTCGGCCGATGGCTTGGCCGTGTACTTCCGTGACGTGACCCGCGAGCGCATCCGCGACCAGAACCTGCGCATGCTCAATGCGACCGTCGCACGCATGGACGACATGCTGCTGATCACCGAGGCCGGGCCGATCGACGCCCCAGACGGGCCGCGTATCACCTATGTCAACACCGCATTCGAAACGCTGACCGGCTACAACGCCACAGATGTCATCGGCATGACGCCGCGTTTCTTGCAGGGGCCTGAAACCGACAGGGCCGAACTCGACCGCATCCGAAGCGCGCTCAAGCGGCAAAAACCCGTGCGCGCCGAAGTGATCAACTATGCCCGTGATGGCAGCAAGTACTGGGTCGAGATCCACATCACGCCGCTCACCGATGCCGCAGGCAAGACAACGCATTTCGTCGCCCTGCAACGCGACATCAGCGAGCGCCGCGCGGCAGAGCAAAATCTGAGGATGAGCGAAGAGCGCTTTCGGTTGACCACCGAGGCCAGCAAGGATGTCATTTGGGACTGGGATATTCAGTCAGGCGACATCTGGTGGAGCGACAAACTGCTGTCGGTCTTTGGCCATGATGTTGAAAAGTCCCCGTTGCTTTTGAGCGATATCACAGGGTTCATCCACGCAGGGGATGAGAAACGCGTCAAGGCCGGTCTGGACAAGGTTGTACACGGAAACGAAAACGACTGGCATGACGAATATCGTTTCATACGCGCCGACGGACGCACCGCCCATGTCGTCGATCGCGCGTTCGTGCTGCGCGATGAGAATGGCCAGGCCTTGCGCATGATCGGAAGCATGACCGACGTCACGCGCGAGCGCCAGACCGAGGCCATATTACGCCAATCGCAAAAGCTTGATGCGATCGGACAGTTGACCGGCGGTGTCGCACATGACTTCAACAATCTTCTCACCGTAATGCTGAACAATGGCGACTTTCTCGTCGAGAACCTGACAGACCGTAAGGATCTGAGCAAAATGGCCGAGCAGATCGTGGGGGCCGCAGAGCGCGGCGCGCAATTGACCAGCCGTTTGCTTGCCTTCGCCCGCCGCCAGCCGCTGTCGCCCGAGGTGACCGACCTCAATGTAACAACCCAATCGCTAGAGCCATTGCTGCGCCGCAGTCTTGGCGAGAGTTGCGAGATCGAGATCGTTCTGGCCGATGACTTGTGGCTGGTCGAGGTCGACCCCAGCCAGTTCGAAGCCGCACTTCTCAACCTGTCGATCAATGCCCGCGATGCCATGCCCACCGGTGGCAAGCTCACGATAGAAACCATGAACACCTGGATCGATTCCGAGGGGGCCAGCCTGGTTGATATCGAGGAAGGACAGTACGCTGTGGTCGCCGTCACCGATACGGGCGCAGGGATGCCCCCCGAGACCATCGAGCGGGTACTGGAGCCCTTCTTCACCACCAAAACCCAGGGCAGCGGGCTGGGCTTGCCGATGGTTTACGGCTTTACAAAACAGTCGCGCGGCAATCTCAAGATCTATTCCGAGGTCGGCGAAGGCACGACAGTCAAGCTCTATTTCCCGCAATCAGAGTCCGAGGTCGCCGAGGTATCGTCCGAGATTGACATGCCGATCCTGCCGCGGGGTCTCGGTGAGCACATACTGGTGGTCGAAGACGACCCGCACGTGCGGCGGAATGTTGTCAAGATGATCGAGGGCCTGGGCTACCGCGTCACCGAGGCAATGAACGCAGCGAGGGCACTGGAGCTTTTGGACGTGTCAGACGACATCGTGATGTTGTTCACAGATATCGTGATGCCCGGCGGCATGAATGGCAGCGAACTGGCCACCGCCGCACTTCAGCGGCGTCCTGATCTTTGTGTGCTCTATACCTCTGGCTACACCGAGAACGCGATTGTCCATCAGGGACGGCTGGACCCGGGCGTGCAACTGCTGTCAAAACCGTACCGGCGCTATGATCTGGCCCTCAAGCTGCGCACCGTCCTCAGCCAGTGACCGGCCGGAACATACCCGCATCCAATTCGTCAGGGTGCGGGCCTGGACCTGGAAAGCGACATCGCACATTGGGGGTATCTGTGCCCGAATCCCAAACCCATATCGGCGTGCAGGCACGCAAAACGCTTGAATTCTGGTTGCCTTTCACAGGGCTTGTATCAAAATACGAGAACATGTCTCTAATTGTGAAACGATTCGAGAGTACGCCGCGAATTTGCCGGGACCGTCGAGCGCAGTTTGCTCAGGTCTGGTCGGGCGATTCGGAGATATGTCAGGATAAGAATTCAGACGTTGCCTCAAGAATGTGGCAGGTCTCGACAGAGCTGCCAGTCTACAGCGCAGGAAGCCAAGGTTAGAGGAGGCCGAGGCCACGGCGCCAATAAAAAGGACAAATTACGCCACCGGCCCCGACCGGGCCAACACATTCAAGGGAGGATATGGACATGACGTTAAGACCGGACCCGACATTTCACGCCACGGCACAGCTTGCCATGCAGGCACCTGTAGAGAACTACGGCTTCACCGTGATGCTCAGCCCTGACGGCTCGCAGCCTGACGGCATAGCCGTGGTCGACCTCAACCCGAATTCAGACAGCTACGGCACGATCGTCCATACCTTGCTGATGCCGTACAAGGGCGACGAGTTTCACCATTTTGGCTGGAATGCGTGTTCCTCGTCGCTGTCTCCGATGTCAGGTCATGCCTTTCTTGAACGGCGCTACCTGATCGTGCCGGGCATCCGGTCGTCGCGGATCTACGTGATTGATACCAAAGACCCACTTGATCTCAAGATTCACAAGATCATCGAGCCTGAAGAGGTCTTTGCCAAGACCGGCTATTCGCGGCCCCACACCATCCATTGCGGCCCCGAGGGGATCTATGTCTCGACACTGGGTGGCGGCGGCGCGGATGGCATCGACGGCCCGCCGGGCATCTTTATCATGGATTGCGAGACCTTCGAGATCATCGGCCAGTACGAGATGGACCGCGGCAAGCAGGACAAGCACTACGATTTCTGGTGGAACCTGCCGCAGGATTACATGGTCAGTTCTGAATGGGGCCTGCCCCCGCAGTTTGAAAACGGCATCGTGCCCGAGGATTTGCTATCGAACAAATATGGCCACTCGATCCACTTCTGGGACCTGCGCAAGCGCAAGAACATCCAGACGATGGACTTTGGCGAGAATTACCAGATGGCACTGGAAATCCGGCCCGCGCATGACCCCAAGAAATCCTACGGGTTTTGCGGCGTGGTGGTGGACACGACCAACCTGCAAGGCGCGATCTTTACTTGGTGGCGCGGCGAGGATGGCACGTGGCAGTCCAAGAAAACGATCACCATCGACCCGCGCCCGGAAAAGCCCGAGAACCTGCCGCCGTTGTTGCAGGGGTTCGAGGCCGTGCCGCCACTGGTCACCGATATCGACCTCAGCCTTGATGACAAATACCTCTATGTCGCCTGCTGGGGCTTGGGTGAGATGCATCAATATGACGTATCGGACCCGATGAACCCGGTCCTCACCGGCAAGGTAGAGCTCGGCGGTATCGCGCGCGGCGCCAAGCATCCCGGAGGCGGAGAGTTTGCGTTCGGGCCGCAGATGGTCGAGATCAGCCGGGACGGCAAACGGGTCTACTGGACCAACTCGCTCTATTCCACGTGGGACAGTCAATTCTATCCGGGCCAGGAGGGCGGCCAGATGGTGATGGCCCGTGTCGGCGAAAACGGCGGTCTGGACCTCGACCCGGATTTCTACGTCGATTTCCCCGAGGGTCACCGCGCCCACCAGATCCGGCTCGAAGGCGGCGACTGCTCGACCGACAGCTTTTGCTATCCAAACGTCTGAATGGAATTCGACACAAGCACGGTGACGGCCCTCTGGGGGGGCGTCATCCTTTCGGGGCTTTATCATGGGGTCAATCCCGGCATGGGGTGGCCGCTGGCGGTGTCCGCCGGGCTCATGGAAGGCCGCCACAGCGCCATGGCCAAGGCCATCGGCGCCCTGGCGGTCGGGCATCTTCTGGCGATGCTCGCGATCCTTCTGCCATTCTCGATGATGACGGCGCTGGTCAACTGGCAAACCGAAATCCGCCTCGCTGCGGGTGCGTTGGTGGCCGCTGTCGGGGTCTACCTTCTGATCAACCGCAAGCATCCCAGATTCCTCGCGCGGGTCCATCCGACGAAACTCGTCCTGTGGTCTTTCCTCGCGGCGATGGCCCATGGGGCCGGCTTGATGCTGGTGCCAATCTACCTTGGGATTTGCGGGATTGACGCGGGCGACGGCGGCCACGAGGCCGCAAGGACCCTGATGGGCCAGAATATCGCCTCCGCGTTTTTCGTGGCCTTTGCGCACACGGTCGCCATGACCATGGCGGGCGGCGTGATCGCCGTGGCGATTTACTCCTATTTCGGGCTCAAATTTCTCTCGCGCACGTGGTTCAATCTCGATGTCGTCTGGGCCCTGAGCCTGATAACCGTCGGGCTTTTCGGAATATACTACGCGCTTCGCGGCCATTGATCCGCTTTTGCATCAACGCGAACTGGGCTTTGTCGCACGATCTAAAGCCCGTACCGTCAAAAGGTAATCATTTGATTCAGGTCCCGTCGAACACCGCGACCACCAAGCTCAGGCACGGCTTTCTCGCGGCGGGTCCTCTTCCGCGAGGGGCGTCGCATCCCGCGCCATTTCGCAGTCCCACAAGGCCGAGATATGTTCTCTCGCCTCGTTTATCTCGGTTGCGACACCGTCCAGCCCCATCGCCGCCAGATGTGGCCTGATCTCTTCGATATCCTGCCCGCTCACGACGATTGCCGCCTGCGGGCACTGCCGGTGCAGCGCCTCGACAAGGCTCGACAGCCGGTCCAGGGAATGCCGCCCGCCGATCGACAACCCGACAATGCAGCGCGGCAGCTTCGCAATTTCGGCAACAAGCTCGTCCTGGCTCAACCCGACCTTGAGCGCGATGTCCCATCCGTCGCCGCGAAACAAGTCTGCGGCCATGCGAATGCCAAGGGTATGCTGTTCGCCCGGGATCGACGCAAAAACCACCTTGAGCTCTTGTGGTGTCGCAGGTGGATGCGCTGTAAGGGTCATCTTTTGCAACAGTTCGAAAATACGCCCGGTCGCATCGGTAACTTCGACAAAACTTGCCCGATCCTCGATCCACCAATCCCCCAGCATCCGCGCGGCTGCGGCGAGATATTGCAGATAGATCACCTCTGTGGATCTGGTTTTCGCGAGTTCGCGTATGATCTCGTCTGCCGATCGCGCCTCATCTCTCGACACCAATGCCGTGCAGAGTGTTTCCACCTCCTCCATCGATGGACCATGCGGCAGAGAATCGGTGTCCCTTTCCCGGTACGCGATTCGGCGCAGCACTTCGTGGGCCAAACCGGCCAGCAGGTACAAGGGCGGTCTTTCGTTTATATGTGGCACGTCATCCGGGCCGTACTCTCCGTTTCCGGCGCCCGGGTGAACCAATAGCGGCGTTGCGGTATTCATCTGTCCCCCTCCCGACATTCTTGATGCCCCGAGGCTCGGCATTCCTCATTTACAACCACCGGCCACCAATCCAGGAACCCCGAACATCACTTTCGCGATAGTCGAGCGTACGGTTATAAAATGTCCTGGGGCTAGTTGGGGATTGCCACTACGTATTTATGCGTATGGATCTGGAGGATCGGACAACTACCCGAGCATCCGTATCAAATCCGCAATGCCGCGCACCTGCATCTTCTCGCGAATGCGCGAGCGGTGCACCTCGATGGTCCGGCGACTTATACCAAGCTCGGCGGCGATCTCCTTGTTGAGCTTTCCAAGCAGCATGTGGCGCAGCACCTCTTGCTCGCGCTCGGTCAATTTCGCCAGACGGCTGGACACGATCTTCTTCGGCAATTCCGGGGGGGCCCGGTTGGCCAGCAGGCCACCGGCCAATTCAATCGCCTCCAAGAGCCGGTCCGCCTCCGTCGGCTTCTCGATAAAGTCGATGGCACCGGCCCGCATCGCCTGCACCGCGATCGGCACATCGCCATGCGCCGTGACGATGATAATGGGAATGTCGATGCCCATCTCGGTCAGTTGTGCCTGTAATTTCATACCGCTCATCCCGGGCAGCCGAACATCGAGCAGCAGGCACCCCAAACGCTCCGGGTCGAATTTCGCAAGGAAATCCTCCGCCGATTCGCACGGAACGCTCGCATACCCATGCGCAGACAGCAGCGCGCAAAAGGATCGCAGTACAGGCGCGTCGTCTTCGACGACGTAAACATAAAACTCGGGCTCAGGCTCAGGTCTGTTCGCCATGTGCACCCTCAATCGGCAACTGAAACACGAAGACCGCGCCGTTTTTCGTGGGTTCCGACCAGATCCGACCCTCATGTGCTTCGATGATGGAACGACATAAGGAAAGCCCTATACCCATCCCCTGAGTTGTCGACGTGTAAAATGGCTCAAACAGGTGGTTGTGCTGCTCCGGCAGCACCCCGTGCCCGGTATCGCGGACATAGACCTTGACCGATTGCCCCGCTCGTATCACTTCGACGGTCAGTTTCTGCATATCCGAGCCTTGCATCGCCGCGATGCTGTTTCGCGCAAGATTGAGCACCACCTGACCGATCTGGACGGGGTCGGCCATCACACGAAGATTATCGTGATCCAGCAACAGGTTGACCTGAAGCCTAGGCAACTCGACAGACACAAGCGCAAGGTCGATGCCCTGCCGGATGGCCTTGTTCAGGTCGATATACTCGGCGTTGAGATCGCCCGCAGATATGAAATTGCGCATGCGCCGCATCAGGTCGCCGGCTCGCGTCGTCTCGGCAACCGCTTCGTCGATGAGTTGCGCGGCCCGCTCAGGTATGTCCACTTCGGCATTCCTCAATTCCTGACGGCAGGCGCTGATAAAATTGGAAATCGCGGACAGGGGCTGATTCAGTTCATGCGCGATCGCCGAGGCGAGTTCACCCATCGAGCTGGCCCTGGAAGCATCGAGAAGAGCATGGCGCAATCGGACTTCCTGCGCTTGCGCGGCCCTTTGCGCTTCGAGCGCGGCACGCTCGTGTTCGAGACTGTTCAGGGCGAAAAGCGCCCGGCGCAAAATCCGCAGCGCATCGCGGTCCATCGTATCGAATGGCCGACTTTGCCCGTGCCGTTCTTCGCGCCACAACGCAAATGACCCCCGCGGCGAGAGCCGCGTGATCCCGTCCTCCGTGGTCGTCTCGACCTTGTCGGGTTTGCCTGCCCATCGGATTGTCTGCTCAAAATCGCTGCGCAAAAAGACAAGGTAATCCCGGCCATCATCAGACAGATCGAGAAGCGCGGCCCCGGCTGCGATCTTCAACTGCTCCTGACCTATCTCCAGATGCTCCGAGAGGCACGAGGTCGTCGCCACACCATCGGCCTGCAACGTCCTCAGACCGGAAAAGTTGACGGACTTGTCCGGAACCGACCCGAACGCGACATGGTCGTTACCTAGCACGAGCAACAGGCCCTGCGCATCGATCAGCTCCATCAGGACAGATGCCCAGCCGTTGACGAGAGCTCGCAACGATGTACCGCCACGGGCTTGTTGCTCAATGCGAAAGGCCGTCTTTTCCGCGGCGATACTCTTTTGCAGCTGATTGGTGCTTTCGATGCTTTGCAACAGCGCCGAAGTCGTGCTGCCAAGCAGCTCCGCGAATCTTAGACGGCTCGAAGGAATCTCGCGTGGTTCGTAATGATGGCACGCGACGAGCCCCCAGAGTTGATTATGTGTGACCAGCGAAATCGACAAACTCGCCGCCACCCCCATGTTGTTGAGATATTCGACATGGACCGGGGCAACCGCGCGCAGCTTGGAAAATGTAAGGTCCAACGGGCGCATGGCGTCCGCATCGGCGGTGGCCCCTGTGCGGCTGAGGATCGGCACACGCACGCTGTTGATGTCCGGGATCGACCGCACCACGTTCAGCAGGAAATGCCGCCGTGCCGGATCGGGAATGTCGGATGCGGGATAGTGCAGCCCGAGAAAGCTGTCCGGCCGGTTGGTGCTTTCGGCGATGACCTCGCCGTGCTTGTCCTCGGCAAACCTGTAGATCATCACCCGGTCGAACCCGGTCACGTCGCGGATGATCCGCGCGCTCGCGTTGGCCAGCTCCTCCAGTGCACCCGGTTTGACCAGTTCCGAGATGAACTCGCGGCGCAGATATTCATCTTCCCAGACACGCGTCGGGGCGGGCTCCGGGTGCAGAAGCTCAAGAATGATGTACCCGTTATTGCGATGCGACAGGCATTCGAGATTGATCTGCGTACCATCCGGCCCCGGAAAGCTGATGAACCATGGGCTTAGGAGTTCCGGGGTTGATGGTTCCCGCGTCAGGGTGCAAAGCTGCCTCGCATTCTCACGTCCGATGACCTCGGCGATCTCCTTGCCAAGTATCTGCTCGGGCCCGGCTCCGACAAATGACGCCGTGTTCTTACTCGCGAATTCGACAACAAAGTGGTCGGCGTCGATTGCAATCAGCGCACCATGCGGCTGAACCGCACCAATCAGATGGATCGGCTCCTGATCGCAGGTGTCGAGATTGACCGTGTCCAGTGTCACGGTACCCTCGAAACAGCCGCGGCGTGTGACCGGTCGAGCGGGGCAAGCCACTCAGCCAAAAGCCGAAACGTATCAAAGGCCCCTGTCTTCAGGTCGTTCACGGCGGCCCCCTCCCCCTCCAGAGACTCAAGGTATCTATTGGTCATCGGCCAGCGTCGCCCCCCCTCGGCCCGGCACCACGACCAGAAACGCCGACCGGCCGGATCATCGCTGGCAAGCAGCCTGCATACCGCCCGGTCGATGCGCGCGCCCCCGAGTGTCGCACCCTCGATCACGTAGAGCACGCCGCCAAGCGTTGCGGCAGAGACAATCCCGTACGCCTCGTCGCATTGCGGGCTCTCTTCAATCGTCTCGGCGCTCAAACCAAGGTCGAGCATGTCCTGCGCCAGCAGCCCGGAGCGGCTGGCATATGTGTAACCGGTGCGGCCAGCCTCGTCGCTCAACAACACCCGTCTAATTGCGCGGTCAAGCGGTTGGTAAAACCCGTAGAGCCGCCGGGTCAATTCACGGTACTCGCCCAGGCTCAGGCTCTGACTGAACAGCGCCATAAAACAGGAATGCTCGTGCAACCGTTCATGTTGGCAATGCGTGTACTCACGCAGCTCTTCGCGCAAAGTGACATTCCGAGGTAGACCCTGAGCCGTCTGCACGCACCACTCCAAAGTTGGATTTGTCATTACAGATGATAGCTTAGCACGAATTTCCTGCATCCAACAATTATCGTTGGGGCACCAAGAACACGGCAGGATGCCGCCGCCAAAGCCGCTTGATCAGCCGCCGGAAATCATCGACGATACCGGCCCGATCCAAGTGACCGAAAGCGGTGAAATCTACGGCAAATACGCGGAGAGGTCAGTCGGAAATGTCTGCGGCAGCCTGCAAGACACCGGCCGCACGCCTCAGATCAGCATGCCGCCATCACTGTCATCGCCCGCCTCTTCCAGCAGGCGATTGAAATCGGGGATCGTCACCCGGCGTTTGCCTTCGAGCGAGATAACCCCGTCCTTCTTGAGCGCCGAGACCTGACGGCTCACGGTTTCCAGCGTCAGCCCCAGATAATCGGCCATAGCCTCGCGCGTCAGCGGAAGGTCAAAGACCAGCGGCCCGCGCATCCCCTGCATGCTGAGCGCCGCATCGCGCCGGGCGATGATCGCGATCAGCGAGGCAATCTTTTCCCGCGCCGTCTTGCGACCCAGAACCAGCATCCATTCCCGCGCCGCATCAAGCTCGTCGAGCGTCATTTCCAGAAGGCGCTGCGCGATATGCGGCGTGCGCACCATCATTTCCTCAAACGGCTTCTTGCGAAAGCAGCACATCACGATGTCGGTTGTGGCCACCACGTTATAGGCAGAGCTGTCGCGCCCCGGGCGACCGACGAAATCACTCGGCAAGAGCAGGCCCACCATCTGTGTGCGCCCATCCTCCATGGTCTGGGTCAACGTCGCGATACCGGTCACGACAGAGCCCACAAAATCCATCGGATCGCCTGACCATATCAGCGTCTGACCGGCCTCGTAGCTGCGATAATACTTGATCCGGTCGAGCTGCTCCAGCTCGTCCATTTCACACCGCGCGCACACGGCCCGATGCCGGATCGGGCAATCTCCACAATCATGCGGAACAGCGGGGGCTCTTTCTTTCAGCATCGCGGTGTCACTTTTTTCGTATCTTGATCTGGGTCAAGGCTCAGGCCCGAGGATCTTTGTTAACGGTAGGGACATGGATACGCAAACTCAACTAGGCAAACTGGGTCTTTTTGACGCCAAAGTGCCCCGATACACCAGCTACCCAACCGCACCCCACTTCAATCGCGATGTGGGACAGGATCAGTTTAGCGATTGGATCACGGCTATACCAGTGGGTGCAGAGATTTCTCTGTATGTCCATGTCCCCTTTTGCCGACGGCTGTGCTGGTTCTGCGCCTGCCGCACACAAGGCACCCAGAGTGACAAGCCGGTACAGGCCTATCTTGAAACCCTGAAAACCGAGATCGCGATGCTCGGCGCACAACTGCCCAAGGGCGTGCGCCTGTCGCGGTTGCATTGGGGCGGCGGTACACCGACGCTGTTGTCACCCGGCATGATGAACGAACTGGCAGGTGCCATTCGCGATATCGCCCCCTTTACCGAGACCACCGAGTTTTCGGTCGAGATCGACCCGAACGAGATTGACGGCCCCCGCCTCGACGCGCTTGCCGCCGCGGGCATGAATCGCGCCTCTATCGGGGTGCAGGATTTTGACGAGGAAATCCAGAAAAGCATCGGACGCCTGCAAGGCTATGACATCACCCGTTGGGCCGCCGAGGAGATCCGCGCCCGTGGCGTGGCCAGCCTCAACGCCGATATCCTCTATGGCCTGCCGCACCAGACCAAGGCGCGAATCACCGAAAGCGTGCAGAAACTCCTGTCGCTCAACCCGGACCGCGTCGCGCTCTATGGCTATGCGCATGTGCCCTGGATGGCCAAGCGCCAGCAGATGATCCCGTCAGATGCTCTCCCCACCCCGCAAGAGCGCCTCGCGCTGTTCGAGACAGCACGTCAACTCTTCCTGTGGGACAATTACGACGAGATCGGCATCGACCATTTCGCGACCAAGGATGACGGGCTCAGCGTGGCACAAAAGGCCGGTCGCCTGCGGCGCAATTTCCAGGGCTACACCGATGACACAGCCGAGGCGCTGATCGGGCTCGGGGCCTCGTCGATCTCGCGCTTTCCGCAAGGCTACGCGCAGAACGCCCCCGCCACCGGGGCCCATACCGCAGCCATCCGCGAGGGGCGTTTCTCGACCACGCGGGGGCATGTATTCTCGGACGACGACAGACTGCGGTCGCGGCTGATCGAACAGTTGATGTGCGAATTCCGCATCGACGCCGCCGAGATCACCCGTGACTTCGAGATCTCAAGCGCGGCACTGCACGACATGCTCTCGAAGGTGGCGCGCGCCTACGCCGGACACCTCAAGCTCGATGACAGCGGCCTGTTCATCCCGCAAGAGGCGCGCCCCCTGACCCGGATGATCGCCCGGCAGTTCGACACCTACGAGATGAACGAACAGGGTCACAGCTCGGCGATCTGACCGGGCTGTGCCTCTCCCCGCCCTTCCATTGAGGCGGCCAGCAATGTGCGCGCATACTCGGTCTGCGGCGACGTGAACAGCGCCTCGGCCCCGCCCGCCTCGACGACATCGCCATCCTTCATCACCAGCACCCGGTGGCTCATGGCGCGTACCACGTGCAGGTCATGGCTGATGAAAAGATAGGCCAGCCCGTATTTCACCTGCAAATCGCGCAACAGGTCCACGATCTGCACCTGCACCGTCATATCAAGCGCGCTTGTCGGCTCGTCCAGAACCACCAGCTTGGGCCGCAGGATCATGGCGCGGGCGATGGCGATCCGCTGCCGCTGCCCGCCGGAAAACTCATGTGGATAGCGGTCCATCGTGACGGGGTTGAGGCCCACCTCCTCCATCACCTCGGCGACCAGTTCGCGCTGCGGCCGCCCACCCGGATTGCCATGCACACCCAGCCCCTCGGCGATGATCTGCGCGGCGGTCATGCGGGGCGACAGGCTACCGAACGGATCCTGAAAGACGATCTGCATCTGCGCGCGGCGCTTGCGCAAGTCTCGCGTCGACCAGCCATGCACATCCTCACCGACAAAGCGGATCTGCCCCTGCGACGCGATCAGCCGCATGATGGCAAGCGCCAGCGTCGTCTTGCCCGAGCCACTCTCGCCCACGATACCAAGCGTCTCCCCCGCCCTGACCTGCAACGTGGCGGCGTTGACCGCCTTAACATGGCCGACGGTGCGCTTGAGAAACCCCTTTTGAATGGGGAACCACACGCGCAAATCCCGTGTTTCCGCCACCACCTCCGCGCCCTCGGGCACCGGCGCGGGCTTGCCGACGGCCTGCGCCCCCAGCAGTTTGCGCGTATAGTCATGTTTCGGCGCGGCAAAGACCTCGTCCACCGTCCCCGCCTCGACGATCTCGCCATCCTTCATCACGCAGACCTTGTCGGCGATGCGCCGGACGATCCCCAGATCATGGGTGATGAAGAGCAGCCCCATGCCCTCGTCGCGCTTGAGATTGGCGAGCAGTTCCAGAATCTGCGCCTGAATGGTTACGTCGAGCGCCGTGGTCGGCTCATCCGCAATCAGGATGTCGGGCTTGTTGGCCAGCGCCATGGCGATCATCACGCGCTGCCGCTGCCCGCCCGACAGCTGATGCGGATAGGCCCCGAGACGGCTTGCCGCATCGCGGATGCCGACCCGCTTCAGCAGTTCCACGATCCGTGCCTGCGCGGCATCGCCAGTCAGCGCCTGATGCAACTCAAGGCTCTCGCGCAGCTGCTTTTCCAGCGTGTGCAGCGGGTTGAGCGAGGTCATCGGCTCCTGAAAGATAAAGCTGATATCGTTGCCGCGCACCTGCCGCAGACGTTTGTCATCGGCGCCGATCATTTCCTGCCCTGCATAGGTGACGCTGCCCGTCACCTCCGCCGAGGCCCCCAACAGCGACACGGTCGAGAGCGCGGTGACCGATTTGCCCGACCCGCTTTCGCCCACCAGCGCCACCGTCTCGCCCCGGTCGACACTGAACGACACGCCCTTGACCGCCGGGATCAATTGCCCGTCCTGCCGGAAACTCACCCGCAGATCACTGACCGTCAGCACACTCATTCAAACGTCTTTCTGGGATCGAACGCGTCGCGCACGCCCTCAAAGATGAACACCAAGAGCGACAGCATGATGGCAAAGGCGAAAAACGCGGTGAAGGCAAGCCACGGGGCTTGCAGGTTTTGCTTGGCCTGTAGCGTCAACTCCCCCAGCGAGGGCGAGGAGGACGGCAAGCCGAAGCCGAGGAAATCCAGACCCGCAAGCAGCGAGATCGTCCCGGTGATCACAAACGGCAGCATCGTCAGCGTCGCCACCATCGCATTGGGCAGCATGTGGCGGAACATGATGGTGATGTTGCTGACGCCCAGAGCCTTGGCCGCCCGCACATATTCGAGATTGCGCGCACGCAGGAACTCGGCCCGCACCACGCCCACAAGGGCCATCCAGCCAAACAGCACCGTGATCACGACCAACAGCCAGAAACTTCTCGGCAGGATCGCAAAGAGGATGATGATGACATAAAGCTGCGGGGTCGACGCCCAGATCTCGATGATCCGCTGAAAGATCAGGTCTGTTCGCCCGCCGAAATAGCCCTGCACCGCGCCCGCAAAAACCCCGATCACCGAAGACAGCAACGTCACGATCAGCGTAAACATCACCGACAGGCGGAACCCGTAGATCACCCGCGCCAGCACGTCGCGCTTGGTGTCATCGGTACCCAGCCAGTTCTGCTCATTGGGCGGCAGGGGGGCCGCACCCGGCCGGTCCACGGTGGTGTCATAGCTGTAGGGGATCGGCGGCCAGATCGCCCAGCCGCGCACGATCTCCTCGCCCTCGACCACCCCATCCTCGGCATCCGCGATCACGCCTTCGGGGTCGTCGAAACAGATATCAAGCCCGCCAGTGGCGATCAGGCATTGCACCTCGGGGTCGCGATAGATCGCCTCGGTCTGGAAATCGCCGCCAAAGGCCGTCTCCGGGTAGAACCGAAAAATCGGCGCGTAGACCTCGCCGCGATACTGCACGAGGATCGGTTTGTCATTGGCCACGAACTCGGCAAAGAGCGTGACCGTGAAGATCACCGAAAACAGGATCAGTGACCAGAACGCCCGCCCGTTGCGCCGGAAATTACGCCAGCGGCGCTGGTTCAGAGGGGACAGCCGGATCACCGCGCCCCTCCTTCTTCTGGCCGGAAATATCCCGGGGGAGTCGCGCCGCAGGCGCGGCGGGGGCAGCGCCCCCATAGTGCGCGCACCATCGTCAACCCTCCCGCTTCTCGAAATCAATCCTGGGGTCGACCAGCACATACATCAGATCCGACAGGATACCGACCACGAGGCCAATCAGACCAAACAGAAACAGCGTGCCGAACATCACCGGATAATCGCGGCCCACGGCGGCCTCGAACCCGAGCCGCCCCAGACCGTCGAGGCTGAAAATCGTCTCGATCAGGACAGAGCCGCCGAAAAACACCCCGATGAACACCGCCGGAAAGCCCGCGATCACGATCAGCATGGCGTTGCGGAAGACATGACCATAGAGCACCCGGCCCTCGCCCAGCCCCTTGGCGCGGGCGGTCATCACGTAATGCTTCTTGATCTCGTCGAGAAAGCTGTTCTTGGTCAGCAGCGTCAGCGTCGCAAAGGCCGAAATCGTCGAGGCGATGACCGGCAGCGCGATGTGCCAGAGGTAATCGGCGATTTTTCCAATGAGGCTCAACTGCTCGAAATTATCCGAGGTGAGGCCGCGCAGCGGGAAGATCTGAAAGTAACTCCCGCCCGCGAACAACACCAGCAGCATGATGGCGAACAGAAACGCCGGGATCGCATAGGCCACGATGATCAGCCCGCTTGTCCACGTGTCAAATGTCGATCCATCCTGCACCGCCTTGCGAATGCCGAGCGGGATCGACACCAGATAGGCAATCACCGTGGACCACAGGCCAAGCGTAATACTGACCGGCATTTTCTCCAGCACCAGATCCAGCACGTCGATCTTGCGGAAATAGCTCTCTCCGAAATCGAAGCGCATGTAGTTCCACATCATGTTGACGAACCGCTCCAGCGGCGGCTTGTCGAGGCCGAATTGCTCTTCGAGTTCCGCGATCAGTTCCGGCGGCAACCCGCGCGCGCCGACATATTGCTCATTACCTCCGGCCGCGCCCACCATGTCCTGCCCGGTATCCGAGCCCGAGCCCGAGAAGCTCTCGAACACATTGCCCTGCCCCTGCATGTTGGCGATCATCTGCTCAACCGGACCGCCCGGCACGAATTGCACCAGCGCAAAGTTGATCACCATGATACCAAAGAGCGTCGGCACGATCAGCAACAGCCGCCGCAGGATATAGGCCCCCATCTCAGTGGATCTCCTGGATCAAAGCGCGCCCGCGTCTTTCAGCGCCTGCGCCTTTTCTTCGTCATACCACCAGAAATCAAGCACGCCGGTGGCATAGGCGGGCAGCGGTTCGGGATAGTCATACATGTCCCAATAGGCGACCCAGCTCTTGTCGAGATACCAGGTCGGGATCATGAAAAACTCATGCCGCAGCGCCCGGTCGAGCGCGGTCAGCGCAGTGTTCTGCTCCTCGGTCGTGGTCGATTCGAGCGCCCGGTCGATGATCGCATCGACCATCGGGCTCGCCAGCCCCGCCGGGTTGAACAGGCTGAACGCGGCCTCTTGGCTGCCATAGCGCTGATGCAGGCCGGTGCCCGCCTCCAGAAACGCCACGTAGCTGTCAAAGATCAGGTCATAATCGCGGTCGCGCTCGCGGGCGGTGTATTGCGCGGCGTCGATCTTGTCGAACCGCGCGTCGATGCCCATCAGTTGCAGGTTCGACACAAAGCTTTCGACCACCGCCGACATGGTGGCGGAGCCAGAGGCCGAAATCGGGATCTCGATGCTCAGCAACTCGCCTTGCGCGTTGCGCCGCTTGCCGTCGTCGCCCACCGGCCAACCCGCCTCATCCAGCAGCTTCATCGCGCGCCGCAGATTGCGCCGGTCATTCAGCCGGTCGCCATTGGACTCGTGCGCCATCACTGCCGGTTCACTCAGCATCTCTTGCGGCACCAGATCACCCAAGGATTTCAACAGCTCCAGTTCCGGCCCCTCCGGCACGCCCTCGGCCTGCAAGGGCGTGTCCTGCACAAAGGAATGGCGCTGTTTGAACAGGCCATATTGCAGCGATTGGTTGGTCCATTCGAAGTTGAAGCCGAGCGCAATCGCGCGGCGCACCCGCTTGTCCTGCAACACCTCGCGCCCGAGGTTAAAGACAAAGCCCGACGGTGTCGGCGGCAGCCCGTCGGGCAGCTCCTCTTTCACCACATACCCCTGATTGGCCGCCGGGAAATCATAGCCCGTCGCCCATGTCTTGGAATTGCCCTCGGGACGAAAGGTGTAGATCCCTGCCTTGAACGCCTCGAAGGCGGCATTGTCATCGGCGAAATACTCGATCCGGATGCGGTCGAAATTGTGCCGCCCCTTGTTGATCGGCAGGTGCCAGCCCCAGTAATCGGGATTGCGTTCATAGACAATATTGCGGTTCACCTCCGAGCTTTTGACCTGATAGGGGCCGGACCCCGGTGCCGCCTCCAGCCGCGGCTCGTCGAGCCGCGCGTCGTTTTCCTCATACCATTTCTTCGGGAAAACCGGCGTGCCGCCGACCTGATCAATCAAGGAGCGGCGCGAGATGCCCTCGGCAAAGGTAAACTTGACCCGGTGATCGTCCAGCGCCTCGGCGCTCAGCACCCGGCGCTTGACCGCCTCGGCATAAGAGCGCAGCCCCTGCTCCAGAAAGAGGTTATGCGAGAACACCACATCCTGCGCGGTGACCGGCGTGCCATCGGCAAACCGCGCCTCGGGGCGCATGTGGAAAATCACCCAGGTCTTGCCCTCGTCATATTCGAGGCGTTCGGCCAACAGCCCATAGCTTTCGTTATAGCGATCCCCCGGCAGCGGCTCTCCGGTCGCCTCGGACCCGCCCAAGAGGCTCTCATAGACCATCCACGACAGGCGCCCGGCCCGCCCCTTGCGCGAATAAGGGTTCATCGAATCGAAGGTGCCGGGGGCATAGAGCGAGATTTCCCCACCCTTGGGCGCATCCGGGTTCACGTAATCGAAATGTTCGTAATCGGCGGGATATTTCAGATCGCCAAAGAACGAATAGCCATGCGAGGTGATGACCTTCTCATGCTCATCTGCCGCTGCCGCCTGCGCCATCAGCGCCGCGATGCTCAGACCCGCCAACAGGACCATGCCGCGCCAGATCGCAAAAATGTCGAAACCCGGGGCCTTGGCCGGGGCTTGGTGTCCGGTCATGTCATCCTCCTGCTGTCGCACCTATTCTGTATCTGGCGCTTGATCCGTTTCCGGCAAGCTAAGGAGGGGGGGCAGCTTGTTCAAGCGCCGATAGCCGTGGCCCATGAAAAAGGCCGCCGCCCGGTGGGGCAGCGGCCATGATCACGGCAGCTTGTCCGGCTCAGTTGCCAGCAGTTTGCAGATAGGCCATCAGGTCGGCCCGGTCCTGCTCGTCCTTGAGGCCGGGATAGCCCATCCGGTTGCCCGGCGCGAATTCGCGCGGGTTCTCGATCCACGCGCTCAGACGGTCCAACGTCCATGCGCCGTCGAGACCCGAAAGCGAATCCGAATAGTTGAACCCGTCAACACTGGCAATATCACGGCCCACGACGCCATAAAGATGCGGACCGGCACCGTTCTTGCCGTCCTCAACCTTGTGGCACGCCTGGCAGCGACGGAAGAGCTTTTCGCCCGCGCCCGCATCGGCGGATGCGACCATCGCGGCGAATTCAGACCCGCCTGCATCCGCGCTTTCGGTCGCCTCGGCGGGGGCCTCTTCGGCGGCTTGCTCTTCGGCAGGCGCTTCCTCGGCGGGTGCCTCTTCGGTCGCCGCTTCCTCTTCGGTCGCCGCTTCCTCTTCGGTCGCCGCTTCCTCTTCGGTCGCCGCTTCCTCTTCGGTCGCCGCTTCCTCTGCAGGTGCTTCCTCGGTCGCCGCTTCCTCTGCCGGTGCCTCTTCAGCAGCGGCCTCTTCAGCCGGGGCCTCTTCAGCAGGCGCTTCTTCCGCAGCGGCCTCTTCAGCAGGCGCTTCTTCTGCCGGTGCTTCTTCCGCAGCAGCCTCTTCAGCCGGGGCGTCAGCGGCGGCCTCGATCACGATATCCGTCTCACCATCCGCCTGATCAAGGTAAGCAATGACATTCGCACGGTCCTCGGATTTGCCCAGACCGGCAAAGCCCATGCTTGTGCCCGGCGCATACCCTGCGGGATTTTCAAGGAACGCATACAGGTTCTCGGCGCTCCAGACATCCGCCGCCTCGCTCAGAGCGCCGGAATAGCCGTAGCCGTCTACCGCGCCGACGTCCCGCCCGACGACATCATAAAGATGTGGGCCAACGCCGTTTGCGCCATCCTCGAGCACGTGGCAGGCCTTGCACTTGTTGAACACGCGCTCGCCCTTGGACGCATCCGCAGAGGCAAAGATCGCGGCCATGTCAGGCCCTTCGTCGACGACTTCCTCGGTCTCGTCCTCGCCGGTGTCGATCACATAGCCTTGCGCATGATCCTCACCATGCCCGCCGCCCATGGAATAGATTGACTCGGCTGCCCAGTTGCCCAGCAAGAAAATGAGCAGGGCCCCGCAAAACGCCCCGGCGGTCTTGGTCAGTGTCATTGTGTCGAACATTGGCTCGCTTCCGTTTGCTCTGTCGCTTGGGCGCGTATCTATCCGCTTCCCCTACTGCCGCGCAAGGTGTAGTTTCCGCGACCAAACGCCCTGACGGGCCGAAATGACGGAAAAACAGCATGATCAACCGCATCGCCTTTCAAGGAGAGCTTGGCGCATATTCGCATCAAGCCTGCGTTGAGACATATCCCGGGATGGAGCCTCTGCCCTGCCGCACCTTCGAGGACGCGATTGCGGCGGTGCGCGAGGGGCGCGCGGATCTGGCCATGCTGCCGGTGGAAAACTCGACCTTCGGGCGGGTCGCCGACATCCATCACCTGCTGCCCGAATCGGGGCTTCATATCGTCGGCGAGGCCTTTGTGCGGGTGCATATCAACCTTCTGGCCCTGCCCGGCGTGCGCCTCGACCAGATCGAGACCGCGATGAGCCACACCATGCTGCTCGGCCAGTGCCGCGCCTTTCTGGAGCGCCACGGCATCCACCGCTTGACCGGCGCCGACACCGCCGGGTCCGCCAGACAGGTGGCCGAAGAGGGGCGCCCGGACCTTGCGGCACTCGCCAGTGAACTCGCTGGCGAAACCTATGGGCTCGAGATTGTCGCACGTCACATCGAGGATCAGGGCACAAACACCACCCGCTTTCTGGTGATGGCGCGCGAGCCCGATTTCGCACAGCGCGGCGAAGACGGGATGATGACCACCTTCGTCTTCCAGGTGCGCAACATTCCCGCCGCGCTCTACAAGGCGCTTGGCGGCTTCGCCACCAATGGCGTCAACATGACCAAGCTGGAAAGCTACATGATCAACGGATCGTTCACAGCCACGCAATTCTATGCCGATATCGAGGGGCACCCCGATGAGCCCGCCGTCGCGCGCGCGCTGGATGAGCTGGATTACTTCACCTCGGACATCACCATCCTCGGCGTCTACCCGGCAGATCCGCGCCGGCACGACAGCGCCTGATCGCACCGCCACGCTCAGACGTTGCGCTGAGACCGCTCTTCGACATCCATCGCGTAATCGGCCAAACGCAATTTGAACCGCTTGTTCAGATTGCCGCGTGCCAGTTTGAGGGATTGCAACATGAACCGCGCGGCCATGGTGCGCGGCTCAAGGACAAGCGTCACCGTCATCCGCGTGCGCCCGCGTGACAGCGCAACCAGTTCGACCAAAAAACGGCCCTGAACAGAGGATGACGTGTAATCCAGCACGAGACCGTTGGGCGGGTCATACTCCGAAAGTTCGAGATTGACCTCACGCTGCTTGCCGCGAAACCTGAACGAAGTATACCAGCTCATCCCGACACCCGGATCGGTCAGCACATCAGTGCGCTTGACATCCGCGCCACGCCGGAGCGCGGACCGCTCGAATGCGTGAAAGTCCGTCACCTCCGCGAAAACCCGCTCGATTGGCGCTTCGATGTCTTCCTTGCTGGTAAACTGCATTCCCTGAGTGCCTTTTCGCCTTGTAGGTGCCACCTCTCCCGGAGGGCATTGTCGCGTCAATCCAGCCGGTCGGCAAGCCAGTTCTCCAACAGGAAATGCGCAATCGCACCCTTGCGCGCAGGCAGCAGAAACGGATGCTCGCCGGCAAAGGCCGCAAGGATCTCTTCCCGGCTCATCCAGCGGGCATCCTCTATCTCGTTTGGATCCATGACAATCTCGTGGCTCAGCGCCACGCCACGACACCCGAACATCAACGAGGCCGGAAACGGCCAGGGCTGGCTCGCCAGATACTCCACCTGCCCCACACGGATTCCCGCCTCCTCCCAGACTTCTCGGCGAACGGCGGCCTCGAGTGTCTCGCCGGGTTCAACAAACCCTGCCAAAAGCGAATACATCCCCTCGGGCCAGCCCGGTGATCGCCCCATCAAGACCGCGTTGCCCCGGGTTATGAGCATGATCACCACCGGGTCGGTCCGCGGAAAATGCTGCCCACCGCAATGATCGCAGGCGCGTTGCCACCCAGAGCGAATCATGCGGCTCTCCTCGCCGCAGCGTGCACAGAAACGGTGCGTCACATGCCAGCCGAACACCGCCTTGGCGGTCGCGGCCAGTTCTGCATCCCGAGGGCTAAGGCCGGACATGATACGCCGCAGCTCCGCAAAAGCGGACCCCGCCGGGAGATCTGGATGCACCTGTTCTGTGGCATCCAGAAAACTGTCCAATTGCCCCGGCTCCAACCCCGGAGGAACCCAGGCGGAAATATCATGCGCCAGGATCAATTCGCCCGTGTCCTCACGACCCAAAAGGATGGGCGGCACCTTGTAGCGGGCCAACACCGGATGATCGGGCGTCACCCGGACCAGACGATCCAGACCATCGCCCACCACAAGGGGCTTGCCCCGCCAAACCACGACGACACTGGCACGCCCCGCCGCGACGGCGGCCGCAATCGCGGCCTCATCCCCGCGCAAGTCGTCCGCGCGATCAAGCGCCGATCCTCCGAATGTCACACTCTCTGCTCGTCGCATGGGCTGCCTCTTTCTGGTCCCTCCTTCTACACGATGGGACGCGGCAGAGTACAAGACCCAAGACCGTACCGTCGCACACAAACCCGTATTTGCAACTTATAGTGAATTGATCTCGTGAGGCCGACATGCAAAAGGTTATCTGCGTCTTTCGCGTTTTGTACTTTTGTTGGTTGTAAAGGGTATGGCGACAACCTCCGGCAGCGGCGTGCACCGGGCAATGGAACGAAGTATTAGCTATTTTGTGCAACACCGAACAGACATGTCAGCCCCCGGTCGGGACACGCCTGACGGTTCGCCTGCTCCAGACAACCGATGTGCATGGCCACCTCCTGCCATTTGACTATTTCACCAATCAGCCGGATCGGCCCTGGGGTTTGCTGCGCCTGGCCACACTGATTGCCCGCGCCAGGGAACAGGCAGGTGCCGCGCATTGCCTCTTGCTCGACAATGGCGATTTTCTGCAAGGAACGCCGCTCAGCGATCTGACCGGCCAGCCCGGTCATGGCTGGACGGGGCCGCATCCCGTCATAGATGCAATGAACCGGCTGGGCTATGATGCCGGCGCCCTCGGCAACCACGAATTCAATTTCGGTCTCGACTGGCTGACCGAAACACTGAGCGAGGCGCGGTTTCCGATCGTTTGCGCCAATGCCATCACGCAGCGCGGGGCCCATGCGACCGACGACAGGCCACTGATGCCGCCATATTCCATCATCGCCCGGGAACTGCGCGATTCCAATGGCAAACATCACACCCTGCGCGTCGGTATTCTCGGCCTTGTGCCAACCCAGATCATGACATGGGACAACGACCGGCTCGCGCAGCGCCTCTACGTCCGGGACATGGTGGACACCGCCCGCGCGTGGCTGCCAGAGATCCGCGCCGCCGGGGCGGATATCGTCGTTGTGATGGCCCATACCGGCATTGACCCTGGCCCTGATCGGCCAATGATGGAAAACGCCGCGCGCGCCATCGCCAGGCTGCCGGGCGTCGACGCCCTGCTTGCAGGGCACAGTCACAAGTGCTTTCCCGGCCCGGCGCATGATGGCGTCGAAGGTGCCGACACGACACGCGGCACGCTGCACGGCATACCTTGCGTGATGGCGGGCTTTCGCGGCGATCATCTGGGGCAGCTCGACCTTGTATTGACGCGTGACATTGAAGGCGCGTGGCGCGTGGCGGATCACGACGCCAAGCTGTTGTCGACCGCGAGTGCGCCGCCTTGCCCGGCGCTTGCCGCCGCGCTCGAGCCGGCCCATGCCCATACCCTGACACTCACGGCGCGCAAGATCGGCGAGACCACGGCGCCGCTTCACAGTTATCTGGCCGTGCTGCGCAACGATCCGATCACGCAAATTGTGAATGATGCGCAACGGCGCGCGATGCGGCATGCGCTGTCGGATGGGCCACATGCGCACCTCCCCCTTTTATCAGCCTCGGCCCCGTTCAAGACCGGCGGACGTGGCGGGCCGACGCATTTCACCGACATTCCCGCAGGCCCCCTCTGCCTGCGCAATATCGTCGATCTCTACGGGTTTCCCAATACGCTTTGCGGCCTCAAGGTAACCGGCGCCGACCTGCGCGACTGGCTGGAACGCGCCGCGATCCGCTTCAGGCAGATCGTGCCCGGCACACAGGATCAACCGCTGCTCGACCCCTCAGTCCCCGGACATGACTTCGACGTGATCGACGGCTTGACCTATGCCATCGACCTGAGCCAGCCACCGCGCTACGACCTGTCCGGCGCGCTGATCAACCCGGACGCCCACCGCATCCGCGATCTGCGCCACAATGGTCAGGAGGTGCGGCAGAACAGCCACTTCATATTGGCCACCAACAGTTATCGCGCGCATGGCGGCGGCCCGTTTGCCGCCTTGGCCGACCGCTGCCTCATTCACACAGACACCCATCCGGTGCGGACGCTGCTGGCCGAGCACGTGACAGAGATCGGGCAGGTCGAGCCTGCGGCCCGTGCCACGTGGCGCTTTGAGCCGATAGAGGACACTTCGGTTATCATCGAGACCGGGCCGGGCCTGCGCGCCTACCCCCAAGACATCGCCGCCCTCGGCCTGACGGACCTCGGCCTTGCGCCCTCGGGCTTCATAAACCTGCGCATGTGGCTGTCCGGGCGTGCCGACCCGCCAAACTGCCTCACACACCCTTGCGAATCTCCAATATCGGGCCTATCTAGCCATTGAGAGGTTGGCGCGGGCAGGCACCTCGCCAACCCGGTCAGATCCGGAAGGAAGCAGCCGTAACGAGCCTCGCTTGGGTCGTTGTCCAGCCTCTCACCCTTTCCCCCACTAGTCCGTTGGAAACAAAGCCCCTGCAAACAGGGGCTTTGATCGAAAACACAGATCCTGGCAAACTCATCCGACGTGATTATCAGATCCGAGCCGTCGGACGGCCTGGGCCAAGACACACACAGCGTTTGCTCTGATCCGAACTGTGCGGCTTGTCCCACCAGACAAAATTGAATTGAACGATCACCACGAGGATCTTCGCGGTTTACTCCGGCAGGTCGTGGATATGAACGGCCGGGCACACCTCTCTGGCCATGTCGCGGAGATGGGCATGGTGGGTCAGGTAGATCACCTGTCCGGTCTCGCTCATCCTTGCCAAAAGACCGAAGGCCTCGGCGGCGCGATGATCGTCGAAGCTCTCCATGATGTCATCCGCGATAAATGGCACAGGGCCGCTGTTGCGGGCAAACTCGTGGTATCCGGCGATGCGCAGCGCCAGGTAAAGCTGCGCTCTTGCGCCGTCCGAAAGCTGATCGGCGTGTTTGGAGCCGCCGTCGGTCGCCAGCGCCACCAGGATTTCACTGGCACCGTCGGGCTGTGCGGCCAGACCCGAATAGCCGTTTCGAGACATGATGCGGAACGCCTCCGAGGCCCGCTCCAGCATGCCGCTGCGATGCGTGTCGCGATAGCTTCTGAGGGCGGCGTCGACGGCAAGGAGGCCGAGGCGTTGCCGCAGGTGACGCCGGGCGCCTTCCTCGATTTCCAGCAGCAGGGTCTGGCGCTGTTCGTCCAGCCGCGCCACGGCACCGTCACCGCCCACGGCCTCTACCGCCTCGTGGGCCTTGCGAAACGTGTCCTGCGCGTCTTCCTGGGTGGCGCGCAGCCTGTCCAGGTCGTTTCGCAGGCTGTCTGCGCGCGCCGCGAGCGCGTCGGCGTCAACCCCTTCGAGCCGCGCGCGCGCCGCTTCAACCGTGCTGCTGCGCATCCGGGTGCAAAGGTCTTCGGCCAGATCGCGCCGCGCCGCGCGCACTCTCGATAGCTCTCCGGCGCGGGTCAGCGCATCGCGGGCCTCTGCCCAGGTGGCGGCCCCGAAATGGCGGGCAAATTCGGCGGTGCGACCCTGGTGAATCCTGGCGGCCTCCTCGACCTCGCCGAGGCTCTGCCGGGCCGCCATCAGGCGTTTTTCGATGTCGGCGCGCCGCGCCTCCTCGCGGTCTGCGGCGCGCAGACGCGTGGTGAGGGTGCGCCAGAGGTAGGGTGCCGGGCCGTCGACCGCCAGCCCGAGCCGGTCTGCCAGTGCCTTGACCGCCTGTTCGAAGCTGTCGATGTTGGCCTGCATGGTCTGCGTGCGGTGTGTCAGATCGGCGACCTCGCGGTGATGCTCGCGCAGGCGATCGAGTTCTTCGAGGATCGCGCGCATCTCGGCGACGCCGGGCGATGCGCCTGCCATCCAGGTCTCGGCGCAGGCAGCCTGCCAGGCATCGTGCCAGTCGGCCTGTGCGTCGAGGGCGGATTGCAGCGCAGCTTCGCGGCGATTGAGATCCTGCTGCGACTGCGCAGCAGTCTCCTGCAAGCCCTCGATCTGGGTGGCGCGGTCGAGCAGGGATTGCGCGGATTCGAGCGCCGGGGCCAGCCCGGTGTCACGCGGCATCTCATAGCCCATGCGGGTCAGCGCGGCCAAAAGATCGGCCCGTGCCCGCGCGACGCGTTGCTGGTGGCGGGCCTGATCGCGCAGGGCGCCCTCATGGGTGTCCGCCGCCTGTTGCGCCGCGTCCAGCCGATCCAGCCAGGCGCGGAACGCTGGCATGTCCATGTCGGCGGGAAGGGCGCCAGAGACAGACGCCACGGTCGCGGCCAGATCCCGCGCCAGCGCGTCGCACCGCGATTTAGCCTGGTCCGCCTGGTCACGGGCCGTTTCGACCTGCCGTTCGGCCTCGGCCAGATCCCGGTCGGCCCCGGCTGCCTTTTCGGCATGGGCGCGATGTTGCGCGAGCGTGGCCGTCACCTGATCGTCAAGGCGCAGGGCCTTTTCAAAACGGTCGGCGGTGTCGCCTGTCAGGGCGGCACGGTGACATGACCATTCGGTTTCGCGCCGCGCCCTGATTTGCGCGGCCTCTTCGATGGTCACCAATGTCGTGGCGCCGATGGCGTCGCGTTTCGCCCGCGCCTGTTGCAGGGCGAGGTCGAGTTGATCCAGACGGTCTTGCGCGCGCTCGGCGTCTCTGCCCGCTGTGGCAATCTCCGCCTCGAGCTGCTCGAGGGCGGCGTGGTCGGGGCGTGCCAGATCCGCCAGCGCGGCGGCCTCGCCGGACCAGGGGGCCAGCGCCGCCAGCGCCCGTTTCAACTCTGCCGCCGTCTCCTCCGCCCGTGCCTGCGCGCGATCGCATGCGCCGGTCGGATCGTCGCGCCGAATGCCCTGCACCAGACCGTCGAGCCCGCCAAGGTCGGACGCATTGCCCCCGGCCTCTTGCAAGCGACGTGTCGCACGTTGCAGGGCGGCGCGGGCGTCCTCCACCTCCGTGTGCGCGGCCTCAAGGGCTGTTTCGAGGCCGGAATTCCGCTCGATCAGGTCCCGGATGCGGCCAAGTGCGCGCGCGTCCGGCAAAAGGGTGACCGGATCTGCCCCGGTCTGCCCGAGACGCGAGAGGCTTTGCTGCATCGCCTCGGTTCTCGAGGCGAGATCGCCGTGCCGCCGGGGCAGATCCTTGATCGCCTCGTCATGCGCCGATTTCAGGCCCTCGACCTCGGCGATGGTCTCACGCAACTCCAGAACAGGCCGATCCGGCACACAGCCTTGCAGTTCGGTGTCCAGCCCTGCCACGGTCGCCCGCGCGGTCTCCAGCCGGGTGGCGATGGCGGCCTCTGCGCGGTCCAGCTCGGGCAGCTCGGTGAGCCATCCCTCGGGCGGGTCCGGTAACGCGCCGTAACCGGCAATCTCGGCGTCGAGGCGCTCCAGCCTTGGCAAGAGCGGGATGGCGGCGCTCAGGCGCTCGGTCTCGAGCACCTCGGCCTGTGCGGTTTCAACCGCCTCTCGCGCCTCTTGCCATGCGTCCCGGGCCCTGTCGCGGTCCGTCGACAGGCGGGCATATTCGGCCGCGGCGGTGTCCAGATCCCTGATCTGCCTGCCCAGGTCGTCAAAGGCGGCACCAAGCTCGCGCAGCGCGCCCTTGCGCCCGGTCCTGTTCAGAAACACCTCGGACTCGGCGCGCAACTCGTCCAGTTGCGCGGCCAGATCGGTCAGGCCGGCGCTGGCCTGAAAGAGGAGTTCGCCCAGGTCGCCCTTGCTGGCCAGGATGCTCTCGCCCCCGTCGTCAAGGGTCTGCCGGTTGAGCGAGAACATTGCCGCGTAAGACGACCGATCAAGCCCGCGCAGCCCGCCATGCAACAATGCCTCGCCCACCGGCGCGCCGCTCGTATCGAGCAGCGAGGCGTCGCGCTTCTTGACCCGGACCAGATCATGCGTGCGCCCGTCAATCTCGAGCGCGGCCCCCAGTTGCATGGTCTGATAGGAATGAAGAAACGCCATCCGGCTTTGCACGGGGATCTGGAACAGAAAATCAAGCCAGCCGTCGAGCAGGGTGGATTTCCCGGCCTCGTTGGCCCCGTAGATCACGTGCAGGTCGGGGGTGCCGGGGGCGGGCGCCGGAAAGGTGAGGCTCACGTCGGTGAACTTGCCATAGCGGGTGAGGTCGAGCCGGTTCAGTCGCATCGCTCAGCCCCCGTTTTCTTCGAGGCGCGCGAGCACCTCCATCGCGCCCCGCTGCATCGCCTCGGTGATGGCGGCGGCGGTCTGTTCCTCGCTGTCGCCCAGCAGCCCCCGCAACTCGCGCGGGAGGTGTTTCAGCAGGCGATCGACCTCGGCCTGTACCGCCGGGGCATCGGGGGGCAGGCCTGCCTGCTCGATGATCCGCGCCAGTTCGCCCACCGCGCCAGCCGGAGAGGCGGTCGCGCCGGTATCCAGAGCGACCTCGATCTTGTCGATCCAAAGCGTGCCGATCTGCTCTGCGACGGCCTGTGCCTCGGCGTGCAGCACATCGGCGTCACGCCCGATCCTCCAGGCCAGCGGTGTCGCCCCGGTCAGCACGGGCCGCACGATCAGGTGCTCGCCCGCGTGCTCGCGCCGCGCCGCGCGAATGGCGTGTTTCATCGCCTCCACGAGATCGGGCCAGTCAGAGAGCTGGCCGCACGCCACCACGAGCCGCTCGAACTGCGCCACGGCAAGGTGGCGTTCCGCGAGATCGACCGCCCCGTCATCGGCCACCGATACCAGCGTGACCGACTTGGCCCCGGCCTCGCCGATGTCGCGCCCCTGCGGGATGCCGGGCATGACCACGGTCGTGGCACCGGGATAGGCGGCGCGCTGGTGGATATGCCCCAGTGCCCAGTAGTCGAACCCGGTGGCCTGAAGATCCGACAGGGCGCAGGGCGCGTAGGGGTCGTGCCCCTGCGCGCCGCCCAGCGAGGTGTGCAGCAGGCCGATATTAAACGCGCCCCGCACCGGGGGCAGGAACCGGTCGAGCAGGCTCTCGGGGGCGTGGGGGTCGCGGAACGAAATGCCGTGCACCGCGACCGCATGCCCGCCCCAGGTGGTCTCATTGACGTCAGCCTTGCCGGAAAACACCGTCACACTGTCCGGCAGCATCAGTTCGCGCGTGATCTTCGAGGCGGCGTCATGGTTGCCGCGGATCACGAAGGCCGGGATGCCGGCGGCCGCCAACCGCTCCATCTCCTGTGCGAGAAAACGCGCCGTTTTCATCGAGGTCTGGCCGCCATCGTACAGGTCGCCCGCGATCAGCAGGGCCTGGACATCCTCGGCCAGGCACAGATCGACGATCCGGGCAAACGTGGCCCGGGTGGCGTTGCCGACAAGCTCGGCCAGTCCTTCATCGCGCAGGGCAAGGGATTTGAGGGGGGAGTCGAGGTGAATATCCGCCGTGTGAACGAACTTGAATGCCACCTCGACCCCGCGTTGCTGATGAAAGCTTTGGCTGACCTTGCGACTACGCCGCGGTGACCGTCAAGCGGGAAGTACACAATCCGCCTTTCGGCAAGGATCAGGGCGATATAACCGACGTCATGACCCTGCCGGATGGCCTGCCCCCGCCGGAGCGCCATTCAGGTATCGAGATCATGGCACCGGGTCTGTTTCTGCCGCGTGTCTTCGAGCCTGAGCCGTGTCGCCACCTGATCGGTCTTAATAACGACGCGCAAGCGGCGCCTCACACCGGCATCAGCACCCAGTAATCCAGATCGAGCAGCACATGCGGCAAATACTTGCCGTCCTCGCCCTTGAGCGTGAACGGCGCGCCGCCCTTGGTCGCCACCAGCCGCAGGCGCAGCGCGCCGACGCCCGGCGCATCCACCTCGGCGCGGTCCAGCACCTCGGACCACGCGCGCACGGTGTCGCCCGCAAAGCACGGGTTGGCGTGGCTGCCTGCATTGATCGCGGCGATCATCTGCGCATTGGCCAGCCCATTAAACGACAGCGCCCGCGCCATCGAGATCACGTGCCCGCCATAGATCAGCCGCTTGCCATCGGCGCGCGGCGTGGCGTCGAAATGCGTCTTCGAGGTGTTCTGCCACAGCCGCGTCGCCATCATGTGCTCGGCTTCCTCGATGGTCACGCCGTCGACATGGTCGATCCGCTCGCCCACCTCGTAATCGCCGACCCGGTGCGGCTCGCCGGCCAGCCCGAAATCGTAATGGCTGAAATCGAGCCCTGCGGGGATCACCAGATCGCCCGGGTCCACCACCGCCGCCGTCTCGGGCACCACCGCCTCGGGGGCGGGCGCATCAAGGTTGTTCTTGCGCACCATCACCCAGCGCACAAACTCCATCACCGGCAAATCGTGCTGGTTGACCCCCGTGGTGCGCACATAGACCACCCCGGTCTTGCCGGATGAATTCTGCTTCAGCCCGATTACCTCGGATTGGCTGCGCAGCGTGTCGCCGGGATAGACCGGGCGCAGCCAGCGCGCCTCGGCATAGCCCAGATTGGCCACGGCATTGAGCGAAATATCCGGCACCGACTTGCCAAACACGATGTGAAACGCGGCCATGTCGTCGATCGGGCTGTCGGGCAAGCCGCTCGCGCGGGCAAATTCATTCGAGGAATAGAGCGCATGCCGCGCCGGATAAAGCGCATGATAGAGCGCCCGCTCACCCCCCGACACGCTGCGCGGCACCGCGTGGCGGATCACCTCACCCAGCCTGTAATCCTCGAAAAACCGCCCCGGATTGGTCTTCATCGTCACTGCTCTCCCAGCTTCATATAAGGCGCATACGCGCCCTCTTTCTCCTTCACCACGGCCTGCCCGCAGCGCATCACGCCATTGGCCCCGTCAAAGGCATAGGTCGGATCGCCGTACAGCTCCCAACCGGCGTTCAGCGCCGCCGTCACCTTGTGGCAAAACTCCGACGCGTCGTCGGCAGAGAGAAAACGATAGAGTTTCATAGGCTCACCCCGGGAACGGCCAGACACCCAGCCAGTTGTGAACAAAGGTCATGACAAGGAACAGCACCACCGTGATGATCACGAGCAGCACATCCTTTTTCGCCTCGCCCGGTTCGGGGCGCTCCCATTCTTCCGAGAGGTTGATCACCACCACCTCCAGCACCGCCCAGGCCAGCAGCCCGCCAAACAGCACCAGCGAGGCCAGGTCGCCATTGACCAGCAAATGCGCCACCGCCCAGATCTTGACGGCGGTCAGCTGCGGATGCCGCATCGCCCCGCGCAGCCGCCCCTTGGTGGCGCTCATGCCGTAGACAAAGACAGCCGCCAGCATCATCAGGTTATTGAGATGCACCGTCCAGCCGGGCGGAAACCAGATATTGACGAAATCCGCCTGCCGATAGCCATAGATCATCAGCACCAGACCGGCCAGAATGCCCACGGCCGCCAGCCCCTTGCCCGCATTGCCCATCCGTGCGCGCAGATCGGGCGCCACCCGTTTGAAGAGATGCGCCGCGACCCAGAGGATCAGCCCGAGGATAAGGTACGTCATTGGTTGCTACTCCGCTGCCATGTCCCGTATCGCCTGCGCGCGGGCAAGAGTGCGCTGTGCCGCGACGACATGCAGATTCTCCACGATCTGACCGTCGACCACCGCGATCCCCTGCCCCGAGGCCCGGCTTTCTTCATAGGCTGCGATCTGGCGTTCGGCCAGTTCAATCTCGGAATTGTTGGGGGAAAACGCCGTATTCGCAATCTCAAGCTGCGCGGGGTGAATGAGCGTCTTGCCATCAAAGCCCAGATCGCGCCCCTGCTCACATTCGGCCTTCAGACCATCCCCGTCACGGAACCGATTGTAAACACCATCAACCGTGACAATCCGCGCGGCACGCGCGGCCATCACGATCATTTGCAGGGCACACCACAGCGGCATGCGATCCGCCCGCACCCGACAGCCGAGATCCTTGATCAGGTCATTGGTCCCGGCAACCAGCCCGGTGACCTGACGGTGCGCCGCGATCTCGCGCGCGTTGAACACGCTGACCGGCGTTTCCATCATCGTCCAGACGGGCAGATCTGCGCCGATCACATCTGACAGGTTGTCGATATCCGAGGGCGTGTTGACCTTGGGCAAGAGGATCGCGTCGGCGCCAGCATCGCGCAGCGCGCGGGCGTCTTCCAATCCCCATTCGGTGGTCAGTGCATTGATCCGCACGATCTTGGACCGCTTGCCATAGCCGCCCTGCCGCAGCGCATCCACCAAAGTGGCGCGGGCCTCGGCCTTGGCATCAGGGGCGACGGCATCCTCCAGATCAAAGATGATCGCATCGGTCGGCAAATCGCGTGCCTTTTCCAAAGCGCGCTCTTTCGAGCCGGGGATATAGAGCACCGAACGATAGGGATGCGCGTTGCTGTCCATGGGTCTGCCCTCTCTCGTATTCTGCTGCATGCAATAATCTTGCGCAGGAATGGCACTTTTGAACGTAAAAGTTCAAGCCCCTTTTTGCCGCGATGCAGCATCCGCCCCCGTCGCGGCGCATTAACCGGTTGTTCACCTCTCCTTTGCCAAGCTGATCCCGAGACGGCAGGGACAAATCCGAAGAAAGGATGAGACGATGCTGCGACAACTGATCCCGGCGCTTGCCGTGCTTGGCCTTCTTGCAAGCGGCGCACAGGCGCAATCGCGCAATTGTGCCCCGCGCGAGGTGGTGTTGGACCGCCTCGCCACCGCTTACGGCGAGACGCGGCACTCCATGGGACTTGGTGCGCAAGGCGTGGTGATCGAGGTGTTCGCCTCGCAAAGCTCCGGCAGCTGGACGATCACGGTGACGCGGCCCGGCGGTCTGACCTGCCTGATTGCCAGCGGTCAGGCATTCGAGGCGCTGGCCGACCCACTGCCAGACCCCGGCAACGACGCCTGAACAGCGCCTGTCAAAGCGCATCGAGAATGAGCTTGGCCCCGGTCACCGCCAAAAGCACATAGGTAATGCCAAAAAACGCGCGTTCCGGCACGACCCGGTGCGCGCGCACCCCGATCCAGGCGCCCAGCAGCGCAAAGGGGGCCAGCGCCAGATCAATCAGCAGGGTCTGTGCGGTAAAAAGGCCCAGCACCGCATAGGGCACCGCCTTGGCGATATTCAGCACGAAGAACAGGATCACCGTGGTTGCCTGATAGCGCGTCTTGTCGATCCCGCGCGACAGCAGGTAGACGGCGGCAGGCGGCCCGCCCGCGTGGCTCACAAAACTGGTAAACCCCGCGACCATCCCCGCCAGCATCCCGGCCCATGCCGGCAAGGCGCGCCGCGCGCCCCGGATCACACCGCTTCGCACCAGCACCTGCCAGACCACAAATCCGAGCGCAATCGCCCCGATCAGCAGGCGCAACAGATCGGCATCCGCCACCCGGTAAAACACCACGCCGAGCGCCACGCCGGGCAGCCCGCCTAGGATCAGGACCAACGCCTCCTCGCGCCCCCATTGCCGCCAATAGGGCCGCAGGGTGGCGACGTCGATCAGCATCAACAGCGGCAGCATGATGCCCAAGGCCATGCCCGGTTCCACGAAAAGCGCCAGAATCGCCGCCCCCGCAAACGCCGCGCCAGAGCCGAATCCGCCCTTGGAGACGCCCGCGAAGAGCGCCGCCAGCACCCCGATCGCAAACACGTCCCAGCCCATGGCTCTCCCCTAAATCCAGCGATTTTCTGCACTTTACCGGCATGCACGCGCATGCGACAGCCCGGCCCCCGCATTTGCCGCAGTGCAGCACCCTTGCATGAAACCGAAAATCCGACTAGGCCCAAGCGCAACTTTTCAACCGATGGAGACTATCCAATGGCCAGACCCAAGATTGCGCTGATCGGCGCCGGACAGATCGGCGGCACGCTCGCCCATCTCGCGGTGCTCAAGGAACTGGGCGATATCGTGCTCTTTGACATTGCCGAAGGCACCCCCGAGGGCAAGGCGCTCGACATCGCAGAATCCGGCCCCTCCGAAGGCTTCGACGCGGCGCTCAAGGGCACGCAGTCCTACGAGGATATTGCGGGCGCGGATGTCTGCATCGTCACCGCCGGTGTCCCGCGCAAGCCGGGCATGAGCCGCGATGACCTTCTGGGAATCAACCTCAAGGTCATGAAATCCGTAGGCGAAGGCATCGCCGCCAACGCCCCCGACGCCTTTGTCATCTGCATCACCAACCCGCTCGACGCGATGGTCTGGGCGCTGCAAAAGTTCTCAGGGCTTCCCGCGAACAAGGTCTGCGGCATGGCCGGTGTGCTCGACTCTGCCCGCTTCCGCCACTTCCTCAGCCTGGAATTCAACGTCTCGATGAAAGACGTCAGCGCCTTCGTTCTGGGCGGGCATGGCGACACGATGGTGCCCTGCGTGCGCTATTCCACCGTGGCGGGCGTCCCGTTGCCCGACCTGATCAAGATGGGCTGGACCACGCAGGAAAAACTCGACGCGATCCTGCAACGCACCCGTGACGGCGGCGCCGAGATCGTCGGCCTCTTGAAGACCGGCTCGGCCTTTTACGCCCCCGCCACCTCGGCCATCGAGATGGCAGAGGCCTATCTCAAAGACCAAAAGCGCGTCCTGCCCTGTGCCGCCTATTGCGATGGCGAACTGGGCGTGAAGGGCATGTACGTGGGCGTGCCCACCGTGATCGGCGCGGGCGGCATCGAGCGCATCGTCAACATCTCGCTCAACAAGGACGAGCAGGAGATGTTCGACAAATCCGTCGACGCGGTCAAAGGCCTCGTCTCGGCCTGCAAGGAAATCGACGGCGCGCTCGCCTGATCGACAACCGCTGGGAAATGGTGCGGGGCTGGATAATTTCCAGCCCCGATTCTTTTCGGATTGGTTATTTCTTACGCAATCACGTTTGTGATCACACGATTTACCCGTGTGATCACAAAACCCCCAATTTCACCTGAATTGGCCCGAAACCGCAAAAAATCGTTTAAGGCGGGCATGATTCTATGTCTATACCTGTCCTAATCGCAGCAAAACGGGACAGTTTCATGAATATCCATGAGTATCAGGCGAAGGCTCTGCTTCGCTCTTACGGCGCCCCGGTGTCGGACGGGCGCGTCGTACTGCGCGCAGAAGAAGCCAAGACAGCCGCCAGCGCACTCGACGGGCCGATCTGGGTGGTCAAGGCGCAGATCCACGCAGGCGGGCGCGGCAAGGGCAAGTTCAAAGAGGCCGGTGCCGGTGATGCGGGCGGTGTGCGGCTCACCAAATCCGTGGAAGAGGCCGCCGACGAAGCCAAGAGCATGCTGGGCCGCACGCTGGTCACCAAACAGACGGGGGCCGCGGGCAAACAGGTCAACCGGATCTATGTCGAGGATGGCTCTGGCATCGAGACGGAAATGTACCTCGCCCTGCTGGTGGATCGCGTGACCTCCCGCGTCAGCTTCGTCGCCTCCACCGAGGGCGGCATGGATATCGAAGAGGTCGCCGCCTCCACGCCCGAAAAGATCCTCAGCTTCTCGATTGATCCCGCCACCGGCTATCAGCCGTTCCACGGCCGCCGCATCGCCTTCAACCTCGGCCTCACCGGCGGGCAGATCAAGCAATGCGTCGCGCTGATGGGCACGCTCTACAAGATGTTCATCGAAAAAGACATGGAGATGCTCGAGATCAACCCCCTTATCGTCACCGACAAGGGCGATCTGAAATGTCTCGACGCCAAGATGAGCTTTGACTCCAACGCGATCTATCGCCACTCGGACATCGCCGAGCTGCGCGACACCACCGAAGAGGACTCCAAGGAACTGGAAGCCTCGAAATACGACCTCAACTATATCGCGCTGGATGGCGAGATCGGCTGCATGGTCAACGGCGCGGGGCTGGCGATGGCGACGATGGACATCATCAAGCTCTACGGCGCGGAGCCTGCCAACTTCCTCGACGTGGGCGGCGGGGCGACCAAGGAAAAGGTCACCGAGGCGTTCAAGATCATCACCTCCGATCCGAACGTCAAAGGCATCCTCGTCAACATCTTCGGCGGCATCATGC
>NZ_CAMYMD010000086.1 GCF_947259555.1 uncultured Roseovarius sp.
CTTCGCGGGAACGGCAACGCTGGTCTACACGACGAATACCGGGGCGACAGGGACCGTGACGGTGACAGTGGCCGCCGAGAACGACGCGCCGACAGCGCTGGACGACACAGCGACAACGAACGAGGACATGGCCGTCACAATCGACGTGCTGGCCAATGACGGCGACCCGGACGGCGACACATTGACGATCTCGACTGTCACCCAAGGCGCGAACGGGTCGGTCGTGATCGACGACTTGGGCGATACAGATCCCCAAAACGACCAGATCATCTACGTGCCCGACACCGATTTTGCCGGCAACGACGTATTCAGCTACACGGTTTCCGACGGGCAAGGCGAAGACAGCACCGCGACAGTCAGCGTCACCGTGAACTCGGTGAACGACCCTCCCGAGGCGAACGCAATCTTCGGGACTGTTCAGGAAGGCAGCCAGTCGACCATAGGCTCGCCCTATCCTCCGACAACGGGACCTGTCAGTATCGACATCGCCAACCATTTCCTGACCGACGGCGCCGGCGGCTTCTTCTTCGGCGGTGAGAGGTCTGCGCCCTTTGGGGATGAAACAGAAATCTTTCAGACGCTTGGAGAGCCAGGCGAGGGCTACATTATATTGCTGGATGCGGGCAGCACCGTTGGTGGCGATAGCACCTTCACGGCACAGGCTTTCACAATCGTGGATGGCGTTCTCGCGGCGGCGGATGCATCGCTCTGGACGGTCTCGGGCTATTCAGGGACCATCAGCGCCACCGGCACCACGCTGACCGGAATCGGGGCCGACAGCAATTTCGATCTGCGTTTTGAAGTACGGGATCTGTCGGCCCCGGGCGAAAAGACCACCAGCTACCAGGTCGATGGCCGCAGGCTTGATCTCGGGTCGAGCGCCACGGACAGTTTTTTCGCCCGCGCTGTATTCGAAAGCGAGTTGAGCAACACCCTGGCGCCGCCGCCGATCACATTGACGGCGGATGTGTCCGATATTGAAGATGCTTTGGGCAACCTGACCTTCACCGTCGATGACAGCGCCACCGCCGGGACGGTTGTGAACAACGGCGACGGCACGTTCAGCTATTCCGCCGATGCGGCGTTCAATTATCTGGACGACACCGAAACCGCTACCGACAGCTTCAACTATACCGTCACCGATACGGGCGGGAACAGCGCCACGGCCACCGCGACGGTCGAGATCACCGGCGAAGACCCGCAGTTTACCGATCCGTTCCCGCCTGACCCGTTGGTCGCTCCGGTCCTGCAGGACGACTTTTTTGCATTGTTCAACACGGCTGCGCCGGCATCTTACAACGTTTTTTCGAACGACACCGACGCAAATGGCGACCCGCTGATCCTGACTGCGGTCACGCAACCCAGCGCGGGAAGCGTATCCATCGTGTCAAACGAGCTTGTTTTCGATCCCGGTGGGTCGTTCGCTGGCCTTGACCTCGGACAGACGGCGCAGGTATCCGTCGATTATACTGTCACAGACGGCACGTTTTCGGAAACCGCGACCGCCGTGTTCAACATAACCGGAGCGACAACGTTCGATCCCGGTAGTCAGACCGTGTCGGACAGCGACACCGGGCTGATCGGGCAGGCCCTGACAGCGCAGGTGACCGCAGGCGAACGGACCAACGACGGGACCACCGATGTGGCCGTCGACCTTGGCATAGGCGAGCCTCTGGAAGGGTTCATCGACGTGATCTTCGTGGTCGACCGGTCCGGTTCGACCACGTTCACAGGCTCGTCGCTGATCCCCGGTGTCGGAGACCAGAACTTCGACGCTATCTCCGATACCGTCATCGACGCCGAGATCCTGGCCGTCAGTAACCTCGTTGATGCGATCTTGGCCGAAGGTTATGCGCCGGGAACGGTGACGCTGACCCTGCAGCCGTTCTCGTCTCTTGCGGCGCCGTCCACGACTGTGACGCTCGACCCGACGGATGATCCCGCCAGCGGCCCGACGGATGCGGACACCTTCAAGGCGGCCCTGAGCGCGCTGACCGCAAGCGGCGGTACGCAATACATTCCCGCGCTGGAAGCGGCAGGCACCACGTTCGACGCGCTCGAAGTGGCAAACGGGGCGGCCTCCTCGTCGAAGTTTCTGTACTTCCTCACCGATGGCGATCCTTCCGACCGCGACACCACACTCCCCAATTCATTCGCGCCAATCCAGGCGGCCACAGATCAGTTGACAGCGGCGGGGGTGACGATGGCGGCGGTGGGGATCAACGCCAACCCCAACGCGCTGCGCCAGGACGCGCTGGATGCGGTCGACAACACCGGTGGCGGGATTTTCACCACCAGTTTCTCCGACCTCGATGCCGCCCTGCTGGCAGGCGCGCAGCCGGATGCCGAACTGATCTCGGCCGATGTCTTCGTTTTCAATCCTTTGGGAGTGCAAGTGGAGCAGGAAAGCTTCACCGGCCTCGACTTCAACACCTCTCCATTCGGCCTTTCGCTAGACCTGCAGGATCTGAATGGCTTTGCGACCGGCGTTGGAGAGATCAGTGAACTGCGGGTCGAGGCACGTTTCGATACTGACGGGAATGGAGCCGCGGACCTGACTCTGCAGACCCTACTGGAGGTGGAAGGCGCGCTTCCGGATGCGATCCTGATATAAGATCCACGCTAAAGCAATTTCAGAAAAAGTTGATAGACTTTTTCGGTTCGAAATTGCGCAAAAACAACGAATTACAGCGTTACGACTGTTTCAACGAAAAGTCGAAACGCTGTAGGCGACTGAGAGTTTCTTGCGCCTTTGTTCAGGATTCTATTTTAAAAGTGCGCCGCCCAAAACCTGAATCGGGGGGATTCCCACGAGTCTGATTTTGGGCGGGGCGCTTTAGCAAGAACGCTTTTGCCGAATGGGCCGACCGAGGACGCGTCGGCAAGCCTGATTGGCCAATCGACGACACCATGGCCCGAGCAACCGCCGCGATCTGATCAATTTCAATCGCTGATCGCGGCCCCGTCCGAGCGCGGGTCGGACGCCGCCTCGATCAGACCGGACGGGTGACGCACGACCGCCCCGGCATGGCCAGCGAGGTCCGAATAGGGCGCGATCAGCTCGACATCGTGACCGGCGTCGCGGAGTTGCGCCACAAGGGCCGGGTCGAATCTGTCTTCCAGTTTCAGTGTCGTTGTGTCCTGCCCCCATGTCTTGCCCAACAGCCAGCGTGGCGCAGTGACAGCCGCCTGCAATTCCATGCCAAACTGCACATGCCGCGTGAAGATGGCCGATTGCGTCTGCGGTTGTCCCTCACCCCCCATGGTGCCGTAAGACATAACGCGACCGTCGGTCAGTTCGGCCATCGCGGGGTTGAGCGTGTGGAAAGGCCGCTTGCCTGGTGCCAATTGGTTCGGACCCGGTACAAGTGAAAAGCCCGCACCGCGATTTTGGAAAAAGACGCCGGTTTCCGGGCAGGTCAGACCCGAGCCAAACTCCCAGAACACCGACTGAATAAAGCTCACCACGGTCCCGTCGCGGTCACAGGCGCCCATCCAGATCGTATCGCCCGCCTTGGGCTCATGCGGCCAGGGCAGGGCCTTTGCCATATCAATGCGCGTGGCCATTTCGTCGAGACCATCATCGCTCAGCCAGTCCTGCGCGGGGCTGCTCATATGGGTATGATCGCCCAATTCGGCATTGCGCTTGATAAAGGCCTGCTTGGTGGCCTCGATCAGTCCATGGACATGATCGAACCCTTCGCCCTGCGCCACGTTCAGACGGTCGAAGAGGCCAAGGATCATCAGCGACGCCACGCCCTGCGTCGGCGGGATCATGTTGTAGAGCCGCCCGTGCGATGTCTGCACACTCAGAGGCGTGACACGCTCGGCCGCGTAACCGGCGAAATCGCTTTCACGCAGTGGACTGCCATGCGCTTGTAAATAGGCGGCATGGGTCGCGGCCAGCGGACCGTTGTAATACGCGCCCAGCCCGTTCTCGGCCAAGTGCCGCAAGGTCTTGCCAAGCGCGCCCTGACGCAGCCGCGCACCGGGCGCGGGCACCTCGCCGCCCGGCAGGAATGTCTCGGCAAAACCGGGAACATCGCGCAGCCCGTCCAGCTTTTCCGCCGTGGTACGCGACTGGTTGCCGGTGACGGCGATGCCATTCTCAGCATAACCAATCGCTGGCGTCAAAAGCCGCGCCAGCGGCAGCCGCGTCGCGTGCAGATCGAGCGCCGCCTGCCAGCCCCCGACCGTGCCCGGCACCGTCAGCGCCGCCAGTCCGCCCCGTGCGGGAATGCCCTGTGCATGACCTTGCGCCGCATACCAGTCTGGCGTGGCCAGTGCCGCCGCCTGCCCGCCCGCAAAAATGCCCACCGGGGCCTCGCCCGGGCGTTTGATCAGCCAGAACCCATCGCCGCCGATCCCGTTCATATGCGGATAAACCACAGCAATCGTGGCGGCGGCGGCAACCATTGCCTCGACCGCCGTGCCACCTTCGCGGAGTACGTCCCGCCCGGCCAATGCCGCGGCGCGGTGTGGCGCGCTCACCGCGCCTTCGAAACCCAAAGCAGAATTCAGCATTGTTCTTCTTCCGTTTGACTGTGGGGCCCTCGGGGCCTTGGGATATCAAATCATCGCTCGGACCTTGGCATGTGGTCCGCGCTTGCAGGCCTGCACGGCTGCGATTGCCCACATCCTTAGCGTGCCCGTGCCGAGACTGCCAGCATCCCTTGCCATGCCTCCAGCCCAAGCTCTGTGCCAGGGTCGCGGAACAAGAGGCACTCCGCTGGTGTCACATTATCGTGACAAGCGAGCCATTGTCGTTGGGACGTGTCGAATCGAAAAGAAACGTTTTGCAAACGCTTAAATGGAAACCATGACCCGGGGATTCTGCCTGTTTCGCGGGCAAGCTTTTCGGATCACGCGACGATGGCTCTCGACCGCATTGAGGTTCGCAAGCCGATGTCGCTGATTTGCAATGCTTAGGCGAGATGTTCGGTCGCAACAGGAGAAACGAGGCTTCCATTTTGTGCGATTTGATGGTCATGTACCCACACTAACCAACCAAAATAACGCCGGTCATCAAAGACGGGTGCAACAGGAGGAGTAAATTTATGGAACGACGCAAGTTTCTAAAGGTTGCGACGGGGGGTGCGGCCGCATCCGTTACACTCGCGGCCCCGGCAATCGCGCAAGAGCGCACTGATCTGGTCATCGTGTCCACCTGGGGGCGCGATTTTCCAGGCCTGGGAACAAGCGCCCAACGGCTGGCCGCCCGCATCGAAGAGCTGACCGAAGGCCGCATCGCCGTTCAATATTTCGCGGCGGGCGAGCGTGTCGGCGCGTTCGACAGCTTCGACGAGGTCGCGTCTGGCAATGCCAATGCCTATATCGGTGCCGACTATTACTGGAAAGGCAAGCATCCGGGCTGGGCACCGTTCACCGCCGTCCCGTTCGGCCTGACCTATACCGAGATCGACGCCTGGATGAAATTCGGCGGCGGTCAGGAATTGCTGGAAAAACTCGGTGCGGAGTTCGGCATCCTGGGCATGCCCTGCGGCAATACCGGCGTGCAGATGGGCGGCTGGTTCAACAAGGAAATCAATTCGGCCGAAGACCTCAAGGGTCTCAAAATGCGTATTCCGGGCCTCGGCGGCGACGTCATGGCCAAGGTTGGCGCCTCGCCGGTCTCGCTGCCGGGCGGGCAGATTTACGAGAACCTTGTCTCCGGTGCCATCGACGCAACCGAGTGGGTCGGTCCCTGGAACGACTTCTTCCTCAAGCTCTACGAGGCGGCACAGTACTATTACTGGCCGGGCATGCACGAACCGGGCAGCCAGCTGAGCATGGGCTTCAACGCCGAGTGGTGGGGGGCGTTGTCCGATAACGACAAGCGCATCATGAGGGCCGCCTGCGCCGAGGAAAACGCAATGCAGGCCGCCGAGACCAACTACAACAACGGTGTCTACCTCAACCGTCTGATCAACGAATACGGCGTGGAATTGCGCGAGTTCAATGATGATGTCTACGAAGCCTTTGGCGACGCGGCGACAGAAGTCATCGACGAAACCCGCGACCACAGCCCCTTGGCAGCCGAGATCATCGACAGCTTCCTCGAGGCGCGCAGCAATGTGGGTGCCTGGTCGAACCTTTCCGACGCCCCCTATGTCGCCAAGCGGAACCGCTACCTCAAGATCTGACGCGAAACGCGCCGGATCGCTGGCGGTTCGCCTGTCAATCACGATCGGGCCGGATATACATCCGGCCCGATCCACCAAAGCTGCAGTAAACAAGGTACGGGGGAGACCGGATGATGGAGTCACAGGGCGCACCGGCGCCGCTGGTTCGAATATTCGGCTGGACCATGCTCAGCGGCATGGTTGCTTTTTTACTTAACGCGATCCTGAAATTCTGGTTCGATTTTCCGGGGCCCACATCCGCCTTCTCGGGCGGCGGCCCATTGGCGTTTCTTCAAATCGCACTCTACGGCGTCGCCATTCTGCTCGGGATCTGGAGTGTCTTGAAAACGCCCCACCAGACCCTGCGCTCAGAGGCGGCGCGCATCACCGCTATCAATACATTCCTTGTCCGGGCCGCGTTCTGGGTCGTGCTGCTCGTGGGGCTGGGCGATGCGATCGTCTCTTTCCTGCGCGTCAACAGCATGCTGGTCGATACGGTCGGCGAGGAACTGGCCGGCAATCTCGGGCGGGCCCAGTTTCGCGGCCTCTATTTTCATACACCACTTGTCGTCGTCGGTGTCCTGATCGCGGCGGTGACGCGCTCTCTCGGCTTCATCTGGCTGGCGCTTCTGGTGGTGATCGCGGAACTGCTGATCGTGTTCAGCCGCTTCGTATTCTCCTACGAGCAGGCCTTCATGGCCGATCTGGTGCGCTTCTGGTACGGCGCGCTCTTTCTGTTCGCCTCCGCCTACACGCTGCTGGAGGACGGGCATGTGCGGGTCGATCTCTTTTACGCAAGCATGCGGCGCGAGAAAAAGGGCCGGGTCAATGCCTGGGGGTCTGTCCTGCTTGGGATGCTGCTGTGCTGGACCATACTCATCCTTGGCTTGGGGTCATCGTCCAGTATCATCGTCGGGCCAATCCTTGTCTTCGAGGTCACGCAATCCGGCTTTGGCATGTATGTCAAATACTTCATGGCCGGCTTTCTCGGGGTCTTCGCCGTCACGATGATGGTGCAATTCGTCGCTCAATTCTTCGAGGCCGTCGCCGACAAGCGCGGTGAACCCGGTGCGCGCGAGACGCAAGCCGAAATTTTGTAAGAGATAAGGCCCGACCTGATGGAGCTGTTTTTCCTTCTTCTTCTCATCGTGATCATGGCGACCGCGCTCGGCTCGGGCTATCCGGTGGCATTCGCGTTGCCCGGATCGGCGATCATCACGATCCTGCTGGCCGCAGGCGCGGGCTATCTTTTCGGGGGCGGCGTTGACGCGTATTTCGAATCCGGCGGCCCCTCACAATGGCTGAGCGCCGGAGTGACCAACCTGCGCGGCGTCTACTGGGAGCCTGAGAGGGATACTCTCATCGCGATCCCTCTGTTCATTTTCATGGGCATCATGCTGCAACGCTCGAAGATTGCCGAGGATCTGCTGGTCACCATGGCGCAGCTCTTTGGCCCGGTGCCGGGGGGTCTGGGCATTTCGGTCGTCGTCGTGGGCGCGCTCCTGGCCGCCACGACCGGGATCGTCGGGGCCACCGTGGTCGCGATGGGCCTCATTTCGCTGCCGGCGATGATGCGCAACGGTTACTCCAATTCGCTCTCCACCGGCATCATCGCATCGTCGGGCACTCTGGGTCAGATCATCCCGCCGTCGATTGTGCTGATCATTCTCGCCGACCAATTGGCCTCGGCGGTGGATCAGGCCGGTCAGGCACGTCAGGAACTCTACAAGGAAGTCACCGGCGAGTTGATAATGCCGTCGGAATACGCGGTGAGCTCGACCAGCGCGGGTGACATGTTCCTCGGTGCGCTGGTGCCGGGGCTGGTGCTTGTCGGCCTCTACATCCTGTTCATCCTGACAGTCGCGATCCTGCGCCCACGTCTTGCGCCCGCCGTGAAACACGAAGGCAGTTTCGACCTCAGATTTCTGGCAAAGGTGCTGCTTGCGATGGTGCCGCCCCTCGCGCTTATCATGATGGTGCTCGGCTCTATCATCGGGGGGATCGCCACGGTCAATCAGGCCGGTGCCATCGGTGCCGTCGGCGCGCTTGTCATGGCCGGCTACCGGCTGCATCCCGGAGGCAAACTGCGGTTTGTGCCGGCGATCATGGCTCTGGCCGGGCTCGGGCTGATCGCCTTCGTGCTGTCGAATTATGATACCAACGTCCAGAACATCCAGAGCGCGGAGGATGCGCTTGGCGTCAATCTGGCCATCGTTGGCGTCGTCACCATCGTCATCGCCATCGTCTGGAGCGGATATCGCGCCTATGTCAACGATAATGCCCTGACCGGGGTGATGCTGGAAACAGCCAAGACAACGTCGCTCGTGTTCATCATTCTTCTCGGGGCCGCGATGCTGACGGCCGCGTTCCGGGCGTTTGGCGGCGAGGAACTGGTCAAGCATTTCCTCGAAGGCTTGCCCGGCGGGTTCTGGATCAAATTCGCCATCGTAATGCTGGTGATCTTTGTTCTGGGGTTCTTTCTCGATTTCATCGAGATCGCCGTCGTCGTCGTGCCTATCGTCGCTCCCATCCTTTTGGCTGATCCCGAGGCGAACGTCACGGCGGTCTGGCTGGGTGTGATGATCGGCCTCAACATCCAGACATCGTTCCTGACACCGCCTTTCGGGTTTGCCCTGTTCTATCTGCGGGGGGTGGCCTCCAAGGCGGTCAAGACGATCCAGATTTACATCGGCGTGCTGCCGTTCATCGCCTTGCAACTCCTCGCGCTTGTCATTGTCGCATCATATCCACCCTTGGTGAATTACCTGCCGATGCGTAGCTCTCTGACCGCAGAAACCGCGCCGCCGCCGATCAATCCGGCACTGCAATATTGCGTCGAAAATTATGTCGCGCAGGAATTTGAGCGCAACAGTGACACGATCAGAGACGCCATCGACAGGGCGGATGCCCTCGACCTGTCTTACCTGCCGGATGATCCGCGCGATGATTTCAGGGACAGCGTGGCGAAAGCACGCGAGGCCTTCCCGATGATTGCAGAGATCGAGGAGATCAAGCGGCAACTCGAGGAGCAAGCGGTCGCGTATCGCCCTCAGCACACGATTGTCCGCGCATTGCAACGTGATGCACGCCGGATCGAGACCGAACTGGAAGACTTGCGCGTGCAGGTCGACCGTGGCTATGGCGATACCGCGGCGCTGCAGGCGCGGGTCGACACCATGGAAGCGGAACGCCAGGCTCTGCTCGACCGCGTCCCTGAAAACTGGAAAGAGGCGGAAACGGCCTATGGACGTATCACCGCCGCCGACCGGCGCGCGCGCGGACTGTATCGCCGCACAGTGGATCAGGCGTATGAGCCCGTCGAAGAGTTGATGGGCGTGATCTCGGCCGCGGATAGACTCGCGGCCCTCGAAGGGCAGATCGCTGCGCTCGCGGCGGATGCCCCGGACATGGACCGCGAGACCGCCGATGAACGCTTCAAAGAGGTCGAGCGCGCGCTCGGCGATGTCGCCGGTGCAAACGATATCCGTGGGCTGCTTTCGGATGCGCGCCGCGAGATCGACGACCGGTCGCCCGACCCCGAGCGCGCAGCCGAGTATATCGCCGAAGCGCAGGATCTCTTTGAGACCGAGGTCGCATGGCGGACCCGGGCGAAAGAGGACCTGCTTCCCGAATTGAAGGCATACGAGGCGGCGATCAGCGGAACCATCGGTTTGCGCCAACAGCCGAGATTGCCCCGTGAACAGGCGCTGTTCGTGGCCTCCTGCAACGCCGAACACCGGGATATCTCTTTGAATTTCTAGGTCTGCGCAGACGCAAGGCGCTGGAGCGTCCGGCACCCGGAAGCGATCAAAGGGGCTAAGGTGGTGTTATCTCTGGCATGACCTTGGTCCCGCAGGAGTGCCAATCGGCATCAAAACGGGCCCTTGCCGTGCGTTGCGGCCGCCAGCCGTGGCTCACTGCTCCCCGGCCTCGCAGATCAATTTGTAGAGGTGCCAGGTTGCATGCCCCAACAAGGGCAGCACGACAAACAGGCCAAGAAATGCCGGCAACATCGCAAGAAATACCAGCACCGCGATCAGCGCGGCCCAGATCAGCATCGGCACCGGATTTTGCGTCACAACTTGCAGGCTGGTAAGCATGGCGGTCACAAAATCCACCTCCCGGTCAAGAAGGAGCGGCAGCGCCACGACAGTCAAACTATAGAGCAAAAGCGCAAAGACCGCGCCCACCCCCGTGCCGACCGCCAGCATGCTCAAGCCCTCGGAGGTGAAGTACACCTCAAACGACGACGAAACGTTGGTCATCGTCGACAGACCCAGAAACAGGGCAAAGATCATGTGAGCCAGAAAGAACCAGAACAGGAACACCATGATGATGATCGCGCAAATCGAGGGCAGTTGCCGACGCCGCTGATGCGCGATCACCCCAAAAATCTCGGACGCAACCAGCGCACGCCTCTCACTCAGGCGGTGGCTCACTTCGTAAAAACCGACCGCTGCAAACGGCCCGATCAGCGGAAAGCCAACAGCGGCGAAGATCAGCCAGTAGCTCTTGCCGGTGGCAATCGTCACAGCCGTCATGATCAGCCCAATCACGACATAGACGCCCGCAAAGACAACCGCGTAGCCGGGTGCTTGACGCATATCGGCCCAGCCACGGCGCAACGCCTCGCTCAGCATGTCGAGGCGCACATCCCCCATCTCGGGCAGCCCAAGCGGCTTGGTCTCTTGATGCGGCATTCCCGGCCCTCCCCGTTCGGCCCGAGGTTAGCCAAGCTGATGCCCCGCGCAAAGATCTAACTCAAACTCAGCTTACGCTCTGTGCCATTGCAAACGGAAAACGGGCGCGCCCGCCACCTGGCACGCGCGCCCGTAGACAGCGGTTTTACCGCGACCCGGCTCAGATGTGGATCACCCGATCATAAGCATCAAGGACGCTCTCGTGCATCATCTCGCTGAGCGTGGGATGCGGGAAAACGGCGTGCATCAGGTCTTCCTCGGTGGTCTCCAACTGACGACCAACCACGTAACCCTGGATAAGCTCGGTCACTTCGGCCCCGATCATATGCGCCCCCAAAAGCTCGCCGGTCTTTTCGTCAAAGATCGTCTTGATCAGGCCCTCGGCCTCGCCCATGGCGATCGCCTTGCCGTTGCCGATAAACGGGAAACGGCCGACCTTGATCTTGTGGCCCTTGTCCTTGGCCTGTGCCTCGGTCAGACCCACACTGGCGACCTGCGGATGGCAATAGGTGCAGCCCGCGATGCTGTCGGGATCGACCGCATGCGGATGCCCGCCCGCGATCAGCTCAGCGACCATCACGCCTTCATGGCTGGCCTTGTGCGCCAGCCAAGGCCCGTTGGTGGCATCCCCGATCACAAAAAGCCCCTCGACACCGCTGCGGCAGAATTCATCGGTCACGACAAAAGATTTCTCGATCTTCGCGCCCAGCTTTTCCAGCCCCAGACCTTCGGTATTGGCGACGATGCCGACGGCGGAAATCACTGAGTCGAACTCGTGTTTCTCGACCTTGCCACCCACTTCGATATGCGCGGTCACCTTGTCCTTGGCGCGGTCCAGCTGCTTGACCATCGCCTTGACCTTGATCTTCATCTTCTGCTTTTCAAAGGATTTCTTGGCGAAGGCGGAAATCTCGGCATCCTCGACGGGCAGAATGCGGTCCATCACCTCGACCACGGTCGTGTCAGCCCCGAGCGTGTTGTAGAAGCTGGCGAATTCGATGCCGATGGCACCCGAGCCGATGACCAGCAATTTTTTGGGCATATGCGGCGGCACCAGTGCATGTTTGTAGGTCCAGACGCGTTCGCCGTCGGCCTCCAGACCCGGCAATTCGCGTGCCCGTGCGCCAGTGGCAAGCACGATGTTTTTCGCGGTCAATTCCTCGGTGCCCTTGTCGGTCTTGACGCTCACCTTGCCCTTGGCGGGCAGCGTCGCCTCGCCCATCACCACCGTGATCTTGTTCTTCTTCATCAGATGCGCCACGCCGCCGCTGAGTTGCTTGGCCACCCCGCGCGAGCGTTTCACCACCGCGTCGAGATCATAGCCGATGCCGGTCGCGCTCAGCCCGAATTCCTTGGCCCGGTGCATCAGGTGGAACACTTCGGACGAGCGCAGCATCGCCTTGGTCGGTATGCACCCCCAGTTGAGGCAGATGCCGCCCATATGCTCACGCTCGACAATGGCCACCTTGAGGCCCAGTTGCGCGCCCCGGATCGCGGCGACATAGCCGCCCGGCCCTGCCCCGATCACGATCATGTCATAGCTGTTCGTCGCCATCTGGCCCTCCGCTTTCAATTTAGTTTGGTGTTAAACTATTTTCCTGACGATCACAACGCAGCATGCCCCCCGGTTGCGCAAACAACCGACAGGCAGGTGTGGTCTTGCACCAATACGGATCAGGCGGCGGCCATCAGTTGCCTGAGTGTGGCCGCGTAGCCACCCTCGGCCTCATAGGCACGCTCCAAGGCGGTCGAGGGACGCTCCAGCGCGGCATTGCGATAGGGGAAGCGGCCAAACTGCCTGATGACCTCGCGATGCGCGCGCGCGTGGGTCATGTTGTCAGGCCCGTGTTCGGGCATGCGCTCACACAACAGACGTACGCAGCGCTCCTGATCGCAGAGATTCTCCGAATGCATCAGCGGCAGATAAAAGAACTGTCTTGCGGGTTCGTCAATCTTGAGATCCCAGCCACGGTTGATCGCCACCTTGGCCGCCGCAAGCGCAGGTTTGTCCGTGGCGAATGCCAGACTCTCCCCCCGAAACATATTGCGCGGAAATTGATCGCAGAGAATGATATAAGCCAGCGTGCCGCTCGGATAGGTCAGCCAGAGGCCGTAGGCCCCTTGGCGGACGTTCTCCCATGCCGTGCCGAAACGCTCCCGAACCTTGGCATCCAGCGCGTCAGACGCCTTGTACCATCCGTCCGGTCCGACCTCATCGAGCCAGAACCGCAACACATCATCGGGTAAGACCATAGGGAACTCCTCATTTGCCTATGATGTTTTCTTGACGTTAACGGGATTTAACGCCCTCTTCACAGTAACATATTCCTACAAAGGGAAATATTGTTAATATTTCAATCCTCTTTCGCCTCTTGGGCTGTCTCGATGGCGTATTCTTGCGCAAATTCCACTGCCATCGGTGAAGATGAGGGCAGAACCGGCGCATAACTGTCGGTCTGTTGAATGGTCGGTGCTGCGCGCTGCGTCATCCGGTAGACCGCATAGGCGACCATCGCGAACATCAGAAGCGCGATATAGAGAAAGTAGCCTCCCGGCCCCATTGCACCCATCATCCAGCCCACCATGAGCGGTCCGGCAATCGCGCCCAGCCCGTTGATGAAGACCATCCCGCCGGCCGCCGCGGCCATGTCGTCATGATCGAGAAAGTCATTGGTATAGGCAATAAGCAGCGAATAGAGCGGATTGGACGAGCCGCCCACAATGAATGCAGCCAAGAGCAGAAACCAGAAATTGTCGCCCAGCAACATGCCGACAAGGCCCCCGATCCCCGTCACGAGCGACACAGCGGCGATAAGCTTGCGCCGGTCCATCCGGTCCGACAGCCAGCCGAGCGGATATTGCGCCACCACCGCCGCGACATAAAAGGACGCAACAAAGGTCGAGATTTGCCCCACGCTCAGCCCCGCTTCGGACCCGTATACCGCCGCCATGCCGAATTGCGCAGCAAAGACGCCACCGGTCAGCAGCATGCCAACGCAGCCCAGAGGCGAGATTTTCATGATCTGCCGCAGCGTGAGCGGTTTGGTTGTATCGAATGCCGGGGTCGGGCTGACCGACAACAGGATGGGCGCGAAAGCCAGCGACACCAGGACCGACGGAATGACAAACAGAACATAGCCGCTCGGATCGGCGAGCACCATCATCGCCTGTGCCGATACGATACCGACCATTTGCACCATCATGTAGAGCGACAGCGCCTTGCCCCGCGTCTCATTGGTGGCCGAGTTGTTGAGCCAGCTTTCCGCCGTGACGTAGACGCCCGAAAAACAGAACCCGATCAGGACACGACCGAGGGACCAGGCCCAGGGCTCTGTCACCGTCGGGTAAAGGATCAAGACCGCCGAGATCATCGAGCCCAGCGCGGCAAACACCCGCACATGCCCCACCCGGCGGATCATTTCGGGTGCCATCCTCGAGCCAAACAGGAAGCCAAGGAAATAAGACGACATCACGACCGACATTTCGAGCGTCGAAAAGCCTTCGAGCGCACCACGAATACCCAAAAGCGTACCCTGCATGCCATTGCCGACCTGCAAGAGCATCATGCCCAAAAGCAGAGCCCAGGCTCCAGACAATACCTGAAACATCGTGTTACTCCATCAACCCGCCTCCAACCTCGCAAGCGGGTGGACCGCGCGTCTACGCCAATCGCGACTCAACCTGTCGCGCCCTCACTTCGCCTGTCAGGCTTTTGCGCAGGTATCAACAGTGAAGCGTCGCCATAGGAAAAGAACCGGTATCGTCTTGCGACGGCGTGTGCGTAGATCGTCTTGACTCGGTCTTGCCCCATGAGGGCCGCCACCAACATCATCAGGGTCGATTTTGGCAGGTGGAAGTTGGTCATCAGCGCATCGGTCACACGAAACTCGAAACCGGGATAGATGAAGATATCGGTGTCGCCCTCCCACGGCGCGATCTCGCCGGTGGCCCGCGCCGCCGTCTCGATCAGGCGCAGCGCGGTCGTACCCACCGGGATGATCCGCCCACCCGCAGCCCGCGTCTCGGCGATTTCAGCGGCAGCCTGCGCGCTGACCTCGCCCCATTCGGCATGCATCTTGTGGCTGGTGACGTCCTCAACCTTGACCGGCAGGAATGTGCCTGCGCCGACATGCAAGGTGACATGCGTAAACGTCACGCCCATCCGAGCCAGTCCGCCCAGCAACGCCTCGTCAAAATGCAGGGACGCCGTGGGCGCCGCGACCGCCCCGGCGGCACGCGCCCATACCGTTTGGTAATCCTCACGGTCCTGCGCATCCGCCGGCCGCTTGGCCGCGATATAGGGCGGCAGGGGCATCGCGCCCGCCGCATCGAGCGCGGTATCGAAATCCTCGCCGCCAAGGTTGAATCGCAGCCGCCCCTGCCCCGCATCCTTGGCCTCGAGCACGGCTGACAGCGCCTCGGAAAAGACGATCTCTTCGCCTGCGTTCACCTTCTTGAGCGGCTTGATCAGCGCCGACCAGCTACCATCCGCCCCCGGCTCCAACAGCGTCACCTCGATCTTCGCGGCGGTGGCGCCCTGCGCGCCCACCCGGTGCCGCGTGCCGGTCAAGCGTGCGGGTATCACCCTCGTATCGTTAAGCACCAACCGGTCCCCGGGGCGCAGCCATTGCCCCAGGTCCGCAACGCTGGCGTCATGAATTGCCTGATCCACGGCCACCAACAGCCGGGCACTGCTGCGCGGTCGCGCCGGCCGCGTGGCGATCAGCGCCTCGGGCAGGTCGAAATCGAAATCCGAAAGCTTCATCTGTCCTGTCTTTGAAATCCAAGTGGTTCGTTCTCACGCCCCCGGTCCTCGGTCTGTCCCGAGCTGCCGGCCCGCCCGCCATCGACTGTCGGTGCAGGCCGCCGGAACAGCTCACGCATGAACCCCGGGGCCAGCGCCGAAAGCGGATTGACCGACACCGCCGGGTCCGACGCAGACCCCTTCAGTGTATAATTGAACCCGATAAGCCCCTCGCCCCGTCGGGTAAAGGCCCCTCCGATGGCATTGAGCAAATAGACCGGCGAGACAACGCCCTGCATGTCCATCCGTCGATTTGCCATGGTATAATAGCCATCCATCGAAATGCCGACCGAGGCCCCGACCGCGCTGCCCTCCAGCAGGACCAACCGTTGTGGCGTCAGGCGGAACCGTGCATCGACCCGACTGAAATGCAAACCCTGACCATAAAACTGCTCCAACAGACCCACAACGCTGATCGTATTGAGAAGCGCCCCCAGGGCCGGGGCCTCCTTGACCCGCAAACTGTCGATGCCCAATACGCCGTCGTAACTCCCCGGCTTGGCCGCAGGCGTAAGCACCAGGTCCAGCGTGCCATTGCGTGCCTGCTGCAATAGCCCGGCCGAGGCCATCAGCCCGCCCGCATCGTCCGACTTGATTCGAAACGCACTGCGCCCGCCCTGCGGCACCACTTCACCGGTGATTGGCGTGATCCCGTTCAGGCGACCGGAAAAGCGGCCACGCGTGCCCTCTGCCGTGTTCAGATCGGCTCGGAAATCCGACAGCGCGATACCGTCCGATATCTGAAGCCGGTCAAGCCCCAATGCAACCGGCCCGCCGCCGCCCGCACCACCGCCTTCGCCGCCGAGCGACGTCTTGCGCAGATCGACCGTGCCACCTGTCACTTCGATGGCCGGGGCTACACCTGCCCCGCGCCCGATCAGCGCAACGGGCGCATCAAGCCAGTCACCGATCGCGACGCGCGAAAATTCAGCGCGATCAAGCCCGCCACCCGGATTGAGGCTCACCTGCCCTTGGGCAGTCAGCCCTGCGCCGGTCAGCGTCAGCGCGCTTATGTCGGGTGGTTGGCCCAGTGTTCCGGCCACATCCAGCCGCCCTGTCTGCCCCTCCGCCAAACGCCAGCTGAGCTGCGGCAGGGCCAGGCCGACACCGGCCAGATCCGATTGCAGGGTAAAGCGGCCCGGCTGCCCCTTGGCGAAATTGACCTCAAGATCGGCCTGCCCCTGCCCTGTCAGGCTGCCGGGCGGAAGGGCGATCCCGAACTCATCGAGAAACCGTCCGGAAATCTCGACTTGTCCACGCACGCGGCTCTCACCTTGCGGGTTGCGCCCAATGGCCATGTCCCAACGGCCACGCACCGGCACCTCTCCGATCCGTGCCTCGCCGCCGATCTCGATATGACGGTTGCTGGCATCAACGGCCAATCGCTCTGCCGACAGAACACGCCCCTTGACCAGCATGTCGCTGCGCACATCGCGCAAATCACCCGTGACCTCGAACGCCACTTCCTCGGGCGTCAGCCGATCCTTGAGCAGAAAATTCAGCTCGCCCTCCAGCCTGGCCTGCCCATCGGCGAGTCCGACGGGCTGCCCGGCCTTCTCCAGAAAGCGAAACGGGGGGGCATCCAGCAGCGCCAGCGCGGCGGGGACGGGACCTCGCGTTTTCAGGCGTGCACGCGCCGGGCTTTCCTTGATACGCACATCCGGTATGACAAAACTGGTCCCCGAAACGTCAATAGCCCCGCCCTGCCCGGCATCGACATGGCCCTGATCCGCATAGATCGCAAAACGGTTGTCCCGAAGTGACGCATGTCCCGACGCGGCCGTGATCGGCGGTACGTCACGCACATAGGTCGCCTCCAGATCATCAAAATCGAACCCCAGAAAGAAATCGGGCCGCATGTCCGGCCGCAGGCGCAGCGCCAGTTGAATGTTGCTCAAGTCTGCGCTGTGCACACTGCGCTCAAGCCATTTGCGCGTTTTGGGTTTGGCCGAGCGCGGCCAGAGCGCCAGAAGTCTCTCGGGGGCCAGCCCATCGATGCCGCCCTCAAGCGTCAAGTCCCAGCCATCGTTGCGTCCACGCGCCTCGCCACGAACCAAAAGATTGCGGCCTTGGTCGCTTAGGCTCAACTCTCCCAGCGTCACGATGAACGGTTCAAACTGCAGCCGCATGGCCATGGCCGCCGCCTCGAAGCGCAACGGCTCGGGATAGATCCCGGGCGGGTCAGCCACGATGTCGCTTATGCGGATCTGAGCCTGTAATTCACGCGGCCAGCCCGCCTCCATGCCGACCAGACGTGCTGTCCCCTCGGCGCGCGCCTGACCCCAAGCACTATCGACCGACAGCTCGGTAAAGCGGATTTCCTGCGCCTCTGGTTGATAAGTGAAATAGCTGCGCGCCGATTTGAACCGGATGGGCGCTGTGGCAGGCGTGGGTTGCAGCACCCCCGCACCAATCTGGAGCGTGGCATTGAGCGGCCCCAAAAGGCCGTCGTCATCAACCCCTGCCCGCAGCGCGCCCGAAATCGGCGCATCAAGCGCCCCGAGCCAAGCCAGCGCTGGCGATTGGCCAGCGATATCGCCCGATGGCATATCCTCAAACCTTACCCCGAACTCAGCCGCATTCTGCCCGATTTCGCCGGTATAATTCACCTCCAGCGTGGTGGCGTAGTCCCGTGCGCCCAAAAGCGCCACATCGCCGCGGAGGCGGATTTCGTCCCCTTCGCGGGCCAATTGCACCCGACCGCCATCCGCGCTCCACGCGCGGTCGGCACGCGCGTCCTCGTAGCGCAGGGTGAGGTTATCCGCCGTAACCAGATCGAGAGCCGCGAACTGAGACCTCGCAAAGAACGCCTCAAGCTGCTCGGTAAAGGTCTGTGTGTCGTCGCCAGCATCTCCGTCCCCCTCGAGGATGATCGACAACTCGCCCGAAGCGCGCCGTCGCAAGACCAGCCGCGCGCCAGATAGATGCACGGTGGCGGGCTGCACCTCGCCGCGCAACAACGGCTGCGGAGCGACCGAAACCTCCAGCGACGACAGGCTCGCAAGCGACACGCCGTCAAGTCCGGCCACATCTACATCGTGCAATGCGACCCGCGGTGTCAAATCCTCACCGACAACGAGCGACATGCCGCCAAAGCTCAGATCGTAATCTGTCACGCTTTCATTGATGCGTACCGCGATGCGCTCCTTGAGCCATTCCGGCGCACTGAGCGTCGCGCCGACGCCAAGCGCGGCCAGGGCCCCAAGCAGCAGAACCAGGACAACGCAACTGAAACAGAACTGCACCCCGTGCCGCAGGACGCGTCGGGTTCGGCGCGCACGGCGCTGTGCCCCGGCCTGCGGCGGGGCCCCGTCCTGCGCGGCGCGCTCTTGTGTCTGATCCGTGCTCATCCTATCCGTTCGGACGCGTTAGGCGCGTCTCTTCTGCCTCGTGTCTTTATTCTCGCCTTTCGCGGCCTAATATGGAACTCACATTTTCTCGCCTCAACAGGAGCTCCCATGCCCGACGTTTCCGACAACGCCCCCGATTTCACCCTGCCACGCGATGGCGGTAATACTGTTACGCTCTCCGCGCTGAATTCCGGTGCCGTGGTCCTGTTTTTCTACCCGCGCGACGACACGTCGGGATGCACCAAAGAGGCCGTGGCCTTCTCTGGGCTCAAGGCCGAATTCGACGCTGCCGGGGCCACTGTAATGGGCATTTCCAAAGACAGCGTTGCCAGCCACGAGAAATTCCGCAACAAGCATGCGCTGGATGTACCGCTGTTGTCTGACGAGGCATCAGAGACCTGCGAGGCGTATGGCGTCTGGAAGGAAAAAAACATGTATGGCAAGAAATTCTTTGGCATCGAACGATCGACCTTTCTGATCGCCCCGGATGGTCGCATTGCCAAGGTTTGGCGCAAAGTCAAAGTACCCGGCCACGCAGAAGAGGTGCTGGACGCGGTAAAGGCACTTTGAAAACCCCGACCCTGTCAGAGATGGCCGTCGAGGTCCTGACGACGCCTGAAGGCCGCGCCAAGACCGCACTGTCTCGTGCCCATGCTGCAACATGGCGAGAGGCGCGCGCCGCCGGCGAGACTATTCCGCTCGGCCGCGCCCACCCGCCGTTGCAGCCCGCTCGTCCCGAGCATCCCGCACTGCTCGATCCGCGCCAGGTGCCGCGCAGACGCCCCGGATCGGAAAAAGGCCGCATCGCCATGCTGCATGCGGTCGCGCATATCGAGCTTAACGCGGTCGATTTGCATTGGGACATCGTCGCGCGGTTCATTGACACACCGATGCCGATCGGATTCTACGATGACTGGGTCAAATCGGCCGATGAGGAATCCAACCATTTCAACCTGATATGTGACTGCCTTGAAGCACTCGGCAGCCATTACGGGGCCCTGCCCGCACATGCTGGCATGTGGCGCGCCGCCGAGGATACCGCCCATGACTTCATGGGCCGCCTCGCGGTCGTTCCGATGGTTTTGGAGGCGCGCGGCCTCGATGTGACACCGGGGATGATCGACGTGTTCGAACGGGCCGGCGAGACCCGCGCCGTCGAGGCGATGCAAGTCATCTATGCCGAAGAGGTGCATCACGTCGCCTATGGCTCCAAATGGTTTCACTTTCTTTGCGGTCGCCACAATCTCGATCCCAAGGACGTGTTCCATGATCTTGTGCGGAAATATTTTCACGCCCCACTCAAGCCGCCTTTCAACGAGGAAAAGAGGGCCGAAGCCGGATTGCCGCCTGACTTTTACTGGCCGCTCAGCACAACCGGCTCGACTTGAGATTGAAACATGACCCGCTTGATCGGCGGTTTTCCGCCAATACAGCGGGAAACGGCCCAAGTCAGGACGCGATTTGGTCAAAAATCTTGCCCAACCGCCCGCTACTGGATAATCACTCCCTCTAAGGACGGCCCCATCACGGCGCGAAGGGTCCACGAGAAATAACAAAGGCATAGACCGCGTGAGAACAAGACTAGCTATAAAACTGCACGCACTCTTGGAACGTTATTTCCCCGAACGCCGGGTGTTTCTGCGATCAGATACCGACACGCGTTTCATTCGGTTGCGGCCCGCGACCCAATTAATCGCCTTTTCCGGCGCCTCGGCCATCGTCGCATGGGCGATCATCGCGACGTCCATTCTGGTCATGGACAGCATCGGGGCGGGCAATTTCCGCGAACAAGCCAAGCGTGATCAGCGCACCTATGAAAATCGGCTCAATTCCCTGTCATCCGAGCGCGACATGCGCGCCGCAGAAGCGATGGCGGCACAGGAACGGTTCAGCTTTGCGTTGGAACAAATCTCGGCAATGCAATCTGAATTGCTCGCGTCCGAGACGCGCCGCCGGGAGTTGGAGACCGGGATCGAGGTCATTCAGTCCACGCTGCGCCGCACCATGTCAGAGCGCGACGCGGCCCGCGATAAGGCGCAGCAGCTTACCCTCGCGATGGCGGATGGCGAGACGTCGGCCCTGGGTCAGCCACAGGATGCGTCCCCCGACGCGACGCTCGATTTCCTGACTGCGGCCCTGTCGGATGCCGCACAAGAGCGCGATACGACGATCGCCAACGCGCAGGAGGCTCTCTTGCAGGCAGACGAGATGGCCCATCAGCTGCGCCTGCTCAAAGACCAGAACGATCAGATATTCAGCCAGCTCGAAGATGCGATGGCGATCTCGGTTGAGCCTCTCGACAAGATGTTCCGGGCTGCCGGTCTGAGCACCGACTCGCTGCTTGATGCGGTGCGTCGGGGCTATTCAGGTCAGGGTGGACCGATCACACCGCTCTCGTTTTCCACCAAGGGCGAGGCTCCGTCCCCCGACACCGAGCGCGCCAACCGCATTCTCAATCGCCTCGATGAGCTGAATCTCTATCGCATCGCCGCTCAAAAGGCGCCCTTCGCGCTCCCGGTCAGGAACGCGTTTCGCTACACATCGGGCTACGGCATGCGGTGGGGCCGGATGCATCGGGGCACCGATTTCGCTGCCCCCCATGGCACCCCCATCTATGCCACGGCCGACGGTGTCGTCACGCATGCCGGGTGGCTCTCCGGCTATGGCCGTCTGGTCAAGATCAAACACCCGTTCGGCATCGAGACGCGCTACGCCCACCAGTCCAGAATTCGCGTCAAGGTCGGCCAAAGGGTCTCGCGCGGAGAGCGGATTGGTGATATGGGCAACTCTGGACGTTCAACGGGCACGCATCTACACTATGAAATCCGTGTCGGCGGCAAGTCCGTCAATCCCATGACATACATCAAGGCTGCAAACAATGTTTTCTAAGAGCAAAATCAACGAACCCGCGCACAAGCCGGACGAGGCCAAATCGACCACGTCCGACAATCGGCTCGATTCGGCGCGCCCCGACGCGCAGAGCACGGAATTCAAGGCTCAGTCTCCCAAGGCCAAGCCGCCCGCCTCGGTGTTGTCCTCGGATCTGCACGTGACCGGCAACCTCAAGACCAGCGGCGACATTCAGGTCGAGGGCTCTATCGAGGGTGACATCCGGGCGCATTTGCTGACCATCGGCGAAGGTGCGACAATCAAGGGCGAGGTGATCGCCGATGACGTTGTCATCAACGGCCGCATCGTGGGCCGCGTTCGCGGTCTCAAGGTCCGCCTGACGTCCACCGCGCGGGTCGAGGGCGACATCATTCACAAGACCATCGCCATCGAAAGCGGCGCGCATTTCGAAGGCTCGGTTCAGCGGCAGGACGATCCGCTTTCGGGAAACAAGTCAGGCCCGAAGCCGCAGGCCGCAGCCAAGCCCGCAGCCCCGGCCGAAAAGGCCCCGGCAGAGGCGACGCCGTCGGCCAAGCCCGCGCAGGGCTGAGCGGCGGTCCAAGCGTGTATAATCGGGTGGCCCTGCATCGCGTGGCCGCCCTTACTATTTGCGCCGTATCAGGCCACCTCAATCGGGCCTATCCCAGCCCCGTAATCCGGGCATGGTGAAGGGCCGCCACGGCACAAGATGCCAACCGCGCCATATCATCATCGGCGCGCGAGTTGAGGATGATCGGAACACGCGCCCCCAGAACCAACCCGGCCGCCTCGGCGTGGCTGAGATAGGTCAGTTGCTTGGCCAGCATGTTGCCGGCGTCCAGATTTGGAACCACGAGCACATCCGCCCGACCGGCCACCGGCGACGTGATCCCCTTGGTCCGCGCCGCAGCGATATCCACCGCGTTATCCATTGCCAATGGCCCGTCGACCAGCCCGCCGGTGATCTGGCCCCGCTCCGCCATCTTGGATAGCAGCGCCGCGTCCATCGAGGAGGGCATGTCCGGGTTGACCGTTTCCACAGCCGAAAGAACGCCGACCAAGGGTTGCGCGATGCCAAGGCTCAGACCAAGGTCAATCGCGTTCTGGACGATATCCACCTTGGTGCGCAGGTCCGGCGCAATGTTTATGGCGGCATCCGTCACCATCAGCGGATGCGCGAGGCCCGGTACATCCATCACGAAAACATGCGTCAGCCGACGTCCCGCGCGCAGACCGATGGTCTTGTCGAGGACCGCGCGCAGCAGGGTGTCTGTGTGCAGATGGCCCTTCATCAGCGCCCCTGCCCGCCCCTCATGCACCAGCGCAACAGCACGCCGTGCCGCAGCATCGGGCCCTGTCTCGGGGACGACCTCGATACCGCTCAGATCGGCACCCATGGCCTTGGCCGTTGCTGCGATGCGCACGGGATCACCAATCAGGATCGGCTCTATCAATGTATGCGCCCGCGCCAGGAGCGCACCGCCCAACGAATTGGGGTCCTCCGGGCAGATCACCGCCGTGACCAGCGCCGCCAGCGGCTCAGCCTTCCTGAGCAGGGCCTCGAAATGTCGATGTCGCTGAACCACCAGCCCGGGCAGGTCGTGACTTGAATAGCTCATCTTGCGGCGCGGAGCCTCGACTTCGGCCACGCCCGACAGGATCAACGCGTCATCGCGTGGCCGCCGCACCTCTGTGGCGAGCGTCAGGGTACTGTCCCTGTCATTCTTGTCCGTCACCGTCACCCGGCTTTCCAGTTCGTCACCGGCATGGGCGTGATTGTGAAACACAAGGCTTTGCGCCCTGTATAGGGTGCCCGCCCCGGGCAGAAGATTGCCAAGCACCGCTGAAATGAGCGACCCCAGGAACATGCCCGGCACCACAGCCTCGGGACGGCCGTCGCCGTCACCGTCCAGATCATAGAGGTGCATCGGATTGTGATTGCCCGAGACATTGGCAAAGACCAGCAAATCATCCTGTGTACAAAGCCGCCGCAGGCTCTGGCTGTCACCCGGCTGCAACTCTTCGAAGATGTGGTTTTCGATCTTCATGTCGCATTCCCTCCCGTGCTCCGGCATCCGGGTGCTGCTTTTACACCTTGTCAGCTTAGCCGCGCGCGTTGCTGCATAGGAGTGACACCATAAGCGGATTTGTAAACCCGCGAAAAATGCCCCGAGCTCTCAAAACCGCAGGCCATGGCGATCTCGACCACGGACGCCTCGGACTGAATGAGCAGATGCCGTGCCCTGTCCAGCCGCAAATCCATAAAGAACTTCTTGGGCGACGTGTTGAGAAACTTGCCAAAAAGCCGTTCCAGCTGGCGTGTCGAAATGCCAATCTCGGCAGCGATCCGCGCCGGGCTCAACGGGTCTTCGACGGTTTCGCGCATGCGTGCAATCGCCCTGCTGAGATGTACGTTGCGGATACCGTTGCGCGATTGCAGCGAAACGCGCTGCGCGGCACTCGCTTCGCGCACCGACGCATAGACCATCTGATCGGCCACGGCGACCGACAGGTCATAGCCATGATCCCGCTCGATCAGATGCAGCATCAGATCCGCCGTCGCAGTCCCTCCCGAGGCGGTCACATGCGGCTCATCCGCGACAAAGACGCTACGCACGAGGCCCACCTCTGGAAATCGCTCCATGAAGGCGTCGTGAAAATCCCAGTGGATCGCGGTCTTCATGCCGTCGAGCATGCCGGTTTCGGCCAGTATCCACGCCCCCGAGCAAAGCGCTCCGATCGCCGTGCCGTGGCGGTGTTCGCGGCGTAAGGCCATTTGCAGCCCGCGCGAGACATGCGCCCGCATGTTGATACCGGACAAGACAAAGAGACAGTCACATGCCGGGATCGCGTCAAGCCCGTGATGCACCAGCGTGACCGACCCGTTCGAGCAAGTGGCCGTCTCACCATTCTCGGACAGGAACGACCAGCGATACAGCGTCTCGTCACTGATCAGATTGGCAATACGCAAAGGTTCGACCGCACAGGCAAAGGCCAGATGCGAGAACTCCTCGACCAGAATGAAGGCGAAGTGCTGGGGCTTGGTCATGGCATGTCCATAGGCGGGCTGTGATCTGTCTGGCGGTGATTTTGTCGGAAGACAAGAATTATCCATTGCGTATACAATTTGTATACTATAAACGGCAAGACGAATTTCACGCCAGAGGAGGCCCGGGCATGGCCGCCAAGGACCGCAAGACCACGCTTGCAACGCATCTCAGACACGCGATTCTCACCACGGCGCGACAGCCCGGTGCCGATCTCGACGAGGCCGCGCTCTGCGCCGAGTTCGACCTGTCGCGCACCCCGGTGCGCGAGGTGTTCCGCGAATTGGCGGGTCTTGGCTATATCGACCTGCGCGACAATCGCGGGCCGCGCGTCACGGACCTCACCCACACCACGCTGCGCGATTTCTTTCTGGCCGCGCCGATGATCTATGGCGCGATCCTGCGGCTTGCCGCGCGCAACGCCACCGAGGTGCAGATTGCCGCCCTGCGCGCCGCGCAAGAGACGTTCCGCGCCGCCCTGCGCGAAGGATCGACCCAGGATCGCACGCTGGCCAACAACCGCTTTCACGAGATCACCGGCGCAATGGCGGGCAATATCTATCTCCTGCCGTCGTTCCATCGCCTGCTGATCGACCATGCGCGCATTTCCATGACCTTCTACCGCCCGGAGAACGCCACCATGGCCGACAACGTGGCCGAGGCCAGCCGCCAGCATGACGCCATCATCGAGGCCATTGCGGCTCGTGATGAGGCGCAGGCTGCGCAACTGGCCGAGGATCACTGGAACCTCTCACGCCACGAGATCGAACGTTTCGTGATGCCCTCGGCCCTTGATGTGCCGATGGGCCGCCTCACCCGCTTCAGCCCCGCATGAGGACCGCCATGACCCCACTCTTTCGCTTTGACGGGATCTATACCCCGGTCATCACCCCCTACCAGCCTGACGGCACGGTGAACCGTGACGCCCTGGCCGAGGTGATCGAGCACCTGATCGCCAGCGGCGTGCACGGGATCATCACCGGCGGCTCCACCGGTGAGAACTATGCCCAGACCGTGGCTGAGCGGGTGGAATTGGCGCGGCTGACGCATCAGATAATCCGCGGGCGTGTGCCGCTGGTGATGGGCACGGGCGCGATGCTGACCGACGATTCCATCACATTGGCGCAGGCCGCCCGCGAGATCGGTGCCGATGCGATCCTGCTGGCCTCGCCGCCCTATGCCGTGCCGACGGACCGCGAGAACGCGCTTAACGCGCTGGCCATTGACCGCGCCGCCAACCTGCCGGTGATGCTCTATAACTACCCCGGCCGCACCGGCACGATGATGGGTGAGGAGTTTCTCGACCGTGTCGGCCGCAGCCGCAATTTCTGCGGCATCAAGGAAAGCTCGGGCGATATCAACCGGGTGCACCTGCTGGCGCGCGACTACCCGCATATCCAGATGGGCTGCGGGATGGACGATCAGGCGCTGGAGTTTTTCGCCTGGGGGGCGCCGTTCTGGGTCTGCGGCGGCTCCAACTTTCTGCCCGCCGAGCATGTGGCGCTATATCAGGCCTGCGTGGTCGAGGGTGATTTCGCCAAGGGGCGGCGGATCATGTCGGCCATGCTGCCCCTGATGCATGTGCTGGAGCAGGGCGGCAAGTTCATCCAGACGATCAAGCATGGCGTGACCATGAGCGGCATCGACGCGGGCGAGGTGCGCGCGCCCCTCAAGGGCCTGAACAAGGACGACAAGCGCGCATTGGACCAGGTGGTGCGCGTGCTGAAAACCACCATCGCAACCATCACGGCGGAGGGCTGAGACATGAGCTTGCTGACACGCGACGAATATGCGGCCATCGCCGCGACGCTCGACCTGCCGACGGGGGCGTTCATCGACGGCGGCTATCGCCCGGCGATCTCGGGCAAGACATTCGCCACGCTGAACCCCGCCACTGGCGAGACACTGGCCGAAATTGCCGCCTGCGGCACCGAGGACGTGGATTTCGCGGTGACCAAGGCCCGCGCGGCGTTCGACGATGGCCGCTGGTCGCGCCTGCCCCCCTCCGCGCGCAAGGAGGTGCTGATCCGCCTCGCCAAGCTGATGACCCGCAATGCGCGCGAGCTGGCGGTGCTGGAAAGCCTCGATTCGGGCAAGACCATCTACGATTGCGAGACGGTGGATGTGCCCGAGACCATCCATTGCCTGAAATGGCACGCCGAGGCGATCGACAAAATCTACGACCACGTCGCCCCCGCCTCGGACGATCACATCGCCATGATTGTGCGCGAGCCCATCGGCGTGGTGGGTCTCGTGCTGCCGTGGAACTTTCCGCTTCTGATGCTGGCATGGAAGATCGGCCCGGCGCTGGCGGCGGGCTGTTCGGTGATCGTGAAACCGGCCGAGGAAACATCGCTCACGGCCCTGCGCGTGGCCGAACTGGCACATGAGGCCGGGCTGCCGCGCGGGGTGCTCAATGTCCTGCCCGGCAGCGGGCCCGAGGTGGGCGAGCCACTGGGCCGCCACATGGATGTGGACATGGTCAGCTTCACCGGCTCCACCGTAACCGGCAAGCGGTTCCTGGGCTATTCGGGCGAGAGCAACGCCAAGGAAATCGTGCTCGAGATGGGCGGCAAGAACCCCGCCATCGTGATGGACGACGCCGAAAACCTCGACCGCGTCGCGTCGCATATCGTGCAGGGTGCGTTCTGGAACATGGGCGAGAACTGCTCGGCCACCTCGCGGCTGATCGTGCATCGCGACGTCAAGGAGGCGCTGCTGTCACGGATCGAGGCGCATGCCCGCGAATGGGTGGTGGGCGACCCGCTTGATCCCGAAACGCGCGTCGGCGCGCTGGTGAGCGAGGGGCATTTTGCCAAGGTCTGCGGCTATCTCGATCAGGCGGAAGATGTCATCTTCGGCGGCACGGCGGAAAAGGGCTTTGTCGCGCCGACGGTGGTGATGCTGCCCGGCAACGACCACCCGCTTGCGCGCGAGGAAATCTTCGGCCCTGTCCTCAGCGTGATCGAGGTCAGCAGCTTTGACGAGGCCATTTCCGTGGCCAATGACACCGATTACGGCCTCTGCGCCGCGCTCTTCACCGCGAACGCCAAGCGCGCGCTGCGTGGCGCAAGGATGCTGCGGGCAGGCACGGTGACGGTCAACAGCTTTGGCGAGGGTGATATCTCGACGCCGTTTGGTGGCTACAGGCAATCGGGCTTTGGCGGGCGCGACAACGGGCTGCACGCCCATGATCAGTATACCCAAGTGAAAACCATCTGGCTTGATTTGGCCGATGACGTGGAAGAGGAGGTATCGTGATGGCACGAATAGGGTTTCTTGGTACGGGTGCCATCGCCGAGGCGATGGTGCGCGGGCTGGACGGTGCAGGACATGACATCCTCGTGTCCGAGCGCAACGCGGCGACGGCGCAGCGGCTCGCCCGTGACTTCGCAGGGGTCTCCGTCGCAACCAATGATGAGGTGGTCGCCCAGTCGGATATCGTGATCCTGTGCCTGATGTCCGGCATCGCCGAGCGGGTGCTACCCGAGCTGCCGTTCCGCGCCGATCACAAGGTGATCTCGGTGATGGCAGACATGCCGCGCGACAGGCTGGCGGCGCTGATCCCGGATGTTGCCGATCTGAGCCTGACCATCCCCCTGCCGTCCATCGCGACGGGCGGCTGCCCGCTGCCGGTCTGGCCGGATACTGGCAGCGTGCGGGCGGTCTTCGGAGACCGCAACCCGGTGATCGCCGTCGAGAGCGAGGCGGCGCTCAACGCGCATTTCGGGGCCTGCGCCGTGTCGCTTCCCGTCATGGCGTTGCTGCGTACCGGGGTCGACTGGCTCGCCGCGCAGACCGGGGACCGGGCCGGGGCCGAGATTTACGTGACCGCGATGTTCGGGGCCTATTTTGCGGCGATGCGCAAGGACGGGTCCGGCGGCATCGACACGCTGATGGCCGATCTGGGCACCGAAGGCGGCCTGAACGACAGCCTGTGCAACACCATGGCGCAGGCCGGTGCCCCCGATGCGCTTCTGGAGGGCCTTGATGGCCTGCGGGAGCGTTTGGGATTGCCACCGGCATGACCGCGCACCGCGCCAGACGGCTGCCAGCGCACCTTGGGCCAGCGGCGTGGAACGCCATCCTCCCCGCCCAAGACCCGGCGACCCCGCTTGACGGCGACGCCACCGCCGATTTCGCGGTGATCGGCGCGGGCTTTGCCGGGCTGTCGGCGGCGCGGCGGCTGACCCAGCTTGCCCCGGGCGCGCGCATCGCGCTGCTGGAGGCGGGCCGTGTGGCCGAGGGGGCTGCGGGGCGCAACTCGGGCTTCATGATCGACCTGCCGCATGACTTGACCAGCGAGGATTACGCCGGGGCGGGCGATGATCGGGCGATGATTGCGCTCAACCGTTTGGCGCAGGATTTCGGGCGCGGGGCCGTGGCGGAGTACGGCATCGACCCGGCGTTCTTTGATCCGGCGGGCAAGGTGAACGGCGCGGCGAGCGCGGCCGCGCATGCTCATAACGAAAGCTACGCACGCCACCTCACGAGCCTCGGGGAGCCGTCAGAGATGCTCGACGCGCAGGCGATGCAGCAATTAACCGGCAGCGCGCATTACCGCTCGGGCCTCTACACCCCCGGCACGGTGATGTTGCAGCCGGCAGGCTATGTGCGCGGGCTGGCGGACGGGCTGCGACGCGCGGGTGTGGCGATCCATGAGGGCAGCCCCGTCACCGCCCTCAGCCGTCAGGGCGAGGCGTGGCAGGTCGAGACACCCAAGGGGCGGCTGAGCGCGGGCCGCGTGATCCTGACCGTCAACGGCCACCTCGAAAGCTTCGGCATCGCGCGCGGGCGGCTGATGCAGCTATTCCTCTTCGCCACCATGACACCCGACCTGGATGCCGACACGCTTGCCCGCCTTGGCGGGCAATCCCGCTGGGGTGTCACGCCGTCGGACCCGATGGGCACCACCATGCGCCGCATCGACAGCGCGCAGGGCGGCAACCGCATCGTGACCCGCACCTGCGCGGTGCTGCGTCCCGGAATGCAGGCGACCCGTGCCGACATGACCCGCGCCGCCCGCGTGATGCAGCGCAAGTTTGACCAGCGCTTTCCGCAACTGGCAGGGCTGCGCATGGAGCACGCCTGGGCCGGGCACCTGTGCCTGAGCCTCAACGGCGTGTCGGTCATGCGCGAGATCGAGCCGGGGCTATTCGCGGGTTGCGTGCAGAACGGCCTCGGCACCGCGCGCGGCACGCTGACGGGAATGGGCGCGGCGGAGCTTGCCTGCGGCGCGACCAGCGCCATCACCCGCCATTTCACCGCAGAAGCCGCGCCCAAACGCCTGCCGCCGCCGCCATTTGCCGGGATCGGCGCCAACGCGGTGCTACGTCTCAAGGAATGGCGCGCGGGCGACGAGTGAGATCAGAGCGCCCGCGCGCTCTGCCTCAACTCGAATTTCTGGATCTTTCCGGTAGAGGTCTTGGGAAGCTCTTGGAAGACAACCGCTTTGGGCGTCTTGAAACCGGCCAGACGCTCTCGGGCAAAGGCAAGAAGCTCTGCTTCATCCACATCCGCACCATCCTTCAACTCAACAAAGGCGCAAGGCACCTCGCCCCATTTCTCATCCGGCTTGGCCACCACGGCGCACAAGAGCACCGCATGATGGCGCATCAACACACCCTCGACCTCGACCGAGGATATGTTCTCTCCACCAGAGATGATGATGTCCTTGGCCCTGTCGGCAATCTTGAGGTAGCCGTCCGGATGCTGAAACGCGATGTCGCCGGACCGGAAATAACCACCGCGAAACGCATCTTCTGTCGCGCGCGGGTTCTTGAGATAGCCCTTCATCACGGCATTGCCGCGTATCATGATCTCTCCCAGTGTCTCACCATCCATCGGGATCTGCGACATGCTCTCGGGGTCCATCGCCGTGATGTCTTCCATCATCGGCATCAACACACCGGTCCGCGCCTTGATGGCATAGCGCTCCTCGTCCGGAAGATCATCCCATGCGTCCTGCCAGACGCATTCCGTGACATGACCATAGGTTTCGGTCAGGCCATAGACCTGCGTAACTGTAAAACCCAGGGGCTCGATCGCCGCCAGCGTCGCGGCGGGCGGCGGGGCGCCTGCCGTGAACACATCCACAATATGATCGAAGCTGCGCCGCTCCTCGTCCTTGGCGTTGACAATCATGTTGAGCACGATGGGCGCACCGCCAAAATGTGTCACCCCCTCGTCAGCGATGGCATCATAGATCGCCTTGGCGGTGATGTCGCGACAGCACACCACCGTACCGCCCAGCATTGGCATGAGCCAGACATGGTTCCAGTTGTTGCAATGAAAGAGCGGCACAATCGTGAGATACCGGGGATACCGCGGCAGATCCCAGCTGACGACCGTGCCCATGGTCATCAGATATGCGCCACGATGATGGTAGACCACACCCTTGGGGCGCCCTGTCGTGCCGGATGTGTAATTGAGCGCGAGACTCTCCCATTCATCTTCCGGCATGATCCACTCAAACTCCGGGTCGCCAGAGGCCAGAAATTCCTCGTACTCCATGTAATGTCCGTGGGCGTGCACCCCCGCTTCGTCATCGGCCACCTCGATCACGCCCGGCGCAGGCCCGTCCATCAGGTCAAACGCCTGCGCAAGAACCGGCAGGAATTGCGGATCGCAGAGCACGACGCGGGCCTGCCCATGGTCGAGGATGTACGCGATCGTATCGGCCTCGAGCCGGGTGTTTATGGCATTGAGAACCGCCCCGCAGGCCGGGACACCGAAATGTGCCTCACAATGTGCGGGAATATTGGGCAGAAGGGTCGCCACCACGTCACCGGGCTCAATACCCAGATTGACAAGCGCCGACGCAAGCCGCGTGCAGCGTTCGTGGTACTCGTCGAAGGTCCGTCGAATGCCATGATAAACCAGCGCCTCGCGCTTCGGAAAGAGCTGCGCGGCGCGCCGCAGATGCGACAGCGGTGTCAGCGCGACGAAATTCGCCGCACATTTGCCAAGCCCGGTCTCGTCCTTCATCCAACCCATCGAACCCTCCCTGATTCTCCCTCGCGGGTCCGGAGAGATTAGGCAAGTTCAGGGCGCTTTCAAATGGGGAAGATCGGGCGGGGCCCGTTACAGCCCCAGCTTGGCCGTCACGATCTCGTTCACCGCTTTGGGGTTGGCCTTGCCGCCGGTGGCCTTCATCACCTGCCCCACGAACCAGCCCGCGAGTTTGGGGTTGGCTTGCGCCTTTTCCACCTGCGCGGGGTTGGCGGCGATGATCTCGTCTACCGCCTGCTCGATGGCACCGGTATCCGTGACCTGCTTCATGCCCCGCGCCTCGACGATCTGCTCAGGGTCTCCGCCCTCGGTATAGACGATCTCGAAGAGGTCCTTGGCAATCTTGCCGGAAATGGCGTCGGACTTGATGAGCCGCACGATACCCGCCAGTTGCGCCGGGCTGACGGGGCTGTCCTCGACGGAATGGTCTTCTTTCTTGAGACGTCCAAACAGCTCGTTGATCACCCAGTTCGCCGCCAGCTTGCCGTCGCCCGCGCCCGCCGCGACCTGCTCGAAATAGCCGGCGTTGGCGAGGTCAGCGGTCAGCACGCTGGCGTCATATTCCGACAGGCCAAACTCCAGCACAAACCGCGCCTTCTTGGCGTCGGGCAGTTCGGGCAGGTTGGCCGCGATATCGTCAACCCAGGCCTGCTCAATCTCCAGCGGCAGCAGGTCGGGATCGGGGAAATAGCGGTAATCATGCGCCTCTTCCTTGGAGCGCATGGAGCGGGTTTCGTTGCGGTCCGGATCATAGAGCCGGGTTTCCTGCACCACCTCGCCGCCCGCCTCGACAATCGCGATCTGGCGGCGCGCCTCATAGTCAATCGCCATCTGGATAAAGCGCATGGAGTTCATGTTCTTGATCTCGCAGCGGGTGCCCAGATGTGCGAAATCCTCGCTTTCCATGTATTTTTCATACTGCCCCGGACGGCAGACCGACACGTTGACATCCGCCCGCAGGTTGCCGTTCTGCATGTTGCCGTCGCAGGTGCCCAGGTAGCGCAGGATCTGGCGCAGCTTGGTGACATAGGCGGCGGCCTCTTCGGGCCCGCGAATGTCGGGGCGGCTGACGATCTCCATCAGGCAAACGCCGGTGCGGTTCAGATCGACAAAGGACATCGCCGGGTCCATGTCGTGGATGCTTTTCCCTGCGTCCTGCTCCATGTGGATGCGTTCGATCCGCACCAGCCGCGCGATGCCCGGCTCCATGTCGACAAGGATTTCCCCCTCGCCCACCAGCGGATGATAAAGCTGGCTGATCTGGTAGCCCTGCGGCAGGTCGGGGTAGAAATAGTTCTTGCGGTCAAACGCCGACCAGAGATTGATCTGCGCCTTGAGGCCCAGCCCGGTGCGCACGGCTTGTTCAACACAGAATTCGTTGATCACCGGCAGCATCCCGGGCATGGCCGCGTCGACAAAGGCAACATTGGAATTGGGCTCGGCCCCAAACCGGGTGGAGGCCCCCGAGAACAGCTTGGCGTTGGACGCCACCTGTGCGTGCACCTCCATCCCGATGACGAGTTCCCAATCGTGCTTCGCCCCGGCGATGACCTTGGGTTTGGGGGAGTCGTAGGTGAGATCGAGCATGGCAGGTCTCCGGCTGAATGATGGACCGCGTTCTAGGACAGCGGCGCGGAGGGGGCAAGAGCGGTGACACTGAATGCAGGGTCTTGGCATCACGAAAGATTGAGACCATCCCGGTTGCAGTGTTTCGGCGAAGTTAAGAGCGTAACTTATGGGTCGTACTTTGCGCATGGAGAACAACATTGGCGATTATTACCAAAGCGACTGACGCACCTGACAATGGCGAAACACCGTATTTTATAGCGCCACGGGATGAATTTCTTGGGGAGGATCTCGTCGGATCATGGTTGCAGGCGGCGCGCAGATGGATATCGGCGGGCATCTCGTGCTGGTCGAGGGCGTCGCGGCGGCGGATCTGGGGTTGGAGGATTTCCAGTTCATCTGAGGCAGTCGCGCCGACGCCATGACTAGAGTGCCATCGGGCACTCTTGTCGCGGAAAAAATTTAAGGCCCATGTCAACCTCATTGATAAATATAAAAAATATTGAAGATGAGATTCCTTTCGGAGTACAGTTTTCGCCACGAGAAACTTTACGTCTGGAAAGGAAATTCATATGAACCTGTTCTCCCTATCGGGCTTTGCGGTCCGCAGAGACGGCAGCCCGGAGGACAACGTCGTTGAAGTCAGGGACACAACGTTTGAACTGGCGATAGAAAACGACGTCTTCAATTATAGCGTCACGGGCTTTTCTGCCCCGGACGAAATCTTGCCCAATATCGAGTTGAACAACGACGCGGACCTCAATCGCGCGGTGCTCGACGGGATCGACATCACCGATCCATCCAATGACGGCGAGGTGCTACTCGGCTCAGTCACGACACCACAGGGCACACATGTCATTCTGGTGGTCTTCGACGAGGCGACCAACACGGATTTCATTTTTCCCATCGGCGGTGACCCGTTGAACCAGCCCTCGACCATCGCCCAGTGGGAGGCGCTGGACGCGTCCATTCTGGGCGGCGGCCAGGTCACATCCGGGCCCTTTGCGCCAAACCAGAATATTGCCCTGACCACCTTCGACAACACGACCGTCAGCGTCCTGCCCGATGGTGAGCTTTTTGAAGGGACTGATGGCGATAATCAACTCATCGGAGGTGACGGCGACGACACGCTGCTCGGCCTCGACGGCAACGACAATCTCAATGGCGGCCCCGGCGACGACCTGATCAACCCGGGGGACAATGTCGGTGGCTTTCTGGGGTTTGACGGCATCACGGGCAGCACCGGCAATGACACCATTGATTTCAGCGACATCGCCATCGGCTTCGTGGGGCTGAATTACAGCGGTTTCGATCAAGGCATCGAGGTGACGATTGACGGCTCGGCCAATACCGGCAGCATCCGCGACACCGGCAGCGGCGATGTCGACACGTTGATCGACGTCGAGAACCCGCTATTTTCGGGCTGGACGACCGGCGGACTGAATATAACCGGCGGGATTGGTGATGACGTGTTCGATGTCCGCCCATCAGGCGCGCAATGGATGAGCATTCGGGGCGGTGACGGCGTCGACACCTATATCATCAACGGCGACACGCCCGAGCGGGCCGATGGATCGGACGAGGTCGGCGCAGTGCGGATTGATCTGAGCGGTGGCGGTGCCGTGGATGTCAATCTGGAAACCGGCGTCATTTCGAATGACGGGTTCGGCAATGCTGAAAGCATCCAAGGCGATGCACCGGTCTGGGAATTGCGCAGCGATGACGGCAATGACCGGATGGTCGGCACGTCAAATGCCGAGTCTTTCCGCACGCACGGCGGCAACGACACGATCGACGGCGGCGGCGGCTTTGACCGGATACGCTACGAGGGCGATACCGACAGCGCCATTGTGGCCAATCTCGCCACCGGCGTGATCACAAGCAGCGCCGGTGGCGTGGCCTTTACCGACACGGTCTCTGGCATCGAATATGTGCGCGGGACCGAGTTCGACGACGCGATCGTCGGCAATGCTGATGACAACCTTTTGCAGGGGCGCTTGGGCGACGACACGATCGAAGGCGGTCTCGGCGATGACACGATCGAGGGCGATGGCGGCGGCTCCAGCGATTCACTGCAGAGCGGCGACGGCGTGGACACCGCCATCCTGAATGTCGCACGCGCCGATGCGGTGACGTCACGGAACGGTGACGATATCCAGATCGTGAGTGCCGAGGGCACCGACATCTTCCGCGATGTCGAACGCTTCCAGTTCAGCGACGGGACCGTCAGCGCCAGCGACCTCTTCGAGGGCGAGACCATTCTCGGCGATGACGGCCCCGACACGCTTGAAGGTACTCTCGGCGACGACGTGATCGCCTCCGGCGACGGAGATGACAGCATCGATGGCGGCGACGGTGACGACACGATCGCGGCCTCTGACGGCGATGATGTGGTTGACGGCGGCGACGGCAATGACAGCATCGGTGGCGGTTTGGGCGACGACACGCTCGACGCGGGCCCCGGCAACGACATCCTCGGCGGCGGTCAGGGCAATGACAATGCGACCGGAAACTCCGGCAATGACGCATTGAGCGGCGGCCCCGGCGGAGACTTCCTGTTTGGTGGAGAAGGCAACGACACCATTGGCGGCAGTTTTGGCAATGACACCATTTTTGGCGAGGCCGGAGACGACAGCCTTGGCGGCGGCACCGGTCAGGACAACATCAACGGAGACGCAGGTCATGACAGTGTCGGCGGCGGCGAAGGCGACGATTCCATCCTCGGCGGCGAGGGCAATGACTTTCTCGCCGGTGGCGGCCGCAACGACCGCATAGACGGGGGCACCGGCGACGATACCATCAATGGTGGAGACGGCGATGACCTCATGACCGGCGGCGCGGGGGCTGATGTCTTTGTGTTCAACTTCTTCAAGGAGCAGGACGAGGACGTGATCACCGATTACGAGGACGGCGTGGACAGCTTCCTGATACGAACTGTCAACATCGACACTGAAGAGGTCAATATCACAAACGGCGGCAATGGCTTGCAGGGATTTGTCGATGCCTTGGGCATCACCGACACGGCCTTGGGCGCGCAGATGAACATCGACGGGCACCTGGTGCTGATCGAGGGCGTCGCGGCGGCGGATCTGACGGTGGATGACTTCCAGTTCATCTGAGCCTGTAGCAATGCGGCGATCAAGGGGCACCTTCGGGTGCCCCGACTTGCATATCGCGACGTGTGTTGTTCCCTACCCTATGTGCTTCATCCTCTGCCGGTAGCGCGTTAGCGCAATCATCCCGATAAAATACGGTTTGCGATAACGGTTAACGCTAACAATCTGAAATTCCATCGAAAAACGATTTTTACGACTTTCGGGGGGATTATCCTCCGTTTATACGGGCGCCAATTCATCAGTCAGGAGTCCCCCCATGACCATAACCGTAGGGATCAACGGTTTCGGCCGGATCGGTCGCGCCACACTCGCTCATATCTCCGAGAGCCTGCGCAACGACATCAAGGTGGTCAAGCTCAATGCGACCGGTCCGATCGAGACGGCAGCCCACCTGATGCGGTATGACAGTGTGCATGGTCGTTTTCCGCACCCGATCACAGTCGACGGAAACAGCATGGATCTGGGCCGCGGGCCGATCGAGATGTTTTCGACCTACGACATGACCGCTCTGGATTGGGACGGGGTTGATGTGGTTCTGGAATGCACCGGCAAGTTTAACGACGGACTGACCGCGCGGACCCACCTGGACCGCGGCGCGCGCAAGGTGCTGCTGTCCGCCCCCGGCAAGAATGTCGACCGCACCGTGGTCTACGGCGTCAACCATGAGAGCCTCCAGCCAAGCGAGCGGATGATATCGAACGGCTCCTGCACCACCAACTGTCTGGCACCGCTGGCCAAGGTCCTGCATGAGGGCATCGGCATCGAGAGCGGCATCATGACCACGATCCACGCCTATACCGGAGATCAGCCCACGCTCGACCGGCGGCACAACGACCTTTACCGCGCCCGCGCGGCAGCGATGTCGATGATCCCCACCTCAACCGGGGCCGCCAAGGCGCTTGGCGAGGTGCTGCCAGAGCTGGCGGGCCGCCTGGATGGCTCAGCCATCCGGGTGCCGACGCCCAATGTCTCGGCGGTGGATCTGACCTTTGTGGCGCAAAAGGACGTGACCAAGGCCGATGTCAACGAGGTCGTCGCCGCCGCTGCCGCCGGGCCGATGAAGGGCGTGCTCGCCTATGACCCCGAGCCCAAGGTCAGCGTCGATTTCAACCACACCGAGGAAAGCTCGATCTTTGCTCCCGACCAGACCAAGGTGACCGGCAAGCGGCTGGTGCGGGTGCTGGCCTGGTATGACAACGAATGGGGCTTTTCGTGCCGCATGGCGGATGTGGCGGTGACGATGGGCCGCCTGCAATAAGCGCCGGCTCATCAATGCACAGCCTCTGATGGACGCGCATCGGGGGCTGTCTGTTTGCTACTTTGGCGTGCATGGATCATCGCGCCGCATGGTTTGGCCGGGCGCCGGCTTGCGCGTTGGGGCTGCGTGAGGCATACCCGACGCGAGGTACGTAACGAAAGCACGCGCCATGACCAACACCATCGCGCTCAGTCTGGGAGCGATCATCCTCGCGGGGCTCGGGCTCGACCTTATCTTCAATGACAGCAACGCACTGATTTTCGTCGGGCGCAAACTGATTGATTTCATCGAATATCTCGCCTTTTGGCGTTAATCCCCAAATTTACGCAAAGATTGACTCATTACGAAACTCGTTTATGTTCGCTTTTGATTGTTAGCGCTAACGAAAATCAACGGAGAGCCATATGACACTCAAGGTAGCCATTAACGGCTTTGGCCGGATCGGTCGAAATGTGTTGCGCGCGATCCTCGAGTCCGGACGCCACGATATCGAGGTTGTTGCGATCAATGATCTGGGTCCGGTCGAGACCAACGCGCATTTGCTCGAGTTTGATACGGTCCATGGCCGCTTTGCCGGGCCTGTCACCACGACCGCAGAAACGATCGACGCCGGGCGCGGGCCGATGCGCGTCACAGCCATTAAGGATCCCGAAACACTGCCATGGGGCGATATCGATATCGTTCTGGAATGCACCGGTATGTTCACCGACCGCGACGCAGCGGCCCGTCACCTGCAAAATGGCGCGGGCCGCGTGCTGGTCTCTGCCCCATCGAAAGGCGCCGATCGCACAGTCGTCTACGGTGTGAATCATGGTGATCTGACCGATCAGGACCTGATCGTGTCCAACGCCTCATGCACGACCAACTGTCTCGCGCCCGTAGCCAAGGTGTTGCACGAGGCCATCGGCATCACACGCGGTTTCATGACCACGGTGCACAGCTACACCGGCGATCAACCAACCCTCGACACGATGCACAAGGACCTCTACCGCGCCCGCGCGGCGGGGTTGAACATCATCCCGACGACAACCGGTGCGGCGCGGGCCGTCGGGTTGGTCTTGCCCGCGCTCGACGGGCGACTCGACGGCACGGCCATTCGCGTGCCTACCCCGAATGTCAGCGTCGTGGACCTCACGTTCGAAGCGGCAAAGGACACCAGCATCGAGGAGATCAACGCCGCCATGACCGATGCCGCGGCCGGACAGCTTGCCGGGGTTCTGGCTATCACAAAACGCGAGCTGGTCTCATCAGACTTCAATCATAACCCCCACAGTTCGATCTTCGCGACCGATCAGACGCGTGTCATGGAGGGGCGCATGTGCCGCGTGCTCAGCTGGTATGACAATGAATGGGGCTTTTCCAACCGCATGGTGGATACGGCTGTCGCAATGGGGCAAGAAACAACGTCGCCGCGCGCGCGTCACGGAGCTTTGCAATCAAGCAGAGCGCAGACTGAACCATGCAACTGACCTGAAAGCGACGCGCTCAGGCGAACTTGGCCAACAGCGCCTCGCGCACCGGAGGTGTGACAAATTTGGTCACGTCCCCGTCAAGCCGGGCGATTTCCTTGACCAGCTTCGAGGCAATCGCCTGATGCCCTGCATCGGCCATGAGGAACACGGTCTCGACCGAGCTGTCGAGCGCCCGGTTCATACCAACCATCTGAAACTCATATTCGAAATCTGCAACGGCCCGCAGCCCGCGCACGATCAACTGAGCACCAACATCATGTGCGCAGTCGATCAGCAGGTTTTCGAACGGGTGCGCGACGATCTCGGTGCCGGTCAGCTTGCTCAGCTTGGCGCACTCCGTCTCAATCATCTCGACGCGCTCTTCCAAAGTGAACAGCGGCCCCTTGTCACGATTTATGGCAACGCCCAAGACCAGCCTGTCGACCAGGACCGCAGCTCTGCGGATAATGTCGATATGGCCCAGAGTGATCGGATCGAACGTGCCGGGATAGAGGGCGATACGCATGGGCCACTCCGTTATTATGTTTGGCTCATACGCAACAATACCGCGCGGCGGAATGCAAGCCCCGTGGGCCTCAATACCCCATTATCATCCCTTCGAGCGCGTTCTTCTCCATCGACAGCTCTTCGAGCCGCGCCTTGACCACGTCGCCGATGGTGACGATGCCCACCAGCTTGCCATCCTCGACCACCGGCATGTGGCGAAAGCGGCCATCGGTCATCCGGGTCAGAACCGCGTCAGAGCTGTCCTGCTTGGAACAGCAGACCGGGTTGCGGGTCATCATCTCTGACACCGTTTCGGTCATGCAGGAGGTACCGCGCACCGCAAGGCTGCGCACGATATCGCGCTCCGAGAGGATGCCATCGACCGTGTCGCCATCGCGCGACACGATGAGGCCGCCGATCCGGCGTTCCGCCAGCGTCTGCGCCGCCTCCGAGACCTTGGTCTCGGGGGTGATCGTGATCACCGCGCCGTCGCCCTTGGATTTCAGGATTTGCTGAACCAGCATGGCGTGCCCTCCGACATAAAATATGCTCAAATCAGCGTGATACAGAACAAAATTTTTGTCAACTGCGCGCCTCGAGCCGGGCAACCTCTTGCCGCAGCCCGTCGGCGAGCGCGGCGGAGAACCGGTTCTGTCGTTCCAGCCTGCGATCATCGGCATGGCGCACCAGATAAAAACTCCGAGTGAGGGAAAATTTTTCCGTCAGTATCCGGCGGACACCCCGCGCCCAGGGCAGTGAGAAATCGTGCAGCACACCGATGCCACCGGCCTGCCGCACCCAGTTGAGCTGCACCGAGACAGAGTTGGACGCGAGACTCACCCGCTCCACTCCCGCCTCGCTGAGATAGTCCAGCTCCTTGTCAAAGATCATGTCCGGGATATAGCCCACCATCCGATGCCCTTTCAGATCAGCCAGCCCTGCAATCGGAGCATTCCGGCGCAAGTATCGCACCGAGGCCGCAAGATGCAGCTTGTAGTCGGTGAGTTTCTGAACGGTCAGCCGCCCGGCTGTGGGCGGGCTCACCGCGACCACCATATCCGCTTCCCGCCGGGTCAGGTTGAAGACGCGTGGCAAGGCAACAATCTGAATTTCAAGGTCTGGGTTTTCGGCCCCAATCGCCGCGCAGACCTGCGGCAGCAGGAAATTGGCACAGCCATCGGGCGCACCGATGCGGATCTGGCCGCTCATGCCGCCCGCCTGCCCTGCCATTTCCTCGGACGCGTCCTGCATCGCCTGTTCCACCCGCATCGCATGGCCCATCAGGCGCTGCCCGGCTTCGCTGAGCGCATAGCCGGTCGGGGATTTGGCAAAGAGCGGCGCGCCGGTTTCTTCCTCCAGCCGGGCAATGCGGCGGCCCACCGTGGCCGGGTCGATCCGCAGCAGGCGCCCTGCCCCCGACAGGCTCTCGGCGCGGGCCACCGCCAGGAAAATCCGGATATCGTCCCAATGCGGCTGCACGGCGCTCTCCTTTGCAGAAATGCAAATCGCTTTTGGAATATTGCCTCTTTTCGCCCGAGTTTTGCAAGACTACCCTGCGCGCAACCCAAGAGGAGGATCTCAGATGCAAGAACTGACCCATTATATCAACGGCGAACATGTCAAAGGCACGTCCGGCCGGTTTTCCGACGTGTTCAACCCCGCCACCGGCGACGTGCAGGCGAAATGCCCGCTGGCCAGCGTCGAGGAGATGGAACAGGCCGTCGCCGCCGCGCAGGCCGCACAGCCCAAATGGGGCGCCACCAACCCGCAGCGCCGCGCGCGGGTGATGATGAAATTCGTCGATCTGCTCAACCGCGACATGGACAAGCTGGCCGAGACGCTGAGCCGCGAGCACGGCAAGACCTTTCCCGATGCCAAGGGCGATGTTCAGCGCGGTCTGGAAGTGGTGGAATACTGCATCGGCGCGCCGCAACTGCTCAAGGGGGAATTCACCGACAGCGCCGGCCCCGGCATCGACATGTATTCGATGCGTCAGCCATTGGGTGTGACGGCGGGGATCACCCCGTTCAACTTTCCGGCAATGATCCCGATGTGGATGTTCGCGCCCGCCTTGGCCTGCGGCAACGCCTTTATCCTCAAGCCGTCCGAGCGTGACCCCTCGGTGCCCCTGATGCTGGCCGAACTGATGGAAGAGGCCGGGCTGCCCAAGGGCCTGTTGCAGGTGGTGAACGGTGACAAGGTGGCGGTCGATGCGATCCTCTACAATGATGTGATCCAGTCGATCGGCTTTGTCGGCTCGACCCCGATTGCCGAATATATCTACGGCACCGGCTGTTCGCAGGGCAAGCGCGTGCAGTGTTTCGGCGGGGCCAAGAACCACATGATCGTGATGCCCGATGCCGATATGGATCAGGCCGCCGACGCGCTCATTGGCGCGGGCTATGGCGCGGCAGGCGAACGCTGCATGGCAATCTCCGTGGTCGTGCCGGTGGGCGACGAGACCGCCGACCGGCTGATCGAAAAGCTGGTGCCGCGTATCGAAAAGCTCAAGGTCGGGCCCTACACGGCGGGCGATGATGTGGATTACGGCCCCGTGGTGACGGCGGCGGCCAAGGAAAAGATCCTCGGGCTGGTGCAATCGGGGCTGGATCAGGGCGCGGACCTGGTCGTCGATGGCCGCGATTTCAACTTGCAGGGTTACGAGGACGGGTTCTTTATCGGCCCGCACCTCTTTGACCGCGTGACGCCGGATATGGACATCTACCAGCAGGAGATTTTTGGCCCCGTGCTCTCGACCGTGCGCGCGGGCAGCTATGAAGAGGCGCTCAAGCTGGCGATGGATCACGAGATGGGCAACGGCACCGCGATCTTTACGCGGGATGGCGACGCCGCGCGCGATTTCGCCAACCGGATCAACATCGGCATGGTCGGCATCAACGTGCCGATCCCGGTGCCGCTGGCCTACCACACCTTCGGCGGCTGGAAGAAATCGGTCTTCGGCGATCTCAACCAGCACGGGCCGGACGCGTTCAAGTTCTACACCCGCACCAAGACCATTACCTCTCGCTGGCCGTCGGGGATCAAGGATGGCGGTGAGTTCAACTTCAAGGCGATGGACTGATCGCCTGCGCCCCGGCCTCCGGGCCGGGGCCGTCCTGGCGTGAAGCAGCCGTCCCGGGACGGAATTTTGAAAAAATTCCGGTCAAGAAAGTTTTCAACTTTCTTGGCGCCTGCTCGCCAGAGGCACCTCAAGGTGGCTGTCTCCGACAAAAGGCTGCGAACCAAAGCTCGCCCACTGCCCCCTTTTTCTTGCCCGCCCCCGCAAAACCGTGCTGAATTGACAGCCACGGCACCGATCACGGCGGGAGAGCGACGCGCATGGCCTATATCAGCCCCGATTTCACCATCGGCGTGGAAGAGGAATATCTTCTCGTCGATCTCGACAGCCTCGCGCTCAGCCCCGCGCCCGAGGCGCTTATGACGGCCTGCGAGCAGGACTTGCAGGATCAAGTGAGCCCCGAATTCCTCAATTGCCAGATCGAGATCGGCACCCGCGTCTGTCGCACGATCGGCGAGGCGCGCGAGGATCTCAGACGCCTGCGCAGCACCGTGGCGCGGCACGCCAGGGAACATAACCTCGCCCCGATCGCCGCCTCGTGCCACCCGTTTTCCGACTGGCGCAGCCAGACCCATACCGACAAGAAACGCTATAACGAATTGCAGCACGATCTGGCGGGCGTGGTGCGGCGGATGCTGATCTGCGGTATGCATGTGCATGTCGGGATAGAGCCGCCTGACCGCCGTATCGACCTGATGAATCAGCTCAGCTATTTCCTGCCGCATCTGCTGGCGCTCAGCTGTTCCTCGCCGTTCTGGCAGGGGCAGGATACCGGGCTCGGCTGTTACCGGCTGACGGTGTTCGACAACCTGCCGCGCACCGGCCCGCCGCCCCGGATGGAGAGCTATGGCGAGTTCGACCGCTCGGTGCAGGCACTGGTGGACATGGGGGTGATCGAGGATGCCAGCAAGATCTGGTGGGATCTGCGCCCCTCGTCACGCTTTCCGACGCTGGAATCGCGGATCTGCGACGTGCAGCCCCGGCTGGAGGACGCGCTGACACTGGCCGCGCTGACGCAATCCCTGGCGCGGATGCTGTGGCGGCTGGCGATCCACAATCAGCGCTGGCGCATCTATGACGGCTTCCTTGTCTCGGAAAACCGCTGGCGCGCGCAACGCTATGGCACCAGTGAGGGGCTGATCGACTTCGGGCGCGGCGAGATTGTCGACATGGCCACGCTGATTGAGGAAATAATTGAATTGATCCAAGAGGATGCTCAATTCTTCGAGGCCATGGCCGAGGTCGAACATGCCCGCGACATGCTGGCGCGCGGCACCAGTTCCGAGCGGCAGCGCGCGGTATTTACCGCCGCCCGCAACACCGGGCAGACCGAGGCCGAGGCGCTGCAATCGGTGGTGCGCCACCTGATCGAGGAATACCACGCCGATCTCTGAACCTGAGCCGATGACAATCCTGTGAGCGCGCAGCCCAAAGGCCGCCCCGCCCCTACGCATTCCGGCCAATCTTTACTATATTGATCGGACACTCCCGACCAAGAGGACCGAGCACAGTGACACCGAAATTCACCCGCCGCACCGCCATCGCCACCGGCATCGCCGCCCTGGCCACGCCGGGCCTGCTGCGCGCCGAAACCGTGAACCGCCGCAACGCGTCAGCCTTTGTCAAACGCGACTGGCGCGATCATTTCGACAGTCTCGGCAAGGGTTGCCTGCTGGCCGATATCGACAGCCGTGCCGTGCATTACTGGGGCCCGGATGGCGAGACCTATGCGCTCTTTCCGTCCTCGGTGCCGATGACCGAACAGCTGACCCGGCGCGGCTATACCGAGATCGTGCGCAAGCGTGTCGGCCCCGACTGGACGCCGACCCAATCCATGCGCGAGCGTGACCCCTCGCTGCCCGAATACATGCCGCCCGGCCCGGACAATCCGCTGGGCACCCATGCGCTCTATCTCGGCTGGCCCGCCTATTTGGTGCATGGCACCCATGACACCCGCAAGATCGGACGGCAATCGTCCTCGGGCTGCATCGGGCTGTATAACCGGCATATCGAAGAGCTGTTCGGCATGGCGCAGGTCGGCACGCAGGTGCTGTTGCTCTGACCGCACCGCCCTTGCAAAGCATCCGCGCCCCGGGTTACCCCTCGGGGCGTTTTCTTTTGTCGCATCCCGGCCGGAGGGTTGTTAGGTGACACTCTATATTACAGTGATACCGGACTACTCGAGATGAGGGCGGACTTTGCCGGATGGGCCTTGTAAATAAGGGGGTTCAGAGGGATCAGGCGCGCGCATTCCAGAGGGGTGCGAAGTTTGCAGTGGACTGCATAAAAGCGCCGTAGAGGCCCGAAATGGGGCCGCAGAGGCAATTATCGGGGGCGCGCGGGCGGAAACGCTCAAACCCTATTAAATAAGGCTTTAACGGGTCGTGAGGGCGGTATTTGAGGGGCTGCTGAAAAGGGTTGGGAGGCAAAAGAAGTGGGACCCTCGCCGCCCAGTTCTTTTTCAGGGTCCCACTTCCATGGTTCTGCCCGCCATATCAAACGGATAGCCAACTTGACAGCGGCCCGAACCTGGAAGAGAAGTGGGACCCTTTTTTCGGATGATCGGGGGGCGGACGACAATCAGTCGGACAGCGAGTTGCGCAAGCGCTGCAGATACTCCAGTCGATCGACGCTATGGCTTAGGGCGCACAGGGAGAGCCGCGTCGCCAGTGGGTCGGGTCGTGCGTCTTCGCCATAGATCTGATCGAGCGACAGCAGCTTTCCAGCCCCCACGCCATTGCGGCAATCGGCTGCGGCCTCGGTGTAGAGCCGCATCTTATTCGAATGCTCGACATACCAAAAGCCGCCCGCGATCAGGACGGCAATGGTGACCGCCCCGCCCAGGGCGAGATGCGTTGAGGAAAAGTTCAAGTTTTTCATTTGGCCTCGCGTGTTTGATCCTAGCGCTGGAGCGCGGTGTCGCCGGGCAGGTAGTGGGCAAGCCAACGCTGCCAGAAACGGAGGTGCTCTATGTCCTCGGAGCCGATGGCACGGGCCACCTGGTTGTGGCAGATCAGATCGAGGTAGCGCAGGATCGGCGGCTCGCGCGCCTCGATCGACAAGACCTCGGCACGCAGCTCGCGCAGATCTTCGGGCGTCGGATCGCCGCGCATGGTGAGGATGCGTTCGAGCGCGAGAAACTCCCCGGCGAGGCTGTTGTGCTGACGCGCCTTGGTGCTGAGGCGCAGAACCTGGTCGAGCGCCTGCATCGCGGCGACCGCCGCACCTGCCGCTAGCGGGACCCAATCGGCCCACTCGGCCAGAAGGGCCACCACGACAGACGAACCCGCCAGAAGAGAGAGCACGGAGAACGTGTTCGACCATCCCTCAAAGAAGCGTTCGCGCAGCCGGTGATAGCGCACCGAGCGTTGCAGGTGACAGCTCAGGTCGTGGCGCTCGTCGTCGACAGTCATGGTCCTATCCTTCGTCTTCGCCCTGCCCTCTGTCTGGCTTGCGCGGCGCGGGAGCGGGGCGGGTTGGGGATACCTCGAAATTGCCGCGCTTGCCCTCGCCGTAGTCGATGCTTTCGCCGTTGTTCGACGGGGTCTGGCGTTTGCCATCCTCGCGCGGCGGTCTGGGTGGTGTCTTACGCTCTACCATATTGTACAGTCTCCTTTCAGGTGAAGTTAACGGTGCGTCCGGCGCTCACCACGCATGCGCGGACCGGACAATCTCGCCGAGGATGCGGAGGCGGTTCATGATCGCTTGCGATTGTGAAGGCGGGTTCTGAGCAGCTCGCGGACCTCGGGCAGCAATGCCTCCAGCTCATCGCCGTCATCGGGGTACTTCATGCGCGCCACCAGCTCATTGCAGAACCATGTCCCCTCCTTCCAAAGAGCATCTTTGGATAGGTTGAGGCCGAACTCGGCATAGACCTTACCGACCTCTACCCCGCTGATCATCAGGACCATGTCATCGGCGCGCGTGCGCGGTGGCGGCGTCTCGGGTGCTACGGGATCGCCCGCGCCATAAAGGATGTAGTCGGCGCGCAGGCCGAAGCGCTCTTGCAGCCGGATCAGGAAATTGCGCGAGGGCTCGCACCGGCCACCCTCAATATCCCCAATATATCCTTGGCTTACATCCATCGCTGAACCAAGGGCGCGCTGCGACAGCCCTTTATTCTTCCTCCACAGCGCAAGACGTTGACCGGGGTTCGCAGACATCTTGATAAAACCTGTTGACATGATCGTAGTATCCGTTCAAAACTACGAATGAACGTGAACTACGGTCATTCTGTGACCGATTAGGGGTAAAGCATATGACAGAAAAGGTCAGAACAATCCAGCCGGGGCCGATCTTTTATGATGTGTTCCTCGGCTATTTGCGGGTGATCGGCACCAACCTGAAGGATTGGTGCGCACCGCACGGGGTGACGCCGACTAATGCCAAGAGCGCCGCGACCGGCGGCTGGAACGGGACCAAGGCCCGCGCCCTGCGCGAAAAGATGATCGCGGAGGTGGGCGAGGAGACGTTTCAGCGCCTCTATGCCGAGCGGATGCGCCGGGAGGACGCGGCATGAGTATCCGCCGTCGCCTTGCCCTGATGATCTGCCCGGAACTTCGGCCCCTGCTTAGCTATGACGCAGGTGCCCTGCGTGAGAGGATGGCCGCCCGCCGTGCGGCGCATCCTTGCCTGATGCAAGAGCACGGGCCGGGCCGACGCAACGCCTACTGCGTGCGGTGCGGCGAGACAGTCAATGTCGCGCTCCCGGAGGTGTGCCCGGCGCGAACCTTTAATCCGGACGCTCAGGCCGCACCTTCAACGGGGTGCGCCCCGCAAGATCAATCTTGCGAACCCAAACCATGGGGATCGTTTCGCAGCCCAGAACAAGCTCGAGCCTGGCTCGAAGCCGCATCGGGAGAAGAACTTCGTGAGATGGAAGAATATTGGGTGCGGACGGACCCAGTATGTCCTGAGGTAGCCTGTTCCCTACGACAGATAGCGCTTGCCCTATGCGCCAGTGGAGAGCTCTCGCGCCGCGTGACGCGGGTGGCACATGGAGATCCACGCGAGCAATTTCGGTTTCGTTCTCCGGTATCTGGTCAAGGAAATCGGTCATGAAGTCATACAATTCCTCCGCGTCGAAATCCGGCTCGCGGGCAGGTCCTTTTCGGGTCTCGAACAGCATGTCCTCGAGTGCGCTCAGTTCGTCATACAATTCGGCCCTCATGAACCCCCTTAGCGGGTGGCTAAGGTCAGAAGCGTTCAGGTTCAGCAGTGGTTCGCGGTCAATCACGGGTTCCCTCCATCGGTTTTCTGGCAGTGACGATGGTAGGGCGCGCGCGGACGGGGTGTCGAGCCTCGTCCGCGTTGCGGGGGTGCTGTCATGACCCCCCGTCGCGATCCCGAAGGACGCCTGCCCGATGGGGCCGGGTTCGTGATCGGTTCCATGGCCGGGCTGATCTTCTGGGCGGCGCTCGGGTTCTGGCTGATCCCGGCCGCGCCTGATCATCCCGTTTCATCAAAGGAGGTATCCCATGCGGATCAGTGATCTTATTCCCGATGCCGGGCCGTTGCAGGCCGAGATCGAGCTTGTGCCGCAGGTGGAGCGCGTGGCGCTGGCGCTGCAGCTTATCCGCGATATCGACGATCCGGCCTGTGCGCTGTCGCTGATGCGGCTGAGCCGGTTGGCGGAGGATCAGCATCTGGCGATCCGGCGTGAGCAGTTCGTGCGCGACCATGAACTGCGTCGGGTGCAGGGATGAGCGGCCCGTTGAACACCAGTTTGAAATCCCGCGTGCGTGCTTGCCTGTATGGCGCGCGGGTCTTGCGCCGCGATCGGTCCCGGTCTGCTTGCCCCGGTCGCGGCGTCTTTTCTTTCACCTGTGATGTGCTGGGAGTGGCGGCGCTGTTCGTGCTTCTCTTCGGCGTTGCTAGTTTCGGAGGATGAGCATGGGGTTGCATGTGGACAGATGGGGCGAAGGCTATGCCGTGTTCGACGGAAAGCAGCGCCTGACCGGTGCTTATAGCAATCGTGATATCGCGCTGCGCGCCATGGACCGGAAAGAGGACGAGGCACGCCACGCCCAGCAGGCGCGCAACCGCAACTGTCTGACTTGCGGGGGCGAGTTCTGGAGCACCGGCCACGGCAACCGCATGTGCGACGGGTGCCGGGGGCGTCACTCGGGCCTCGATGCGCGGATGGTGGGCGGCTGATGCATCACGCGCCGCTCACCTCTGCGCGCCTGCAAAGGGTTCTGGCGGTCCTCGAGGATGGCAGGCCCCACACCACGCGCGAGATCGTGCGGCGGGCGCATGTGGTGGCGGTCAACAGCTGCATCTCAGAGCTCAGGGCGAACGGGGCGGAGATCCTCTGCACCCGCGAGCGCAGGAAGGACCGGCTGATCTGCCGGTACACAATGACGAAGGCACCGGAATGATGGACGAGAATAAAACCCAAAAGATCGAAGATATGGCGAGATGGCTGCGCAAGGATGCGGCGCAGGTCGCGTTCATCATCGGGATGATCCGGGCGGGGGACGCTCTCTATGCCGATAATATCGAATACGCGCGCGGGCGGATGCGGGACAATCTTAAGAGCGTTCGCAGGCTCGCCGATCTGATCGAGCAGGAGCTCGCCGATGAGTGAGATGCGCCTGATCGAGACGCGCGAAATGGCGCTGGATGACATCGAGGTGCACGAACGGTTGCGCCCGGTGGATGAGATGGGGCTTGGGGCCATCCTGATGACGCTGCGCGAAGGTGAGGCCCCGAGTGACCCGGTCGACGTGCGCCGGGTGCGGCGCAATGGCGTGGTCAGCTACCGGCTGATCGACGGGATGCACCGGGTCGAGGCGGCGCGGCGGCAGGGCCAATTGACGATCCGTGCTTCGATCTACGAGGGGACGGATGCCGATGCCCGGATGATGGAGATCGAGCGCAACCTCGCGCGCGCCGAGATGAAGCCCGTGGACCGGGCCGTGTTCTTGCTGGCCTACAAGGAGGCTTACGAGAAGAAGTATCCCGAGGCCCGCGCGGCTATCGGCGAGGCGCTGGCTGCAAAGCGCTGGGATGCGACGGGCATTATGCCCGTCGCATCCTTCGCGGCGCGCGTGGGCGAGATGGCAGGCCAGAACGAAACCACCGTACGCCGCCAATATCGGGCCGTAAGCGCTCTGTCACCGGAAGAGATCTCCGCCCTGCGCGACGCACCGCGATGGGTCGGCTATAAGGATATGGCGGAAATCGGAAAGATCACGGAGCCCGAGGAACGTGGTTTCGTTATCGGCAAGCTGTCGGCTGGCGAGGCAAATACGGTCAAGGCGGCGCGCAAGACCTATGCCGCCTCCCAAGGCAAGGCCCCGACCCCGCCGAGCGACAGGGATCAGAAGCTGGCGCGGCTTGCCGACGCCTGGGCGCGGGCCGGAGAGCGCAATCGCCGCAAGTTCGTCGAGGACAACGCCGCCGAGATCGACGCGTTGCTGCGCGAGGTCTTCTATGACGGGGGAGACGCCGAATGAGCGACCAGCCCCCGGCACAGGAATGGTGGAGCGCGTCCGAGCTGGCGGCATCCGGTCTGCCGGACCTGCCCGGCACCAAGCGCAAGGTCAACGAGATGGCCAAGCGCGAGGGCTGGTCTGCGCTGCCCGGCAAGGTGCGGCGGCGGCGCGGTGCGGGCGGCGGGGTCGAATATCACTGGAGCGTGCTGCCCCTGCGCGCGCGGTTGCGGCTGGGTTCTGATCACGCGAAGCCAAAAGCCGCACAGGTGGGCGCTGATGACGCCTGGGCGCGGTTCGACGCGGCGGGCGACACCGCCCGCGCCGAGGCGGAGCGGCGGCTGAATGGCATCACCCAGATTGAGACCCTTGAGGGCGCGGGGCTGACCCGGTCCATGTCCGTGCGCGAGGTCGCGCGCCAGCTGGGCTGCTCTGAATATACGGTCTGGAACTGGCTGCGCATGGTCGAGGGCGTGAGCGCTGCTGATCGGCTGGCCTATCTGATCGATGGGCGCGCGGTGCGCAAGACCCCCGGCCTGCGCGCCGATCTCGATGATGAATTCTGTGCCCTCGTCCGGAGCGACTGGCTGCGCCTGTCGCAGCCCAGCCTGACCAGTTGCTATGATCGCGCGGCCCGGGTTTGGCTAGGCGAGAAACGCAACAGCCCGGTGCCGCCACTCCACCAGGTGCGGCGGTGGATGAAGGTGAACGTGTCAAAGCCGACCGAGGTGTTCATGCGCAAGGGGGCGGAGGCACTCAAACGGTTCTACCCGGCGCAGACACGATCCAAGGCGTTCATGGTCCCGATGGAGTGTATCCAGGGCGACTATCACAAATTCGACGTATTCGTGCAGTGGCCGGGCATCGACACGCCGGTGCGCCCCCAGCTGATGGCGTGGTCTGACGTCTATTCCGGCAAGCTGTTGGCCTGGCGTCTGTCGGATACCGCCAACAGCCATACGGTGCAGCTGGTGACAGGCGACCTTATCCGTGAATGGGGCGTACCGCAGTCGGTTTTGATGGATAACGGTAAAGAATTCGCAAACAAGGCGATGACCGGCGGTGACAAAACTCGCAACACCTTCAAGATCATGGACGAGGATATCCCCGGACTACTGCCGCTGCTGGGCATCGAAATCCACTGGGCCACGCCCTATTCCGGCCAGTCCAAGCCGATCGAGCGGGCGTTCCGCGATCTGTGTGACCGGGTTGCCAAACATCCCGCCTTCGACGGGGCCTATACCGGCAACAGCCCCATGGCCAAGCCCGAAGATTACGGCAGCCGCGCGATCCCGCTGGAGGATTTCAAGGCGGTTCTGGAAGAGGAGCTGGCGCATCACAACGCCCGGCCCGGCCGCCGCAGCGAAGTGGCCATGGGGCGGTCGTTTAACGAGGTGTTCAACGAGGGATATGCGCGAGCCACGATCCGGCGCGCCACTGATGAGCAGCTGCGCCTCTGGCTCTTGCGCGCTGAGGGCGTTCGCGCCAAGCGCGGCAACGGCGCGCTCAGGCTCTATGACACTGAATATTGGTCGGAATGGATGTACCGGATCGCGGGCGAAAAGGTCGTCGCGCGGTTCGATGCCGATGATCTGGCGGCGGGGCTCGAGGTCTATGACCTCAAGGGTCGCTACCTGGGGCATGCGGAGTGCCGTGATGCTGCGCCATTCTTGAGCGTCGATCACGCCCGCGACCACAATCGCAAGCGCGGCGCCTGGATGAAGGCGCAGAAAACCGAGGCGAAAGCCGCGCGGGAGTTCAGCGCATCGGAGATTGCCGCTCGGCTTCGTGCCGCGGGCGATCTAGCCCCCGACGAGCCCCTGCCCGAGGCGCAGGTGCATCAGCTGGTGACCCCACACAAGGCCGCCCCCAAACGCCGCGCGGCCACTCCGGAGGATACCGAGCGCGAGGCGGCGCATTCGGCCACCATCGCGCGGCTCGAGGAGCGCCGCGCCGCTCCGCGCGAAGAGGATGATCCCGAGCAGCGTTTCGCCAGGGCCCGGGCGCTGGAGCGCGCCGAGGCGGCGGGCGAGACGCTGACACAGGCGCAAGCCGAGTGGCTCGGGGACTACCGGCAATCATCGGAATACCGGGCGGGCCTGCGCATGGAGCGCCGGTTCAGCGCGGACAACTGAGAAAAGGAGAGCAGCATGACACCATCCATCGCGCCCCTGCGCAACGTCGCGGCCCTGATCGGCCTGGTCGAGCGGGTACAGGATCGCGCTTTCGGCCTGCCCGGCATGGCCACCTTCTACGGCCCCTCGGGCTGGGGCAAGACCACCGCCGTCACCGTCGCCGCCAACGAATACCAGGCGCATGTCGTGCAGGTCAAAGACTGCTGGACGCCGACGTATTTCGCGCAGGCGATCCTGCGGGAAATCGGCCTGCCCCCGGTGCGCGGCGTGGCCGCCATGGTCGATGCGATCGGCGCGCAGCTGGCGCGCAGCGATCGGCCCCTGATCATCGACGACGCGCAGTATCTCTTGCGCAAGCGGATGATCGAGCTGGCCCGCGACATCTATGAGAGCTGCCAGGCCCCGGTGATCCTGGTGGGCGAGGAGAAGCTGCCGCAGGACCTGACCCGCTGGGAGAACATCCACAACCGCCAGCTTGCCTGGGAGCCGGCGCTGGCCTGCAACATGTCCGACGCCGAGAAGCTGGTGCCGATCTATGCGCAGGGCGTTGATGTGGCCAATGACCTTCTGGCCGCGATCGTCGATGCCTCGGCGGGCTCGATCCGGCGGGTTGCCACCAATCTCGCGTCGGCGCGCGAGCTTGCCAAGGGGCGCGGCCGCAGGAGTGCCGATCTCGATCTCTGGGGCACGCGCCCCTTCACCACCGGTCAGCCGCCGACCGTGCGGCGGGTCGAGGATTTCCGGCCTGTGGCACGGACAGAGCGCGCCGATACGGTCGTGCCGCTTGCTGGCGACGCGAAGGCGGTGCGGTCATGAGCGAGCTGTTCGAGAAGATGTGGGACGAGGTCAAGGACCTTCCCGAGTTCGACTGGAAGGCCGTCTCCGATCGCGGCTGCAGCGCCGAGACCGCCGCACGTTATATCCGGCACTGGTTGAAGGACGGCCGGGTGCGGGTGTCGCGCCTGGCGCGCAACAACAAGCGCTGGTACAGCCCGTCGCATCTGCCGCCTGTCGGGCCTCAGCCCGTGAGCGGTGAGGCCACGCCCGAGGGCAACATGTGGCGCGCGATGCGGCACCTGCGCCAGTTCAACCCCACGGACGTTGCTGCGCATGCCAATGCGGGCGGCATCGAGGTGACGGTCGAGAAGGCCCGGGCCTATTGCCGTCAGTTGACCGCCTCGGGGCACATCAAGGCGCTGAGCAAGGCGATCCCCGGCACCCGTGAGGCCCATTACAAGCTGCTCGAAGACAGCGGCCCGCGCGCCCCGCGCCCGGTGCGGATGGCGGGTATCCTCGATCCCAACACCGGGGCTTTTGCCCCGTCGAAAGGCGGTGCGGCATGAGTGCGATCGACACCGCCCGCGAATTCTGGGGCGAGGGCATCCCGGACTGGGTCGAGGCGCTGGCCCAAGCCTGCGACCGGACAAGCCAGAACAAGGTGGCGCAGGAAATCGGGCGCAGCGGCAGCCTGGTGTCGAACATCCTGCGCGCCCGCTATCCGGCCGACACCGGCGTCGTGGAGGATCTCGTGCGCGGGCATTTCATGGCCCAGACCGTCGAATGCCCCGTGATGGGCACGATCGGCAAGCAGGTCTGCCGCAAGTGGCGCGGTCGGGCCAACCGCTTCGAGAACGTCAACCATCAGTATGTGACCATGTATCGGGCCTGTAACCGCTGCCCGCTGCACAAGGAGGTGGAGGATGCCGGTGAGACCCGATGACAGCCTCGATGCCGACGTGATCCCGCTGGCGCGGGAGGGCGTACCCGCCTCGGATATCGCGCGGCGGCTGGGCGTGACGCCGAACCGGATCCACGCGGTGCTGGCGCGCCTGCGCCGTCAGGGGGCCGAGTTTCCGCCCGTGCGCCTCGGCGCGCCCTGTCGAAAGCAGGGCGCGCGGCTCACCCGGCTCAATTCCGATCTGCGCGAGGGGCTCGAGCCTCACGCCATCGCGCGCGGGATGAGCGTCAAGGAAATGGCGCTCCGCCTGCTCGATATCGTCATCCGCGACGGGCTGGTTGACGCCATTCTCGACGACACTGGAGACCAAAATGACCGACCCTGACATCACCCGCTGGACGACAGCCGAAATGATCCGCCTTGCCGCCTCGGGCGTGGCCAAGGTCGATCTGCTCGGGCCCCGAGGCACCACGCTGTGCTCGATGGACGAGATCGCCGCCATGGCGGGCGTCTGCGCGATGCACGGCGTGGGATCAAAGCCCCCTTCAACCACCCCTTCAACAGGAGATGACCATGTCTGAATTCACCCCCCACCCGGTGCCCTCGGGCATCGTCGAGGAGAACGGCCGCGCCAAGATGGTCGATGCCAAGGGCCGCGAGGTGCCGCTTGACCTGGTCAAGCCGCAGGATCAGCTTCAGGACGAACAGGTGCGCAAGATCGCGGGCTATGCGCTGGCGCTGAGCGATCAGCTGCGCCGGTTCAAGGAGCACACCTTCGACGATATCAGCGCGTTCGAGGCGATCCTTGCGCAGGAATACGACACGCGCGTCGGCGGCGCCAAGGGCAACAAGACCCTGACCACCTATGACGGGCTCTACCAGGTGCAGGTGCAGGTTCAGGATCGGGTGGATTTCGGCCCCGAGCTGCAGATCGCCAAGGGGCTGATCGACGAATGCCTCAACGAATGGTCCGCCGACAGCCGCCCCGAGATACAGGCCATCGTCACCCGTGCCTTCAACACCGACAAGGAAGGCCAGATCAACCGCGCCGAGATCTTCATGCTGCTGCGGCTCGACATTTCCGATGCGCGCTGGAACCGGGCCATGGACGCTATCCGCGACGCCATGCGCGTGGTGGGCAAAGCGACTTACGTGCGCGTCAAGCACCGTCCCAACACAGAAGCCCCATGGCAGACGGTTCTGCTCGACCTGGCGAAGGTGTGAGGTCAGCGATGGCGGTTCGGTCGGTGCAATCCATACCAGCAGTGGCACTGCTGCCAGCAGTCATCAAGCGGGACGCGCTCGATATCATTTATGTGGATGATCTCGCCGTCCCGCGCCTTCATCTTTGCGCAGGCGTCACCGCTGGCACGAACTTGCCAATAAACCATGCCGGATTTTTTCATGCGCTTTTCTCTAAGCGCCCAGTTCGCCCATCTAGTCACACGGCTCACGAGCATCTTGCAGTACTCGAAGTCGTAACCACGAGGGCAATGCTCGGGGTAAATCTTATCACCCTTGAAGAAGGATTGTGCCAGCACTGCAAGTCGCTGAGCGTCCATCCCGCAAGGCTCCGGAGCCTTGTCGAGCACGTCCTCTGCGAAGGGGTAGAGATCAACCCACTGCACACCGTTCGTCACCCAAACTTCGAACATCCTGCCACCTCCGAGAATCACCCTGAAGTGGATCATGGGTCGAACGATTTGACAATTACCGCGAGCCGCTGCATCTTGGTGCCGTTCGGTAGTGCCGTAGAAAGCGCCCGAGCTGGAAGAACACCGATGGCGGTTACGCCCCGACATGGCGTCTCACCACTTGAGACGATCATCCTCCGGGTGCCCCGCGTGCATGTCCAGGGCTACGGCCTAAAGACGTGGGGGGACTGTCCATCGGCAGTTTTTCTAACACCCGGGGACCAAGTGTCCCCCGTAACCGATGGAGACCGACATGAACAATGTCACCCCACTGCCCTTCAAGGGCGATCTGATCGACTATCTCAACCTCAACGGCAAGACGCTGGAATGGCTGTGGCGCGACCACGAAGCCTATATTCCGATCCGTCCGATCTGCGAGCTTCTCGACCTTGCCTATCAGCCGCAGCACCGGAAACTGTCAGCGCCGGAAAACGGGGCGTGGGGCACCGTGATTGTGTCGCACCACCCCACCCCGCGAGC
>NZ_CAMYMD010000087.1 GCF_947259555.1 uncultured Roseovarius sp.
CGCGCTCGACGGGCGGGCACTCGCGCCCGGCCCGTCCGGGGCACCGACGCGCGGGCGGCTCGACACCCTGCCCACGGGGCGCAATTTCTACAGCGTCGACAGCCGCGCAGTGCCCACACCAACCGCTTGGGCATTGGGGTGGAAATCGGCCAACCTGTTGATTGAAAAACACCTTCAAACCCATGGCGACTGGCCGCGCACCCTGTTGCTCACGGCATGGGGTACGGCCAACATGCGCACCGGCGGCGACGACATCGCGCAGGCCCTCGCGCTGATGGGGGTCAAGCCGAGATGGGATGCCGCCAACCGCCGCGTGACCGGGTTCGAGATCCTGCCCGAGGGCGTGCTCGGGCGGCCGCGCGTGGATGTGACCCTGCGCATCTCGGGGTTCTTCCGTGACGCGTTTCCACAGTTGATCGCGCTCTTTGACAGTGCCGCGCGTGCCGTGCAGGCGCTGGACGAGTCCGAGGAGACCAACCCGGCCGCCGCGCGCGCGCGGCGTGAGGGCACGAGCGCACGCATCTACGGTGCAAGGCCGGGGGCCTACGGTGCAGGCCTTCAGGCGATGATCGACGAACGCCTGTGGGCGAACAAGGCGGATCTCGCCGAGGCCTATCTGACCTGGGGCAGCTATGCCTACGGTGCCAATGACACGGGCACGCCAGATCGCGCCGGGTTCGAGACCCGTCTGCGGCAGACCGAAGCCATCGTGCAAAATCAGGACAACCGCGAGCACGATCTGCTTGATTCCGACGATTACTATCAATTCGAGGGCGGGGCGGCGGCGGCTGTCAGCACCTTGCAAGGTCGCGACCGCCCGATCTATCACAACGACCATTCCCGCCCCGAGCGCCCTCTCATCCGCACGCTGGAGGATGAAATCGGCCGCGTGGTGCGGTCACGTGTCGTCAATCCGAAATGGATCGAAGGCGTCAAGCGGCATGGCTACAAAGGCGCGTTCGAGATCGCAGCAACGGTCGATTATCTGTTTGCGTTTGCCGCCACGACGGGCGCGGTACGCGGTCATCACTTCGATCTGGTCGAGGCGGCGTTTCTTGAGGATGACGACACGCGGGAGTTCATCTCGGAGCATAACCCGCCCGCGCTGCGCGAACTGGCAGAGCGCCTGTCCGAGGCGATTGACCGGGGGCTCTGGCTGCCACGGTCCAATTCGGCGCGAGCACGGATCGACGCGGCGCGACAAGAATAACGCGAGGATTTCAAGGACTCGGGGCGCAGATCAAGTCCGCATATCCGCGATAGACAGGTTCGATCTCACAGTCATAACGGCGCGCCGAGAGCAAGACCGGCGCGGGCTGCTTGGCTGCTCCACAATCCAAATACGCCTCCATTACCGCCTGATCGCCCCAGAGGCGCGACACGCGACACCCGCTGACCAACTCGATCGCCGCCACGCCGCGCGGAGCGACCGAGGCAAAACGCGGGGCCCATTCAGGATTGACCCGGACTGCCAACGCACGCATATCCGCCACGTACACCTCGAAGATACTAGGACCGACCATGACACTTTGCGGCGCAATGCCGCGAAACGCCGGGCCGGGCACCCCACAACCGGCAAGAACGCACAGCATCAAAAGAGTCGTTTGCTTGAAGGCCATGGGGAAGTGTGCCTGACAGAAGCTTAACGCGCGCTTAAGTGAACCCTTCGCTTCCTGCATGCAGGCGTGCATTGAAACGCCATTTTACTGACCAGCGGTATTGGCGATGATCAGAGCTTCGATCCTATCCAGCCGGGAACACGGCCTGCGTGAAAGCTGCGTTCCGACGTCTCGACCGCGAATGGCCCGGCCCATCAATCGCCAAAGTTACCTCAGGCGGCTGACAATCCGGCTGGAACAAGGTATCGCGGCGATAAGGAACACAGGAGACACGATATGCGTATATATGTTGCGGGCCATCGCGGCATGGTGGGCGGTGCTATCCTGGGTCGATTGGAGGCGCGACGCGCGGCGGGCGAGGATCTGAGCCTCATTACTCGCACACATTCAGAGCTCGACCTAACCGACCAACATGCGGTGCGCGATTTCATGCGCGAAGAGCGGCCCGATACCGTGATCCTCGCAGCCGCAAGGGTGGGGGGTATTCATGCCAACAAAACCTACCCTGCCGATTTCATCCACGACAATCTCATGATCGAATGCAACGTGATCCATCAAGCCTTCGCCGCCGGGGTGGAGCGCCTGCTGCAACTGGGGTCAAGCTGCATCTACCCCAAAGATGCATCGCAACCGATGCGCGAGGATGCGCTTTTGACAGGCATACTCGAGTCCACAAACGAGCCCTACGCCATTGCCAAAATCGCGGGCATCAAGCTCTGCGAGAGTTATAACCGCCAGCACGGCACCGACTACCGCTCGGTGATGCCCACTAACCTCTATGGTCCGGGCGACAATTTTCACCCCGAGAATTCCCACGTCCTGCCTGCACTTATACGCCGCTTTCACGCAGCCGCCCAAGACGGGCGCGACGAGGTCGTGATCTGGGGCAGCGGCACGCCCCGACGTGAGTTTTTGCATGTTGACGACATGGCAGACGCTTCGCTCTTCGTGATGGGCCTCGATCACCGGACCTACTGCGCCAATACCAGACCTATGCTGAGCCACATCAACGTGGGCACCGGCACCGATATCTCGGTCCTGGAGCTTGCCAAGCTCGTGGCGCAGGTCACGGGATTTCAGGGTCGTATCATCACCGATCCGTCAAAACCGGATGGCACCATGCGCAAACTTCTGGATGTGAGCCGCCTCTCGGCCATGGGCTGGCACGCGGGAATTTCCCTCCGGGACGGCGTGCGTCAGACCTATGAGTGGTTTTGCCGGCAGGACCCGGCCCAGTTGCGCGCGAGGTGACGTCCCGGCGCATATTTTCGGCGGAAACCGAGGGCTGGTCAGATTCTGCCTTGCCTCCCTGTCCCGGATTCGGGATACCTTTTGAACTTTCAGTCAGACTTGCAAAGGACGCCTGATGATTACCCCAGTTCTTCTCTGTGGCGGTTCAGGAACACGGCTATGGCCTTTGTCGCGCAAATCCTACCCAAAGCAATTCGCGCCCCTATTGGGGGACCGGACATTGTTCCAAGCCTCGGCCGAACGTCTGTCGGGGGCTGATTTTGCGGCACCTATTGTGCTGACCAATGCCGACTTTCGGTTCATTGTGGGCGAACAACTGGCCGATATCGGGATTGAGCCGGGCGCGGTCCTGATCGAGCCATCAGGGCGCAACACAGCCCCCGCGGTGCTGGCCGCCGCGCTCTGGCTGGCGCGCACCGACCCTGAGGCGCTGATGCTGGTCGCGCCCTCCGATCACGTGGTGCCGGACGCTGCCGCCTTCCGGCAAGCTGTGGCTGCGGGTATGGACACTGCCCGTGGTGGCCGGCTCGTGACCTTCGGGATCAAGCCAAACCATGCCGAAACCGGATATGGCTATCTGGAGCTTGACGGCGATGCCTGCGATTTTTCGCCCCACCCAATCGGCCTGAAGCGCTTTGTCGAGAAGCCCGACGCGGACACCGCTGCGAATATGCTGTCACAGGACACATACCTTTGGAATGCCGGAATTTTCCTGTTCAAGGCCAGCGCGATCCTGGATGCGTTCCGTATCCATGCGCCGCAGTTGATCAGCCCGGTAGAGGCCGCCATCGAGAAAAGCCTGCCAGATCTGGGCTTTCACCGCCTTGACCCCATGGCCTGGGCCGAAGCCGAGGACATCTCGATCGACTATGCGGTCATGGAAAAGGCAACCAACCTGTCGGTCATTCCCTTTGCCGGCAGCTGGTCGGATCTGGGCGACTGGGATGCCGTCTGGCGCGAGACCGGCCCAGATGCGCGCGGTGTGGCCACGTCAGGCCAGGCCACGGCCATCGATTGCGACAACACATTGCTGCGCTCCGAGGATGGCGGCCTCGAGGTTGTCGGCATCGGGCTCGACAATATCATCGCGGTGGCCATGCCCGATGCGGTTCTTGTCGCCGACGTGTCGCGCGCGCAGGATGTCAAGGAAGTGGTCAGCGCGCTCAAGACAAAGGGGCGCAAGCAAGCCGAGAGCTTTCCCAAGGATCACCGTCCGTGGGGCTGGTTCGAGAGCCTCGTGATGGGCGACCGTTTTCAGGTCAAACGCATCCATGTGCATCCCGGTGCCGCCCTCTCGTTGCAGAGCCATCACCATCGCTCGGAGCATTGGATCGTGGTCGAAGGCACCGCCAAGGTGACGATAGACGACAAGGTCACGCTGGTGACCGAGAACCAGTCGGTCTATATCCCGCTTGGCGCGGTTCACAGGATGGAGAACCCGGGCAAGGTGCCCATGGTTCTGATCGAGGTGCAGACCGGCACCTATCTGGGTGAGGATGACATCATCCGTTACGAGGACATCTACGCGCGTGGCTGAGGCCGTGTGCGACGGTCAGAAACGGATATTGTGATGCCAGAGGAAATCAGCGTCGTTATCTGGACCGTTTCAGAGCACGACGCCGCCACATGCGCCGCGACGCTGACGCCGCCCGACGATCAGACGAGCAGCACATGGCGCGTTCAGACATGCCGGGGTGCCGCCGGTGCGCGTGCCGCTCTCGCGACCGACGAGACGGCAAGGCTGTGCCTGATATACCCCGCACCGGTCGGATTTGTGGCGCGGGCAATCGACGCGGAGGCGGACCCCGGCACGGTGCTTGACAGCTGGGCGGACGCGGCGCGCGAGATGCTGACCTTGCGTCGGCAGTATCAGGACCGCGCATGTCTCTTCGAGGCCGAAGACCTGCACGCCAATCGGCTCAAGGGTCTTGAGCGGCTTGGTTTGCATCCCATGCCACGCGCGCCCATGGTGGATACACGGGAACCGGTCGCACCCGGTCCCGTGCCCGGCCTCATCTCCGAGGCCCTCATACGTGACAGGCAAGATCTTGTCGCGCTGATCGACGCGGTGCAGGACAGCACCGATCATCTGTCCGATGACCCGGTTTCCCGGCGTGACGTCTCACCCGAAATGGCGCTTGAGGACTACCGCGCCGACCGTCAGCGTATGGCAGAGGCTGAGCGCGCGCGCGACTCGGCCCGCGCCGAGGCTCAGGCGGCACGCAAGCACTTGAAGGCGTGTCAGGCCGAGCTGTCAGAAAAGGATGCGATCCTCGCCGAACAACAGACCCGCTTTCACCAGATACGCAAGGATGACGCCACCGGCTTGTTGGAACGCGGCAAACGCATTGCCGCGCTTGAGGACGCGATCCGGGACAAGGATGCCGCCCTCGGTGCGCAACGCGACAGGGCCGCAGAGTTGGAAGGCCGTGTCGCGGCGAAGCAGCAGGAATTGGAGGCCCGCGAGGCGCACATTCGGGATCTGGAAGCCAAAGTGGCGACCCTCATGCGCTCTTTGCCAATGCGGATCAGGCACCGCCTCCGATCCCTCGTGCGGGGCAGCAGGCGCGGCTGACACGAGGCGCGTGCCGCGAGCCACGCCGCACACAAGCTACTCTGCCGCGCATTTCCCCGGATTGTTGGGATGCGTGGTCCAGTTTGCATAGTCTTCGCGCACCACCTCGCCGGTGCGCGGGTCAACGGCCCCCGCCGCCATCGGCTCCATCGTGATACAGCCCTCGACGGGGCAGACATTGACGCAGAGATTGCAGGCCACGCATTCCTCGTCCTTGACGGTAAAGACACGGTCTTCCGACATGGCGATGGCCTGATGGCTGGTATCCTCACAGGCGGCATAACACCGCCCGCATTTGATGCACTCGTCCTGATTGATCCGCGCCTTGGCGACATAGTTGAGGTTGAGATCCTGCCAATTGACCACATTGGGCACCGCGCGGCCCACCAACTCGTCAACCGAGGCAAAGCCCTTGTCGTCCATGTATTGCGACAGGCCCGAGATCATTTCCTGCACGACCTTGAACCCGTAGGTCATGGCGGCTGTGCAAACCTGCACGTTGCCCGCACCGAGCGCCAGAAACTCGGCTGCGTCGCGCCATGTGGTCACGCCGCCGATGCCGCTGATCGGCATGCCTCGGGTTGCCGGATCGCGGGCGATCTCGGCCACCATGTTGAGCGCGATGGGCTTGACCGCAGGTCCGCAATAGCCGCCATGCGCGCCTTGGCCGTCGATCGTGGGCTCTGGTGAAAAGAGGTCGAGATCGACCGAGGTGATGGAATTGATGGTGTTGATGAGGCTGACGGCATCGGCGCCGCCGTCCTTGGCCGCCTGCGCGGGTTTGCGGATATCAGTGATATTCGGCGTCAGTTTGACGATGACCGGAAGGCTAGAGTGCTTTTTGCACCAATGCGCCACCTGACCGACATATTCCGGCACCTGCCCCACGGCGCTGCCCATGCCGCGCTCGCTCATCCCGTGGGGGCAGCCAAAGTTCAGTTCGACGCCATCGCAGCCGGTATCCTCGACCCGGCGCAGGATGTCGCGCCAGCTGTCTTCATTGACGGGCACCATGAGGCTTGCGATCAGGGCGCGGTCGGGCCAATCCCGCTTGACCCGCGTCATCTCTTCGAGGTTCACTTCGAGAGAGCGGTCGGTGATCAGCTCGATATTGTTGAGGCCCAGCAGGCGCCGGTCGGCCCCGTAGATCGCGCCATATCGCGGACCGTTGACATTGACGACCGGCGGCCCCGCCTCGCCCAGCGTTTTCCAGACAACCCCGCCCCAGCCGGCCTCGAAGGCGCGGCGGACGTTGTATTCCTTGTCCGTCGGCGGCGCGGAGGCCAGCCAGAACGGGTTGGGTGAGGTAATGCCGATGAAATTCGTTGTAAGGTCAGCCATGACTCTATCTCCCTTCTACGCCTGTGCGCCGAGGCTGGCGTGGATATCTTCGGCGGCATCGCGGCCCTCGGCCACCGCCGTGACGGTCAGGTCATCGCCGCCTGCCGAACAATCGCCCCCGGCCCAGACACCGGGCAGAGACGTGCGCCCGGCGCCGCTGATGGCGATCTTGCGCCCATCCAATTCAGGTAAATCGGGCCCTTCAAGGGTCTGGCCGATGGCCTTGAACACCTGATCGGCCGCCAGTCGAAACCGCTGGCCGGTGGGCGTCAGCGCGTCGTCGGTATACTCGAACTCGACCTCACGCACCGCGCCATTGCCATGCACGGCAATTGGCGTTGCATTGGTGATGATGCGCACCCCCTTGGCGGCGGCCAGGTCCTGCTCATAGCGGCTGGCGTTCATCCGCTCGCGTCCGCGCCGGTAAACGAGGCTGACGTTGAGCGCGCCCAGAAGCCTGGCTTGCACGGCTGCATCCACCGCCGTCATGCCGCCGCCAATCACCACCACGTCACGCCCGATCGGCAGACCGGCCAGATCCTCGGCCTGACGCAAATCGGCGATGAAATCGACCGCGTCGCGCATGCCTTCGCGATCTTCGCCTGCCAAGTCCAGCGCGTTCACCCCACCAAGGCCAATGCCGAGGAATACCGCATCAAACCCTTCACGCAGTTCCGCGAGGGACAGTTCGCGTCCAAGGCGCTTGCCGGTCTCCAGCGTGATGCCGCCGATCTGCATCAGCCAATCCACCTCGCGCGCCGCGAAACTGTCGGTGCTCTTGTAAGCGGCGATGCCAAACTCATTCAGGCCGCCGGGCTTGGCCCGGCCATCGTAGAGCGTCACGTCATGCCCGTGCATCGACAACCGATGCGCACAGGCCAGACCGGCGGGCCCGGCCCCCACGACCGCAACCTGCCGCCCGGTCGGCGCCGCGCGGGTGAACGGGTGCACGCCCTGCGCCATGACCGTATCGGTGGCGTAACGCTGCAACTGGCCGATGAGCACGGGCTTGCCCTCTGCCGCCTCGCGCACGCAGGCCTCTTCACAGAGCGTTTCCGTGGGGCACACGCGGGCGCACATCCCGCCGAGGATATTCTGCTCGAATATCGTCTCGGCCGCCGCTTCGGGGGTGCCGGTGGCGATCTGCCGGATAAAGAGCGGGATGTCGATCGAGGTGGGGCAGGCCGTGATGCAGGGCGCATCATGGCAGAAATAACACCGATCCGCGGCAACCAGCGCCTCGTGATCGTCGAGGGGCGGGTGCAGGTCGGAAAAGTTTCCGCTCAACTGCTCGGGCTCAAGGCGGCCAGCGGCAATACCAGGGTCTAACATGCGGTCACTCATGGCTGTCTCCAGTCAAAGATGGCTGAATTCAGTATTCCACGATTCGAAATTTTATCAATTGGTAAAATTTATATGGAGCAAAAAAAGCCTCTGCCGCGCGATCGTGGCCTTCGATGCTGATATTTTTGGCGGGTCGGATTTAGCGCGATTGTTCGTGCTCGAACCGCTGCCGCGCAATGGCCTCGTTCCGGTCGGCTTTCTTCTGATCGGCCAGTGCTTTTTCAACGTAGTTGAGGTGGGCATCGACCGCCTTGCGCGCCGCATCCGGGTCACGCGCCTGAATGGCTGTATTGATGGCCCGGTGCTGATCCAGCAATGCGCCGCGCGTGGTCCGCTGTTTGAACATCACCTGGCGGTTGTAGAACACGCCCTCGCGCAGCAACTGAAACATCGACCGCATCATGTGCAGCATGACCACGTTGTGACTGGCCTCGATGATCGCCATATGAAACTCGGCATCGAGCCGCGCCTCGTCTGCCGGGTTGGTTTTCCTGTGGGCCGCTTCCATCTTGTCCATAAGTGTCTGGATCACCTGCAAATCCGTGTCGGAGGCCAGACGCGCGGCGCGGCAGGCCGCAAGTCCCTCCAGATCACGGCGAAAGCCGATATAGTCGAATACGGCCTCGTCATGCTCGGCGAAAAGCTGGATCAACGCGGCGGAAAATGCGCTGCCCAGAACATCAGCCACGTAAATGCCCGCGCCGGCGCGGGCGCTCAGCAGGCCCTTGTCCTGCAATTCCGAAACAGCCTCGCGCAGAGATGGCCGCGACACGCCAAGCTTCTCGGCAAGTTCCCGCTCTGCGGGCAAACGCTCACCCGGACGCAGAATGCCCCTGAGTATGAGTTTTTCGATTTGCCGGGTAACGGCGGTCGAGAGTTTTTCCGGTGTGACTTTCTGAAATGGCATGCGCGCGCCCTTATGAATTGGTCAGATCATATGACCGCACCCCAAATACGGCAAGCCTGTCCTTTGGTCTTGGTGGCAGCTTGCTAACGGCCAAGGGTGGTCATGCGCCGGGATCCGATTGAGGCACGCCGCGCGATACGCGGCCAAAGGCCGCTCAATAACAATCAGTTCACCGATCCAACATCTGTCCCGGTCAAACTCCATTGCTTTGTCTGAGACGGAAAAAACGCCTCGACTGCCGCAGTGGCGATCACCAGCGTTTCTCCACTGACCGGATCGGTCACGTTCTGCCCGCCGGGCACAACCCGCACGTTGGCCTGTCCCCGTGGCAGGCCTTCGGTCAATGCCTCGGGATCGACCTGTTCAGGCTCTTGCACGCCGACCGTCACGACAACCCGCATGTCCTGATGCCGCAGGGTCGTATTCAAGAACATCGGTATCGTGGAATGGCGGATCGCATCCTCGATCGCCCGGGCGGCGGCCTTTTGATAATCCATGCCGTGCAGATCGTTGCCCATGCCCATCTCGATAATGAAACGCTGCTCGCTCATGCGCTTGGCTCCATGTCGAAGGACACAGATATAGCGGCATTGGCGATGACCGTGGGCCGCCCCACCGGGCGCGGAATATCGAGACCGCCCTGCGCCACGTGAACCGTGACCTGACCATAAGGAAAGATCGCGCGCAGGGCGTCGACATCCACGGCGTCGGGGGCCTGCACCGCGATATCGAGATCGATCAGCATGTCGGTTTTTTCAAAGCCGAACAGCTCTGCCAGATTGATCGAGTTGTGCCAGAGCGCATCGCGCACCGCGCGTGCGGCGGCCTCGGTGTAATCCTGGCGCCGCAGCGACGTGCCCATGCCGAATTCGGTCAGCAACCGGGTCTTGGCCATCGCTCAGAACTCCACCCCGATCTGCGCCTTGATGCCCGAGCGGAACGGATGCTTGACCAGTTCCATCTCTGTGACGAGATCGGCGATCTCGATCAGCTCATCCTTGGCGTTGCGCCCGGTGAGCACGACATGGGTCATGTGGGGCTTTTCCTCGGCGAGGAACTGCACCACCTCGTTGATATCGAGATAGTCATAGCGCAGGGCAATATTGATTTCGTCCAGCAACACCATCTTGTTGCTCTCATCGCGGATCAGGTCCTTGGCCCTGGCCCAGGCCGCCTGTGCCATCTCCGTGTCACGGGTGCGATCCTGTGTTTCCCAGGTAAACCCCTCGCCCATGGTATGAAACGCGCAGGTGTCCGAAAATTTCGACAGGATCATGTCCCGCTCGCCGGTGCTCATCCCCCCCTTTATGAACTGCACCACCGCGCATTTCATGTCATGCGCGATACAGCGAAAGATCATACCGAACGCGGCAGAGGATTTGCCCTTGCCCTTTCCGGTGTGGACGATGATCAGGCCCTTCTCATCGGTCTTGGTGGCCATGATCTTGTCACGGGCCGCTTTTTTCTTGGCCATCTTCATCGCATGGCGGTCGGGATCGTCGGTCATCATTGGCTCCTGCCGGGATATATCGTTTGCGAAAGTGTGGCAGACCGCCTCCGGCGTGCAAGCCCTTTCTGCGCCACTCAGAGCCGTTTCAGCACCACCGACACCCAAAGCGCCAGCGTACTTATGCGGCTTTGCCTGTAAAGACCCAGTTGGTGCAAACGCGCCAAACGGTTCGGCAATGGCCCTTCACGCATGGCTACGAATTCCGACAGGATCTGACGGTTTTCCTGCGTCAGATTACCCTCAAGCCGCGATAGCGCCGCGATATTGGTCTCATTCCAGTCGCGGAACTGACCCTGTAACAATTGCCACAGCCTCCGCAGACGAGCCGCGCCAGTATCATTCGCACCGATCTGGTTCACGCCATGCTGGCGATAGAAAAGCGTTGGCGCGTCGTCATGCACCACCACACCACCCGCCCCGGTGATCAATTGATAAACCCACCAATCGTGCACAACGACCCGCTCGACATGTTCCGAAGACGCCTCGACAAGACGCGCGGCAGCGGCGTTGAGAATGATCGTGTTGCCCGACGCCACATTTTGCACCAGCGCATTGCGAAAGGACGGGCAGCGGGGGCGCTCGGCGGAAAGACGTCTGTTATCCAGCGTATCATCCACGATCCATGTACGGCTACAATAGAGCGCCGGGCGCTGCGGATCCTCAGCCTCAAGCGCCGCAACCCCCCGAGAAACCTTGTCAGGCAACCACACGTCATCCTGATCACAAAACGCCAGCCAATGATCAGGCGGCGCATGATCGGCCGCCCGGCGAATCAGGGACAAGAAATTCGCGGCACCGCCCTGACCCGGCCCTGACAGGCAGGTGGCCGCCGTCGTTGCGGCAAACTCTTCAAGCACACGCGCGCTGCCGTCAGACGAGCCATCATCGCTGGCGATCAACTGCCAGTGCGGATGGTCCTGCGCCACGATGCTCTGCAATTGTTCGGACAGAAACTCACCGCCATTATATACGGCCATTAGAATGACAACGTGAGGCTTGGGTTTCTTTGGCATGACTCAGAACGCAACTTTGACTGGATGGCACTCACAGTCCGCACTAGACGTTGGGTTTTCTTTAAACGGGACGGGAACAGTCTGATCAGGGACACTCTGCAAATTCGCAACATGGCGATATTCACGCCACGTGAGATACCGGTTGGATAAGTGGGCCGAATGTTGTGTCAGCCTCTGCAAATGGTGCTCCGAACTTTGTGGCCCACTTTTGCCTAGCACAAGGGCCGTGTCTGCTTGCAAGACAGTCATGTTAGCGCCAGATCTTTAAGAATAAGTGATAGACCGGCTCTCCAGTCCGGGCGCGCGATGCCAAAGTCCGCCTCCAGCGTGCCGCAGTCAAGCCGGGAATTCAGCGGTCTTGGTGCCGGCGTCGGATATTCCGATGTCGGGATCCCGAATACATCGACCTCGGCACCGGAGCGCGAGAATATCTCGCGTGCGAAACCGGCCCAGCTGGTATCCGGCGCACCGCTGAAATGGTATAGTCCGCCCTCGTGTCCTGCGACCATGGCGCGCCCGATCCGCAACAGCGCCGCCGCGATATCCGCCGCAGGGGTCGGTCCGCCGATCTGATCCTCAACAACAGTGAGGCTCTCGCGCGTTTCCGCGAGGCGCAGCATCGTCTTGATAAAATTGTTGCCGTGGGCCGAGACGACCCAGGACGTGCGCAGGATCGCCGCGCGTCCGCCCGCATCGCGCACCGCCACCTCGCCTGCACGCTTGCTGCGACCGTAGGCATTGCAAGGTGCCACCGGATCGGATGGGCTGCGCGGTTCGGTGCCGGTGCCGTCAAACACGTAATCCGTCGAAATGTGACAAAATGGAATGTTCTGCGCGGCGCAGGCGCGCGCCATCGCCCCCGGCGCGTCGGCATTGATCAGAGTCGCTTGCGCTTCGTCCTCCTCGGCCCGGTCAACGGCGGTGTAGGCGGCGGCGTTGATCACCAGATCAGGCGCGGCGGTCCTGATCGCCTCGGCGCAGCGTTCGGGCCGGCTCAGATCCGCGTCATCGCGGCCCAATGCCGTTACATCTGCAATCCTTTGCAACTCACGCGCCACCTGTCCCGTCTTGCCAAACACAAGGATGTTCATCCCACGCTCCCTGTTGGTGCAACTTTGACATCGCGCCCTGCGTCTTTTTGAGCCCGGCCGCCCCGCGTCGACGCAAGCTCACGCGACGGCCCCGGATGATGGCCACAAGTCCCGGTTGCGGTTATGGCTGGCCCGATCACTATGTCTCCTCGATCGTGAACGGGCTTTGGAACCCGGACAGGTTTTGCGCCCGGGCATCTTTATCGCTCAGAATAACGTCGGCGCGATCAACACCCCAGTCGATGCCGATGTCCGGATCGTCGAACCGGACCGCGCCATCGCAGTCGGGTGCGTAATAATCCGAACATTTGTAAATGATTTCCGTCATCGGCGCACGCGTCATAAAGCCATGCAGGAACCCTTCGGGAACAAAGAGCTGGCGCCCGTTTTCAAAGCTCAGCTCCACCCCGACCCAATGCCCATAGGTCGGGCTGCCCCGGCGCACATCCACCGCCACGTCGAAAAGCGCGCCGCGACCACACCGTACCAGCTTGGCCTGCGCATGCGGGGGCGCCTGAAAATGCAACCCGCGAATGGTCCCGGCATGCTCTGAAAGGGAATGATTGTCCTGCACGAAATCAACGTCGAGTCCGGCCTCCGCCATCGACCGGCGGCTCCAACTCTCGCTGAAGAACCCCCGACTGTCACCATGTCGGGCAGGCGAAACGATAAACACCCCTGGTAAAACGGTCGGTTCAATCTGCATTGGCTGGCATGTCTTTCTTTTCAATCGGCGGCTGTCTTGATGGAACCTGCCTGAGCAGACTTGTGCCAAATCGTGGCGACCTCTACCAGAGCCAATACCGTCAAAAACTGCGTACAGGGGCCATCAGCGCTGAAAGTTGTTTAACGTCAATACGTTGACCTAGATCACATCCCGATCAGGTGTCAGTAACCTGCGAAACATCCGGTCCAGATGCGACGCCGCAGTGTCATGCACATCCTGCGCGCTCGTCAACACCCGCACCTGCGCCTCGAAATCTGCATAATGCTGCGTCGTGGCCCAGATGGAAAAGAGCAGATGCCTTGGATCGACAGGCGCCAGCCGTCCAGCCTCGATCCAGCCATCGATGACCGCCGCAGTCTCATCGACTAGCGGCTTCAGGACACTTTCCAGATGCGGGGCCATGCGCGGCGCGCCCTGCAAGATCTCATTGGCGAACAGACGGCTCTCGCGCGGCAGATCCCGCGACATGTCCAGCTTGCGCTGCACATAGGTCATGAGTTCCTCAAGCGGATTTCCATCAGGATCAACCGCGCGCAAGGGGGCCAGCCACGCGTGCATCAGTTGATTGAGCAAGGTGACATGAATCTCTTGCTTGCCTTCGAAATAATAAAGAATGTTCGGCTTGCTCAGCCCGGCCTCTGCCGCGATCTGATCCAGAGTCGCCCCGCGATATCCATGCGCGGAAAACACCTCCAGCGCAGCATCGAGGATGCGCTTGCGGTTTCGCAGCTGAATTCTGCTTGGTTTTCGACTGGCCTGTGCAACGGGGGCTTGTGGCATTCTCGTCCTTTCCCTGAAGGGGCACTTTTTTGACCGCCCTTGCATGCAGCTTAGCCAGATCGGCACTCTGTCCCAAGACGAATCTTGACAGGGACCATGCCCCACGCAATCGTAAGTTTACCAAATGGTAAAAAAGCGGCAAGGGTCCACAAGACTCCCCTTGCATCGACACAATGAGGGCAATGATGACGGCACCCGGCGAAAACCTGAAGATCAACAGCGAGCGGCTGTGGGACAGCATCATGGAAATGGCCGAGATCGGCCCCGGCGTGGCAGGCGGTAACAACCGCCAGACGCTGACCGACGAGGATGCCGAGGGGCGCGCGGTGTTTCAGTCCTGGTGCGAGGCGGCGGGCATGACCATGGGCCTCGATGAGATGGGCAACATGTTCGCGCGGCGCGAAGGCACCGACGCGCAGGCGCTGCCGGTTTACGTGGGCAGCCATCTCGACACCCAGCCCACGGGCGGCAAATACGACGGCGTGCTCGGCGTGCTGGCCGGGCTGGAGATCATCCGCACCCTCAACGACCTCGATATCAAGACAAAGCATCCGATCGTCGTCACCAACTGGACCAATGAGGAAGGCACCCGCTTTGCCCCCGCCATGCTGGCCTCGGGCGTGTTCGCGGGGGTGCTCGACCGCGATTGGGCCTATGACCGGGTCGATGCCGCGGGCAAGCGCTTTGGCGACGAGCTGGAGCGGATCGGCTGGAAGGGCCCCGAAAAGGTCGGCGACCGCAAGATGCACGCCTTTTTCGAGCTGCATATCGAGCAGGGCCCGATACTGGAGGCCGAAAACAAGCAGGTCGGCGTCGTCACCCACGGTCAGGGCCTGCGCTGGATCGAATGCACGGTGACCGGCAAGGGCCAGCATACCGGCTCCACGCCGATGTACATGCGCCGCAACGCGGGCCGGGCATTGGCGCGGGTGACCGAACTGGTGCATGAAATTGCCCTGCAATATCAGCCCAATGCCGTGGGCGCGATCGGCCAGATCGACGTCTATCCCAACAGCCGCAACATCATCCCCGAAAAGGTCGTGTTCACCGTCGATTTCCGCTCTCACGTGCTCGAGACGCTGGAGGCGATGGTCACCGAGCTGAACGAGACCGCACCGGGGCTCTGTGCCGATGTGGGCGTCAATTTCAAATCCGAAGTGGTGGGCTTTTTTGATCCGCCCGCCTTTGACGAGACCCTGGTGGGCCGGGTGCGCAACGCCGCCGAACGTCTGGGCTACAGCCATATGGATATCGTCTCGGGCGCCGGGCACGATGCCTGCTGGGTCAACAAGATCTATCCCACCACCATGGTGATGTGCCCCTGCAAGGACGGGCTGAGCCATAACGAGGCCGAGGAGATCACCCCCGACTGGGCGCGCGCGGGGGCGGATGTGCTGCTGCACGCGGTGCTGGAGACGGCGGAGATTGTGGATTGATTGGGGGCCAGCCCCCAAACCCCCGGAGTATTTTCGGAACGATGAAGCCCGGGGGCAAGTAGACAGGGAGACAGGACATGACCACCAAAGTCATCAAGAACGGAACCGTTGTCACCGCCGACCGCACCTGGAAGGCCGACGTGATGATCGAAGGCGAGACCATCAGCCGGATCGGCGAAGATCTCAAAGGCGACGAATATATCGACGCCGAGGGGGCCTATGTGATCCCCGGCGGGATCGACCCGCACACACATCTGGAAATGCCGTTCATGGGCACCACGGCCGCCGAAACCTTTGAGACCGGCACCTGGGCTGCGGCCTGTGGCGGCACCACCATGCTGGTCGATTTCTGCCTGCCCGGCGCGGACGGCTCGATCAAGAATGCGATCAACGAGTGGCACCGCAAGTCGGCTCCGCAGATCTGTTCTGACATCGGCTATCACATGGCGGTCACCGGCTGGAACGAGACCATCTTTGACGAAATGAAAGACGCCGTCGAGATGGGCGTCAACTCGTTCAAGCATTTCATGGCCTACAAGGGCGCGCTGATGATCGAGGACGACGAGATGTTCGCCTCCTTCAAGCGCTGCAAGGAGCTGGGCGCGCTGCCGATGGTGCATGCCGAGAACGGCGACATCGTGGCCGACCTGCAGCAACAGATGCTGGAGCAGGGCATCACCGGCCCCGAGGGGCACGCCTATTCGCGCCCGCCCGAGGTCGAGGGCGAGGCGGCCAACCGCGCGATCATGATCGCCGACGCGGCGGGGGTGCCGCTCTATATCGTGCATGTCAGTTGCGAGCAGGCGCATGAGGCGATCCGGCGCGCGCGGCAAAAGGGCATGCGGGTCTATGGCGAGCCACTGGCGCAATTCCTGACATTGGACGAGTCGGTGTATTTCAACACCGACTGGGATCATGCCGCGCGCCGCGTGATGTCGCCGCCGTTCCGGTCCAAGGACCATCAGGACGGTCTCTGGGCCGGGCTTCAGGCCGGCTCGCTGCAGGTCGTGGCAACAGATCACGCCGCCTTTTCAACCGAGCAGAAACGCATGGGTCTGGGTGACTTCACCAAGATACCCAATGGCTCCAACGGCCTCGAAGAGCGGCTCGCCGTGCTTTGGACGCATGGGGTCGAGACCGGCCGCCTGACGCTCAATGAATTTGTCGCCGTGACATCGTCGAACGTGGCCAAGATCCTCAACATCTACCCCAAGAAGGGCGCGCTCGTGGAAGGGGCGGATGCGGACATCGTCGTCTGGGACCCGAAGATCAGCAAGACGATCAGCGCCTCGAACCATCATTCGATCCTCGATTACAACGTCTTCGAGGGCTTCGAGGTCAAGGCGCAACCGCGCTACACCATCAGCCGGGGCGAAGTGATCTGGGCATGGGGGCAGAATTCGCAGCCCCAGCCCGGGCGCGGCCGGTTCGTGCCACGGCCCGCCTTTCCATCCGCCCATCAGGCGCTGTCGAAATGGAAGGCGCTGACCGCCCCCAAGATGATCCAGCGCGATCCGCTGAACATCCCGGCGGGGATCTGAAAAACGGGTGCGCCCGTCCAGTTTGCGGGGGCGCACCACTTGACAAGAACGAGCCAGCCGGGCGCAGTATGCCCCGGGCCAGCAGGGGATGAGACTTGAGCAACGATACCGTGATCAGCGCGCGCGATCTGTCGCTGACTTTTCAAACCAATGACGGGCCGGTGCACGCGCTCAAGGATGTCAATCTGGAGGTGGGCAAAGGCGATTTCGTCAGCTTTATCGGCCCTTCTGGCTGCGGCAAGACGACCTTGCTGCGCTGCATGGCCGATCTGGAGCACCCCACAGGCGGCACGATCACGGTCAATGGCGTGAGCGCCGAAGAGGCCCGCCGCGCGCGCGCCTATGGCTACGTGTTCCAGGCGGCGGGGCTGTACCCCTGGCGCACCATCGGCGGCAATATCCGCTTGCCGCTTGAGATCATGGGCTATGACAAATCCGACCAGACCGAGCGGGTGAACCGGGTGTTGGAACTGGTCGACCTGACAGGGTTTGAAAAGAAGTTTCCCTGGCAGCTCTCGGGCGGCATGCAACAGCGCGCCTCGATCGCACGCGCCCTCGCCTTCGACGCGGACATCCTTTTGATGGATGAACCCTTTGGCGCGCTGGACGAGATCGTGCGCGATCACCTAAACGAGCAACTCTTGAAGCTATGGGAGCGGACGACCAAGACGATCTGCTTTGTCACCCACTCTATCCCCGAGGCGGTCTATCTGAGCACCCGGATCGTCGTGATGTCACCCCGGCCGGGCCGAATCACCGACGTGATCGAGAGCCCCCTGCCCCGCACGCGCCCGCTCGACATCCGCGACACACCGGAATTTCTGGAAATCGCCCATCGCGTGCGCGATGGCCTGCGCGCCGGGCATGGCGATGAGGTCTGAACCCGCAAGCCCCGGAAATGCCCCCTCCCCCGCGACGGGGAGAGGGACTTTCACCGTTCACGGTCATCGGCTCTCCAGCCTGTACCGTGGCCGCAGGAAACCACCAATTCCTTTCATCGTTCTTAAAATACTCAAAATTCGCGCTCTGTTTCAGTGCCGGTATTTGAGTATTTGCGGAACAGTGAAAGCAGCGGGGGCATGATGCGCAATCTGCTGCCCATTCTCACCATCGTCGCCGCAATCGTGCTGATATGGTATGCCGCCGCCGTGGCGCTCAATGCGCAATGGGCGAGAGATCAGGCCGCGCGGGCGGGGCAGGAGATCAGCCTGAGCGCCATCGTCGCCGACACATGGTCGCAGGACAAACCCAAGCTGCCCGCCCCGCATCAGGTTGCCGCCGAGATCTGGAACACGACCGGCGCGATGGCGCTTGCCGGGCGCGGCATGTCCAAACGCTCGCTGTTTTATCACAGCTGGATCACGTTCAGCGCCACGGCGCTCGGGTTTCTGCTGGGCACCGGTCTCGGGATCGCCTTGGCCATCGGGATCGTCTACAATCGCACGATGGATATGAGCGTGATGCCATGGGTCATCGCCAGCCAGACGATTCCCATTCTCGCCATCGCGCCGATGATCATCGTGGTCTTGAACGCGGTCGGCATTTCCGGGCTGTTGCCCAAGGCGATGATCTCGATGTACCTGTCGTTCTTTCCGGTGGTGGTCGGCATGGTCAAGGGGCTGCGCAGCCCGTCGCCCATGCAACTCGACCAGATGCGCACATGGAATGCGAGTGCGAGCCAGACTTTCTGGCGGCTGCGCCTGCCCTCGTCGATGCCGTATCTCTTTACATCATTGAAGGTCGGCATGGCCGCAAGCCTGGTAGGGGCCATCGTGGGCGAGTTGCCCACAGGGGCGGTCGCGGGGCTGGGCGCGCGCCTGCTGGCGGGTAGCTATTATGGCCAGACCATCCAGATCTGGAGCGCGCTGATCATGGCCGCGACACTGGCGGCGGTTCTGGTCGGGTTGATTGGCCTCTTGCAACGGATCACGCTGAAAAAGATGGGGATGGCGTGATGGGGTGGCTGGCACTTGCGCTTGTGGTCTGGGCACTCGGATGGTGGGTCAATTCCCGCCTTTCGCATCAACCCAAGACGCGGCTCAACAGGTTCATCGTGCCGGTGATATTCGGTGTGACGGTAATCGTGATCTGGGAATGCCTTGTGCGCGGATTGTCAATCTCGCCGGTGCTCTTGCCCGCCCCCACCGCGATTGCCGCGACATTTGCCAAATCCACGCATATCCTCTGGCAGGATTTTGTTCAGACCGCCCTCAAAGGCGCGCTGACCGGCTATGTCATGGGCTGTGGCGCGGCGTTTCTCACGGCCATCGCCATCGACCGGTTTCCGTTCCTGCAACGCGGGCTCTTGCCCGTGGGCAATTTCGTGGCCGCATTGCCAATCATCGGCATGGCGCCCATTCTGGTCATGTGGTTCGGCTTTGACTGGCAATCCAAGGCGGCGGTGGTGGTGGTCATGGTGTTCTTTCCCATGCTCGTGAACACCGTGCAGGGGCTGACCGACACCGATTCCATGCAGCGCGACCTGATGCGGACCTATGGGGCAAGCTATTGGCAGACGCTGTTCAAGCTACGCCTGCCAGCGGCGATGCCGTTTCTCTTCAACGGCCTCAAGATCGCAACGACGCTGGCGCTGATCGGGGCAATCGTCGCCGAATTCTTCGGATCACCGATCAAGGGCATGGGCTTTCGCATATCCACCTCCGTCGGGCAATTGGCGCTCGATCTGGTCTGGGCCGAGATCGTGGTCGCGGCCCTCGCAGGCTCTGGGTTCTACGGCGCGGTTGCGCTGATCGAAAAGACGGTGACCTTCTGGCATCCGTCACAAAGAGGCCGGGCATAAGGCAGACAAACACCTCAACACGGGAGAAGAAAGATGAAGACACTGATTGGAACTTTTAGCCTCGCGGCGCTGACCGGCCTCGCAGGCATGGCGCAGGCGGCCGACGACCTCACGCTACAACTCAAATGGGTCACCCAAGCGCAATTCGCGGGCTATTACGTGGCGCAGGATCGCGGCTTTTACGAGGACGAGGATCTCGACGTCACCATCAAACCGGGCGGGCCCGACATTGCCCCCACACAGGTGATTGCGGGCGGTGGCGCGGATGTAACAGTGGAATGGATGCCCGCCGCCCTTTCGGCGCGCGAAAAGGGCCTGCCGCTGGTGAATATCGCACAGCCGTTTAAATCCTCGGGCATGATGCTGACCTGCCTCAAGGAAACCGGGGTCACCGGACCAGAGGACTTTCCGGGGCGCACGCTGGGCGTCTGGTTCTTTGGCAACGAGTTTCCGTTCCTGTCATGGATGAGCCAGTTGGGCATCCCCACCGATGGCGGCGAGGATGGCGTGACCGTGTTGAAACAGGGCTTCAACGTCGATCCGCTGTTGCAAAAGCAGGCCGACTGCATCTCGACCATGACCTATAACGAGTACTGGCAAGTGATCGATGCCGGCATCACCGAGGATCAGCTGATCACGTTCAAATACGAGAATCAGGGCGTCGCCACGCTTGAGGACGGGCTTTATGTGCTGGAGGAAAAGCTCGACGACCCGGCCGAGGTTGACAAGCTCGCGCGCTTCGTGCGGGCCTCGATGAAAGGCTGGAAATGGGCGGAAGAAAACCCCGAGGAGGCCGCGATGATCGTGCTCGACAATGACGCCACCGGGGCGCAGACCGAAAAGCACCAGATCCGCATGATGAGCGAAGTGGCCAAGCTCACGGCCGGCTCGAATGGCGCGCTCGACCCCGAGGACTATGAGCGCACCGTGCAATCCTTGCTGTCCGGCGGCTCTGATCCGGTGATCAGCAAGCATCCCGGAGACGGGGCCTGGACGCATGAGGTCACAGACAAGGCCCTGAACTGATCCAGTTCTGACAGGCGGCAATCGGCCCGTGCAGGCCTAATGCACGGGCCGATGAAAGCAGGCGCGTCATGCCGCCCCCGGCATGCGGGGATTATCTGGGGGATAGAGCCCGAGGCGCCACTACATATTGGCCCAACACGCGTGCATAATCTGAAAAACACCATGTAAATGAACGCTTTAAACAGAAACGCTCTTATGGTATCATTAACGGTATAAATAAATGTCAGTCGAAAAATCGGCGGCGCGAGGCAGTAAAAAGAGCGGTTCTATGAAAACACGGGGCAGTAACCCGGTCCATTGGGGACTGGTGCTATTGGCGATGATCTGGATGTTGATCATCGTTCCACTGAGCGCGTCAGCGGCACCTTATGCCGGTCTGGTCATGGACGCACGAAATGGCAAGGTGCTCTATTCACGCAACGCGGATACGCGGCTTCACCCGGCGTCTCTCACCAAGATGATGACCCTCTACATCGTCTTCGAGGCGGTTGAGAACGGTGAAATCGGGCTGGATGACAAGGTTCGTATTTCCAAATTCGCCGCCAGCGAACCGCCCAGCAAACTCGGCCTGCGCCCCGGTCAGAGCATCGCGTTGCGCTATTTGATCCGTGCGGCGGCCGTGAAATCAGCCAACGACGCCGCGACCGCCCTTGGAGAAGCGATCGAAGGGTCAGAGGCGCAATTCGCACGCCGTATGAACCGCACCGCCAAGGCGCTTGGCATGACTCGCACGACATTCAAGAATGCCCATGGCCTGACCGAGAGCGGGCACCTGTCCACCGCCCGCGACATGACGATCATGGGGCGGCACCTGTTCTACGATTACCCGCAGTATTACAATCTCTTTTCCCGGATCACCGCCGATGCGGGGCTCCGCTCGGTCAGCCATACCAACCGGCGCATGCTCCAGGCGTATCGCGGCGCGGACGGGATCAAGACCGGCTATACCCGCGCGGCCGGGTTCAACCTCACCGCAAGCGCTGAACGCGGCGGAGAGCGGATCATCGCAACCGTGTTTGGCGGTCAGTCCACGACATCGCGCAATGCCAAGGTCGCGGAGCTTCTGGATCTGGGCTTCAAGAAATCACCGAGCCGCGTGGCGCTCGTCCGCCCGACCCGTCCGGCCTATCTCGGCAAGCTGGGCAATACCCCGGTCATGATTGCGGCGGGCGAAGACCGCCCGGCCTATGCCGCCAAGACCGTGCGCCTCACATCCGCTGCTGCCGTCCGGCAGAGCCTGCGCCCGCAACCCCGTCCGCTGGCTGAACCGGCTCCGCTCCTTGTCGCCGACAAGGCCGACATAGAACGTGCTCTGGAAGCCGCACAACAAGTGGCCGATGCGACGCCTGCAACAGAGGCGGTGGCCCAAGGCAGCATTTCGGTCACACCCGACATTCGCCCTGAACCACGCCCCGACGACATCGTGCTCGCCAGCGTGCAGGCCAGCGATCCCGAGCCGGAGGTCGTGACCCGCGTTTCCACGTCCGGCGGTCGGCACTGGGGCGTCAACGTGGGCCGCTACCCCAGCCAGTACAAGGCGCGTCAGGTTCTCTTGAAAACCGCCCTCAGCGAGATGTCGGCATTGGATGGAAGCCTGCGAAAGGTCGTGAAGCGGCCCACCGGGTTCGATGCGAATTTCATGGGCATGACCCGCGAAAGCGCCGACCTCGCCTGCCGCCGCTTGCAGGCCAAGCAGGTCACCTGCTTTATGATCGGGCCAAGCTGACAGCCGCCGGATTGGGGGCCAGCCCCCAATCCCCCGGGATATTTCCGGCCAGAAGAAAATGGCTCAGGGTTTGGGGTGGTCGTCCCAGTCATCCGACAGGATGCGCCGCGCGTCGCCCTCGGGGTCGTCATACTGGTTGCTGCGCACCGTGTAGACGAAGGCCACGAGGCCAACGCCCCCAAGAATGAGCGAGATCGGGATCAGGTAGGTGAGGATATTCATCGCTTACCTCAGTCGCAGGGCATTCAGGGACACCGTAATCGAACTGAGCGACATGGCCAAGGCCGCGATCAGCGGCGTCGCCAGCCCTGCCACCGCCAGCGGCACCGCGATAATGTTGTAGACCGTCGCGATGCGAAAGTTTTCGCGGATGCGGCGGGTGGCGGATTTGGCCGTCTCGCACGCCGCCCCGATGGGCGAGAGGTCATTGCCCAGAAGCACGATATCCGATGCCACCCGTGCGGCATCGAGCGCGGTGGCCGGCGAGATCGACACATGCGCCGCGGCCAATGCGGCGGTATCGTTGAGCCCGTCGCCCACCATCAGCACATGCGCCCCCTCGGCGCGCAGCGCCTCGACGCGCGCCGCCTTGTCGGCGGGCAGTGCCTCGGCCATCCACTGCGGGATACCCAGACGCTGCGCCAATGCCTCCACCGCCGGGGTGGTGTCGCCCGACATCAGGATCACGCGCTTGCCCCCTTTGACGAGCGCCTGCATCGCCTCCTCTGCGCCGGGGCGCAGGGCATCGGTAAAGGTCAGCGCCAGAGGGGCCGCATCGCCGATCTTCAGATAGGTCGCGGTCTGTGCCAGTCCCTCGGCCCCGGTCCAGCTTGCGCGGCCAAGCCGCACCTCCTCGCCTGCAATCAGCCCCTTGGTGCCATAGCCCGGCACCTCGGTCACGTCAGCCACCTCCGCCGCCGCATAGCCCGCCGCGCGCGCCGCCTTGGTGGTCGCCTGCGCCAGCGGATGCGACGAGCCCTGCGCCAGTGCCAGCGCCGTTTCCACCGCGTCGCGCGGCAGGGCGTCGAGATTGGTCAGATGCGGCGTACCTGTGGTCAGCGTGCCGGTCTTGTCGAACACCACCGTGTCGACCTGTGCCAGCCGCTCCAGCGCGGTTTCGTGCTTGATCAGCATCCCCCGGCGAAAGAGCCGCCCCGAGGCCGCCGTGGTGACCGCTGGCACGGCAAGGCCAAGCGCACAGGGGCAGGTGATGATCAGCACGGCAGCGGCGATATTGAGCGCCGTGCGCATGTCCCAGGTATAGAGATACCAGCCGATGAAACTCAGCCCCGACAGGATATGCACGCCCGGCGCATAAAGCTTGGCCGCCTTATCAGCCAGCGAGGTGTAGCGCGAGCGCCCCGATTCCGCGATCGCCACAAGATCGGCCATCCGGTGCAGCGAGGTTTCGGCCCCCACGGCACTGGCGCGGATGATCAGCGGGCCGGTCAGATTGACCTCGCCCGCGCTGACCGCCTGCCCCTCGCCAGCAAAGACCGGCAGCGTCTCGCCGGTGAGCAACGAGCGGTCGATCTCGGACGTGCCTTGCACGATCTCGCCATCCACCGGCATCCGCCCGCCGGGCCGCACGAGGATCAGATCGCCCACGGCCAGGTCGGCCACGTTCACCACTTCTTCGACGCCGTCCCTGACCCGCGTCGCGCGCGGCACTTCCAGCGCGGTCAGTTCCTCGGCGGCAGAGCGGGCAATGGCCCGCGTCCGGTGATCGAGATAGCGCCCGGCCAGCAGGAAGAACGTCAGCGCAAGAGCGGCGTCGAAATAGGCATGCGCGCCCGATAGCATCGTTTCCCACAGCGAGGTGACGATGGCCAGAACGATGGCCAGAACGATCGGCACATCCATGTTGAGCCGCCCGTTGCGCAGCGCGGCCCAGGCATTGCGAAAGAACGGCACCCCGGAAAAGGCAATCGCGGGCAACGTGATCGCCGCCGAGATCCAGTGGAACATGTCCCGCGTCGCATCCTCTGCCCCCGACCAGACCGAGACCGACAGGAGCATGACATTCATGCTGGCAAAGCCCGCCACGGCCAGCCGCATCAGCAGATCACGCCCCGCCTTGTCCGTCGCGGTGGCATTCAGCGTGCCCGCATCGAGCTCATGCGCCTCGTATCCCAGCCCCTCGACGAGCGCGCGCATCTCCTCTGCCGTCACCTCAGGGGCGGCGTCGATGCTGGCCCGCTTGAGCGTCAGGTTGACCCGCGCCGAATTGACCTGCGGATGATCGTTCAGCGCCCGCTCGATCTTGGAGATGCAAGCCGAGCAATGGATCGTCGGCAATGACAGGGCAATCTGCGCATTGGGCAGCTCGCGCGCCGCCAATGCCTCTGCCGCAGGCGCAGCGGAGCAGGCCGGACAGGCCGAGGGCGTGGGGCGCATTGTGGCAGTCATATCCTAGTCCTTGTGCAGAACGACCCGCTGCTGAAAGAGCGTGCCGGCCTCGTCCCACGCCTTCATGCGGATGTTCCAGTTGCCATCGCCCAGCGCCACGGGGGCGACATAGGCGGTGCCGTCAAAGCGAAACTCGGGGGTCTGGTCGTCGAACACATGCGTCGCGCGCCCCACCGTGGCCTCCAGCCGTGCCACCTCGACAGGCTGGCCCGCGTCATCGGTGATCCCAAGGGTCAGCACCCCGTCCGCATGCTCCGCCGCGATGGTCCAGCCCAGCCCCTCCTGCGCGGCCTTGCGCTCGTTGAATTCCTGACTGGCGACATAGGAATTCTTGACCTCCAGCCCCGGAAAAGTGCGCACCGCCGAAAAGGCCAGCACCAGATTGACCGCGATGATGATCGAAAAGGCGGCGGCAAAGCCGATGAAGACATGCTTGCCGGTGATCTGACGCTCGGTCATCAATTGTCCTTTCCGTTGAAGATCGTGTCCTTGTAGGCGCGCTCGCCGTTCAGCGTGTCCTCGATCCAGAGCCGGACATCCGACCGCTCTTCCTGCGCCGCATCAGACCCCGGTGCGGCGACCAGATAGACCCGTTGCAGGCGCATCTCGTCGGCGGGCACCATGATCGAGCTGTAGGGCGTGCCCTCGAGTTGCAGCCGTACCGCCGGATCACCCGTCACCGCCAGATTGAAGCGCCGCGCCTCGTGATGCTTGTTGCGCAGACGCACCTCGTAGGTGTTGCGGATCGAGCCATCGGACAGGGTGACAAAGGTCGGATTGCGCACCGGCGCCACGGTCATGTCGATATCCGACCGGATGAACAGCGCGACCACGAGACCAATCCCAACCAGCGACCACAATGCAGTATACAATATCGTGCGCGGACGGAAAATGTGCTTCCAGATCGGCTTGGGCGGTTTGCCCGCACGTTCGTTCACCTCGTCGGTAAGCGCCATGTAGTCGATCAGCCCGCGCGGCTTGCCGATCTTGGCCATGATGTCGTCGCAGGCGTCGATACAGAGCGCGCAGGTGATGCATTCGAGTTGCTGACCCTCACGAATATCGATCCCCACCGGGCAGACATTGACGCAGGCCATGCAGTCGATGCAATCGCCCTGCTCGGCCCCGGCCCTGACCTCTTCGGAATTCTTGCGCGGCTCGCCCCGCCATTCGCGATACCCGACGGTGAGCGTGTCCTCATCCATCATCGCGGCCTGAATACGCGGCCAGGGGCAGGCATAGATGCAGATCTGCTCGCGCGCGAACCCGCCAAAGAAAAACGTGGTGCCGGTCAGGACGGCAATGGTGGTGTAGGCGATCGGATGCGCATCGAGGGTGAAGAGATCGACCAAGAGCGTCGGCGCATCGGTAAAGTAGAACACCCACGCGCCCCCTGTGGCCGCCGCGATCAAAGCCCACGTGATCCACTTGGTCAGCCGCAGCCGCACCTTGCGCACATCCAGCTTCTTTTGCCGATGAAGACGCAGGCGCGCGTTGCGGTCGCCTTCGATCCAGCGTTCCACGAGGATGAAGAGATCGGTCCACACGGTCTGCGGGCAGGCATAGCCGCACCAGACCCGGCCCAGCGCCGAGGTGAACAGGAAGAGGCCGAGACCGGCCATCACCAGCAGCCCGGCCACGAAATAGAATTCATGCGGCCAGATCTCGATCCAGAAAAAGAAGAACCGCCGCTCCGCCAGATCGAGCAACACCGCCTGATCCGGCAGGTTCGGGCCCCTGTCCCAGCGGATCCACGGGGTGATATAATAAATGCCCAGGGTGACGATCATGATCACCCATTTCAGGTTGCGGAACGGGCCATAGACCTTTTTGGGAAACACCGGCTCGCGCGCGGCATAGAGGGATTGAGGGGCGTCTGGCTGAGAATCGGCCACGGAGCTACTCCGATATTTTTACTTCGCTGATCGTCTTTTCGCAGTATGCCGGGTCAAGAGCTTTGACCTGCATCAAATTCTGACTCCTGAATCGATCTATTCACAGAAGACAGTCTCTCGCGCCTGTCGGCGCAACCATGTGACAAACGCCTTGGCCGGCGCGCGCAGCACACCCGGCCGCGTAACGATATAATAGCCCGAGTCCTCGGCATCTTCGAACAAAAGCCGCAACCGACCGGCCGCGATATCCTGCCGCACCCATTCGCGCACCGTCACCGCCACGCCCTGCCCGTTGCGCAACCCATCGAGCAGCAGGTTGCCGGGCACTTGCACAAGCCCCGCCGCGCGCTCCTTGACCACGCCGCGACGGCGCAGCCAGTCGCTGGCCTCATTGGTGCCGAATTCCTGCAACCACGGCAGCGCGGCCAGATCGGCAGGGCTGTCAATCTGCTTGCCGTCCACAAGCTGTGGCGCCGCGACCGCGACGATGGGCGAGCGGAACAAAAGCGCCGCCTCCAGCCCCGGCCACTGCCCGGTGCCATAGCGCAAGGCAATATCTATACTGCCCGGCTCCATCTCGACGAGCTGCGGTGTCGGGTCGATCATCAGGTCGATCTGCGGATGCGCCTGCCGGAACGCGCTCAGGCAGGGCATCAACCAATGCGCCGCAAAACTTGGCGTCGCCGAGATTTGCAGCGGGCGGTCGGCATCGGCACCGGTCAGCGTCTCGACCGCCCGCGCGATCGCACCAAAGCCCAGATTGAGCGCATCGGCCAGATCGCGCCCCTCTGCGGTCAGCCGCAACTGCCGCCCCGTCCGGTCCACCAGCGCCACGCCCAGATGCGCCTCAAGCTGCTTGACCTGTTGGCTGACAGCCGCGTGGCTGACATTGAGCCGCGCCCCGGCGGCGGCTGTGCCGCCGGTCTCGGCCAAGGCCGCAAAGGCGCGCAGCGCGGTCAGAGGGGGAAGGGCCTGCCAATCCATGATGTTAGCCTAGCTTACAAGTTGGAAATTTTCCAGAGTCGCGTGTCATGCCATTATGCCCCATATTGAGCGCATAACAGCAGCACAGGAAAGGACGAAACGATGCTTGGAATCTTCGCGAATACTTTCAGAACGGCCACCCGGACAGATACCGGCCCCGAGACCCGCCACCGCCATCAGGGCCGCGCCCACTGGCCGCCGGCAGAACGGTTCGACGCACGCAGCGGCGCGGATCTTGAGGCGCATCTTGTGGCCCGGCGGCGGTACTAAGCCTGAACCGGATCAGAGCGGAATGGCGCGACGAAAGACAGTCTTGGCCTGAAGCTGCAGTTGGAGTGAGCCGCGCCATTGCCAGGCCGCGGGCTGGCGATCTAACGATCTTTCAGTGCACTTTATATCTGCCAAATCCGAAAAGCCCCGATCGGCGCGCCGACTTGGACAAATCGCCAGTCCGTGGGGGCGGCCTGGCGATGGCGCGGCGGCCTTCGGCCTTGTTCCGCGCCAGGTCTGCTGATCGAATGGCAACAACACACCAAGACGCGGGCCAGCTTGACAAATCAAACAATCTGCCGGTGAAATCGGCACCGGTCCTTCCAGGAAACGCGCGAACAGGACGGAAAGACCGGTGCCATCCCCCGGGCCTCGCGGCCCGGGGTATTCTTTTCAGGGCTTACTCGCCCCCGCCCAACTGGTGGACATAGAGCGCGACGGCGCGGATCTCGGCCTCGCTCAGATCGGCCCCGCCCATCGGTGGCATCACGCCATAGCGCGAATTGACGACCGTGTATTTCACCGTCTCGTAATCCCCGCCATAGAGCCAGATCGCATCCGAAAGGTTGGGCGCACCCTGATAGATATCGCCCTGCGCCTGCTCGCCGTGACAGGCGGCGCAGTTATCCATGAACACCGTCTCACCTGCCGCCACGAGGCTGGCATCCTGCGGCTCGCCCGAGAGCGACATCACGTAGTTGACGACCTCTTCGATCTGCGCAGACTCCAGAATATCGCCAAAGGCCGGCATCTCGGAATACCGCGAATCGGGATCCTCCTCGTTGCGGATACCGTGCGCCACGGTGTAATGGATATCCTCGATCGTGCCGCCCCAGAGCCATGCATCGTCCTGTAGATTGGGATAGCCCTTGGCCCCCGCCGCCCCCGAGCCGTGGCACTGTGCGCACCAGGTCTTGAACACGGCCGATCCCGCCGATGTGGCATAGCCCTGAAGCTCCGGGTTGTCGGCGATCCCGGTCAGTTCAACAGACGCGAGTTGTGCGTTGATCTCGGCATTGGCGGCCTCGGCCTCGGCGATCTCCTCGGCCACATTGGCGCGGGTCGACCAGCCCTTGTAGCCTGCCGTCGCCTCGTTGATCAGCGGCCAGGCGGGATAGGCGATGACATACCAAAGCGCCCAGACAATAGTGGCGTAAAAGGTCCACAGCCACCAGCGCGGCAAGGGGTTGTTGTATTCCTGGATACCGTCCCACTCGTGGCCGGTGGTATCCGGTTCCTGTTTCTTGGTTGGTTTCTTGGCCATGTCTTACGCCTCCTTGGCGTCGGCATCGTCGTCGCGTGCCGGTTTGTCTTCGTGCCGGAAGGGGATGTTCGACGGGTTCTCATAGGTCTTCGTGGCACCGGGCCGAAAGACCCAGATCACCACCCCGATGAAGAACGCGAAGAGCACCAGCAACATCCAGCTATCGGCGAATTGGCGCAGCAGGGAATATGTTTCCATGATCTGTCCTCCTTACCGGCTTGCAACGGGCGTGAAGGTCGAGAAATCCACCAGCGTGCCCAGCATTTGCAGATAGGCGATCAACGCATCGGCCTCGGAAATCCCCGGTTGCCCGTCAAAATTGCGCACCTGCGCCTTGGGGTAGCGCGAGAGCAGACCGTCGGTATCGCCGAACGGATCGACCTGCACCTTGAAATCTGCCTTGGCGTTGTCGATCATCTCGTCGGTATAGGGTACGCCAACCAGACGATGCGTCCCCAGCAGATCCTCGATATGCTCCGGCTCGATCAGCCGGTCCTCGAGGAAGCCGTATTTCGGCATCACTGATTCCGGCACCACCGATTGCGGATCGCGCAGGTGATCGACATGCCACTCGTCCGAATAGCGGCCCCCGACACGGGCCAGATCCGGCCCGGTGCGCTTGGACCCCCACTGGAACGGGTGATCGTACTTCGACTCCGCCGCCAATGAGTAATGCCCATAGCGCTCCACCTCATCGCGCATCGGGCGCACCATCTGGCTATGGCAGACGTAACAGCCCTCACGCACGTAGATATCGCGCCCGGTCAGTTCCAGCGGGGAGTAGGGGCGCATGCCCTCTACGTCCTCGATGGTGTTCTCGAGCCAGAACAGCGGGGCGATCTGTACGATCCCCCCGATGGTGACCACGAGGAAGGCAAAGATCGCCAGAAGCGTGACGTTCTTTTCCAGGATTGCGTGTTTGTCCAGAATTGCCATCTCTCCGGCCCTCCTTATTCAGCCGGGACTGCGCTGTTCGTCGGCGCAACGGCCGGCGAACGCTTCACAGTCATCCAGAGGTTGTAGCACATGATCACGGCACCAGAGAGGAACAGCACCCCGCCCAGGCCCCGCACGATATACATCGGCAGTTTCGCGGCCACGGTATCGGCGAAAGAGTTCACGAGGAAACCGTTCGCATCCACTTCGCGCCACATCAGACCCTCCATGATCCCCGTCACCCACATGGCGGCGGCGTAGAGAATGATGCCGATGGTCGCCAGCCAGAAGTGCCAGCTCACCAGGCTCAGACTATAGAGCCGCTCGCGGTTCCACAGCTTGGGCACCAGGAAGTAGAGCGCGCCGAAGGTGATCATGCCGTTCCAGCCGAGCGCACCGGAGTGCACGTGCCCGATGGTCCAGTCGGTGTAATGCGACAGCGAGTTGACCGCCCGGATCGACATCATCGGCCCTTCGAAGGTCGACATGCCGTAGAACCCGATGGAGATCACCATCATGCGGATGATCGGATCGGTGCGCAGCTTGTCCCACGCGCCCGAGAGCGTCATCAGACCGTTGATCATCCCGCCCCAGGACGGCATCCACAGCACGATCGAGAACACCATGCCGAGGGTCGAGGCCCAGTCCGGCAGCGCGGTGTAATGCAGGTGGTGCGGACCGGCCCAGATATAGATGAAGATCAGCGCCCAGAAGTGGATGATCGACAGCTTGTAGGAATAGACCGGACGTTCGGCCTGTTTCGGCACGAAGTAATACATCATCCCGAGGAACCCGGCAGTGAGGAAGAAGCCCACGGCGTTATGCCCGTACCACCACTGCGTCATCGCGTCCTGCACGCCCGAGAAGACCTGCACCGACTTGGAGCCGAAGACCGAAACCGGGATGCTCAGGTTGTTGACCACATGCAGCATCGCCACGGTGATGATGAACGACAGGTAAAACCAGTTGGCCACGTAGATATGCGGCTCCTTGCGCTTGACGATAGTGCCCAGGAACACGGCCAGATAGGCCAGCCAGACCACCGTCAGCCACAGGTCGACATACCACTCGGGCTCGGCGTATTCCTTGGATTGCGTGGCACCGAGCAGATAGCCCGTGGCGGCCAGCACGATCACCAGCTGATAGCCCCAGAACACGAACCACGCGAGGTTCCCGCCCCAGAGCCGCGCGGCACTTGTGCGCTGCACGACATAGAATGAAGTGGCAATCAGCGCATTGCCGCCAAAGGCGAAAATCACCGCACTTGTGTGCAGCGGACGCAACCGACCAAAATTGGCAAACCCCTGAGCCCAGTCGAAATTGAGCTGTGGAAAAGCAAGTTGAAAGGCAATGAATGTCCCCGCGAGGAAACCAACGACGCCCCAAAGGCACGTCGCGACCACCCCGGCGCGCACGACACCGTCCATGTATTCCCCCGACAGGTCGATACTGTCCGTCGGCTCATCGGTGTGCCGCAGCACCCACAGAAAAAGGCCACCGGCCACCAGCGCCACTGTCAGCGCATTGACCAGATAGGCCAGATCGCGCGCGTAATTGGCCGCGATCAACGCGAAAAGCGTGATCAGACCAAGCACGATCAGCTTGATATAGTTCGTCATGTTGCGTCCCTTCGTCTCTTTCCGCCCGAGTCGCCCTGACCCGCGCGTGCGCGTTTAGACTGGTCCCGTAATGCTAGCATCGCACTCAACTATCCTTGATCTGTGTCAAAACCCTGACGCTCTTCGATTGATCCGCGTCAAAGCGCGCGCATGCATTACACTCCTAATGTGACATATCGTGTTAAACGCGCAAAGGAATGCGACATGACCTACAACAGCCTGTTTTCAGTTTTGACCGACGAGTCTCTTGTTGAAGAAACCCTTGCTCACGCTGTGGCAGCGGCAACAGAGTACGACGCGCATCTTGACGTGCTTTGCCTCGGGGTAGACCGAAGCCAGTCCGGATATTACTACGCAGGCGCCAGTGCGATCCTGCTTCAGGAGACGATCGCCCGCGCGCAGGAAGACGCAGAGGCGATCGAAGCGCGGGCGCGCGAGGTCCTCGGAGGGTCCGCCCTGCGCTGGAGCGTCGAGTCCGGCGTGAGCCAACTGGCCGACATGGGGCGTCATGTCGCGGTGCGTGCGCGGTTTTCAGACCTCGTGATCTTGCCCCAGCCCTACGGCGATGGACGTGGTGCCGAACTGGAGCCGGTAACCGAATCGGCGCTGTTCGAAGGGCGCACACCGGTCCTTGTGGCCCCGAGCGGTTGCGCTCCCGTGCCACGCCCCGCGCGCATCATGCTGGGCTGGAACGAGAGCAGCGAAGCTCTTGGCGCGGTGCGGGCCGCCCTGCCCCTGCTCAAGGCGGCGGATGTGGTGCATGTCGTGGTGATTGATCCGCCGACCCATGGACCGAACCGCTCTGATCCGGGTGGCCTCTTGTCGCAATATCTCGCGCGTCACGACGTCAAGGTCGAGATCGACGTGCTCTCCAAGACCCTGCCACGCGTCTCGGACGTGCTGTTGCGCCACGCGGGTGACATGGATGCCGACATGGTGGTGATGGGGGCCTATGGTCACTCGCGCTTCCGCGAGGCGATCTTCGGCGGGGCCACGCGCTACATGCTGGAACAAGCAAAGATACCTGTTTTCATGGCGCATTGAGCAATACCGATTGATGAAGGAAAGGGCACCAACCAACCTTGGTGCCCTTTTCATTTCCGGCCCCAATCGCCGATATGCACCAACTATGAGACCAGAGCGCGAAAGACTCAAATTGTAACCCGGGACCGCCCGGCAGGGGCTGATTGCGGGCCCAGCCTTTGGAGGCCGCCGCTACTTGCGCCCCAGATACATCTGGTAGAGCCAGATCAGCAGCAGCGATCCCAGCACCGCGCCAATCAGCCCGCCCAACAGCCCCGTCACCATCAACAAAACCCGGATAACCACGCCGCCAATGAGCGCGCCAGCGATGCCGATCATCACGGTCTGCACCACCCCCGCCTCGATCCGCATCAGGCGCGTGGCGAGAAAGCCCGCCGCCGCGCCCACGATGATCAGGTAGACCACACCCATGCCTCACCTCCGCCTGCGCCAATGGGTCGGCACGATGATCAGCGCGCCGACCGACGACAGGATCGCATCAATCCCGGGCGCGCCGAAGCGGATGCCGAACATGATGCGGATGAAGTAAAACAGGAACGCACCGCCGACGCAGATGATGATCGACGGGAGATAGCCGTTGCGGGTAAAGCCGCTTTTCTCGCTGGCATAGCCGACGATGCCCGCGATCACCACCGTGCCGAAAAGTTGCAGGAACATCGCGTCACTCCAATCGGCTGCCGCGCGGCCAGGCCATGCCGCGCAGGAACTCGGGCCCATCCTGCGCCGCGCGGCCGGCGCGTTGCAAGCGCAAAAGCCGCACCGCGCCGCGCCCGCAGGCGACCGACGCCTCACTGTCCAGAACCTCACCGGGGGCGCCCTGCCCTTGGGCCACGCGCGAGGCCAGCAGTTTCACCCGCTCAGCCCCCGCCATGCACCACGCGCCGGGAAACGGCGAGAGGCCGCGGATGCGCCGGTCGACTTCTTGCGCGTCAAGGCCCCAGTCCACGCGCGCCTCGGCCTTGTCGATCTTGGCGGCATAGGTGACGCCCGCCTCGGGCTGGGGCTGCGGCTCCAGTTGGTCCAGCCGGTTCAGCGCCTCGACAATCAGCCGCGCGCCCATGTCCGACAGCCGGTCATGCAACTGCCCGGTGGTCTCGTCCGCGCCGATCCGCGTTGCCTCGCGCATGAGCACTGGCCCGGTATCGAGCCCGGCCTCCATCTGCATGATGCAGATGCCCGTCTCGGCATCGCCCGCCATGATCGCACGGTGAATGGGCGCGGCCCCGCGCCAGCGCGGCAGGAGGCTTGCGTGGATGTTGAGACAGCCCTTCGCGGGCGCATCGAGCACCGCTCGCGGCAGGATCAGGCCATAGGCCACGACCACCGCCACATCGGCCTTGTGCGCGGCGAAGGCCGCCTGTTCCTCCACGCCCTTCAGGCTGACCGGATGGCGCACCAGCAGACCCAAATCCTCGGCGCGCGCCTGCACCGGGCTGGGGCGGTCCTTCTTGCCACGGCCTGCCGGGCGCGGCGGCTGGCAATAGACGGCCGCCACCTCGTGCCCGGCCTCGACCAGCGCGTCGAGCACCGGCACCGAGAAGTCCGGCGTTCCCATGAAGATCACACGCATCACAGCCCCCTTCACCGTTCCCAAAATACTCACATCCGACCGCGCCACCGGCGATGCGCTCAGGCCCGCTTGCGCGCCCGCCTGAGCAGCATGTCCCGTTTGACCCGGCCCAGTCGATCAAAATACATCCGCCCCTGCAAATGGTCGATCTGGTGCTGCACGGACGTGGCCCAGAGCCCGACAAAATCGCGCTCTTCGACCTCGCCGTCGGCATTGAGAAACCGAACCGTCACCGCGCGGGGCCGCTCGATCAGGGCCGAGACGCCGGGAAGGCAGGGGCTGGCCTCCTGATGCTCGCGCAGATGCACGCTCGCGTGCAGGATTTCGGGATTGGCCAAGCGAACGACCTGCCCACGCGCCTCGCTCGCATCGACGACGGCGAGCGCCTGCATCTCGCCAAGCTGTGTCGCCGCCAGCCCGACGCCCGGCATCGCCTCCATCACCGCGATCATCTCGTCCCAGATCGCGTGGGTTGCATCGGTGATCCCGGTCACCGGTGCGGCGGCTGTTCTCAGCCGTTTGTCGGGCCAGCGCAGGACAGCCCTCACGCGCGCGCCTGCTCTCGCTTGAGCTTTTGCATGCGCCGGGTGATCATCTGCCGCCGCATCGCACCCAGATAGTCGATGAAGAGCTTGCCGTTGAGATGGTCGATCTCGTGCTGCACACAGGTCGCCCAGAGCCCGTCGAAGGTCTCCGCCTGCGGGTTGCCATCCCGGTCGATCCAGCGCACATCGACAACCTTCGGCCGCGTCACCTCGGCATATTGATCGGGGATCGAGAGGCAGCCTTCCTCGTAGGTATTGGTCTCGTCCGAACTGGCCACCACCTCGGGGTTGAACATCACCAGCGGGCGCGGCTCCTCCCCCTCCTCCTTGACACAGTCAAGGACGATCAGGCGGCGTGTCACCCCCACTTGCGGCGCGGCGAGGCCGATGCCCGGCGCGTCATACATGGTTTCCAGCATGTCATCGGCGAGGCGGCGCAGATCATCGCTGAGATCGGGCACAGGCGCGCAGACCTTTTTCAGGCGCGGGTCGGGGTGAATGAGGATCGGGCGTTTCATGGCGTCTGATTTAGGGGATCGGCGCGTGATCCGCAACGGCCTTGCACACGCCGCGCAATCGTCTAGCCTGCGCCGCGACACCCCAAGGAGACATCCATGAATTTCGACGAGATCATCGACCGCCGCGGCACGGGAAGCACCAAATGGGACAGAATGGAAGCCTATGGCGGTGTCTCGCCCGCTGACGGGATTCCGATGTGGGTCGCCGACATGGATTTTCGCGCGGCCGATGTCTTGCAGGACGCGATGCAAAGCCTCATGGACCGCGCCAATTACGGCTATTTCCCTGGTGACGACGAAATGAACGAGGCGGTCGCGTGGTGGATGAAAGAGCGCCACGAGTGGGATGTGGACCCGAGCCACATGTCAAGCACCGCCGGGCTGGGCCATGCCATAGCCCTGATCCTGGAGACCTACACCGATCCCGGCGATGAGGTGATCATCTTCACCCCGGTTTACCACGAGTTCACCCACAAGATCGAACTGACCAAGCGCGTCGTCCACGAAGCCCCGCTGGTTATCGAGGATGGCATCTACCACATGGATCTGGACGCGCTCGAGGCCGGGCTGAGCGGCAAGGAGCGGATGATGCTCATCTCCTCGCCGCACAACCCGGCAGGTCGCATCTGGACGCCCGGGGAATTGCGCCAATTGTCCGAGTTTTGCACGCGTCACGATCTCATCATGGTTGCAGACGAAATCCATCACGATCTCGTTTTCCCCGGCCAGACATTCACGCATTTTCTCAATGCCGCCCCCGAGGCTGCGGATCGCAGCTTTGTCCTCACCGCCGCGTCGAAAACCTTCAACACCGCTGGCGCGCGCGTCGGGACGGTCACGATTCCCAATCCCGACCTGCGCAAGCGCTTCCGGCAGGCGCTGCTCGAACACCAGACCCAGCCCAATCTCTTGGGCGTCGAGCTGACACGGGCCGCCTATTCGCCGGGTGGCGCGGCCTGGGTTGATCAACTGGTCGCCTATCTGGACGACAATCACCGGCTTTTTCTCGATGGTATCGGTCAGATCCCCGCGTTGAAGGCCATGCCGATGCAATCGACATATCTCGCCTGGGTCAACTTCGAGGGTACCGGGATGGATATGAAAGAGGTTCTGCGCAGGGTCCATGAGGATGCGCGCCTCGTTCCGTCAGTGGGCGCTGATTTTGGCACCGGCGGCGAAACTTTCCTGCGGTTCAACATCGCCACGCCGCGCGCGCGGGTGGCCGAGGCGGTGGAGCGGATGCAAGCCGCCTTTGCCGACCTTCAATGACCATCACCGGGGCGGGGCGCATATGACACGGGTGTTCATTACCGGCACCGCCGGGTTCATCGGCTATCACCTCGCCGATCTGTTGCTGAGTGAGGGCATGACCGTCCACGGCTTCGACGGCATGACCGATTACTACGATGTCACGCTCAAGCAACGCCGCCACCAGATGCTTCTCCAGAAACCGGCATTTAGGGCAACCGAGGCGATGCTGGAAGATCAGGCGGCCGTCAACGCGGCGATAGACGCCTGCGCGCCCGATATCATCGTGCATCTCGCGGCCCAGGCGGGCGTGCGCTACAGCCTCGAGAACCCGCGCGCCTATCTGGATGCCAACGTGATCGGCACGTTCAACGTGATGGAGGCGGCCAAGCGGCACGCGGTCCGGCACCTCTTGATGGCATCCACGTCATCGGTCTACGGCGCCAATACGGACATGCCCTATACCGAGACGATGAAGGCCGACAGTCAGATGACGATCTACGCCGCCACCAAGAAAGCGACGGAATCGATGGGCCATGCCCATGCGCATCTATGGAACCTGCCAACCACGATGTTTCGGTTCTTTACGGTCTACGGTCCCTGGGGGCGGCCCGACATGGCCTATTTCAAGTTCGTGAACGCGATCCTCGAAGGCCGCCCCATCGACATCTACAATCACGGCGACATGCACCGGGATTTCACCTATGTCACCGATCTGGTACGCGGCATCCGCCTGTTGATGGACGCGATACCGCAGCGCCCGGACCGCCCCGAAGATATCTGCCCCGGTGACAGCCTGTCTCCCGTGGCGCCTTATCGCATCGTCAATATCGGCAACTCCGAGAAGGTCCGGCTACTGGATTTCGTCGCGGCCATCGAAGAGGCCGTCGGGCAACCGGCACTTCGCAACATGATGGACATGCAAAAGGGCGATGTGCCGGCCACATGGGCCGATGCGCAGCTGCTTGAGAGATTGACCGGCTACCGCCCGCAAACCGACATCCGCGACGGCATCGCCCGTTTCGTGACCTGGTATCGCGCCTATTACGGTGTCTGAACGCGAATGTGACCCGGCCAACACAGCCACCGGTGGCGCCCGACCGCCGGGGCTGATAGCCTCGGGATCGCGCAGCCGCAGGGGCGCAGTACCAGAGAGGTGAACGGGCCATGGGCACGACCGGCAAACCTATCAATCTCGCGCTTCAGGGCGGTGGGGCGCATGGCGCCTTCACCTGGGGCGTGCTCGATTATCTGCTCGAGGATGGGCGCCTGCGGATCGCCGGCGTCTCTGGCACGTCGGCCGGCGCCATGAATGCGGTCGCCCTTGCCGATGGGTACACCCGCGCCGGGCCCGAGGGCGCGCGCGCCGCACTTGATCATTTCTGGCAGAGCATGAGCGGCAGCGTGCGCCACTCGCCCTTGCAACGCACGCCCGTTGACCGGATGACAGGCAATTGGGGACTTGAGAACAATCCCTTTTACCACTTCATGAACGCGATCACCGGCGTGGCGTCGCCCTACCAGCTCAATCCGATGAACATCAATCCACTGCGCGATCTGGTCGAGGAGAGCATAGATTTCGAAATGGTGCGCAAATGCGACGCCTTCGAGTTGTTCGTGTCGGCCACCAATGTCGAGACCGGGCGCGTCAAGGTCTTTCCGCGAGAGGATCTGACGCCCGACATGGTCATGGCCTCGGCGTGTTTGCCGCATCTCTACCAAGCGGTCGAGATTGACGGCGTGCCCTATTGGGATGGCGGCTATATGGGCAACCCGGCCCTGTTTCCGCTTTATGGCAAGACCGGAACCGACGATATCGTGGTCATCCAGATCAACCCGATCGAACGCAAGGGCGCACCGCGCACCGCGCAGGAGATCCACAACCGGCTCAATGAAATCAGCTTCAATGCCAGTCTTCTCAAGGAATTGCGCGCGATTGATTTCGTCGACCGGCTGATCTACGAGGGCAAGCTCGACGTTGATCACTATCGTCCCGTCAAGGTGCACCTGATCGAGAATGAAGACCTGATGAACCCGATGGGCGCGTCATCGAAGATGAATGTGGAATGGGCGTTCCTGACCCGCCTGCGCGATATCGGTCGATCTACCGCAGCGGCCTGGCTCGATGCCACTTACGACCGCATCGGCGTCGAAAGCACGGTTGATCTGCGCGCCATGTTCCAGGGCATCGGGGCAGAGCACCAGGGTTAGACACTGGACGGGTTGTGCGGCCCGTCATCCAGCGTATTCAGCGCATCCAGATACATCTTGAGCGTGCCGCCCCATTTGCTGCCCGTCGTCTTGAGATCCTTGATCTCTTCGGCTGTCAACTGCTCGCAGAGCGGTGGAGTTTCAGGCGTCAGAGCCTTCTGCGCGCGTATCCGCCACGTCCATCAAGTGACGGATATGGCGGGCGAAATACCAGGTGGCGGGGGCCCCGATCACGCAGCCGAGGCCAATCGACCATGCGGTCGAGGCCACCGGCCCGCCGATCCAGCTGAAGATCAGCGAGGCGAAGAACACGTTGACCGCCGCTGCCCCTGCGCCAAAGGGATAGAGGGCGAGCGCGATCTGACGCGTGGACCAGCCCTGGCGTGTCATCGGCGAGAGACCAGCCGATGTACGGCGATCATGGATGCGATGAGCGCAAGGCAGGCCAGCGCATACCAGAATTCGGCCGTGGCGGATTGGGCCTGCGGGATCGGCCGGTCAAAGCTCTTGGCAAGGACCGGGGACGCGATGAGGGTCGCGATCAAAACTGTCAGATAACGCATGTCAATTCTCCTGTGTCAGGGTGCGATAGATGTCGGGAAGCGCCCGGGTCAGGCGCGCGGGATCGGGCAGCAGGGTGAACCCGCCCCGCCCGAAGATACGGGCAAACCAGTCCTGCCCGTCCTCGTCGATGATGATGCCATGCAGGCTGTGGCCCGCCATGCGGGCCTCGCGGACGGCCATGTGACTGTCCTCGATACCGTGCTGGCCCTCGTAATGATCCAGATCGTTTGGCTTGCCATCGGTCAGCACAATGAGCAGCTTGCGCGCGCTCGGCTCTTTGGCCAGTTGCGCACTGACATGGCGGATCGCCGCCCCGAGCCGGGTGTAATGCCCAGGCTTCAGCGCGCCGATATTGGCGGTGATCGCGGGGGACAGGTCGTCGCCGAACCCCTTGCAGCGGCTCAGGAATACCCGGTCGCGGCGCAGCGAGGAAAACCCCCAGATGCCCAGCCGGTCGCCCGCCGCGTCGATGCCTGCCGCCAGCGCCGCCATCGCCTCGCGCGCCACCTCGATCACCGAGGTATCGCCAATCGCCGCCTCGGTCGAGCGCGACGTGTCGATCAGGAAGGCCACCGACAGGTCACGCTCGGTCTGCCGTGCCGATTGCCAGATCCGGTCCGAGCCGCGCCCGGTGGCCATCAGATCGGCGCGCGAGGTCAGCAGCGCGTCGAGATCAAGCTCGCTGCCCTCTACCTGACGCGGTTGCAGGATACGACGCGGGCGCAGCGCCTCGAACTGGCGCCGCACCTCGCGCATGCGGCGTTCGTTCGGCACGAAGGGCGTGTCGGACGCGGCCACCGGTGCATCCAGAACCCGGCAGTGATCGGCCATGTAGCTGCGCGACCGGTGGTTCCATTCGGGGTATGTGTGCGTGCCTGCCAGCGCCTCGTGATCGGCATCGGCGGGCGACAGATCGAGATGCAGGCGCAGCCGTGTCGCGGCCTTGCGGACCTGCTTGGACAGCGTGATTTCATCCTGATCATCCGCCGCCTTCTGGGCGTTCTCGTCATCGTCATCATCGACGCTGCGGTTGATGTTCATCGATTCAACCCATGACAGGATCGACTCGAACCGGTGAATGATAAAGCTGTCCTTGCGGTTCTGCTGGTCCTGATCCTTGCGCCGTCCCAGCTTGCGGCTGGTCTGCGCGGCAGCGGGGGGCGGTGCTGCGGGGTCGGCCGCCTCGTCCGTCGCGGCCTCGCCAGAAGACGCTGGAGCAAAGCGCAGCCAGATCGGCACCGGCGCAAATGGCATGTAGTTGCCCGGCACAGAATGCGACGTGACCTCGGGCGATGCACCGGTAAGCTGATTGCGAATGGCGGTTTCGATGATCGCTTCCTGAGGGGGGCGAATGACATCCGGCCGCCCCTGCATGCAAAGCCACGTCATGCGATCATAGGCGCTGCGCAGGCCGGCACAGGCGACATAGGCCGCATCCGCCGCCGCCGCATTGGCCCGGATCTGTGCACAATCAAAGGCCATGCCCTCACCGGTCAGGTCGATCCCGTTCAGATCGCAAACCGCCGCCAGCGCCGTAAGCCAGAAATACGCGGCCCGGTTCAGTGCCGGGTCGGGAAAGGCGGCGATAACCGGCGGCAGCGTCAGCCGCTCGCCGTCAAAGACCGCGACCCATTCGCGGTCGCGCTCTGCCCCCAGCTTGCGCCGCAGCGTGCGGCGATGGCGCACCAGCGTCGCCGCCGCCTCGCTCAGTTCCACGCCGGGTGCGCCACCCAGACCGCGAAACAGCACCGCAAGGCTGGGCCGGACCGAGGCGAGTGTGACACCCGCCTCGGGGTGGCCGATATCCGCCCCGATCCCGCTGGCCATGTCATGCCAGAGGTTGCCGACCGTCTCTTCGGGCTCCATGAGATCGAGAAGATGCATGGCACTTACCCGTAGATCGTCGCGACCAGATCGCGCAGCGCCTGCTGCACATCCGGCTCGTCGCTGAGCGGTTCGATCACCGCGGCCTCCAACGCCTGATCGACGCCCATGCCGCCCGCCATCAGCGTGGCGGCATAGATCAGCAACCGGGTCGAGACACCTTCCTCCAGATCCATGCCCGAGAGGTTGCGGATATGCCCGGCCAGCCGCACCAGAGGGGCCACGCGCCCCGGCTCCAGCCGGCTTTCGCTGGCGACCACCGCAATCTCGGTCTCGGCCCCCGGAAAGTCGAACGAGATCGACAGGAAGCGCTGCCGCGTCGATGGCTTCAGCCGCTTGAGCACGTTCTGGTAGCCGGGGTTGTAGCTGGCCACCAGCATGAAGCCCGACGGCGCCACCAGCTCTTCGCCGGTGCGGTCGATCATCAGCGTGCGGCGCGTATCGGTCAGCGGGTGCAGCACGACCGTCACATCCTTGCGCGCCTCAACCACCTCGTCGAGATAGCAGATGCCGCCCTCGCGCACCGCGCGGGTCAGGGGCCCGTCGACCCAGACCGTCTCGCCGCCCTTGAGCAGGTAGCGCCCGATCAGGTCCGAGGCCGACAGATCGTCATGGCAGGCGACTGTATAGAGCGGCTTGCCCAGCCGGGCCGCCATATGCTCGACAAAGCGGGTCTTGCCGCAGCCGGTCGGCCCCTTCAGAAGAAGGGGCAAACCGTTGTCATGGGCCGTCTCGAAGAGGTCGCATTCGCGGCCCGTTGCCTGATAGAACGGCAGGGTTGGTTTATAGACCATGTTCATGGCTTATTCTCCCGGAACAGGGTTTGCAGGGCCGGGCGCGATCACCTCGGATTTGCGCACGACCAGCATGGAATAGAGGAACAGCAAGGCCCCGATCACCACCGCCGCACCGGCACCGAACCGCATCAGGTAGAACACCGACAGGCTGTCCTGCACCGGCATGTAGTAGTCGCCGATCACGCGCTGCATATGCGTCTGGATGGTGCCCGCGAAGGTCAGCACGAAGGTCATGAAGGCCATGCCGCCGGTCATCAGCCAGAAGGACGCCATGTTCAGCACCTGGTTATAGGGCGCGCGGCCCCGCAGCATCGGCATCGCATAGGTAAAGATCGCGAGGTTCAGCGCCACATAGGCCCCATAAAAGGCGAGGTGGCCGTGGGCTGCGGTGATCTGCGTGCCGTGGCTGTAGAAGTTCACCCCGTGCAGCGTGTGCAGAAAGCCCCAGACCCCGGCCCCGAAGAAGGCGACCGTGCTCGACCCGAGCGACCACAAGAGCGCGGCCTTGTTGGGATGGTTCTTGCGGCCTTTCCAGACCATGACGAAGGCAAACGACATCATCAGGAAGAACGGGATCACCTCGAAGGTCGAGAAGATCGAGCCGACCCATTGCCAGTAGCCCGGCAGACCGATCCAGTAGAAATGGTGCCCGGTCCCGAGAATGCCCGAGAAAAGCGCCGTGGCGACGATGACATAGAGCCATTTTTCCACCACTTCGCGGTCCACCCCGGTCAGCTTCAGGAGCAGGAAGGCAAGGATTGCAGCCATCACCAATTCCCAGGTCGCCTCGACCCAAAGATGGACGACGAACCACCAGTACATCTTGTCGAGGCTGAGGTTGTCGGGGTTGATGAAGGCAAAAACCCAGAGCAGCGACAACAGCCAGAGCCCCATCAGCAGCACGTTGGTGATCGCGGTCTTCTTGCCCGCCAGCACCGTCATCGAGATGTTGAGCAGAAAGATCAGCGCCGCGACGAGAATGCCGAACTTGACCCACAAGGGTTGTTCGAGAAACTCGCGCCCGCCATGGATGCCCATCAGATAGGAGCCCACGGCCCCCAACGTTCCCACAACGAGAATGATAAGCTGCAGATAGGCCAGCTTGGGCGACCAGATCTCACGCTCCGATTCCTCAGGCACGAGAAAATAGGCGGCCCCGAAAAAGCCCAGCAACAGCCAGACGATCAGGGCGTTGGTGTGGATCATGCGGATGATGTTGAACGGCAGGATCTCGGCCAGAAAGTTGGGCGAGACATAGACCCAGCCCGCCAGCAGCCCGCCCAGCACCTGAATGCCAAAGAGGGCCATCGCCACGACGAAATAGTAGAGCGCGACTTTTTGTGATTGGTATTTCATGAGGTTCACTCCTTACCCGGCATCATTGGGCGGCCAGCCCTGCGTGTCGGTTTGATCGGCCCAGCGCAGAAACTCCGCGAGGCCGCGGATATCTTCGTCACTGAGGTTGAAATTCGGCATCTGGCGGCGGCCTTCGATGCCGCTCGGCTGGCTTTCCATCCAGCCCTTGAGCACCTCGAAGGCGTCTTCGGGGCTGTCCTGCACGCCCCAGCGGGTCATCACGTTGCCCACTTCGGGCGCGAAATACGCGCCTTCGCCGTGCAGGCTGTGGCAGTTGATGCAGGAATGCTCTTCCCAGACATGCTTGCCGTGGATCACCTCTTCGCTGAGCGCCATGCCCGCCGTCGAGGTTTCGACCACGTATTTGTGGCTGTGGACGGTCATCGCCACGAAGATCACGACAAAGAAGATCGAGCCCCCGTAGAAGATGTTGCGCGCCCTCGATTTCGTTAAGATTTCAGCCATGTTCAGGCCTCCTTGAATTCGGGATGACCTGTTTTAGGCGGGCACTCGGCATGCGAGTTTGCGCCAGCGCAACGTTTGGCGCGATTGCGCGGCTAGGCTGGTCGGAGAAAGGAGCGCACGATGCGGCACCCCCGACCAGATGACCCCGATCTGCCGCTGGCGGATCTGATGACACGATGGCCCCAGACCGTCCCGGTCTTTGTCCGGCACCGGATGCTCTGCGTCGGATGCCTCGTCAGCCCGTTTCACACGGTGATGGACGCCTGCGCAGAATACGATCTCGACGAAGAGGATTTCCTGGCCGAACTGATCCAGGCGGCGGACCCGGGGTAAGACCGGACCCTCGAAGGCATCGCGTGTTTGCAGGACCGACCAGAGCCGCCTTCTGAACAGTCAATCTTGCCTGTTTCTTGATGGACGGTCCGGATTCTCCATCATACACGTCGGTGTTAGACGCCGTGTGCAGCGGATGTTCGCGTTCTGTCGTAGGATTGAGTTTTTCGGGCCTGACCTTACAGCGTTTCGACTTTTCGTTGAAACAGTCGTAACGCTGTAATTCGTTGTTTTTGCGAAATTTCGAACCGAAAAAGTCTATCAACTTTTTCTGAAATTGCTTTGGGGGTGAAGACCAAGTACTGAATGTCGGTATGGACGGATAACACCTTACGCTCCTCAAAGGCGTCGCAGTGCGTATCTGGGTACAAACCAATCGATTTGATGTCCTGAACGTGCTTTTTTCGGGCTCAGGTTCAATAAATAGCCGTTACCGGCGTGCTGTCTTCTACCACGACCCCCCGATACATCCCCTCACAGTTGAACGGCATGGCGACTGCCCCGTCCCGACCGACACAAATCAATCCGCCCGAGCCGCCGATGGCGGTCAGATCGCCCAGGATGACTTGCTGTGCCGCGTCAGTCACCGATTGTCCTGCCAGCCGCATGCGTGCGTCGATTTCATGCGCGACCGACAGGCGGATATAGGCCTCGCCGTCGCCGGTGGCCGAAACCGCGCAGGTGGCATCGTCCGCGAAGGTTCCGGCACCGATGATCGGGCTGTCGCCGACACGGCCCCTGCGCTTGGCCGTCATGCCGCCTGTTGATGTCGCGGCGGCGAGATTGCCCGCGCGGTCCAGCGCGACGGCCCCCACCGTGCCGTGGCGCCGGGCCGGGTCATCGTCGAGCGTGCCATCGGCTTGCATCTTCAGGGTGCTTTGCAGACTGTCCCAGCGGTCCTGCGTAAAGAAATAGGCCTCGTCCTCAAAGGCCAGGCCCGCGTCGCGCGCGATCTCAAGTGCCCCGTCGCCGACCATAAGCACGTGATCGGTCCGCTCCATGACGGCGCGGGCAAGGTGTACAGGGTTGCGCACCCCGGCGATGCCGGCGACCGCCCCGGCCCTGCGGCCGCCGCCGTCCATGATCGCGGCATCCATCTCATGCGTGCCATCGCGGGTGAATACCGCGCCGCGCCCGGCATTGAAGAGAGGTTCGTTTTCAAGCGTTTCGACCGCGACTGTGACCGCATCGAGGGCCGTGCCGTTGCGCGCCAAGACCGCCTCTCCGGCGGCCAGAACGCGCGCGAGGGCGGCGTGGCAGCTGCCCTCGCGTTCGGGCGACATCTCGGCACGAGGCAAGACACCGGCGCCACCGTGAATGGCAAGCACGAACCCTTTGGTCATGGAACACCCCTCCTTGAGTCATTCATAAATGCAGTGTCACAGGTGCCACCGACTTTCTGGTACCATAATGCCCGAGAAAACCTGTTTGAAAGTGTGACAAGCTTGTTACGTTGCGGCGCATCGCATACCGACGTCGAGCATATTGTGACAAACTTGTTTGTGGAGTGACAGTTTCCACAATATGTAGGTCTTGTCTACCGTTGACTGGAGGTCCGTTCATGGACATGTCGATTCGTCCCGTGCCCATAGGAAAACTTGTCGCTATCGGCGGCGCCGAGGATAAAACCTCGGATACCGAGATTCTGAGGCAGGTTCTGGCACTCAGCCAGAGCTCGGAACCGGTTGTCGGGGTCATCACCACGGCCAGCAGTATTCCCGACGATGTTTTCTCTGATTACCGTCAGGTGTTCGAGAGGTTGGGCGCTGGCGACGTACTGGACGTTCGCATCCGCGAGCGCGCCGATGCGGCCGCACCAGCTATGCTCGACATGCTGTCGCGCAGTGACGTGATCTTTATTTCCGGCGGCGACCAGATGCGCCTGACCAGTATCCTGGGCGCGTCGGACGCGCTTGGGATGATCCGCAAGCGTTATGACGAGGGCGCTGTCATCGCGGGGACAAGCGCGGGTGCGGCGTGCCAGTCGACCACCATGGTCTATGGCGGCCATGCGACGGATTCCCTGCGCAAGGGCGCGGTCAAGATGTCTGCGGGCTTTGGCCTGATCGAGGGCGTGATCATCGACACGCATTTCCTCGAACGCGGGCGGTTCTCGCGTCTGATGGAGGTCGGGACGACGAATCCCGAGTATCTCGGCGTTGGTCTCGGAGAAGATGCGGCAGTCCTCTTCGAGAACGATACAATTTACGCTTTTGGCCCCGGTCACGTCATCCTCGTTGACAGCTCGGCCATAACCAGTTCCAATGTATTTGATCTTTCTGACGGTGAGGCGGTGAGCGTCCACAATGTCATAATGCATGCGCTGGTCGACGGGAACGGGTACAGTTTGACGGACCGGCGGGTTCTTGGGCCAACAGAGTCCAGGGCTGGCAGTCTGGAGCAAAGGAATGCGTATACTTGAGCATCGCGCGCTGCGCGGGCCGAACTATTACAGCCGCTATCAAGCGATTTTCATGCGGCTGGACATCGAGGAACTAGAAGACCGCCCGAGTGACAAGGTTCCCGGTATTTCCGAAAAACTGGAAGCGGTCATACCTTCAATTCACGAGCATCGCTGCTCGGTGGGTGAGCCGGGCGGATTTCTGCAACGGGTGCAAAACGGCACGTTTGCCGGGCACATGGTCGAACATGTGGCCATCGAATTGCAGAACATGCTCGGGTTCTCGGTCGGCTACGGCAAGACCGTCGACAGCTATGAAACCGGCGTCTACAACGTGGTCTATCGCTACCGCGACGAGGCCACAGGCCTTGCCGCGGGCGAGGCCGCCGTCGAGATCGTTCAAAAGCTCTACAATAGCGAGTATGTCGATCTTGAGCCGATCATCGAGCACCTCAAAGAGGTGCGGGACGCCAATGCGCTCGGCCCCTCGACAGGGTCGATTGTAAATGCAGCCAAGGAGCGCAACATCCCCTGGGTCAATCTGACCGAGGGGACCAGCTATACCCAGCTGGGGCACGGCGTGAAACAGCGCCGCTTTCAGGCCACGGTGACCGACGAGTCGGGCATCATCGGCCACTCGATCGCCGACGACAAGGACTGGACCAAGCAGATATTGGGCGATGCGGGGATCGCGGTGCCGCAGGGCTATACCTGCTATTCCTGGGATGAGATCAAGGCGGCCGCCGAATGGATCGGCTGGCCGGTGGTCACCAAGCCACTGGCGGGCAATCACGGGCGCGGCGTGACCACCGACATCGCCAATATGGTAGATCTGGAATCGGGCTACGAGGCGGCGCTGGCGCGGGTGCGCGACGATTCCGGTGCCGTGATCGTCGAGAGTTATATCAAGGGCGAGGATCACCGCATCCTGGTGATCGGCGGCAAGATGGTGGCCGCCGCGCGCCGCCGCCCGGCGCATGTCACCGGCGATGGCAAATCGACGATCCAGGCGCTGATCGACAAGGCGAACGAGGACCCCCGGCGTGGTGTCGGCCACGAAAACGTGCTGACCCAGATCCATGTGGATGTGCAGACCCACCGGGTGCTCGAACAGGCCGGGCTCACGCTCGATAGCGTGCCACCCGAGGGCGAGATGGTGTTCCTGAAATCGACGGCCAATATCTCGACCGGCGGCACCGCCACCGACCTGACCGATGAGGTCCATCCCGATGTCCGCTTTGCGATGGAACGGATCGCGCGGCATGTGGGCCTGGACGTCATCGGCATAGACCTGCTTGCGGAAACGCTGAGCAAGCCGCTGGACCAGCAGTCGGCGGGCGTGGTCGAGGTCAATGCCGGCCCCGGTTTCCGGATGCACATGGCCCCGACGCATGGCACCCCGCGCCCGGTGGGCGAGCATGTCGTCGATATGCTGTTTCCCGACCCGACCGACGATGGCCGCATCCCGATCACCGCGATCACCGGCACCAACGGCAAAACCACCACGACCCGCCTGACCACGCATATCCTGCGTCAGTCGGGGCATTCGGTGGGCATGGGCTGCACCGGCACGGTGGAGATCGACAACCATGTGATCCTGCGCGGCGACTATTCCGGTCCGGCGGCGGCACAGGCCGTGCTGCGCGAGCCCACGGTCGAGCATGCGGTGCTCGAGGTCGCGCGCGGCGGCGTCATGCGCCGCGGTCTGGGCTTTGATGAATGCGATGTCGGTGTATTGCTGAACATCGCGTCGGATCATCTCGGCGAGCGGGATATCCACACGCTGGAAGAGCTGGCACGCTGCAAGACCGTGGTCGTCGATTCGGTCAAGAAGGAGGGCGGCTATTGCGTGCTCAATGCCGATGATCCTCTGGTGATGGAGCATGGTACATATTGGGCGCGGGGCGAGATCATCTATTTCACGATGGACCCGGACAACCCCGACCTGCAAGACCACCTGAGCGAGCGGCGCATGGTCGTCACCGTCAAGAACGGGCGTATCGTCTTGCTGCGCGGCAAGGTTCTGGTCGATGTGGTGGATGTGAACGATGTGCCCATCGCCTTCGAGGGGCACGCGCCCTTCAACGTGCAGAACGCGATGGCCGCTGCCGCCGTGGCACTGGCGCATGGCATCGAGATCGACGATATCCGCGCCGGGCTGCTGACCTTCCACCCGACCCCGGCGCAGATGCCCGGGCGCACCAACTATTTCGAGGCCGACGGTGTCTACTGCCTGATCGACTACGGTCACAACGTGCCGGCGCTGGTGGCGTTGGAGCCGCTGGTGAACGGGCTTGGACAACAGCGCAAGATCGGCGTGTCGACCGCGCCGGGCAATCGCCGCGACGAAGACCTTGCCGCTCTGGGCGCGCAACTCGCCAAGATGTGTGACGTGCTCTACGTCTACGAATCCGATGCGCGCGGGCGCGCCGAGGGCGAGACCGCGGGCCTGATCCGCAAAGGCGCCGCCGACTCCGGATCGGACTGCGCGGTCGAGGTCATCATGAAGGAAAAAGACGCCGTTGACCGGGCCATGGCGGATGCCGTGCCGGGCGATTTCCTGCTGTTGCTGGTGGACGATATCACCGGCACAACGGAGCGGCTCAAGGGACGGAGTTTTCCGGTTCAGTCCGATCTCACCCAGGCTTGAGGACAAACTGCACCCATTCGGTGCGTCAGCCTCACCGGTGCGCACGCCCTGAACAGGAAGGACCAACATCATGACCAAGAATGTCTTCGTCGTCGGATTGAACGCGATGAACGCCGAGCGACTGACCCGGTTGCGGGGGGTCGAGGATATCGTCTTTCACCCGCTGCTGACCTCCGAGGCGGTCTCGGACACGCAGGAGTTCGACATCCCCGCAATGCTGCGCGAGGCCGAGGCGACGCTCGACGCCTTTGACGGCTCGATTGACGCCATCGTGGGGTATATCGACTTTCCGGTCTCGACCATGCTGCCGCTCTTGTGCGCGAAATACGGCACCCGCAACGCCTCGCTGGAGAGCCTGTTGAAATGCGAGCACAAATTCTGGTCGCGCAAGGTCATGGCAGAAGTGGTGCCGGACCACACGCCTACCTTCACCGCATTCGATCCGTTCGACGACAACGCCCTCTCCAAGATTGGCGAGGCAGACCTGCGCTTTCCGTTCTTCGTCAAGCCGATCAAATCGTCGGGCTCACGGCTTGGCTTTCGCATCGACAGCCCAGAGGATTTCGACTACGCGATTGCCGCCTTTCGGGCAGAAATTGGCCAGATATCCGAGCCGTTCAATTACGTGCTCGATCAGGCGAACCTGCCGGATGACATCAAGGCGATCGAAGGACATTATTGCATGGCCGAGCGCGTGATCGGCGGGCGTCAATGCACGGTGGAAGGCTATGTGCATGACGGCGAGGTTGTCCCCTACGGCACGGTGGATTCGATCCGCTATCCACAGGTCCTCAGCTTTTTCTACTATCTTTATCCCTCAACCCTCCCGCGCCGCGTGCAAGACGAGATGAACGAGATCACCCGCAAGGTGATGGCGCATATCGGCTATGACAATGCGGGCTTCAACATCGAGTATTACTGGGACGAGGTGCAGAACAAGATCTGGCTGCTGGAGATCAACACCCGCATCGCGCAGTCGCATTGCGACCTGTTCGAGATGGTGGACGGGGTGAGCCATCAGCAGGTCACGGTCGATCTGGGGCTCGGGCGCAAGCCCGACATGCCCAGCGGCGAGGGGCCGGAGAATGTCGCCGCCGAATTCTTCTACCGGGTGTTCTTCAACGACGCGACCCTCACACGCGCGCCCTCGCGCGCCGAGCTGGAGGTCGCCTCGGAACAGGTCGACGGCACGCGCATCGTCTCCTACGTCAAGAAGGGCATGCGCCTGTCGGAGCTGCCCGAGCAGGATGCCTATAGCTATGCCGTAGCGTCGATCTGGATGGGGGCCAACAAGCAATCCAAGCTGTTGTGGAATTACGAGCAGGTCATGAAGAAGCTGAATTACGAGTTCAGCGACATCGAGGAATAGGCCAACGCCAGCGCTGGACTTTGTGACGCGGGGGCGCGATAGGCTGGGCGCATCGCGTCGCACGTAATGCAGGATAAACGTCATGAAGATCGACCACCCGCTTCCCGTCACCATTCGGGAAATCGAGCATCTCGAGATCCCGATGCCGGATGGCACCCGCCTCGCGGCACGTATCTGGATGCCGGACGGGGCGGAACGACAGGCCGTGCCCGCGATCCTCGAATACATCCCCTATCGCAAGAACGACAAGACGCTCGAACGCGACCATGCACGCGCGCCTTGGATGGCGGCGCAGGGCTATGCCTATGTCCGGGTCGATCTGCGCGGGACCGGCGAATCCGAGGGGGTTATGACCGACGAATATACCGAGATCGAGCTTCAGGACGGATGTGATGTCATCGCCTGGATCGCCGATCAGCCGTGGTGCGATGGCGGTGTCGGGATCGTGGGCATTTCCTGGGGCGGCTTCAACGGGCTGCAACTGGCGGCCCTGCGCCCCCCGGCACTCAGGGCTGTGGTGTCGATCTGTTCGACCGACGACCGCTATGCCGACGACATCCACTACATGGGCGGTACCATGTTGTGCGATCATCTGTCCTGGGCGTCGGTGATGTTCGGGATCAACACCCTGCCGCCGGACCCCGCGCATGTCGGCGAGCGCTGGCGCGAGATCTGGGAAGAGCGGCTCGACGGGTCGGGATTCTGGCTCGAGACCTGGATGGAGCACCAAACCCGCGACGCGTTCTGGAAACACGGGTCGGTCTGCGAGGATTTCGGCGATATCGAGGTGCCCGTCTATGCCGTCAGCGGCTGGGCCGACGGCTACTGCCGGGCTGTCTTTCGGCTGGTCGAGAACCTCAAGGGTCCTGCAAAGGGAATCATCGGCCCCTGGTCGCATCGCTATCCGCATGTCGGGGCGCCGGGCCCGGCGATCGACTGGCTGAGCGAGGAAACCCGGTGGTGGGATCAATGGCTCAAGGGCATCGACACAGGCATCGCGGATGAGCCACCCCTGCGGGTCTATCTTCAGGATCACGCCGCGCCCCAAACGCATTACGAGCACCGCGACGGGCACTGGATCACAGAACCGGCCTGGCCCTCGCCGACTGTCACCCCGACCGAATTCGCCCTGGGCTCCGACGGGCGGCTGTCGAGCGCCGGGCAAGTCCCCGGCGGCTGGCTGAACATCGCCTCGCCGCTCTGGGTCGGGTTTCAGGGCGGCAAGTGGTGCTCTTATGCGCTGCCCGGCGATCAGCCGGGCGATCAGCGGCGGGATGACGCGGGCAGCCTGTGCTTTGAAACCGGGCCGCTTGCCGAGCCTCTGCACATGGTGGGCGATGCGCGCCTGACACTGACGTTCACCTCGGACCGGCCTGTCGCGCAGGCCGCCGTTCGGCTGATGGACGTGGCACCCGACGGGGCGGCGACCCGGGTCAGCTACGGCTTGCTCAATCTCACGCATCGTGACGGGCACGAGCACCCCGAGCCCCTGACGCCGGGGCAGATCTACACCGTCGATGTGCCGATGAAGCACGTCGCCCAGACCTTTCGCGCGGGTCATCGCATCCGCCTGGCCCTGTCGACCAGCTACTTCCCGATTGCCTGGCCTGCGCCCGAGCCGGTTGAATTGCGCGTCCTGACCGAGCAAAGCACGCTCACCCTGCCGCTGCGGGACGGCGATCACAGTGAGGCCGCGCCGTTCGGCCCGCCACGCGCGGCTGAACCCCTGGAGCAGGACGTCGCGACGCCCCCGACCGCGGAATGGACCGTGACAGAGGACCGGACCACCGGGCGCGTCACGGCAGATATCGGCGTCCACGAAGGTGCGGCCCGTATAATCGAGCACGGCCTGACGCATTCCGCCGAATGCACCGAGCGCTATTCCATTCTGCCGGGCGATCCCACATCCGCCGAAGGAGAGGTCACCTGGACCCACGAGATGCGGCGCGACGACTGGATCGTGCGGACGGTGACGCACACCCACCTGTCTTGCGACAGCACGCATTTCCATCTCCGCGCGCGGATGCAGGCCTTCGACGGAGACACCTTTGTCCGCGACAAGACCTATACGGCGAGCATTCCGAGACAGGCCATGTGACGCGCAAGCACCGGTCGCGGGCAGGTTAGTTTGCAAAGTTTGGCGCAGTTTCCCAAAGCGGCCATTCGTTTAGCCTGCAGCTAATGGCGGGTCTGAGCCCAGACTGTCGATTGCGTTAGAAACGAACCTCGGCTTGGCTTGGCCTTGAGCGGACCTAAGAGCCAACCGCGCGAACAGCACCGAAGGTGCCGCGCGATCGCCGGGCCGTCCCGCGGCCTGGC
>NZ_CAMYMD010000088.1 GCF_947259555.1 uncultured Roseovarius sp.
GGCGACAAGCGCCGCCTCGGCGGCCTCGGCTTCTGCGACGGCCTGCACTTCGGCCTCTGCCGCCGCGGCGTGATCGGTCTCGGCCTTGGCCATGGCCGCGCGGGATTGGGCCTGCGCCGCGCGGGCGCGCTCGGCCTCGCCCTCGCTCTTGGCCAGTGTCTTGCGGCTGTCATCCAGCAGGCGCTGGGCAGATTGGTGACGGGCCGACAGCCGTGCCATGTCCTCTGTCAACTGGCTCAGATCGTTCTCGCGCTGCTGCAATATCTGCGCCGCATCCCGCGCCTCGGTCTGGAGCGCCTCAAGGCGCTCGGCGTGGCCTTCGCCAGCCTTGGCCAATTCCTCGGCCTCCCATTCGAGCCGTGCGATGGTCTCTCCCGCGTCACGATTGAGGCCCGCCTCGCGATCAATGTCACGTGTCAATTGATCAATCCGGGCCTGCAACGTCTCGATCCGGTCGCGCGCATTCGCCTCCTGCTCAGCGAGCGTGTCGCGCTGCACGCTCAGCCGTTGCAGGATCGCCGCCGCGATCGCCTCTTCTTCGCGCAGCTTGGGCAGGGCGTCTTCGGCACACGCCCGCGCCTTGCCGGCCTCACGCGCCGCCACTTCCGCGCGCGCGGCCTCGGTCGTGCGCGCGCGCAGGTCGTCCTCGGCGCGTGCCCGTGCCTCATCGGCCTCTTTCCACCGACGGTACAGCAACAGCCCCTCGGCCTGCCGCAGCTCTTCGCCGATCTGACGATAGCGCGCGGCCTGTTTGGCCTGTCGCGCCAATTGCGCAAGCTGCGCGGCCAATTGTTCGACTACGTCATCGACGCGCGTGAGATTGGTTTCCGCCGCGCGCAGTTTCAGCTCCGCCTCGTGGCGGCGTTGATAAAGGCCGGAAATGCCCGCCGCTTCTTCCAGAATGCGGCGCCGCGCCTTGGGCTTGGCATTGATCAACTCAGAGATCTGCCCCTGCCGGACCAGTGCCGGAGAATGCGCCCCGGTCGAGGCGTCAGCAAAGAGCATCTGCACGTCGCGGGCGCGGACATCCTTGGCGTTCACCTTGTAGGCACTGCCCACGTCACGGGTGATGCGACGCACGATTTCGAGATGATCGGCGTCATTGAAACCGGCGGGCGCGAGCCTGTCGGAATTGTCCAGGTGAATCACCACCTCGGCAAAGTTGCGCGCGGGCCGGGTGGCGGCCCCGGCAAAGATCACGTCCTCCATGCCGTCGCCGCGCATCGCCGTCGGACGGTTTTCGCCCATGACCCAGCGCAACGCCTCGAGCAGGTTCGACTTGCCACAGCCATTCGGCCCCACGACCCCCGTCAAGCCATCGGCAATGATCAGGTCGGTGGGATCGACAAAGCTCTTGAAGCCGGTGAGTCTGAGTTTCGAGAACTGCAACTGTGCCTGCGCCCCGTGTCCGGTGATTCCGCTATGACTGAAGTGTGGCCTCAGCGCGGCCAAGCTGTCAACGGCCAACCACCGTATATAGGGTAATGGGCGGAGTTATCCACACGATATTGCGCATGAGGAGGACCAGCGCGCTAAAAACAATGCCGCAAGGCGTCACTCATGGGTCGCAATCAACCTTGACGATGAGGCGCGCAGACTGCATACCGGAGGGGCAAGGTTCCCCGCAGCGGTGCAAAGCGCCTCGGGGATGAAATGGGAATGACGTGACGGCGGACCCAAACAGGGCGTCCATGCGTCAGCCGCCCCCGCGACTGTAAGCGGTGAGCCTCCTGCCAATTGCCACTGAGGTGCCCGGCATCTTGGGAAGGCGGCAGACAGGTGACGACCCGCGAGCCAGGAGACCAGCCCTGCGTTTGTCAATCCCGCCTCGGGTGAGAGGCGCACAGGAGATACTATCATGACCACACTGGTTCAAACCGCCGCAAAATCCACCGTCCTGCCGTTCGTTGCCGCCATTGTTCTTGGCCTCGGCATCATCACGATCGCGGGCCATGTGCAGGCCTCTGCCCTGCATGACGCCGCGCATGACGTGCGCCACGCGACCGGCTTTCCCTGCCACTAAAGAATGTTTTCCAGAATTGTCACCAGCGCGTTGTTCGCTGGTTTCTGCGCAGGGCTGATTGCCGCCCTGTTGCAGTTGGTTTTCGTGCAGCCGGTGCTGTTGCACGCCGAACTCTACGAGGGCGGCGATCTGGTGCATTTCGGGGCAGAGGCGGTCAGCGCCCATCCCGACCTGCCGGCATTCGACCCGGTGCGCGATGGTCTCAGCATCCTGTTTTCGGCGCTGATCTACGTGGGCTACGCGCTGATCCTCGTTGCGGCCATGGCGATGGCTGCCGATCGCGGTGTGACGATCAATGCCCGCACCGGCCTGATCTGGGGCATCGCGGCCTTTGTGAGCTTTCACTTTGCGCCCGCCCTCTCCTTGCCCCCCGAAGTGCCCGGCGTGGCGGCGGCGGATCTGGGAGACCGCCAGATCTGGTGGTGGGCCACGGTCGCGGCGACCGGCGTCGGCCTTGCGCTGATCGCCTTCGGGCGGGGTTGGCCGACATGGGGGCTGGCCGTCCTCCTGCTGCTCGCACCGCATATTGTCGGTGCGCCGCACCCGGACGCGTTCGCCGGGCCGGTGCCGCCTGAGATCGCCGCGCTCTTTGCCGCGCGTGCGCTTGGCGTCGGGTTCGCGGCCTGGGCCCTGTTGGGGCTCTTTGCCGGGTACTTCTGGCATCGCGAAAGCGCTAACGCCTGATATGGCAGGTACATCCCGGCGGTACGCCGCCGGGATGCCCGACACGCAGGAGATACCTCACATGGCGAAACCAATAGCCTTTCTCGGCATCGGGCTGTTTTTCGGCACCGGCCTCGGATTTCTCGTCGCCGCGACATCCGGCGTACAGCTTGAGGGCCACGATCACGGCACAGCGACGCATGACCATTCCGCCCATGACCATGGTGGCGGGGATCATGCAAAACAGATCGAGGCAGGGCTTCCGGCACCAAAGCTGACACTGACCATCCACCCCGATGGACCGCAGAGCCGCAATCTGCACATCGACGTCGAGAACTTCGCCTTCGACCCCAAAGGCGTGAACGGTCCCCATGTGCCCGGCCATGGCCACGCCCACATCTATATCAACGACATCAAGATCACCCGGGCCTACAGCCCATGGATGCAGCTCTCGGCACTGCCCAAGGGTGAGCATGTCCTGCGCGTCACACTGAATGCCAACGACCACAGCCAACTGGCCGTTGACGGCACGCCCATCGAGGCCACAACCAGCCTGTCGATCGAATGATCCGCTATGCCGGCACGCGCCCGATCAGGCAATGCCTGAGCCGCCCGGCTGGTCGCGCGTCCTCTATCCAGCCGTTAGGTGTTTCGGCGAACAGGGCGGCAAAGGCGAGCGTATCATCGAGATCACGCAAGGGATCGACATCGCCAAACAGATACGTGGCCTTGTCCGGTGCAGAGAACGCAACGCTGAGAGGCCGCGCGCAATTGGACATGCAATCATGGTCCTCGACGCTGAACTCCATTGACCGAGCGGCAAGCGCCGCGCGTATTCGCGCCGCAAATGCCTTGCCATCCCCGCCTTCGCAGGTAGAACAGACTACAATCCGGTGCGCCATCGCCGATCCCCCTTTCGCCATCGCTTAGGCCAGCAGCGCCCCCCGATGCAAGCCCCCTGAAGGAGCAACCCATGCCAGCCAAGATCCCCGCCACTGTCGTCACCGGCTTTCTGGGTGCCGGCAAGACCACCCTCATCCGCCATATGCTTGAAAACGCCAATGGCAAACGTATCGCCCTCATCATCAACGAATTCGGCGATCTCGGCGTCGATGGCGACATCCTCAAGGGCTGCGGTATCGAGACCTGCTCCGACGAGGATGTGATGGAACTCAGCAATGGCTGCATCTGCTGCACCGTGGCCGAGGATTTCGTGCCAACGATGCAAAAGCTTCTGGAGCGCGAGAACGCCCCCGACCATATCGTGATCGAAACGTCGGGCCTGGCCTTGCCACAACCACTCGTGCGGGCCTTTAGCTGGCCCGAGATTTCCACCCGCGTGACAGTGGACGGCGTGGTGACGGTGGTTGATGGCAAGGCCGTGACCGAGGGCCGTTTCGCCCATGATGTCGCGGCGGTGGACGCCCAGCGCAAACTGGATGAGAACCTCGATCATGAAACACCGCTGTCAGAGCTGTTCGAGGACCAGTTGGCCTGCGCCGACATGATCGTGATCAACAAGTCCGACCTGCTTGACGCGGACGCGTTGCAGGCCCTGACCGAGCGTTTACGCGGCGATGCACGCGGCGGCGTACAAGTCGTGACCTCCAGCATGGGGGCACTGCCGGTCGAGGTGCTTTTGGGACAGGGTATCGGGGCCGAGATGGACATGGAGGCGCGCCACGAGCTGCACCATCACCATCACGACCATGATGACGACGACCATCACGACGACGATCACCAACACGAACACGATCACGACGCCTTTGAGAGCTTTGTCGTGACCCGGCCCGAAATCACCGACCCTGCCGGTTTCGCAAACCAACTGGCCGAGGTGATCCGCACCCACGACATCCTGCGGCTCAAGGGCTTTGCCGCCGTCGCCGGCAAGCCAATGCGCCTGACGCTTCAGGCGGTCGGGCCGCGTGTCGACAGCTATTTCGACCAGCCCTTCGGCACCGGCCCGCGCGAGACGCGCCTCGTGGTGATCGGGCAGGCCGGTCTTGACCGGGCGGCGATCACGGCCGCGCTCTCGGCATGATCATCGTCGAGGCGGCAGACCCGAGGCACCCGCAGGCCAGCGCGCTCCTGCGCGCGAGCCATGCGCTCATGGAGTCGCTGTTCCCGCCAGAGGATAATTTCTTTCTCGACATAGAGGCGCTGACCGCGCCCGATATCCGGTTTTTCACGGCCCGGAGCGGAGACCGGATTCTGGGCACCGGCGCCCTCGCGCTGCGCGATGGCTATGGCGAGGTGAAATCCATGTTCGTCGACGACGCGGCACGCGGTCGCGGCGTCGCTGACGCGCTCTTGCGCCGGATCGAGGATGAGGCGCGCGATCTCGGGCTGCCCTGTCTTCGGCTGGAAACCGGCAGCCTGTTGGAGGCCGCGCACCGGCTCTATGCACGGCACGGGTTCGAGACATCGGGACCGTTCGGGGACTACCCCGAGAGCGCCTCCTCCATCTTTATGGAAAAGGCGCTATGAGGCTATTTCGAGGATTTCTCGGTCTTGCCCTTGAGCCGGGCAATCAGCTCTTCCTTGGAGGGGCGCTTGCCAAACGGGTTCTTGTCACTGCCCGGGGCGTTATGCTCCTTGTGGCGGGGGAGCTTGCCACCCGTCTTGGGCGCGCCCATCGCTTTGTAGTCCATCGTCCTGCCCTTTCGGCACCGCGCCCCGTATCGGAGCACCAATTCGCAGCTATTGCCGCATATCGCGGCCCCAATCAAGCCGGAACCGCCTGATGCACCTCCTCGCCGCGACACCGGGAACCATCGAAGACGCAAACGAGCCTGTCGATCTGGGCCAGAGCCCGTCGGACGTGGTATTCCTGTCCGCCGCCGACACCGAATTGGCGGCACTGAGCGCGGCGCGTGCCGAGATATCCGACGCGCCCGGCTTGCGGTTGGCCAACCTGACGCATCTGCAACACCCCATGTCGGTCGATCTGCATCTCGACCAATGCGCCACGCGCTCGCGCCTCGTGATCGCGCGCGTGCTGGGCGGCGTCGGCTATTGGAAATACGGCGCCGAGCAATTTGCCGCGCGCTGCCATGAGGCCGGGGTGCCGCTGGCGCTCTTGCCCGGCGATGACAAGCCCGACGCCGAATTGCGCGATCTTTCCACTGTCAAGGACGCGGATTACGACGCACTCTGGTCCTATCTCGTAGAGGGAGGACCGGAGAACGCAGGCAATTTTCTGCGCTACGCCCGCACCATGCTGGAGGGCGGAGAGCCGCCCGCCTCGGCCAGCCCGCTCTTGCGCGCAGGGGTCTACTGGCCCGGCGCGGGCGTGACGGGGCTTGTCGCCGCACAGGACGCATGGACCGCCGGTCAACCGGTGGTCGCGGTGCTGTTCTACCGTGCGCTCGTCCAGGGCGCGGGGCTGCATCCGATCAACCGCCTCGTGAAATCGCTCTTGCGTGCGGGGCTCAATCCGTTGCCCATCTTCGTGGCCTCGCTAAAGGATCCGGTCTCGGTTGCCACGCTTGACCATCTGTTCACCGCAGCGCCGCCATCGGTGATCCTGAACGCCACGTCCTTTGCCGTCGGATCACCCCATGCGGGCGACATGAGCCCCGACAACCCGCTCGTCATGCCCGCCGCCGACGGGGCGCCGGTCTTTCAGGTGGTTCTTGCGGGGTCATCGGAAGAGGCATGGGCCACTGGCCTCACGGGTCTTTCGGGCCGCGATATCGCCATGAACGTCGCCTTGCCCGAAGTGGACGGCCGAATTCTGAGCCGCGCCATCAGCTTCAAGGGCGAGGCGTTTTTTGACGAGGCGACCGAATGTCCCATCGCCACCTATCGCGCGGTTGGCGACCGGGTCGATTTCGTGGCCCGGCTTACCGCCAATTGGGCCAGCCTGCGCCAAACCCCCGCGCCCGAGCGCCGGGTTGCGCTGATCCTTGCCAACTATCCCAACAAGGACGGACGCCTCGCCAATGGCGTCGGCCTCGACACCCCAGCCGCCACCGTGCACGCGCTCGGCCTGCTGCAAAGCGCGGGCTATGACGTCGGCATGCCGCCGGCGGATAGCGGCGCCCTGATGCGGGCGATGATGGCCGGGCCGACCAACTGGCTGACCGACCGGGCCGAGCGCGAGGGTGGGGAAACCCTGCCGCTGGCCCAGTACCGAGAGCACTTCGACGCCCTGCCTTGGGCCCTCAAGGAGGCGATGACCACCCGCTGGGGCGCGCCCGAAGACGATCCTTTCCTCGTTCCCGAAATACTCAACTCAGACGGCACCACCGGCGCAGGCTTTGCCCTGTCGGTGCTGACATTCGGCCATGTCGTGGTCGGGCTTCAACCGGCGCGCGGCTACAACATTGACCCGACCGACACCTACCACTCTCCAGATCTGGTGCCGCCGCATAACTACCTCGCGTTTTATATCTGGCTGCGGCACCGCTTTGGCGCGCAGGCCATCGTGCATATGGGCAAGCATGGCAATCTTGAATGGCTGCCCGGCAAGGCGCTCGCGCTCAGTGATGAATGCTGGCCCGAGGCGGTGCTGGGTCCGATGCCACATATCTATCCGTTCATCGTCAATGATCCCGGCGAGGGCACACAGGCCAAGCGCCGCGCGCAAGCGGTGATCGTTGATCATTTGACCCCGCCACTCACCCGTGCCGAAACCTATGGCCCCCTGCGCGACCTCGAAGCGTTGGTCGATGAATACTATGAGGCGGCGGGCGTCGACCCGCGCCGCATCCATCATCTGCGCCGCGAAATCCTGACGCTGACCTCGGCCACGGGCCTCGACAAGGACGTGGGCATGGCGGGCGAGGACGAGGATACCGATCTCGCCCGGCTCGACGCCTATCTTTGCGAATTGAAAGAGGCGCAGATCCGCGATGGTCTGCATGTCTTCGGCCAATCGCCGACGGGCCGCCAAGAGGCCGATCTGGCCATCGCGCTCGCGCGCGTGCCGCGCGGCGATGGCAGGGGGGGCGATGCCTCGCTCATTCGGGCCTTGGCGACGGATCACGCACTGGGCATCGACCCGCTCGATTGCGATATGGCTGCGCCTGCCAGCGACAAACCACAGGCGCTGGCGGCGGTATCGGACGATCCGTGGCGCAGCAATGGCGACACGGTCGAGCGGCTGGAACTGCTGGCACAGCGCCTCTTGCAAGGGCACACATCAGGGGCCGGCCCCGCCGCGGCACCGGTTCTGAAAGAAATCACACAGCGCATTCGCCCCGCCATCGCCGCGTGCGGCCCCGACGAGGGCGCGGGTTTGCTGCGCGCGCTCGACGGGCGGGCACTCGCGCCCGGCCC
>NZ_CAMYMD010000089.1 GCF_947259555.1 uncultured Roseovarius sp.
GCACCTGCGCGGAACAAGGCCGAAGGCCGCCGCGCATCGCCGTGCCGCCCCCCGGCGCGGCGATTTGGCTGCAACCTGTTCTGCGCTCTGATGTTTTTCGGGCTTGGCTGCCATAAAGCACTGCCAAGCCAGCTTAGTATCGCCACACCGCGGCACGACGATGCGCGGCTTTCGGCAACGGCAGCTCAAGGCCACTAGCCGCACCCTGCCTATTCTCCCGCCCGAAACACCATCTCGCGCCCCGCGTCGTTGGTCAGGAGCAGCGTGTCGCCCGCCACCTCGACCAGCGTCATCTCTGCAAGCGCGCGCAGATAGCGTGTTTCGGCCTCGAGATCGGGGCAGGCCCGTTTGGTCGCTACCAGCGCCTCGGCGCGGAACCACGGGTAGGGCAGGGTCTGCGCGCCGGAATAGCGGTTGCAGGGGGCCTCGCCCACAAGCGTGCCTTCCTTCGGAAAGCTCAGCGTCGCGCGGGCGGTAAAGGGCGTGCCGTCGATGCTCTGGAGTGTCCATGTCGCAGTGGCGCCGCCGTGGCCTGACACGGTCTCGTCCTTGCAGTGGCCAAGGATGGACATGCCGATGAGCAGGAGGACGGTACGCATGTGCCTTACCGCAGTGCGAGGATCAGGTCGACAAGCGAGCCGATGGCGGTCGCCGTGGTCGCGCGGCCCGTGTCCTGAAGCCCCTGCATGCCGGTCGCAGAAGCATAGAGAATGCGCGCCATTTCGGGGTTGCCGATACCGCAGGCTGCGAGCAGGTCGCGCAGCCGCGCGAGGCGCAGGTCATCGACGCTGCGGACCGCCCGCGAGACGGTGTCACTGCCCTGCGCCCAAGCGCGAATCGCCGGCTCCGTGCGCAGGGCGGGGCTCTCGCTGGAGGCGCTGTCGGCGATGGTCTGGGCGGTGGCGCGCAGGCGGGCGGTATCGGTGCTGCCCTCGATGGCAAGCAGCGCCGCCTCGGCCTCGGCCTGCCAGAGCCCCAGAAGCGCAGTGTGAAAGCCGGGCACATCATCGAAATGCCAGTAGAACGAGCCCTTGGTCGCGCCAATACGCCGTGCCAGCGGCTCTGCCCCAAGGGCGCCGGGCCCGCCCTCACACAGGGCCGTGAGGCCGGTCAGCAGCCAGTCGTCACGGGTCAGGCGGGGGCGGCGCGGGGCAGTCATGCCGTCAGACTTACGCGCCGTGCTGCACTGCCGCAAGTGGCGTGAATGTCACGGGCTGCCGGGCTGACGTCAAAAAACTTTTACCAAGCTGTCGCAAACTCTTTGAGTTCGCCGCGTAGGTGGGGCGCAAACCAAGGGGGCATCATTCGTGCTGAGCATCGACGCGCTGACCAAGAGCTTTGGCCGCAATACGGCTGTGGACAAGGTGACATTCGACGTGGAGAAACCGGCGATGATCGGGATCATCGGGCGATCCGGGGCGGGCAAGTCGACGCTTCTGCGGATGATCAACCGTCTGACCGAGGCCTCCTCGGGCCTGATCATGTTCGAGGGGCGCGAGGTGACTGCGCTGCGCGGTGCCGACAAACGCGCCTGGCAATCCGACTGCGCGATGATCTTTCAGCAATTCAACCTCGTGCCACGGATGGACGTGGTGTCGAACGTGCTGCACGGCACGCTCAACCGCCGCTCGACGCTGGCGACGATGTTCAACCTCTACCCAGATGCGGACATTCACCGTGCCATCGAGATCCTCGACCGGCTGGGCATCGCCGATCACGCGTCCAAGCGCGCCGAGGCGCTCTCGGGCGGGCAGCAGCAGCGGGTGGCGATTGCGCGCGCGCTGATGCAGGACCCTAAGGTCGTGCTCGCGGACGAGCCGATTGCCAGCCTCGACCCGATGAACGCCCAGCTGGTGATGGATGACCTGCGCCGTATCCACGAAGAGGATGGACGCACGGTGATCGCCAACCTTCACACTCTGGATACCGCGCGGCGCTATTGTGACCGGGTGATCGGCATGTTGCATGGCCGGGTTGTCTTTGACGGAAGCCCCGAGCAACTGACCACTGGCGTGGCGCGCGATATCTACGGCGCCGATGCCTCGTTTTCCGAGGACAGCACATCGACCGCCATCGAAACGCTGGACCGCGGGGCCGCGCGCGCACTGCGCGAGGCCGAGGCCGCGGTTTGACGACCCCCTGGCCCGCCGGGGGGTGGCGGGCCGACACCCCAACCGGAGAGAGAGACATGACCAAACTTTTTGCCGCCATCGTGGCCACCACCGCTCTCGTCAGCCCCGTGCTGGCGCAGGACAAGATTGACGAGTTCCGCATCGGCGTGCTGGGCGGAGAGAACGCGCAGGACCGCATGACCTCGAACGAGTGTCTGCGGGAGAAGACCGAGGATCTGCTGGGTGTGCCCACCAAGATATTTACCCCCGCCGATTATGACGGCGTGATCCAGGGTCTGCTGGGCGGCACCATCGACGTGGCGTGGCTGGGTGCATCGGGCTATGCCAAGACCTACCTGACCGACCCGGGCGCGGTCGAGCCGGTTCTGGTCAAGGTCAACACCGACGGGTCCTATGGCTATCATTCCATCGGCTTTACCCGCAAGGATACCGGCATCACCTCGCTGGATGATATGAAGGGCAAGACGTTCGGGTTCGGTGATCCCAACTCGACCAGCGGCTACCTGATCCCGTCGATCGAGATTCCGCAGGAGGTTGGCGCCAGCATGGACTCGGGCGATTACTTCGGTGAAGTGAAATTTACTGGCGGTCACGAGCAAACCATCGTCGCGGTTGCCAATGGCGATATCGACGCCGGCGTGACCTGGGCCGACGGTCTGGGCGCGTGGGAAGACGGCTATAACTCGGGCGCGCTGCGCAAGGCCGCCGATGCGGGGCTCGTGGACATGAACCAGATGGTCGAAATCTGGAAGTCGAAGCCGATCCCGGAAGGACCGGTCGTGCTGCGCCAGGCGCTGCCCGAGGATGTGAAGCTCAAGGTGACGGGCCTCTGGGCATCGCTCAAGTCCATTGACGCGGATTGCGCCTATGGCGTGCTTCAGGGCGATGCGCTGGGCTTCATGCCGATCACGCACGACGCCTATATCTCGATCATCGAGGCGCGCAAATCCAAGATGTGAGCCGTCAGGGCTGACACACGGGCCGGGCCTGCCATGCGCGCAGGCCCGGTCTTATTTGACGGGGGCAAGGCATGAGCGATCTGACGGCAGGACAGACAGGCGTGGCGCGGGTACAGGACGTGCAGGCCGCCTATATGGCGATGACGCGGCGCAAGCGGCTTTATGGCAGCGTGGTGCTGATCGTGTTCATCGCGCTGATGGTCTCGGGCTTTCAGGTGGCCGACGGGCGCAACGCGGGTGGGTTCTGGGACGGAATCGGCAATATATTCCAGTTTCCGGGCGAGGTTTTGGCCGAGGCGAGCGAAAAGATCGCCAACCTGCCGGGGCTGATGTGGGAATTTTTGCCGTCGCTGATCGAGACGGTCAATATCGCGGCGGCCTCGACGCTTCTGGGGGCGATGGGCGCGGTGCTGATCTCGCTTTTGTCGACGCGGGGCCTTGCGAAATGGCCGCGCCTGATCGGGGTGTTTCGCCGGGTGATGGACATCCTGCGCGCGGTGCCCGAGATCGTGATCGCGCTGGTGCTGATCTTCATCCTCGGTGGCGGGCCGGTGCCCGCGATGATCGCCATCGCGATCCATACCGTGGGTGCCCTGGGCAAGTTGTTTTCCGAGGTGAACGAGAATGCCTCGCTGAAGCCGGTGGAGGGGCTGCATTCGGTCGGTGCGACATGGGGGCAGCGCATGTGGCTGGGGGTTATCCCGCAGGTTGCGCCCAATTATCTGAGCTATGCGCTCCTGCGCTTCGAGATCAATATCCGCGCCTCGGCGATCCTCGGCTTCGTCGGCTCGGGCGGCATCGGCTATGATCTCAAGAACGCCTTCAGCTGGGGGCAGGGCCGCTATGACGAGGTGGCGGCGATCTTTCTGCTGCTGTTCGGGACCATCGTGCTCTTCGATCAGGTGTCGAGCCGCTACCGCAACAAGCTGATTGGGGGAGAGTGAGACCATGACAATGGCAAGCGATGCAGGTTTCGACGCCTCCGGCTTCTTTCGGCGCAAGAAACTCATGGCCTTCGCCGTCCCGGCGGTGATCCTCGCCTATTTCGTCTATATCTTCTTTGCCTTCGACATTCCGGGGCTGGCGGATCGCGCGCGGATGGACAATGCGCGCATCCTCGTCGCCGACAGCTACAGCTACAAGACGCATGTCACGCGCGACAACCGCACAGGAGATCTGACCATCGCCGTGGAAGGCGAGAACAAGGGCACATGGCCCGAGGGGCGCAGCCCCGACTGGGTGAGCGTTGAGAGCGAGGAGCGCACGCGCGTGGCGCTGAAACACGGGCACGAGGTGCTGATCGACGGCAACACGCTGCGCTATGACGTGCCGGGCTACGGGCTGATCACGGCGGAGGTGTCGCGCCGCGAGGGCGTGACGCTCGACCTGCCGACCGATTCGGTGCCCGGCTGGATCAGCGCCAGCAGCGCGCGCGTCGATATCACCACCGAGGGTGGCCGCGTGACGCTCACCAAGGCGCGCACCGAGGTGATGCGCTATGCCTTCGGCTGGGAGCTTTTCTGGTTCACGCTCGACAGCCCGTTCTACGGCAAGAGCTTTGGCGAGTTGGCGGGGCTGGTGGTGTCGGGCGACCGCGTCGTCGAGGGCAAGAGCAACCTCGCCGCCATCATCCACGATATCTGGAACAACCGGATGTGGCAGCACAAGGACGTGATGTGGGCGATCTTCGAGACCATCCTGATGGCCTTTCTCGGCACCATGGGCGCGGCCATCGTGGCGTTGCCGCTGGCCTTTGCGGCGGCGCGCAATTTCTCGCCGTTCATGGTCGTGCGGGCCGTTGTGCGGCGGGTGTTCGACTTCGTGCGCGGCGTCGATGCGCTGATCTGGACGATCATCCTCGCCCGCGCCTTCGGCCCCGGGCCGTTGACCGGTGCGCTTGCGATCCTGCTGACCGATACCGGCAGTTTCGGCAAGCTCTTCTCGGAGGCGCTGGAGAACGTCGACAAGCGCGAGATAGAGGGGGTCCAATCCACCGGGGCGAAGCTGCTGCAACGCTACCGCTTCGGCGTCATCCCGCAGATCACCCCGATCCTGCTGAGCCAGCTGCTCTATTACCTCGAATCCAACACCCGCAGCGCCACCATCATCGGCGCGATCACCGGTGGCGGCATCGGGTTGTTGCTGACACAGGCGATGATCACGCAGAAGGACTGGGAAGAGGTGAGCTATTACATCATTCTCATCCTGATCATGGTGATGGTGATGGACACGGTGTCGGGCTGGTTGCGGCGACGGCTCATTTCCTCGGATGATAGCGGGCACTGAACCGGCGAATTTGGATATTTGGGGCAAGATGAAGCATGTCGGTGTTCTTCTTGGTCCAAATACCCCCGCCGGAGGAATAATTCTCTTGTGGAGCACCCCATGCCGAGATTGCACTTTGACGGGGCGGTGATTCATCCCGACTGCGAGATCACCGATTGCGAGTTCGGGGCCTGGACCGAGGTCGGGCGCGGCAGCCGTCTCGCCCATGTGGCGATGGGGGATTACTCTTATTGCGACCGCGCCTGCGATCTGGCCAATGCCGAGATCGGCCGCTTTGCCAACATCGCGAGTTACGTGCGGGTGGGGGCGACCGATCATCCGCTGGATCGCGCGTCCTTGCATCATTTCATTTATCGCTCCGCCAGCTATTGGGAGGATACCGAAGACGATGTGCTTTGGTTCGAGAAGCGCCGTGCGCGGGTGGCGCGGATCGGGCATGACACCTGGATCGGGCATAACGCGCAGGTCAAGCCCGAGGTGACGGTGGGCCACGGTGCGGTGATCGCGGCGGGGGCGGTGGTGACACGGGATGTGGCGCCCTACATGATCGTGGCGGGAGTGCCCGCCAAGCCGTTGCGCGCACGGCTGGCCCCTGATCTCGCGGAGCGGATGATCGCATTGGCGTGGTGGGATTGGGATCATCTGCGGCTGCGTGCGGCTCTGCAGGATTTCCGCCGGCTGGAGGCCGGGGCGTTTCTTGAGAAATACCGGGGCTGAAACGGAAAAGGCGGCCACGATGGGCCGCCTTTTGGTGCTGAAAAGGGCTTGGTCAAAGAGCGCATTGAATACACGAGCTGAATTAAGCCTGCGATGTGACGCCGCCATGACACTTTTCAGCTTTGACGGGTTTTATTGATCCACCAACGAGAGAGTGATCCGGTCCCCTGCGAACCATGTGCGCCCGTATTCGATGGGCTGCCCGTCGGGATCGACATTGACCGCCGTCGTGCGCAGGATCGGCGCGCCGGGGGAGAGTTGCAAATGGAGCGCCTGCGTGGGGCTGGCAAGCTTTGCGTTGAGCCGGGTCCAGGCGCGGGTGTAATCCGCAATCCCCTGCTCGGCGAGCGCCGCCGTGACCGATGTGAGGCGGGCCAGTGCCTCTGGCAGATCGGGGAACCGCGCTGCCGGAAAGGTGCTCCGAAAGGTGGCGACGGGCATGCCGTCGGCCAGTGACAGCCCGTCACAGACATGCACCATTGATCCAAGGCTGAGCCCGAGCGCCTCGCCTTCCGCCGCGTCTGCCACGCGGGTTTCCTGTGCGAGGATCTCCTTGCCCGGCAGGCGGCCGGCCGCGCGCAGGTTCTGGTGAAAGCGCACCCGTGTGCCGATCGGATAATCGGTTGGCCGATGCGCGACAAACGCGCCTGCGCCGCGCCGGGTAAAGATCGTCCCCGCCTCTGACAGCGCCCCAAGTGCGCGGCGCACGGTATGCCGGTTGACGCCGAACCGCGCCGCGAGTGCCGCCTCGGTGGGCAGTTTGTCACCGGGCCCGTAACGCCCCGCCGCAATATCCGCGTTCAGGCTGTCATGGATCGCGCGCCACAGCGCATCGGGTTTGTCGCGGGTCATGTCACAGAAATTTCACCGGTTGCAGGCTTGTTCAGGAGGGCGGGTTCAGGTAGTTATTTGTCTAGTTGTATAGGAATATCGACAAATCCGCAAGGTGTCTGCATGACCGACAAAACCGAGCGCAAGGCATGGATGGGTCTCTTGGCTCGCGCGCCCGCCGATGATCTGGACCGGCTCTGGTCCGAGGCCGGGCTTGCCCCCGATTATGCTTATCTGCGCCCGCCCGAGGTGGGCGGCGTGATGGTGCGGGGCCGTGCCGGGGCGACCGGCGCGCCGTTCAATCTGGGCGAGATGACGGTGACGCGCTGCGCGGTGCGGCTGGCGGATGGCACCGTTGGACATGGCTATGTGCAGGGCCGTGGCAAGCGTCATGCGACACAGGCCGCGCTCGTTGATGCGCTGATGCAGGGCGGTACGAAAGACACCGCGCGCGCGGTGGTGCTCACGCCTTTGCAGGAGGCCGAGGACGCCCGCTGCACCGCCCGTGCCGCCCGTGCCGCCGCCACCAAGGTGGATTTCTTTACCATGATGCGGGGAGAGGACTGATGCAGGCAGACACCCTGAGTGGTGGATTCGCGGCCCCTCCGGTCGAGGCGGCCCATGCCTTTCGCGCCATCATGCGCGTGATGGCCCGGCCCGGCACGATCGAAGACGTGGCGGGGGCCACGCCACCCGCCCCGCTGTCGGTCGCGGCGGGCACGGTGCTGCTCACGCTGTGCGACCCGGAAACGCCGGTGTATCTGGCGGGCACGGCCGATTGCGCGGGGGTGCGCGACTGGATCACCTTTCACACCGGCGCGCCCTTGGTGACGCGGGCCGAGGCGATGTTCGCGATAGGCACATGGGAGGCGCTCATGCCACTCGACGACTACGCGGTGGGCACGTCCGAGTATCCCGACCGTTCGGCCACGCTGATCGTCGAGATGGAGCGGCTGGAGGCCACCGGTGCGCGGCTGACCGGGCCGGGGATCGCAGATACGGCGGCGCTCTCGCTGCCCGAGTCGGCGGCGTTTCAGGCCAATGCGCGGCAGTTTCCGCTGGGGCTCGATTTCCTCTTCACCTGTGGCGACCGCCTTGCGGCCCTGCCGCGCACGACCCGCGTGGAGGCAAGCTGATGTATGTCGCGGTCAAGGGGGGCGAACGCGCCATCGATAACGCCCATGCCTGGCTTGCCGAGGAGCGGCGCGGCGATACTTCTGTCGCAGAACTGGGCGTCGCGCAAATCCGTGAGCAGTTGAGCCTCGCCGTCAACCGCGTGATGGCCGAAGGCTCGCTCTACGACCCCGACCTTGCCGCCCTCGCCATCAAGCAGGCGCGCGGCGATCTGATCGAGGCGATTTTCCTCATTCGCGCCTATCGCACCACGCTGCCGCGCTTTGGCGCCTCGCACCCGGTGGAGACCTCTGCGATGCGCTGCGACCGGCGCATCTCGGCCACCTTCAAGGATGCGCCGGGCGGTCAGGTGCTGGGGCCGACATTCGATTACACGCATCGCCTGCTCGATTTCAAACTGGCCGCCGAGGGCGAGGTGGCCGACGCCCCCGAGGCCCCGCCACAGCCCGGCCCGACGCCGCATATCATGGGCTATCTGAACCGCGAGGGGCTGATCGAGGACGAGGCGCCAAGCGATGCCACCCCGCCGGACCTCACCCGCGAACCGATGGAACTGCCCGCCGACCGCGCCCTGCGCCTGCAGGCGCTGACGCGCGGCGACGAGGGCTTTATCCTGTCGCTCGCCTATTCCACGCAGCGCGGCTATGCCCGCAACCACGCCTTTGTCGGCGAATTGCGGATCGGGGCCGTGTCGGTGGAGATGGACATCCCCGAACTGGGCTTTGCCATCGAGCTGGGCGAAATCACCCTGACCGAATGCGAAACGATCAACCAGTTCAAGGGCTCGAAAACCGAGCCGCCGCAATTCACCCGGGGCTATGGGCTGGTCTTCGGTCAGACCGAGCGCAAGGCCATCGCCATGGCGCTGGTCGACCGCGCGCTGCGCTGGAAGGAACTGGGCGAGGAGGATCAGGGCGCACCCGCGCAGGACGAGGAATTCGTGCTGATGCATGCCGACAACATCCAGGCGACGGGGTTTTTGGAGCATATCAAGCTGCCGCATTACGTGGATTTTCAATCTGAGTTGGAACTGGTGCGTAAACTGCGCTGCGAGGCCGAGGGCAGCACCCGGTGGGAGGCCGCAGAATGAGTATTTTGGGAACAGTGAAGCGGGGGATGCCATGACCCCGGTTTTCGATCTGGGCAATGTCCTGATCCGGTGGGAGCCGCAGGCGGCCTTTCGCCATGCCTTTGCGGATGATGCCGAGATAGACGCGTTCTTTGCACGGATCGGGTTTTATGACTGGAATTATGAGCAGGACCGGGGCCGCAGCCGTGCCGAGGCTGTGGCGGCGATTGCCGCGCTGCACCCGCAGCATGCCGATCTGATGGACGGGTTCTTTGACCGGTTTCACCTGACCATCCGCGACAAGATCGTGGGGAGTTGGCAGCTGCTGGCAGACTTGCGCGCGCGTGGTCACGCACCGTGGGCGCTGACCAATTGGGGGCCCGAGACATGGCCCGAGGCCCCCCGTCTGCATCCTGAACTGATGGATATGTTCGAGGGCATTGTCGTGTCTGGTCACGAGGGGATGGTCAAACCCGACTGCGCAATCTTCGACCTCCTGTGCGACCGTGCCGGTGCCACCGCAGAGCGCTGTTTTTTCATCGACGACAGCGCCGCCAATGTCGAAGGCGCGCGGGCCGCCGGCTGGCAGGCGCATCATTTCACGGGGGCGGACGACCTGCGCGCCAACCTGCGGGAACGAGGGCTTTTATGACCGATTACAACTTTGCCTATCTCGACGAGCAAACCAAGCGGATGATCCGTCGGGCCATTCTCAAGGGGTTGGCGATCCCCGGTTATCAGGTGCCTTTTGCCAGCCGCGAGATGCCGATGCCCTATGGCTGGGGCACCGGTGGCGTGCAGGTCTCTGCCGCCTGCCTGACCCCCGATGACACGTTCAAGGTGATCGATCAGGGCGCGGATGACACCACCAACGCGGTGTCGATCCGCAAATTCTTTGAGAAGACTGCCGGGGTCGCCACCACTGAGGAAACCGCGCGGGCGAGCCTGATCCAGACCCGCCACCGCATCCCCGAGGAGGCGCTGAGCCAGGATCAGATCCTTGTCTACCAGGTGCCGATCCCGGAACCGCTGCGTTTTCTGGAGCCGTCGGAGCTGGAGACCCGCAAGATGCACAGCCTTGAGGAATATGGTCTCATGCATGTGAAGCTCTACGAGGATATCAGCCAGCACGGCGCCATCGCCACCGCCTATGCCTATCCCGTCAAGGTCGAGGGGCGCTATGTCATGGACCCGTCGCCGATCCCGAAATTCGACAATCCGAAACTGGGCATGGCGGCGATCCAGCTGTTCGGTGCGGGGCGCGAACAGCGGATTTACGCGCTGCCGCCCTATACCCAAGTTGTCAGTCTCGATTTCGAGGATCACCCGTTCGAGCCCAGCAAGGCCGATTACGATTGCGATCTGTGCGGGGCCTCCGACAGCTATCTCGATGAAGTGATCGTGGATGATGCCGGGGGGCGGATGTTCGTCTGTTCCGACACCGATTATTGCCGGTCGCGCCGTGCGGCGGGCCATGTCGGCGCGCAGGGTGCGCCCTATGAGGAGGGTGCCGCATGACTCCGCTGTTGCAGGTCCGCGACATCGCGAAATTCTACGGGGCGCGGCGCGGCTGCGAGGACGTCGGGTTCGATCTCTACCCCGGCGAGGTGATGGGCATCGTCGGCGAGAGTGGCTCGGGCAAGTCGACGCTTCTGTCGTGCCTTGCCGGGCATCTGCCGCCCGACCGGGGCGAGGTGATTTTCGACACGCAGCTACACGGCCCGCGCGACACGCTGACCATGTCCGAGCCGGAACGGCGCATGCTGATGCGCACCGATTGGGCGTTTGTTCACCAGCACGCGCGTGATGGGCTGCGCATGGGGGTTTCGGCGGGCGGCAATGTGGGCGAACGGCTGATGGCGGTGGGCGCGCGGCATTTTGGCGAGATCCGCGAACAGGCGGTGGATTGGCTGGGACGGGTCGAGATCGCCGCCGACCGCGTGGATGACAAACCGCAGGCGTTTTCGGGGGGCATGCAACAGCGGTTGCAGATCGCCCGCAATCTGGTGACCGGCCCGCGATTGGTGTTCATGGATGAGCCCACCGGCGGCCTTGATGTGAGCGTGCAGGCGCGGCTGCTCGACCTCTTGCGCGGATTGGTGCGCGAGATGGGCCTTTCGGCGGTCATCGTGACGCATGATCTGGCGGTGGTGCGCCTGCTCGCCGACCGGCTGATGGTGATGAAGGATGGCCGCGTCGTCGAGGACGGGCTGACCGATCAGGTGCTTGATGATCCGCAGCATGGCTATACGCAGCTGCTGGTGTCGAGCGTGTTGCAGGTCTGAGCGGGGCGGGAAAGGGACGGATACGATGATCGAGATCGAAGGTCTGGGCAAGAGCTTTACCCTGCACAATCAGGGCGGCGCGGTGATCCCGGTGATGACGGGCGCGCATCTGCGGGTGGCGCGCGGTGAGTGCGTGGCGCTGACCGGCACATCGGGGGTGGGCAAATCCACGCTGATGCGGATGATCTACGGTAATTACCGCGCCAGTGCGGGCCGGATCATGGTGGGCGAGACCGACATAGCCGGTGCCGCCCCGCGTGAGATCATCCAACTGCGGCGCGACACGCTCGGCTATGTCAGCCAGTTCCTGCGCGTCGTGCCGCGCGTGCCCACGCGCGAGGTGGTGGCAGAGCCGCTCCTGACCCTTGGTGTGGCGCGGGCGGACGCCATCGCGCGGGCCGAGGCGCTGCTGGCGCGGCTCAACATCCCTCAGGCGCTGTGGTCGCTCAGTCCGACGACGTTTTCGGGGGGCGAGCAGCAGCGGGTAAACATCGCGCGCGGCTTTGCCCACGCCTTTCCAGCACTTCTGCTGGATGAGCCGACCGCCAGCCTCGATGCCGCCAATCGCGAGGTGGTTCTGACGCTGATCGAAGAGGCAAAGGCGCGCGGTGCCGCGATCATCGGCATCTTTCACGACGAGGCCGCGCGCGGCCGGGTCTGCGACCGCGAGGTCGATGTGGGCGCCTTTGCCCCGGGGCAGGCGGCATGAAAAAGGGCCGTCTCATTGCCGTGGTCGGCCCCTCGGGCGTGGGCAAGGACACGCTGATGCGCGCGATGGTGGCCGAGCGCCCCGGCCTGCGCCGGGTGCGCCGGGTCATCACCCGGCCCGCCGATGATGGCGGCGAGGGGCATGAGCCGGTGACCGAGGCCGAATTCGAGGTGCGCCGCAAGGAGGGCGGCTTTGCCCTCGACTGGCGCTCGCATGGGCTGCGCTACGGGGTGCCGGTGGGCATCTGCATGGATCTCGGCGCGGGGCGCGATCTGCTGGTCAACCTGTCGCGCGGCGTGCTGGCGCAGGCGCAGGCGCGCTATCCGCGCCTGATCGTGCTGCATCTGACGGCGGTGCCCGAGGTGCTGGTCGCGCGTCTGGCTGCACGCGGGCGCGAGGCGGCCGACGATATCGCGGAACGGCTGGAGGGGGCGGACATCGCCCTGCCCGACGGTGCGTGGCCGGTGGTGACGCTCGACACCGATGCGCCTGTCGGGCGGCTCGCCAAGCGGGCGATCAAGCTGGTCTACGGGGTAAAGACATGACGCGCGATCAGGTGAAACCGGCCTTGCGCATCCTCGCCCATCAGCGACAGCGCATCAATGGGGAAGGGGCGCGGCAGGAGCGGCAGGACCTGCGCCGTGAGGATATCGCGCAGCACGGGCAACTCGGATTTCGGCCGCTTTCCGGTCAGCGTGATGTGAAAGCGGAATCCCTCCATCACATGCGCATAGCCCCATTTCATCAGCCGCGCCTCCTGATCGGGGCTCAGCCCGCCGGCGCGGCGGCGGGCCAGGTCCGCCTCCGAGAGCGGGGCGCGAAACGGCTCGAACGCGCGCACGGTCTGGGCGGCGAGCGCATCGAGCGCGGTGGTGTCCCCCTCGGGCATCAACGCCAAGAACCGGCCAAGCGCGGTGACGGTGAGGCCATCGAGCAGAACCGGTTGCGCCTGCGCGCAGAACCGCGAAAACGCACCTCGCAATGCGGCCTCGTCCTGACCCTCGGCCAGCTGGAACGGCGGTTTCATCGTGGCATGCAGCCCGTACTTGCGCGGGGTCTCGGTGATCTCGGCCACGGGCGCGGGCAGGCCTGCCACCTCGGGATGCGCGACTGCAGTGCCTCGGGCCGCATCCCAACCCAGCCAGGCTGCGCCGAACTCCGAAAACGCCGTCTCGGGCGGCGTGTAATAGACAGCGTAGCGGGTGAATTGCATGGGCACACTCATCGGTTTGACGCCCTCTGCCAGGAAAGCGTGACAGTGACATGACAGAAAACCTCATTCTCGCCAATGCGTTGTTGGTCCTGCCGGGTGAGGTGCGCCCCGGCGCGCTGCATGTGGCGGACGGGCAGATCGCAGCCATCGACACCGGCACGGCGGTGCCATTGGGTGCGGTGGATTGCGGCGGTGATTACCTCGCCCCCGGCCTGGTCGAGCTGCATACTGACAATCTGGAGCGACATATTCAACCGCGCCCCAAGGTCGACTGGCCGCATAACGCCGCCATCCTCGCCCATGACGCGGAACTGGCCAGCACCGGCATCACCACGGTGTTCGACGCGATGCGCGTGGGGTCGGTGCCCACCGGGGCCGGGCGCTACAAGAAATATGCGCGCGGGCTGGCCGATGAACTCCTGAGCCTGCGCGCCGGGGACGCGCTCAAGATCAGCCATTTCCTGCATTTGCGTGCCGAGGTCTGTTCCGAGACGCTGGAAGAGGAGATGGAGGAATTCGGGCCTGAGGACCGCGTTGGCATCGTCAGCCTGATGGACCACACGCCGGGGCAGCGGCAGTTTCGAGACCTGACCAAGCTCGAAGCCTATATGAAGGGCAAGCACGCCTTGAATGACGCCGAATTCGAGGCCCATATCGCGCAATTGAAGGCGCTGCGCGCCGCCCATGGCGACCGGCATGAGGCCGCCGCCGTGGCCCATGCCGCCCGCTATGGCGCAGTTCTGGCGAGCCATGACGACACCACCGAGGCGCAGGTCGCGGTGTCGCATGGCCACGGCATCCGGCTGGCGGAGTTTCCCACCACGATTGAGGCCGCCCGCGCCTGTCATGCCTGTGGCATCTCAGTCATCATGGGCGCGCCCAACCTGATCCGGGGCGGGTCGCATTCCGGCAATGTCGCTGCCAGCGATCTGGCCGATCTCGGACATCTCGACATCCTGTCCTCGGATTACGTGCCCTCGGCGCTTCTCTTGGCGGCGGTGCAGCTAGGGGATCGCTGGGGCGACATGGCACGCGGGCTGGCCACCGTCACCATGAACCCGGCGCGCGCCGTGGGGCTGACGGATCGCGGGCGGCTGGAGGTGGGCACGCGGGCCGATCTGATCCGCTTCTCTGTGCGCGGCGACGCGCCCGCCCTGCGCGGGGTCTGGTCGCGGGGCCTGCGCGCGGGCTGAGCCAGTGCTTTGACAAGGCCGTGCGCGGGGCGCATAACAGGCGCGATTTCAACCGCTTGCCCCGGAGTTCACCATGACTGACCCGCTATTCACCGTTCCAGCCGCCCCGCTTGTCCCGGTCGAAGGCGAGGCCGGGGCCTTTCCGGTGCGGCGGATTTTTTGCGTCGGGCGAAACTATGCTGCCCACGCCGCCGAGATGGGCAACGAGGTGGACCGCGAGGCGCCGTGGTATTTCAACAAATCGGCGCATGACATCTGCCTGTCGGGGGCAACGATCCCCTATCCGCTGGAGACAAGCGACTGCCATCATGAGATGGAATTCGTCGTGGCCATCGGCGCGCCTGCCTTCCGGGTCAGCGAGACCGAGGCGATGGCGGCGGTCTACGGCTATGCCTGCGGCATCGACCTCACCCGCCGCGACCTGCAGGGTGCCGCCAAGGAGACACGCCGCCCCTGGGATCTGGGCAAGGATTTCGAACAGGCTGCCATCATCGCCGCGATCACGCCGAAGGCAGATTTTGGCGAGATCGGCGACCAGGCGATCCGGCTGGCGGTGGACGGCAGGGTGACGCAAGAGGCGTGGCTGTCGGACATGGTCTGGTCCGTGCCCGAGATCATCGCGCATCTGTCGCGGTTTTACCATCTGCAACCGGGTGATCTCATCTATACCGGCACGCCCGCAGGCGTCGGCCCGGTGGTCCCCGGCAATGTGCTGCTTGGCGAGGTCGACGGCCTTGCCCCGCTGCATCTGAGCATCGGCGCGGCGGAGTGAGCGGCATGGCCGGTAGCCGTCTGCAACACATGCCGGTGACGCTCTTTACCGTGGTGATGGGGCTGTGCGGCTTTACCCTTGCGCTGCGCGCGGGCGAGGCGGCGTTGGGGCTGGGCCATGTCGCCTCGGCCGTGACGCATTGGTTCACCATGGGCATCTTTGCCGCGATCGCCCTAGGCTATCTGGCCAAGCTTCTGCGCCATCCTGGTGCCGTGCAGGCCGAATGGCAGCATCCCGTGAAACTCGCGTTTTTCCCGGCGATTTCCATTGCGCTCGTGTTGATGTCCATCGTCATGCTGGTGCCCTATCCGGGGCTGGCGCGGGCGATGTGGCTGGTCGCAGTGCCGATGCAACTGGGGCTGACGCTCGCGGTGGTGAATGGCTGGATCGGCGCGCGCGCCTTCCAGCACGGCCATCTGTCGCCCGCCTGGTTCATCCCCGCCGTCGGCAACGTGATCGTGGCCATCGCGGGCGTGCCTCTGGGCTATATCGAGATCAGCTGGTTCTTTACCAGCGTCGGGCTGATCTTCTGGATAGTGATGCTGGTGCTGGTGATGAACCGGCTGATCTTTCACGACCCATTGCCCGAGCGGTTGCAGCCCTCGTTGGTGATCCTGATCGCGCCGCCGTCGGTGGGCTATCTCGCCTGGGTGGCGCTCGTTGGCGGGGTGGATGAATTCGCGCGGGTTCTGCTGAACTGCGCCTATCTCTTTGCGCTGATCGTGGCGATACAGTTGCCGAAGCTGTTGAAATTGCCCTTTTCGCTCGCCTTTTGGGCGCTTAGCTTTCCGGTTGCGGGGGCGACGCTTGCCAGCCTTGCGCATGCCCAGGAAACCGGGTCTGCGGGGCATCGATTGATCGGGCTGGGACTCCTGGCTGTGCTCTGCGTCATCATCGCAGGACTGATCTGGCGCACGGGGCGCGCGTTGCAGGCGGGTGCGATCTTTCAGCCGGATTGATGGGGATGGTTGTGGCCTGGAGCGGACGTTGCCGTGAGCCGCGCATCGTCGTGCCGCGGTGTGGCGATCCAACGTTAGTTTGGCAGTACTTAATGCCAGCCAAGCCCGGAAAACATCAGAGCGCAGCGCAGGTTGCAGCCAAATCGCCGCGCCGGGGGGCGGCACGGCGATGCGCGGCGGCCTTCGGCCTTGTTCCGCGCAGTTGCTTCAATCGAATGTCCGCTCAAGGCCAAGACTACCCAAGCAATCTGCGTGCAATCACCTGTGCCTGGATCTCCGCAGCACCCTCGAAGATATTGAGGATCCGCGCGTCGCACAGGATCCGGCTGATCGTGTATTCCAGCGCGAACCCGTTGCCACCGTGGATTTGCAAGCCGTTGTCCGCAGCCGCCCATGCCACACGTGCGCCAAGCAGCTTGGCCATCCCGGCCTCCAGATCACAGCGCCGGCCGTTGTCCTTTTCCCAGGCCGAGAAATAGGTCAGCTGACGCGCCACCATGATCTCCACCGCCATCATCGCCAGCTTGCCCGAGACGCGCGGGAAGGCGATCAGCGGCTTGCCGAACTGTTTGCGATCCTGCGCGTATTTCATCGCCACATCGAGCGCCGATTGCGCGACGCCGATGGCCCGCGCAGCGGTCTGGATGCGGGCGCTCTCGAAGGTCTCCATCAGCTGCTTGAAGCCCTTGCCCTCTTCGCCACCCAAGAGGTTCTCGCCCTTGACGTGGAAATTGTCGAAGCCAAGCTCGTATTCCTTCATGCCGCGATACCCCAGCACCTCGATCTCGCCGCCGGTCATACCCGCCGTCGGGAAGGGGGCCTCATCCGTGCCGGGCTCTTTCTCGGCGAGGAACATCGACAGGCCCCGGTGATCGGTGGTGTCGGGCACCGTGCGCGCCAGAAGCGTCATCACATGAGTGCGCGCGGCATGGGTGATCCAGGTCTTGTTGCCGGTGACGTTCCAGTCGCCATTGTCATCGCGCACCGCGCGGGTGCGCAGGGCGCCAAGATCAGAGCCGGTGTTGGGTTCGGTGAATACGGCGGTCGGCAGCGTCTCGGCACTGGCCAGCTTGGGAAGCCATTTTTCCTTTTGCTCTTGCGTGCCCCCGGCAAGGATCAGTTCGGCGGCGATTTCCGAGCGGGTGCCAAGACTGCCAACCCCGATATAACCGCGCGACAGCTCTTCCGAGACCACGCACATCGACGCTTTGGACAGGCCGAGCCCGCCGAATTCCTCGGGGATGGTCAGGCCGAAGACACCCATTTCCGCCAATTCCTCGATGATCTCCATCGGGATCAACTCATCCTTGAGGTGCCACTCATGGGCAAACGGCTCGACCTTTTCCACGGCAAAGCGGCGGAACTGTTCGCGGATCATCTCAAGCTCATCATCGAGCCCGCTGCGCCCGACGGTGATCTCGGCGGCGCGTTCCTGCATCAACTCCACCAGCCGGGTGCGTGCGGCCTGGCTGTTGCCACGCGCCATCAGGGCCTGCACCTCGGCACATTGGAAACCGCTGAGCGCATCCCAGCCAAGGCCCAGATCCTGCAGGCGCACCACCTCGCCCTGGTTCATCTGGATACCGCCGGCGATCTGATGCAGGTATTCGCCGAATGCGATCTGGTGAATGAGTTGCTCCACTTCGCCGAACTGGCCCTGCTCCTGCAGCCGGGTGGCCCAGTTCTGCATCTGGCGCAGGGATTCGACATAGGTGGCCAGCCATGCCAACCCGTGCGCGGCCGTCTGATGCGCCTCGATCGCGCTACCCGAGACCCGGCCATCGACAGTGACCAGATCGGCGACAGAGGATTTTGCGCGCTCCAGCACGGTCTCGACCGGGGCAACCGCCGCACCGGTCAGCGCTAATAGGTCATCCAGAATCGTCGGCTGGGCCATTGCAATATCCTGTCCGTCATGTGCCATGAATCGCATCCTTTTCCTGATCTGGTGCCTTTTATCTATTATGCAGGTGCAGCGCAACTATTATGCCAATTGTCGCAGGTTTTTGATCTAAAGTTGCGTATTGATTTTTTGCACTGCGGCGCTACCGACATGCTACCACACCAGACATGGAGATGTTTTTCGATATAGGCCCGCTCTGGGGCTGGAGCCTCGCCTTTGGCGTGGCGATCTGCGCGGGACTGGTCAAGGGGGTGGTGGGGTTCGCCATGCCAACGGTGCTGATCGCGGGCCTCAGCACCATGATGCCGCCCGACCTCGCGCTGGCCGGGTTGATTCTGCCGACGCTCGCCACGAACCTTTGGCAGGCGCTGCGGCAGGGCGTCGGCGCGGCGCTTGCCTCGGTCGCGCGGTTCCGGGTGTTTCTGGTGGCAGGCGGGGCGGTCATGGTGCTGGCGGCCCAGGCGGTGCCGCGCCTGCCGCCCGCCGCGATGTTCCTCTTTATCGGGCCGCTCATTACCGCCTATGCGCTCTCTACGTTGCTGGGACGCGGCCTGCGCCTGTCGTCCGAGGGGGGCGCGCGCGGCGAGGCCGGGATGGGCGCGCTGGCCGGACTCTTCGGGGGGCTATCGGGCATCTGGGGACCGCCGACCGTGGCGATGCTGATGGCGCGCGGCGCGGAAAAGCGCGAACAGATGCGCGTGCAGGGCGTGATCTACGGACTGGGCGCGGTGCTCTTGCTTGGCTCGCACATCGGCTCGGGGGTCTTGCGCGCCGAAACGCTCCCGCTCTCGCTCGGGTTGGTGCCGCCGGCGCTTGTCGGTATCGGGCTGGGCTTCTGGCTACAGGACCGGTTCGATCAGGCGACATTTCGAAAGGTGACGCTGTGGGTGCTGCTGATCGCAGGCGCGAATCTTATCCGGCGTGGCGTGATGCTGCTTTGATGTGCGCGATCCGGTCTGGTCGCGGCAGATGCCGGGTGCGATGAACGAGGCCCTGGGGCCTGGCCCCAGGGCGCGCGTTTTAACGACGGATCGGGATGAGAGTCACCCGATCAGGCCGTCGATCTTGCGGGCGAGCTTGACGTCCAGGGCACTGAGGCCGCCCACGTCATGCGTGGTGAGCGTGATCTCGACCTTGTTGTAGACATTGAACCATTCGGGATGATGGTCCCATTTCTCGGCCCAGATCGCGGCGCGGGTCATAAAGCCCATGGCCTCTACGAAATTGGCGAACTTGAATGTCTTGTGGATTGCGTCGCGACCCTCGGCCAAGGCCCAGCCGTTTTCGAGCAGGGGCTCAAGGGTGGTCTTGCGTGCGGTGTCACTCAGTTTTTCGGTCATTCGTGATCCTCCATCGCGGGTTTTCGGAATGGGCCATAGCCGGTGAGAATTTCGATATCCTCATCGACGGCAATGCGCTCGGCCTGCAGATACTGGGCGACGGCCTCGGCAAACCCCGCATCGCGCAACCAATGCAGCGAATGCGTGGGCACGGGCAGATAGCCACGCGCCAGCTTATGCTCTCCTTGTGCGCCAGCCTCTACCCTTTGCAGCCCATGATCAATGGCAAATTCGATGGCGCGGTAATAGCACAGCTCGAAATGCAGGCAGGGGTAGTCCTCGATGCAGCCCCAGTACCGGCCATAGAGGGCCGAGGCGCCAATCAGGTTCATCGCGCCTGCGATCGGCTGACCGTCGCGCATGGCGAGGAGCAGCAGAATATCGTCCCGCAAGCTCTCGTGTGCGCATTCGAAAAAGGCGCGTGTCAGGTAAGGCGTGCCCCATTTGCGCGCGCCGGTGTCCTGATAAAAGGTCCAAACGGCATCCCAGTGCTCGGGGCGGATATCATCGCCCGTCAGCGCCAGTATCTCGCCGCCGAAATCCTGCGCGCGGGCCCGTTCCTTGCGAATCGTCTTGCGTTTGCGGGACGACAGATCCGCGAGGAACCCGGCGAAATCCGGATAGCCACGATTGAGCCAGTGATATTGCTGGTTGCGGCGGCGCAGGAGGCCCATAGCCGACGCCGCGTCGGCTTCGGCTTCGGTGCAAAAGGTCAGGTGAAGCGAGGAAATGCCGTTGCGCTCGGCCACCTCGACCGCGCCTTGCACCAGCGCCGCGCGACCTGTCTCTTCGAAGCCTGGGCGGGTCAGGAAACGCCGCCCGGTTACGGGCGTGAACGGCACCGCCACCTGAAACTTGGGATAATACCGTCCGCCCGCGCGCTCATAGGCGTGGGCCCAGTTATGGTCGAAGATATATTCGCCCTGACTGTGCGCCTTGAGGTAAAGCGGCGCGCAGGCAATCACCTCGCCGCCGGCCTCTGCCGTCATGTAATGCGGGTGCCAGCCCGTTCCGGTGCCGACCGAGCGGCTGTCTTCGAGCGCCTTGAGGAAGCGATGTGTGGTAAATGGGTCCTCGGGGCGGCCGCCCTCCGCCGCCTCGGGGCAGGCGCAGGCATCCCAGACCTGAGCCGGAATGTCGGCGATCCGTTCGTGCAGGCTGAGTGTGATGTCGCTTTGGCTCATGTCAAAAGACCCCGGTCAATCCCTGGCTCTATCTGGGACATCCAGGCGCGGGATCAAGCCGGGATAGCGGGCCTGTAGCCCTCGAACGTGATATTGTGCGCGTGGACGCGGGCGCGCGCCTCGGCCTCTGGAGAGCGCACTGTCCAGCACAGGATGGCGGCACCATCGGCGCGCAGGTGTCTCAGTATCGGACGATCCAGATCCTTTATGTCGTGGCTGACAAAATCCGCGCCGGTTGCGCGGAAATCAGGGATGTCGCGCAGGCGGTTTCGCGTCTCTGGCCTGAGCAAGGGCCAATCGTCCGGCGTGTAGCCACAGGTCACCAGGCCACGCGGGATGTCTGGTGCCAGAATTGCCATCCGCGCCACCATGTGCGGATTGAACGACATCACTGCAACCGGCCCGGTATATTGAGTCAGCGCCTCTGCTGTCGCGTTTTCGAGAGCGCCGTCGGTGTTGCCCATCTGGCCGTGCTGATCCTTCAACTCGATGAGCAGGGGCACGCGGCCGTCGACGAGGGTGAGAACCTCGGACAGGTCCGGAATACCCTCTTTGCCACCAAGCAACGGCAGGTCCGCAAGCGCCGCCGCGTCGCGTTGCCGAACGGGGCCGGTGTCGCCTGTCAGGCGACCAAGGTCGTAGTCGTGAAAGACCATTGCCCGACCGTCCCGGCTGAGTTGCAGATCAATCTCGATGCCATACCCCCACGCAATCGCCGCCGTGATCCCGGCGCGCGAATTTTCGGGTCGCCCCCCGGTCACGTCGTGCAAGCCGCGATGCGCCAAGGGCACGCGGCGGAACGCCTCGGGCAGGGAGGTCATCGGATCTGGAAGACCCCGTCGATCTCGACCGCGACACCAAATGGCAGCGACGGGGCCGACACGGCGGCGCGCGCGTGTTTGCCCGCATCGCCCAATGCCTCGCCAATGAAATCCGAAGCACCGTTTATCACCGCCGGTTGCTGGGTGAAATCGGAGGTGGAGTTGACGAAACCAGTGAGTTTCACCACCCGCACCAGCCGATCAAGATCGCCGCCGCAGGCCGCCTTGACCTGCGCCAAGAGGGCAATCGCGCAGACCTTGGCCGCTTCGGCACCGGCGGGCACGTCCATGTTGTCGCCCAGCTTGCCGGTCAAGAGCGTGTCGCCGTCCTTGGCGATTTGACCCGATACAAACAGCATGTCGCCCGCCTGAACATAGGGGACGTAATTCGCCGCGGGGGCCGGGGCGTCGGGCAGGGTCACGCCCATCTCGGCAAGTTTGGTCTCGAATTGGCTCATATCCGTGTCTCCATTGGGTGTCTGTCGCGGCGACGCTAGCCGCAGAGCGCGAGGAATAAAATCCGAATTCCTGCTACCTGCGCGATTTGGGTCATTCGCGGAACGCCTTGGCCAGATAATCGGTGAATGGTTTGACCAGATAGGCGATCGGTGTACGGTCTGCGGTACGGATGAACGTCTCGACGGGCATCCCCGGAATGAGCGTGACATCCTCGGGTAGTCGCTTTTGTTCGCCCTCGCTCAGCACCACCTCGGCGCGGTAGTAGCTGGCGCCTGTGGCCTCGTCCTCGAAGGCGTCGGCAGAGACCTGCGTCACGCGCCCAAAGAGTTCGGGCGTCGTGCGTTGATCGAGCGCGGAAAACCGCAATGTGACCTCCTGCCCGACGAAGAGCTTGTCGACGTGGATGGTATCGACGCGGGCGTTGATGACGAGGGGGCGATCCTGCGGCACGATGAAGAGAACCTGATCGGCCGGACGGATCACCGCGCCAAGCGAAAATACCTGAAGATTGTAGACCACGCCCGACACCGGTGCGGTGATGTCCAGCCGGCTCATCTGCTCGATCAGCGCGCGGCGTTGCTCGCGCAGTTCGATCTCGCGGTATTGCAGGTCGCGCAGGGTGGTGATCGCCTCTTCGCGCCGGTCCGTCCCGAGCTTGAGAATGGTGATGTCGATCTCGGTGATGCGGCCCTGCGCCTCGGCTTTTTGCGCCGTCAGATCGCCCATCGATCCGCTCAGACGGGCCTGTTCACGTTGCAGGCTGAGCACTCGTGTGGCTTGTGCAAGGCCGCGGTCGAGCAGGGATTGCTGGTCAGCAAGTTCCTGTTCGATCAATTCAAGCTGCCGCGCCAGCGCGGTTTGCTGGGCTTCTATTCCCTCGATCTGGTTGGTGGTCTGGCCACGGCGCTTTTGCAACTGGTCAATTTCCGCCGCGACCGTTTCGCGCCGTGCCCGAAACAGCGATTCCTGCCCTGTCATGAGCTCGGCCGCATCGGTGTTGCGGTCCGCAAGTTCGATCAGGAGCGGGTCGAATTTGAGCGTGTCTGCCTTGTCGCGCTCTGCCTCAAGACGCGCGCGGCGCGCCATCAACTCGGCCAATTCGTTCTCGATGATCGACAATTGCGACTGCAATTCGGTGGGGTCGAGTCGCACGAGCACCTCGCCGACCTCGACCTTGTCGCTTTCCTTGACCTTGATGGCGGTCACGACGCCACCGTCGGGGTGCTGAACGACCTGACGGTTCTGATCGACCTCGATACGCCCCTGCGCGATAATCGCACCGGAAATCTGCGTGAAAACGGCCCAGGTCCCAAAACCGCCAACCAAGAGCAAAAGCCCGAGAACACCGATGATCATCGGCTTGCGGACTGACCACGCGCCACTGGTGGGAGATGTCATCGCACACCTCCCATGCCACCGGCGGCGGCCAGTTGTTGATGGTTTTGCAACACGTCTTTCATCACCTTTTCGCGTGGCCCGAAGGCGCGCATCGACCCGTGTTCGAGCATCAGTAGCAAATCGCAATCCTTGATCGCCGCCGGGCGGTGCGCCACCACGACCACCGCCTTGCCCGCGGCACGGAACGAGCGGATCGCGGCATTTACCGCCTCGCTGCCCTCATTGTCGAGGTTGGAGTTCGGCTCGTCCAGCACAAGGATCTCGGGGTCGCCGTACATGGCCCGTGCGAGCCCGATGCGCTGCATTTGCCCGCCCGAGAGGCGGCCCCCACTGGCCGTCACCTTGGTGTCGTAGCCGTTGGGCAGCTTGAGAATCATCTCATGGGCATCTGCCTTCTTGGCGGCCTCGACGATCTTGGCGGCATCCGGCTCTGCCGCGAGGCGCGAGATGTTCTCGGCAATCGTGCCATCGAAGAGCTGAACGCGCTGCGGCAGATAGCCAATGAGCTGACCGAGCACGGAAGGGGTATATTGGTCGAGCGCGGCACCGTCGAGGCGGATCTTGCCGCCCGCAGGCCGCCAGACCCCGGTGATCGCGCGTGCCAGTGTCGACTTGCCCGCGCCGGATGGGCCGATGACGCCCACGGCCTGCCCAGGTTCGAGTTTGAAGTTCAGTGTCTTGAGCACGGCCTGGCTCTCGCCCGGGGGCACGACGGTCAATTGCTGGATTTCCAGGCGCGCCTTGGGGCGGGGCAGGGGTGTGCGCGGCTGTTCCGGCGGCACCGTGCCCAAGAGTTCGGCGAGGCTGTCCCACCCCTTCATCGCGCGTTGGACCAACGGCCATTGGCCAATCGCCTGCTCGATGGGGGCCAGTGCGCGGCCCAGCAGGATGGAACCCGCGATCATCGCGCCCGGTGTCAGCTCGCCGCGCAGCACAAGGAGCGCCCCAAGCCCGAGCATTGCCGATTGCAACAACATCCGAAGCGCCTTGGCCGAGGTCGTGAAGCTGCCGCCGAGATCGGCCGATTCGATCTGTGTGGAGAGCGCGCGGCCGCGCACCTGTTGCCAGCGATCGAAGGCTGCGTCGCGCATGCCCATGGCCTGAATCATTTCCGACTCGTTGCGCAGCTGGTCGGAGATCTCTTCGGCCTGCACGCTGGCGCCGTTTGCCTGCCCAGTGGGTCGCCGGGTGAAAATCTGGTTGATGACCGTGATGAGGATCAGCATCGCCCCGCCTGTCAGCGCGAGGATTCCCAACCAAGGGTGGAAGATCCAGATCGCAGCTAGAAAAAACGGCGCCCATGGCATGTCAAAGATGGCGAGCAGGACCGGCGATGTCATCAGGCGCTGGATCGATTCGAGGTCGCGCAGCCCGGTGGCGGTGTTGGTGTCAGGCTGCACCGCGGCCTTGCGAATCACCGCATCGAAAACGCGCCTGTCCAGCCGCGCTTGGAATCGCGCGCCGACACGTCCCATGACCCGACCACGCGCATAGTCCAGAAGGCCCATCATCGAGTAGAGAAACAGGACCAGAACCGACAAGGCGATCAGCGTTTCAACCGAGCGGCTGCTCAGGACGCGGTCATAGACCTGAAGCATGTAAATCGGCCCGGTCAGCATCAGGAGGTTTACAAAGAAGCTGAAAACGCCCACGAACCAATACAGTCCACGGCTCTCGCGCCTCGCCATACGCAATTCTTCGCGTCCGGCCTCTAATCTTGCTTTATCCAATCGTAATTCCTGTCGTCATGTTTTATGTGTTAGACCAACGCCGAAACGCTCTGACCCTGCATAACAGCCAATGTCACCATTCTGCCACAGCATTGTGAAGACGAGGCGAAGGATGATGGGTTTGCCGGCATGATCGATTATGTAACCCTTTGCCATTCTTAGCCTGTGGATATTAGATTGTTGCTGCCAACCCACAAAAACTTTTGCAAGCCCGCCCTGCGTCTGATTGCCCTCACCGGTGTGATGCTGATTGCGGCCTGTGCGCGCCCGGACCCGTCGATGCCGACACAGGACGCCTTCGATCCCTACGAGGACCAGAATCGTAAAGTGCACGAGTTCAACCGGGGTTTTGACCGGGCGCTCATTCGACCGGCGGCCAAGGGCTACAGTTCGGCGATTCCCGATGATATCGAAACCTTGATCGTGAGGTTCTCGACCAATCTGTCGCTGCCGAGCGATATCGTGAACAGCGTGCTTCAGCTCAACATGCGCGGGGCCATCGAGGACACTGCCCGCCTCGTGGTCAATACCACGGTGGGGCTGGGCGGCCTCTTTGATCCGGCGAGCGAGATGGGCATGCCAGCCGGCACCAATGCCGATTTCGGCCAGACGTTGCATGCTTGGGGCGCGCGCGAGGGTGCATATGTGGAGCTGCCGGTCCTGGGTCCGTCCACGGAGCGCGATACCTGGGGCATTGCCGTCGATCTCTTCACCAATCCGCTGAGCTATCTGCTCGAGTCGCCAGAGAGCCTGATCGGCACCGGTGCGGGCGTGGCGGCGGGCCTGTCCAAGCGGGACAAGTTCAGCGAAACCATCGACACGATTCTATACGAGAGTGCCGATAGTTATGCGCAGTCACGTTCGATCTACCTGCAAAACCGCCGCTTTGAACTCGGCGGCACGTCCGGTAGTGTATATGATGATCCGTACGACACGAGTGCCGATCCTTATGACACCCCGGCCACATCCGCCACGTTGGAGGACCCCTATGATGAGTAACATGTTCCGCCGCCAGTTTCTGACTGCCGGGCTGGCCCTGACCGGGCTTGCCGCATTGCCGCGCCCTGCATTGGCGCTTGATGACCGGCGTGCAAAGGCGCTGGTGGACGAGGTTGTAAGCAATATCAATCGGGTCATCGCCTCGGGTAAACCGGTGTCCGGCATGATTGCGGATTTCGAACGTATTTTCAGTCGCTATGCCGATGTCAGCATCATTGCACGTTCGACGCTCGGCGCAGATGCCAATCGGATCTCGTCGGCACAGCTGCGTGCCTTCACCGAAGCGTTTCGCGGATATATCGCGCGGAAATACGGCAAGCGGTTCAACGAGTTCGTGGGGGGGCGGATCGAGGTCAATTCGGTCAAGCAGGTCAAGTCCTGGCACGAGGTCAAATCGACCGCCTATCTGCGCGGACAATCGCCGTTCGAGGTGAGCTTTCTGGTGTCGGACCGCTCGGGAAAGGATCTGTTTTTCGACATGATCATCGAGGGCATCAGCCTGCGTTTGAGCGAACGCACCGAGATTGGTGCGATGCTCGACCGCCGAAATGGCGATGTGAATGCGCTGATCGCGGATCTCAAGCGCGCGGGCTGATCTGTGGCACGGGGCGCGCGAGCGGCTTATGCCACGTCGTGATTTCATGACCTTGCCATCGTGCTGTCATCGCGCGGGGCAGAAAAATATCAAACATATCCGCGCATTGAGGCGATCCCAATATCGGTGTGACGGCTCAATTGCCGCCGAAAATGCCACGCAGGATGTTTTCGATCGGGTTGCCATTGTTGGTGGGGGTCCGACGCTGTGGCACCGGTTCTGCCTGAGCGGCCCGCGGTTTGGGGCGCAGCATCGGCAGGGGTTTGGGCTCCATCCCCTCGTGCACGCGGATCATGGTTTCCTGCCAGATTTCAGCCGGTAGCCCGCCGCCGGTCACGCCGGTGAGTGGGGTGTTGTCATCGTAGCCCATCCAGACGCCCGCCACATAATCGGCGGTAAATCCAAGAAACCAGGCATCTCGGGCGGCCTGCGTTGTCCCGGTCTTGCCCGCCGCCTCGCGGTTGGGCAGGCGTGCGCGACCGCCTGTGCCGCCATCAATCACGCGGCTCATCATATAGGTCAATTCGCGCGCGGCGTTTTCCTGGATCACGCGCTCTCCGATGCCGCCGCCAGTCCCCATCAAAGGGGTCGACTCGCCGAGAAGTTTCAACTCGACAAGGCCATAGGGCGTCACCGATGACCCGCCGTTGAGGATGCCTGCATAGGCCCCTGTCATCTCGATCAGGGTGCTTTCGGATGCGCCAAGCGCGAGGGCGGGGCCATCGGCCAGATCGCTCTCGATACCGAAATCGCTGGCGACCTTGCGCACAAGATCCCGCCCGACACTTTCGGAGATCTTGACCGCCGGAATGTTGAGCGATTGCGAAAGCGCCTGTGTCAGGGTCACGCGGCCCTTGTAGTCGCGGGTGTAGTTCTCGGGGCACCAGCGGCCTGAGCCGGGGATGTCGAGGCAATAGGGCTCGTCCACGACGGTGGCATCATGGGAATAGCCCAGTTCCAGCGCGGTGCCGTAGACAAAGGGCTTGAAGGCCGACCCGGTCTGGCGCTTGGCCTGTGTGGCCCGGTTGAACGCCCCGATCACCTTGGTCTTGCGACCGCCGACCATGCCGCGCACGGCACCGTCCGCAGACATCACCACGATGGCGGCCTGCGCCTTGGAACCGTCACGCACCTTTTCATCGAAAATATAGGCGAGTGCCTCTTCGGCGGCGCGTTGAATCCGCTGATCCAGCGTGGTGCGGATGATGACATCCTCGGTGGTGTCACGGGTAAAGAACTCGGGCCCCGAGGCCATGACCCAATCGGCAAAATATCCGCCCGCCTGCCGCGCGGCGGCCTCTGACAGTTCTGCCGGATTGGCCAGAGCGATGGCCGCTTCCTGATCGTTGAGATACTCTTGGCGCCGCATCAACCCGACCACCACGGAGGCGCGATTTTGCGATCTCTCTAGGTTGGCGGTCGGGGCGAGCGTGGAGGGCGCGGTCAGAAGGCCCGCGATCATCGCGCCTTCGGCCGGGTTGAGATTGGCGGCGGATTTTCCGAAATACCGCTGCGCGGCAGCCTCGGCCCCATACGCCCCGCCGCCCAGATAGGCCCGGTTGAGATAGACCGACAGGATCTGATTCTTGGTGTATTTCGCCTCCATCGCGAGGGCGTAGACGGCTTCCTTGACCTTGCGCCAGAGCGATGTGCGGCGGCAATCCGCGATATACTCTGCCTCGCTGTCCCATTGGGACTCGTCATAGGCCGTGCCGAAACACAGGAGTTTTGCGGCTTGTTGCGTGATCGTTGAGCCGCCGTTGCCAGAGAGTGGGCCGCGCCCCTCGCGCAGGTTAATTCGGATCGCGCTCGCGATGCCGATCGGGTCTACGCCGGGGTGCATGTAATAGCGCCGGTCCTCAGTTGCGATCACCGCGTTCTTGAGGTGCGGGCTGACGGTTTCGGCGGTGACGACGCCGCCGAATTGATCGCCGCGCCAGGCAAAGACCTCGCCGGCGCTGTCGATGAGTGTCACCGACCCCTTGGCGCGCCCGTCCAGCAGGGTCTGGTAATCGGGCAGGGTGGTGTAGGTATAGCCCACGGCGATGCCCACGATAAGCATCACGACCGCGGTGATGCGCCAGCCGATACCCCAGAGCAGCCGCATCACCCAACGCAGGATCGCGCCGACAAAGCGCACGACAGGGTTGCGCGAGCGGCTGCGTCGCGTTGGCCGTCTGCCAGCCTTTGCCTTGGGTTTGCCCTTTGGTTTGCGCGTAGATTTGGCCGGAGCCTTGCGCGTGCGCTTCGGGGCCACCAGAGGTGGTTTCTTTCGTCCTGTATTGCTCATGCTCGCCCTGCCCGGACTTGTGCCTTTGACGCAGTGTATAACGCTCGATTGCAAAAGTAGAGACCCGGCAGACACACATATGGGTTTCAAAAATGCACAAAAATTAATCAATAAAATTAATCAGCCCAAAAATAATGCAATACCGGTGGGTCAAATCTTCGAAATCCGGTCCGCACCCTTCCAGACTCTGCGCTCAGAGACTTTTCTGCGGGTGCAAACAACGCGCTGAGACACCGTAACCGAAAGGGGCAGACGTGAAACTCATCATTGCAACGATAAAGCCGTTCAAGCTGGAGGAGGTCCGCGAGGCGCTGACCGAAATCGGCGTGCGCGGCATGATGGTTACCGAGATCAAGGGCTTCGGCTCTCAATCCGGCCATACCGAAATCTATCGCGGGGCCGAGTACGCCGTGAATTTCGTGCCGAAAGTCAAACTCGAAGTCGCGGTCTCGGCCGGTATGGCCGATCAGGTGATCGACACCATCACCAAGACCGCCCGCACGGGCAAGATCGGTGACGGCAAGATCTTCGTGCTCGACATCCAGCAGGCCGTGCGTGTGCGCACCGGCGAAACCAATGACGACGCGCTTTGATCGCGCAGGGGAAAGGACGGACAAAATGAATTCCATGCTGAAATATTGGCTGGCCGCACCGCTTATTGCGCTGCCGCAGCTGGCACTCGCGCAGGACGCGGCGCCGGGCTTTGACGAGGTCGGCCCGTACATCATGACAACTCTGCTGTTCTGCATGGCCGGGTTTCTTGTCTTTTTCATGGCTGCCGGCTTTGCCATGCTCGAAGGCGGGCTTGTGCGGTCCAAGAACGTCACCATGCAGATGACGAAGAACATCGCGCTCTATTCCTTTGCCGCGATCATGTATTGGCTGATCGGTTTCAACCTGATGTATCCCGGTGATGGATGGATGGTTGCCGGTTGGGTTGGTCCATTCTTTTCGACGACCGTGCTCGACCCGGTTGGGGTGGCGGCTGCTGACGCGGCGCTTGACTACGCGTCAATCGGCTCGGACTTCTTCTTCCAGTTGGTGTTTGTCGCCGCGACAGCCTCGATCGTGTCGGGTGCTCTGGCCGAGCGGATCAAGCTGTGGCCGTTCCTGGTCTTCGTGATCGTGCTGACCGGTGTGCTCTACCCGATTTCGGGGTCCTGGCAGTGGGGCGGCGGCTGGTTGTCCGAGGCGGGCTTCTCCGACTTTGCCGGCTCGACTGTCGTGCACTCCGTCGGCGGCTGGGCCGCGCTGGCCGGTGCCATCGTGCTGGGCCCGCGTATCGGCAAATACAGCAAGGACGGCAAGGTCATCCCGATCCCGGGCTCGAACCTCGCGCTTGCCACTCTCGGGACGTTCATCCTGTGGCTGGGTTGGTTCGGCTTCAACGGTGGTTCGCAGCTGGCCATGGGCACGGTGGGGGATGTCTCTGACGTGAGCCGTATCTTTGCCAACACCAACATGGCCGCAGCCGCAGGTGCCGTCACCGCGCTCATCCTGACGCAGGCGATGTACAAAAAGCCTGACCTCACGATGGTCCTCAACGGTGCCCTGGCTGGCCTCGTGTCGATCACCGCCGAACCGCTGGCGCCCACGCTCTTTGGTGCGCTCTGGATCGGTGCCGTCGGTGGTGTGATCGTGGTCTTTGCCGTTCCGCTGCTGGACAAGTTCAAGATCGACGATGTGGTCGGCGCGATCCCGGTGCACCTGTTCGCGGGTATTTGGGGCACGCTCGCCGTGATCTTCTACGGTGATGCGAGCATCGGCACGCAGCTCACGGGCATTATCGCCTATGGCGTGTTCACCTTCGTGGCCAGCCTCGTGCTCTGGTTCATCATCAAGGCGGTCATGGGCTTGCGGGTCGACGAAGAGACCGAGATCAACGGGCTCGACATGGCGGAAATGGGGATGGAGGCCTATCCCGAGTTTTCCAAGGGCTGAGACCCGGCCTGATCAGGAACAATGGCCCGGGCGTGCGCGCCCGGGCTTTTTCTTGGAGAACATAAAAATGCCCGCCGGTTCCGGCGGGCATTCTTCGTGTTGTAGCGGCGTATCGGGTTTATTCTGCGCAGTCGCGCAGGGCGGCGGCGTCGGGCCCGTTGGGCGTGCGCCCGAGGTTGAACGGAGCCGAGGCATCGCGCCATTGTGCGTAGTCGTTGAGATACTCGACCATGCTCAGATATACCTTGGCCGAGTTGGGGTTTTCGCAGGCGGTCTCGACGATCACCTCGTTGGCCATCTCTTGCACCTTGGCCAGCGTCTCGTCGTCATAGCGGTTGATCTCGACCGCCTCGTCGAACTTGGCATAGGCCTCGGTCGCGCGCTTTTCGGTGAAGGCGAGCGACCACAGTAGCGTTGCGTCTGCGGCGATCTGCAGTTTCTCCTGCGTCTCGGCGCTGAGCGCGTCCCATGCGGATTTGTTGATCATCACGCCAAAGACCGAGGCGGACTGGTGCCAGCCCGGCGTCGCCCAATACTCGGTGACCTGCTGAAAGCCGCCCGACCAGTCGACATTGGGGGTCGAGAACTCGGCCCCGTCGATCACGCCACGCTCCAGCGACTGGTAGATTTCGCCACCCGCCATGGAGACCTGATTGCCACCCAGACGTTCCAGGAGCTTGCCCTGCTCCAGCCCCGAGAGGCGCAGGCGCTTGCCTTGCAGGTCTTCGAGATTGCGGATCGGCTCGTTGGTGCGGAAGCCTGATTCGTTGTTGGTCACGCCGTAGGGCAGGTAGACCATGCCGTAATTGCCGTAGATCTCGTTATAGAGGTCGGCACCGCCCCATTGCTGGATCCAGTTCACGTAATCGACGGCGTTGAACAGGCTTGGCGTGGTGGCCAGCGGCGAGAAGGCCGCGTCGCGCCCGGCCCAGTAGCCCGGCCAGTCGGCCCCCGCCTGGATGGTGCCCGATTCGACCGCGCCAAAGACTTCGCCCGAGGGCACCAGCGAGCCGCCGTCGAAGAATTCGATGGTCAACTCACCTTGGGTCAGCTTGTTGGCCAGATCGACAAAGTGCTTGTCGGTCTCGATCAGTTCAAGCGAGGACGGCCAGGTTGTGGTCATCGTCCAGTTCTCTTGCGCGGTGGCCTGCCCGGCCAGCGCGGTCGCGGTCCCGGCCGCGAGTACGAATGCCTTGATGGTCATGGTATCTCCCTTCTCCATGGTTGGTGGTTACTTGGTGTAGAGGACATCCGGCAGCCAGGTGACCAGCGCCGGAAAGGCCGCGACGAGTACACACATCGCGACAATCAGCGCGATGAACGGCAGCACGCCGCGGATGATTGAGCCGGTGCGCAGATCCTTGGGCGCGATGGCCCGCAGATAAAACAGCGCATAGCCGAAGGGCGGTGTCAGGAACGAGGTTTGCAGCACGACCGCCATCAGCACGACGAACCACAAGAGGTTCACGTCGGGCATTTCCTGAATGATCGGCAGGAAGATCGGGAAGGACAGCAGCACGATCCCGGTCCAGTCCAGAAACGCGCCCAGGATGAACACGATCGCCATCATCATGGTGATCAGCATCCACGGCTCCATGTCGAGCGTGCGGATCAGTTCTTGCGTGGCGCGCAGGCCACCGGTGATGTTGAACACGCCCGTGAATGCGGTGGCCCCCACCACGATGAACAGGATCATCGCCGAGGTGCGCCCGGTCTCGAGCATCGCGCCATAGAAGGTGCCCATCTGAAACCGCCCGCGCGCGATCACGATCAGGAGGGCGAGTGCGGCACCTATCGCCGATGCCTCGGTCGCGGTGGCGATGCCCGCCAGCAGCGAGCCGAGAATGCCGAAGATCAGCACCAGCGGTGGCAGCGCCTCGACCGCCAGCATCCGCATCAGGGTGGCGCGCTCGACCTTTTCATCCGGCTCCACCGCCGGGGCGAGGTCGGGGCGCAGCACCGAGATGATGTACACGTAGACCGCATAGCTGAGACCCAAGAGCACGCCGGGGATCATCGAGCCCGCGAACAATTCGCCCACCGAGAGCGGCGAATAGCTGGCCATCAGGATCAGCATGATCGAGGGCGGAATGAGGATGCCGAGACAGCCCGACGCCGCGATCACCCCGGCTGTGAGCGACGGCGCGTAGCCGTATTGCAGCATCGGGCGGAGGGCCATCACGCCCATCACCGTGATCGACGCGCCGATGATGCCCGTGGTCGCCGCCAGCAGGATCGAGATGAACACCACCGCGAGCGCAAGGCCGCCGCGCACCTGACTGAGCATCAGGCGCAGGGTCTCGAACATTCGGTCGGTTACGCCCGAATCCGATAGAAATCGGGCCATCAGGACAAAGAGCGGAATGGCGATCAGAGTGTAATTGTCGAGCACATCGCCAAAGATGCGGTTGATCACGATGCCCAGAACCATCGGCTTGCCCGCGATGATCGCGGTCAGCACGGCGGTGCCTCCCAGAACGAAGGCCAGCGGATGCCCGAGAAAGAGGCCCAGCAAAAGCAGGCCGAACATCAGGACGGCAATCAGTTCGGGGTTCATTCAGAGGCCTCCTGCCGGTCGAAGACGATTTTCAGCACTTCTGCGAGCCCCTGTAGCAGCAACAGCCCCGCGGCGACGCACATCGCCATCTTGAGCGGATAGACCGGCATCTGAATGGCTCCATAGGTGACTTCACCCTGCGCCCAGGAGCGCGAGGCAAAATCCCAGGAGCGGGTGAGAAATACCCAGGCGAAGGGGAAGAAGAAGATCGCGTAGCCCAAGAGATCCGCGATCCGCTGTCCGCCGCGCCCCAACTTTTCGGTCAGGATATCGACGCGGACATGCGCGCCGTGACGCAGGGCATAGCCACCCAACAGCACGAAGTAGAAGCCGAAGAGTTGCTTCGAGACGTCGAAGGCCCACCGCGTCGGCTCGCTGAACACGTAGCGCAGGACAACGTCGTAGATGATGATCGCGGCGAAAATGATGGCAAGGACCGATATCACTCGTCCGACCACTTCGTTCAGGCCGTTGATCGCACGGATTATCATGCCGGCTCCTCCCCCCAAAGGCTGGATAGTTGGCGCGCTGCACGGTCATGCCGCGCGCCTCCATCCCCGATGAGCGCAACCTAGTCGTGTTTGGCACAAGACTTCAAGCGCATCGCCTAAAGATTTCACATTACTGATATAATTGAATAATCTGAGTCAAAGGGCTTCGATTGGATCGCTCTTGGTGAAACGCACGCCTGCGAATGATCGCGAAGGGAATCGCCCTCGGTTGCAGCCCGGTCTGCTGCCGGCCGCTATCGTCACAAGCGTTTTCAAACCTGACAGGAGGCCGTGTTTCAACGAAAGGACTCGAGCATGGGTCGCAGTGCGACGCGTGCCTTCAACCGGGTCGCCAAGAGATAGATACCTCCGATTTTGCGATGCAAGAACAGGGTTTCCGGCGGCGGAACGTGGTTAAGTTCGCGGTCGGACCCCATGGCGAGCCCCATATCGCGCAGCCGCTCCACGAGATCCGATGTGCCGAAATCGAAAGGTGCGGTCTGACGCAGCGGGGCCATGGCCGTCTCGAAGAGGCGCTGGATCAGCTCTTGATGCCTCGGGGCGGTGGTGGTGCTGAAGTAGCCGATCTTGAGCATTGCCGCGCGTGTCTGTTCAGGGTCTTCATCGAGCGCTGCGTTGAGCAGGGCGCGGAAATCCTCTGCCAAGGCCGGTCTGATGGCCATTGCGGCCCCGAAATCAAGCAGCGCAATGCGGCCCGTCGCCGGATCGTAGCGATAGTTGGCAAGATTGGGATCGGTCTGCATGAGATTGAACGTGAAGAGCTCGCGTAGAACCAACTCGATGAGGTGCTTTGCGACGTGATCTCGCAGCTCCTGCGGAGCGTCGCACAGGGCGTCGAGTGGTTGGCTTTCGACATAGGACATGGCCAGCACGTCTGCTGTGCTCAGCTCCGGAACGAGCCTGGGCAGGCAAAACACATCTGAGGCCTGCAGCAATTCGTTGAAATGCTGCAAGTGCCGCGCTTCGGCGTGATAATCGGCCTCGTTCTGCAGTTGTTGCTTTGCATCCCTCAGCAGTGGCGTGAGGTCCATGTCGCGAGGGATCAGCCCCGGAACCCGCAGTAGGGTGGCGACATTGTCGATATCGCTGTCGATGCTGTTGCGTATACCGGGATATTGCACCTTGATCGCAAGATCGCGCCCGTCATGGGTCTTGGCGCGGTGAACCTGCCCGATCGAGGCGGCAGCGAACGGGCGCAGATCGAAGCGGGCGAAGCGCGAGTACCAGCCTTCACCCCAAGCGGCATTGAGCACAGATTGCAGCTGCTTGGGTGGCATGTGCGGCGCATCTGCGCGCAGGGTTGCCATGACCGTGGTCATCTCGGGGGGCAGAATATGGCCGGTTTCCATCGAGAGAATCTGCCCGAGCTTCATCGCGGCGCCCCGCATGTGACCAAGGTCGCGGGTGACGCGTCGCGCCGTTTCGGGGGTGAGCAGGAGCCCCGGCAGGCGGGGGCGCTCTCCGCGCGCCATTTGCCGGGCCCCCTGCGCGAGCATGTCCCCGAAGATACCGGAAGTCATATCGCCAAAGCGAAGCATCCGGCCCAACCGGCCCTCTGGCACCGGATGGCTTTGTTGTGGGCGGTCCCTGTGCGACATTCGACACCTCTTTCGCCGGGTACTGCCGCTAAGATGGAGCAGGCGCACAGCATTGCCAGCATTGAGATGAAAGGCGCGCAGGCGCGGTAGCAGAGTGATTTGACCGCGTCGCTCTCGTCTCAGATCAACGCGCGCCGGGTTTCTTGCAGATCGAGCGCATGTGCATTTTCACTGTCACTTCGCTGGCGTCCATGTCGCGGGCGATTTTCTTGTTGGTCAGCCCGTCCGCCGCGAGACGTAGCAGGATCAGTTCCTTTTCTGACAGATCCGCGCCGTCGCCAGCGGATTTCTCGCCGCTGCCCCGCGCCGCGCCCGTGGGCACGAAGACCTGCCCCGACATGATCAGTTGAATCCCGCTGTTGAATTATTGCAGCGGCATGGTTTTGGGGATGAGGCCGCGACAGCCCTGCTCATTCGCGACGCAGCATCCGGGCGATTGGGCGGCGGGCTGCTCCGGTCCGGCAGGCGAGCGCGCAAGGCATTGGGATCGAGGCTTGGACCAGGGGGGCGAGTGCGGCCTCGCCCAGCGACTGCAGGCCCACGCCCAGAAAGCAGAGCGTCGAGATCATTTCGCCGGTGGAGGTGCGTCTGCGTGGCATGTCAGGTCCTGTCGCTTGGGCGGCCGAGTTCGTGGAGCCGCAGGTTGCCGGGCAGATCCACTTGGGGTTCGGGCCGCCCTTGTTCGAGGCGCCAGACATGCGCGAGGATCACCGCGACCGCCTTAGAGAACGTTTCGGGGATCTCGCGCCCGATGGCGCCAGTGAAGTAGAGTGCGCGCCAAGGGGGGCACTTGCAGCGTCATCACCCCGGCGCGGCGTCCCGGGCGCGGCAAAGAGCGGGGCCGAGATCACGGAGGCCCCGATGCGCAGCATGGCGCGGATCATCGGTCCGCCTCCGGTGTGGCGGCGAGCGGCAGGATGCGGTCAGGGGTGAGCAGGTCCACGAGTGAGACGCCTTCTGCAAGGGATGGCTGCGCAATCCCCTGCAGGTTTCGTGCCATGCCTGTGGAGCGGGTTTGGCTGCGTCAGAGCGTCTCAATCCGCTGTTTCGGATCGACGATATCGCCGAAGCGAATGCCGAATTTCTCGCCCACGACGACCACTTCGCCCTTGGCGATGGGGGGGCCGTTGACGAGAGTGTCGAGCGGGTCGCCCGCCATGCGGTCAAGCTCTACCACCGAGCCTTCGTTGAGGTGCAAGAGGTCTTGCAAGGTGATCTGGGTATGGCCCACCTCGACCGTCATACTGACGCGGACATTGGACAGCAGGCCCAGGTCGACGGGGGCGGCCTGTGCGGGCTGTTGCGGGGTGTCGGGAGTGTCTTCGGTCATGGTCCTGTCTCCGGGAAATCTGTCAGTCGTCGAGTTTGCGGGTCAGTGAGAGGGCCGCGCGCCCGTCCTGCGCGCCCGACTCGCCATCGAAAAGTGCCGTGCCCTCGAACAGAAGCTGTGGGCGCGGTGCGAGATCCACCTGCACCACCCGAGCCGGGTTGAGACCGACGATATGCGTGAGCGGCACCGTGGGTTGCGCCCGCCGCGCGGTTGCAAAGCCGCTGATCACGGCGAGCATGTCAGAGCGCAGCGCCATGGCGTGGGTCTCGACATTGGTGATGACGGTCGCGTCATATTGCGTGGAGATGCCAACCCTGACCTGAAGAAAGCGGCGCGAGCCTTTGAGATTGGTCGTCAGTGCGTCGGCAAACTTGGAATACTGCGTTTCGAACACCGTGGTCTCAGGCTCTTCCTTGACCATGCGCCTGGGGCCGGTCTCGCCGCTTTCCTGTTCGATGAGGCGCAGCACCTCTTGCGAGGGCGAAAGCCGCTCGCCGGCATAGTAGGGCCAAGCGCCGAAACCGCCCCCGCCGAGGAGCGCTGTAGCGAGGGGAAAGAGGCTCAGCTTCTTGAGCAATCGGCCCTTTGGGCGGCCTTGCAGATCAGGGAGGGCGGCGTCGGACATGGGAAACCTCAGGCTATCAGATTGACGGATGTGGTGGCGCGCGTGGCGGTGCGCGGCGGTGCGGGATCGGTAATCGCGCGGTAATCGGGCTGTGGTTCTGGCCCGGCAGGGGGGCCGGGGCAGGCTGGCCGGACTGGCCCGGATCGCGCCCGGTGCTGGCCGACCGGGTGGATTGCGAGCCAAGGTCCAGACCTGCGCGGGTGAGCGCGTCGGCCAGCCGGTGCTGACCCTCGGCCATGGCGGGGGGGCGTGAGCGCATCTGGGGCTGTGGTGGGGGCGGCGCTCATGGATCAGACCATCTCTTTGCCGCCGCGCCCGGCCAGCGTGATGCTGCCCTCGTCCGAGAGGCGGCGGGCGATGGTGAGATCTGTTTCTGCGCGTCCTGCACCTGGCTCAGTCGCACCGGGCCCATGGCCTCCATCTCGTCCATGATATTGGCGGCGGCGCGTTGCGACACACAGCCCAACAGCTTGTCGCGCAGATTGGCGGCGGCCCCCTTGAGGGCCAGCACGAGCGTCTCGGTCTCGATCTCTCGCAGCACGGTCTGCAGGGCGCGTTCGTCCGATTTGATGGCACCGGATATTTCGGTCAATCTCTTCTTTCCTTCGATCGCCGACCTCAAGACATTCGAAATGAAGCATGGCGGGTTCATCGCCACGATGAAAAAAGACCTTTCTGTTTCGATCGACGGGGTTTGACGGGGCCTGCATCTTCAATTTCGAGGGCAATGACGAGTATGCGGCCTGACGGCGCGCGCCGGGTTGGAACGGGGCTTGCAACGTAGCGTCCAATGACTGGCGCCCGTCATGGGTGTTTTTGAAAGATCGTGAAAAGATGGCTATTGCATATCCTCCAAGACCGGCCTTGCCGGGAGGCCTCACATGAGTGCCCGTCCGGAACGGAACGCCGAAGCGTCATCGGGCGGTGCGCTCTTGCGCGTGTCGTCGATCAGGCCGGGTTCGAGGCCGCGTGGCCTGGGTTCTTTTCTCGCGCAAGAGCGGTTCGTATAGCGTGTGCAGTTCGGCGAGCAGGCCCGCTGTCATATCGACCAATTCTGTGTCCAACGGATCGCGCTGCGCCAACAGCATCGTTTCGGCCTATGACAGGGTCTCGGACAGGTCTGCAAACCCCATGATACCGGCCGATCCGGCGGCCTTGTGGACGATTTCGGCTTTTTCCTTGTCGGCAATTGCCTCGGCTCGAAGCGCGGTGATCGTTTGCTGTGCATCGCTGAAGGTGGTCTGCGCGAGCCGGATCGCAGTGGTTTCACCCACTCATTCGCACAGAGTGCCGAATGCGCTCCCGGTCTTTGCTTCGATCAAGGCGGTCACGGCGATGATGACAGCCGCAGCGGATGGCCCACCCGAGGCGCGAATGGCGGCTGAGGCGGTCGATCCGTCCATCACTGGCATGGAAAAATGGAACCGACTGCCCACGCCGGGCTCACTCTCGACAGAGAGCGTGCCCCTTGCCGTTCGATCGCAAGCTTGGCGATCGGCAGCCCCTCCACACGGTAAAGATGGAACGGGCCGGTGATGACCAGTTCTACCCGGTTAGAGGATTTTTGCGCCAGCGGCTGCAACTCGTCGACGATGTCGGCGGCAATACTGGCAGGCTGGAAATATTCCGGGGTCTCGCAGCTCTCGCCCAGGCGGGTGAGCTCCAGCACGTCATCGACTTGCATCAAAGCCCGTGCGCTGCAACCGCGGGCGGTCTTGAGTACCGCGCGGTTGCCATGGCTTAGTCTCGATTCCTCGATTCCTCGATCAACCCGAGCGAGGCCATCAGGCCGTGCAGCGGCGTCCGCATCTCGTGGGTCTTAGTGGCAAGCAACATGCTCTTGGCCTGTGTCTGTTGCGAAATTGGCATGCGACGCTGCGTGGAGGCAAAATATCCAGGCGGCTGTATAAAATGTCGAATTCCTGCTTGATCTGGTGGAATGTCGCAAGATCGACTGGTCTGGTCACATCCGGGCGCAGAAAAAGTGCCGCGCCATCCAGCACGCGCAGCAAACCCTGATGGTCCACATCAAGTTGAGACACGACCCAACCACTATTGTCACCGCTGGCGGAATGGATCGCCTCAAGCCTTTGCTTGAATGCCATCGCATTGATCAGAAGCGCGGTGTTTGCGACCAACATCAGAAGCAGAAATATTTGCGCCGACAGCCGCCTTGTCGGATTCACCACCTTCCCGGTGGGCGCGCCGGAGGGCGAAGCACGGTTCACGATCAGTCGTTCAAGACGTCGATCCGCTCGACCTGCCAGACGCTCAGCGCGAAAACTTCCTCGCTTTGAAACTCGGTGTTCTGATCGAACGGAAAGATCACCCAAAGCGGGCCCTTCTGGCGCACGGAGAAGCGTTCACCGTCGATCCGGTTGGCGAGGATCGGGGTGTCTTGCGCGATCTTCTCAACGGGAAATTCGACACTGTAGTCGTTGATCGCAAAGATCCGCAGGGGTGCCGGGTTGGCGCCTGCTGCATCAAGCACGGCTTGCAGGGACGGACCGGAGAATGTCCGAACCGCGTCGGTCCAGATCGTCTCGGTCGCAAAATTCTGCTGTGTCAGTGCCAAAAGATCAGCATCGCTGAAATGTGTGGACGTACCGCGTGCGGTGTCATTGACCGTCAATATAGTGTCGCTGCTCTGCGCCAAGACCGGTTGGGAACCGATCAGGCCGGCGGCCACTGAGGCAATGAGGAAATCTCTGCGCTGCATCACAAGTACTCTTTCAAGTTGTAGACAAGGGGTATGACCGCGACGTGATATCAGAGTTTTGGTCAAGGTCGACAGAATCTACAGCGCAAAGACTATCTAAAGATAGTTAAGTCGCCGCAATCCTCAACGCTAAAGCAAAGCGCGGGTGCGGACCCCCATGAAATACCTGTGCCATAGTGTGTCGATACACCAAGATTTTCGGGTTTATACCAACGGCCTTGGTCCGTGACACGCGGGGGATTCCCTTCGCCTCGCCACTGTGTTTCCTTTCCATTGATGAATGGAGGTGTCGATGGCGATTGCGATCACACGAACGGATTTGTCGGCGCGTGAGCTTGGGGTTGCGGTGGCAAAGGTAACGGCTGCCCTATCCGAAGCGGAGCAAGCCAAGCCACAGGAGATCTGGTTCCAGGATGAAGCCCGGGTCGGCCAGCAAGGCACGCTCACCCGGACCTGGGCCGAGTGGGGCACCCGCCCCCGCGCACCCCGCGACGCCCGGGCCTACCTCGGCGCCAACCGCCTCGTCATTTCCGTGTTCGAAACCTACGAGGACATCTTGGCACGATGCTGCGATGCCTGGAACGCCTTCGCAAACGACATCGCAACCGTGCGCTCGATTACCACCCGAGAATACGCCAAAGCGGTGGCAGATCTTCAGGCACAGCTTGAGGCTCTGGAAGGCGTGAACGACACGCTTGCGGCTATTGGTCCGGCGCAGTAGGCGAGCTTTCAGGGGTTTCGGGCCATGCTGGAGGCGGACTTCGCCGAAATGCGTGAGACAAGGGCTGAGGCCGCGCAACCAGATACGACCTCGGCGACCACCTCGCAGATGCGGCGCAGCCTGTTCGAAGCCATGCAAGAGGCTCACTCCGAAACGCGTGCAACTTTTGGATCCGGTTTGTCGGACCTGCAGCTTGCCTTGACACGGATGCTAACTGACCGGCCCCGCAACGTCCGAGCCTCAGGCAAAAGCCAGCCCACAATCGCGCAAGCCGGACACGGTTCGGCGGCATGGGCATAGAGCATCTGGCTCAGATGCGTTGCGATCACCGACTCCGGCTCGACCACGACATAGTCGTTGGCCTCAGGCTGTTGATGCGGCTGAATCCAGACCGCATCCATCCCAAAGGACGGGTCCTTGACCTCGACGCCGCGCAGCTTGCGGGGCGTCGCTCCGCCGGGCAAGGCCAGTCTGCGATCAGGATAGGCGATGTCCTCGGCCACCACGGCCCGCCGGATGCGGTTATGGTAGGTATTGGCGGGCAGGCCCATATCGTTGCGGATGCGCACGCCGGGGATCACAAAGCCCATGGCGGTCGAGACATCGCGCCTTATGCCGGTGATCCGCGACACCAGCGCGCCGCCGGAGGTTTCCTCGATCAGCGGGATGAGGCCAAAGCTGATCTGTATTGCAAAAGGTGCGTAATCCGTCACCTCTTCGGCGGTGATCGCGCCCTTGTTCGAGGGTGGTTCGGTGGAGGGTTGTGCGCCGAGGATGGCGCGGGCAGGGCGGGCGCCTGTCCCGGCGTTGGGGTGGCGTGCCCTAGGCCGCCTGGTTGCGCGTGACCCATGCCACCGCGCCCGCCGCGACGATGAACAGCAGGTTGGGCATGCCCGGGATCAGCCCCATGATCGCCAGCACCGCCGCGACCGGCGCCCAGGCCCGGTGCAGCCCGATCTGCGATCCGATATGCCCGGCCATGTTCTGGGCCGAGGCGACGCGGGTCACGATCACCGCCGTGGCGATGAACAGCAGCAGCGAGGGGATCTGCGCCACAAGGCCACCGCCGATGGACAAGAGCACATAGGTTTCCGCCGCCGCCCCGAATGACAGGCCATGCTGCGAGGTGCCGATGACTACACCGCCGAGAATGTTGGCCAGCAGGATCAGGATACCGGCGATGGTATCGCCTTTGACGAATTTCGAGGCCCCCTCCATTGCGCCGTAGAAACCGACCTCTTCGCCCACTTCGGCGTGGCGGGCGCGGGCCTGTTTGGGGGTCAGCAGCCCGGCATTGAGATCGGCGTCGATGGCCATCTGCTTGCCCGGCATCGCGTCGAGGGTGAAGCGCGCCGATACGTCCGAGACGCGGCCCGCGCCCCTGCGGTGTGGCCGCCCTCGTGTCTGTCGGTCAGCACGATCCGGGTCGAGGCCACGTTGAGCGCAAGCCGCAGCACCGTGGCGATCAGAAGCATCGAGGGAAAGGACGAGAAATCGAGCGGGCGATAGCTGTAGAGCGCGACCATCAGAACCAGAAGCGACAGCAGGATGTTGAACACAAAGAAGATGTCGAGCAGCGTGAGCCGCAGCGGCAACACCATCATCGCCACAACGGCGAGGATGCCCACCGGCAGCAGGCTTGCCCCCAGTTGGGGCCGGTTCGTGGCCGGGCTGAGCGCGGCTATGTGTCGTCCTCTCGTCAGGTCTCTACGGGTATTTTCCTGCAAGCCGCGTGCCATTCTCGGGCCTGCGCGATGGCGAGGCTGGCACAAGGTTTGCAGGGCAGGGCGTGACGCGTTTTCACGCCTGCCCGATGCAAAGAGGGCCCTATGCCAATCCCATCCTGCCGTTCTGCACTTTTGTTCCTGATGATCCTGCCGCTCGGGGTCTGCATGTCCGCGCCGCGCGCCGTCGACGCCTTGCCCGAGGACGCCAGCCCCCGCACCGAGGCGGTGGCCAAGCTCAAGGACGGGCTGACCGACGATCCGGTTGTCTCCGCGCCCGCAGTGCCGGTGGTTCAGTTCACCGGGCTGGGCCTGTCGCAAGTGTCCAAGTAGCCGGGCGCCTCGACCAATGCGAAACGGCTGAAGGCCATTCGCGCCGCCCGGATGGAGACGCTGCGCGACCTGACCGAGCAGATCCATGGCATCCGGATCAATTCGGAGACCGTGTTGCGCGATCAGGTTCTGCGCAGCGACAGCGTGCGCGGGCTGGTCGAGGGTGAAATTCGCGGCGTGCGGACCTTGCGGGTCACGTCCAAGGGCGGCGTTTCCTTCGAGGTGGTGATGGCGCTTGATCCCGATACGGTCGCCTATATCCGGCGTGCCGCGCGGCAGGGGGCTGAGATGCGTTGGCGTGCCATCCTGTTCATGCTGGCGCTTGGCCCAGTGCCGGCTGCGATTGGCGAGGCGCTGGTTACGGCGGCCGTGGCGGGCGGGGCCAGCCGGCGCGGGCATACCGTCATGGACAAGGGCCGGACCACCGCCGATCTGTCGATCCTGCGGCCAACGGGGCGGGTGCTGTCGCATCGCGTGCTCTCTGCCGAACTACTGGAGGGGCAATGGCGCGTGCGAGTCGCCGCGCAGGTCGGGTCGGTGTCAGCGGGGGCCTGTGCTGCGCGTCGCCGCCTGACGATCAGCGCGACACTGCCGGTGGTGCGCGTGTCAACCAAGGTGTTCGCGTGGGCCGAGCCTATGGCGCAAAGCGTGGCGCATGATTTTATCGATACGTTGCACCGCCATCCCGATGCCGGCCTCGACAGTATTGCGTCAGCTGCATCCGGACCGGTTGCCGCAGCGCTGGATTATGCGGCACTGACACGCGGCCGCGCCGAGCCTGCGGTTGGAGATCATCGTCTTCGCCCAAGCATCGTCATTGAGGCCGCGGGCAAGGGCGTGCGTTTGACCCTCACCCTCGCGCTGCGCGGTCCCGATGGTCAAAGGCGGCGTCATGGCCTGACTTGCGCAAGCCTCGCCTTTGTCGACGACCCGAATGACCGGTTCGACCTTTTGGATATGGCCGAACCGGGCAATCGCCATGTCACCCTGCGCCCGCTTGACCCGACACGTCACGCGCAGAGTTTCGAGGGCCTTCTGGTCTATTTCCTGGAGGCCGGGCTGTGATCCGGCTCGCGGCCCCTCTTTTGACCGCGCCGCTGGACGGAGGCCGCGTGCAGGCGCTTGTCGAGCAGCCGCTCAGAGCGGCCGGGCAGGGGGCATGCGGTGATTTCAACGCATCGCGGGTTTCCCCGCCCTGCCCGAAGCCGCCGTCGGTTGGACTCGAGCGCGGTGGTTGGCAGGCGGTGCGGCTCAGTTGCGCCGAGGCGGGCTGGCACCGCGTCATCCGCATTCGAGACGGGCAGGGCGGGGCCGCGCATCGGCAGCGCGGGGCGCGAGATTGCGCAGACCCGGGCGTTGGTGCTGGTCGAGAGCCTGCCGCGTGGTACTGTCCTCAATACCGCCCATCTGGAGCGTGCCGATATTCCGGTCACCGGTCAGGGCGATCTGGTGGTGGCGCGCGAGAGTGCCATCGGACGCCGGCTCAAGGTTCATCTGGGGGCGGGGCAGGCGCCGCTCGGGAGGTATCTGGACCATGACTGGCCGGTCAATAAAGGCGCGCCGGTGACTATCGCGGGCGGCAAGGGGCCTATTCGCATAGAAACCGCCGGTGTCGCGCTGGAGCCGGGGCAGTTGGGGCAGGCCATCCAGGTCACCAATGCGCGCAGCGGCCAGCTTGTGCACGCCATCGTCACGGGGCTGAATAAAGTGACTGCGCGGCCAAACATTCGCTGACCCCGTGTCGTTCTAAAAAATAACCATGCCGTCCGTCGGCACAAAACCGGAGACTTCAGATGGTTGATTCGATCAAGTCATCCAATGTCGCCAAACTGCGGCCTCAGCCGGTGCAGACCGATGGCACCGCGGGCCCGCCCTTTGACGCGGCTCGCGTGACGCGTATCAAACAGGCGGTGGCCGAGGACCAATACCCGGTTGATGCGCAGCGTATCACCGATAGCATCTTTCAGGACTACAGCGCATTGATGCGCTAGGGTCAGGTCAGCATGCCATAACCGCACACCAACGGTGGGGTCACAGGGTGACGAGAATGAAAGTGAGAATTATTTGCAACTTACTTGACTTTGTTGCGAACAAGTCGCATGTTCAATCGCATGTCACGCAACACAAAACACCTTACTCCGATCAACCGCCGAAAGGCGCTTGGTCTGCTCGCTGGATCGACATTGATGAGCCATGGCCCGGCGTGGGCCGGAGCCAACGCGCCGCTTGGTGTGGTCACGACAACGGGTATGATCGCGGATGCGGCCCGCGTAGTGGGCGGAGATCGCGTCGATGTGCGCGGATTGATGGGCCCGGGCATTGATCCGCATTCCTATCGTCAAACCCGCACCGACATCGCGGCGCTGACCCGCGCCGACCTGATACTGTGGCATGGTCTCTACCTTGAGGCGCAGATGGAGGAATTTCTGCTCAAACTGGGTAGGCGCGCACCTGTTACCGCGGTGGGCGAGGCGGTGCCGGTGGACCGGCGCATTGCCCATGCAGATTATTCAGGGCGCTATGATCCGCATGTGTGGATGGACCCCGAGCTCTGGGTGCGGGTCGTGGGGCGCGTGACAGAGGCGCTGAGCGCGGCGCGACCCGACGATGCCGAGCTGTTTTCCGCGAATGCCGCCGACTACACGTCGGAGCTTGTCCGGCTCGCCGCCTATGCGCGCGATGTGCTCGCAACCGTGCCGGAGCCGGCTCGCGTTCTGGTGACGGCGCATGACGCCTTTGGCTATTTTGGCCGGGCACATGGTTTTCGCGTCGAGGGTATACAGGGCCTTTCCACAGAATCGGAGGCCGGTTTGGCGCGCATTCGGGATCTGGTCGAATTGCTCGTATCGCGAAAGATCCGTGCCGTGTTCGTCGAGAGCACCGTGTCTGACCGCAACATCCGCGCGCTGATCGAAGGCGCCGCGGCAGAGGGTCACGAGGTGATCGTCGGCGGTGAGCTCTTCTCCGACGCTATGGGGCGCACCGGAACCTATGAAGGCACCTATGTGGGCATGATCGACCATAACGTGACAACCATTGCCCGTGCGCTGGGCGGGACTGCGCTGGCGCGCGGGATGGATGGCACTCTGGCCGTGGGGGGATAGCCATGTCGCTCGAACTCGTTGGCCGGACGCAGGCACCCGACACAGATAGCCCTCTGGCCATTCATGGGCTGACCGTGTCTTACGGCGAGAAACCGGCGGTCTTTTCGGTCGATGTGGTGTTCCTGCCCGCACAGATGACCGCGATCGTCGGGCCCAACGGGGCTGGCAAGTCGACCTTGCTCAAGGCGGCGCTGGGCATTATCCGACCGCTTTCGGGGCAGGTCAGCAGCTATGGCCGACCGCTTGGAGAGATGCGTGCGCGCATTGCCTATGTGCCGCAGCGTGCCAGTGTCGACTGGGATTTTCCGGCGCGGGTGCTCGATGTCGTGATGATGGGTCTGTACCGGGATGTTGGTCTCTTGCGCCGCATCAAGGGCCATCACCGCGCCCGCGCCATGGCCTGTCTGGAGCGTGTCGGCATGGAGGGGTTTGCCCATCGTCAGATCGGCCAGCTGTCCGGCGGGCAGCAGCAACGTGTCTTTCTCGCCCGCGCGTTGGCGCAGGAGGCGGACCTCTACCTGCTCGACGAGCCGTTCGCCGGTGTCGATGCCGCCACGGAAAAGGCGATCATCGGGGTACTTCACGGTCTGCGCGCCGAAGGAAAGACGGTGATAGCGGTGCATCACGATCTGGCCACCGTGACCGATTATTTTGACCGTGTTTTTCTTATCAACACCACCGCCATCGCCGAGGGGCCGGTGGCCGACGTCTTTACCCCTGACTATCTTCAAGCCGCCTATGGCGGGCGGCTGGCCCTCGCCCAGATGGGTGGGGCCGCAGCGGGGTAATGCATGATCTGGGACGCGCTGGGGCTTCAACTGGGATATAATGCCACGCTGGTGACGCTGGGGGCGGCGATGCTGGGCATGGGGGCAGGGGCCACCGGCACCTACCTCTATCTTGGCAAGCGTGCGCTTGTGTCCGACGCGATCAGCCACGCCACACTGCCCGGTGTGGTGCTGGGCTTTATTGCCATGGTGGTAATGGGAGGCGAGGGCCGCTTTCTGCCCGGCCTGATGCTGGGTGCGGCACTCTCCGCCGGGCTTGGTCTTTTGGCCGTGACATGGCTCACGGCGCGCACTCGGCTTCATGAGGATGCCGCCATCGGGGCCGTGTTGTCGGTGTTCTTTGGCTTTGGCGTGGTGCTGCTCACGGTGGTGCAGGTTATGGATACCGGCCGTCAGGCCGGGCTGGAGACATTCCTGCTTGGCGCCACGGCGGGCATGTTGCGCAATGAGGCTCTGACAATCGCCCTGGGAGGGGCTGTGATCCTCTTGCTGGTGCGCCTGTTGCACCGGCCGATGATCCTTGTGGCTTTTGATCCCGAATATGCGGTGGGGCAGGGCATGCGGTTGCGTGCGGTGGATCTGGCGATGATGGGTCTCGCACTGGGTATTACCGTGACCGGGCTCAAGGTCGTGGGACTGGTTTTGATTGTGGCGCTGCTCATCATTCCGCCTGTCGCGGCGCGTTTCTGGTCGGAACGCGCGGAGATTGTGGTGATCATCGCCGGGCTCATCGGTGGGGCGGCGGGCTATTTTGGCGCGGCGCTCTCGGCCACTGCGCCAGACCTGCCCACGGGTCCGCTCATCGTGCTGTCGGCGTTCGTGCTTTTTGTCCTATCCTTGCTCTTGGCCCCCGGACGAGGCGTGCTGGCCGCCGCGCTGCGTCACATGCGCTTTCAACGTCGGGTTCATTTGCGTCAGGGCTTGTTGGCCTTGGCGTCCGGTCAACCGGTCTACGAGCCGCTCACCCTGCGCCTGTTGCGGCGCGCGGGATTTCTGCGGCCCGATGGCGTGGCCACGGATGCAGGCCATGCCATGGCCGCGCGGGCCCGCCTTGACGAGCGCCGCTGGCAGACGTTGCGCTCCGATCCACAATTCGAGGCGGCCGCCGCCCGCTATGACGGGCTGACACCTCTCGAAGAGGTTTTGACGGCGGATCAGATCGCGGCCCTTGACCGGGGTCTCGGGCTGGCGGGGCTACGCTGATGGGACAGGATTTCGTCATGCTGTCCCTCTCCCCGCTGTTGATCGGGATTGCGGCGGCGGTGGCCTGCGCGCTTCCGGGCAATTTTCTGCTGCTCCGGCGTCAGGCCCTGATCGGGGATGCGATCAGCCATGTCGTTTTGCCGGGTATCGTCGCGGGATTTCTTCTCACCGGCATGGTCGCCACCCTGCCTATGATGTTGGGCGCGGCGGCGGCGGCGCTGGTCTCGGTCGCCCTTATCGAGACCATCCGCAGGCTTGGCCGGATCGAGCCGGGCGCGGCCATGGGGGTGGTCTTTACGGCGATGTTCGCGGCGGGTGTGCTTCTTTTGGAGCAGAGCGCGGCCTCGGGCGTGCATCTCGATGTGCAACATGCGCTCTATGGCAACCTTGAGAGCCTGATATGGCTGGATGGCTATGGCTGGGGCGCGCTTGCCGATCCGGCCGCGCTATCCACACTGCCGCCTGAATTGCTGCGCATGGGCGCGGTTTTGTTGTGTGTGCTTTTGTTCATTGCCGTCCTCTGGCGGCCGCTGGCGCTTGCGACATTCGACGAGGGGTTTGCCCGGAGCATGGGCCTCAACACCGGCCTGCTTGGTCTTGCGCTGGTTGCCATGGCAGCGCTGTCGGCGGTCGCGGCGTTTGATGCGGTTGGCTCCATCATCGTGATCGCGATGTTCATCTGCCCGCCCGCGAGCGCGCGGCTGATGACCGACCGGCTAGGTCGTCAGGTCGCGTGGAGCGTGCTTTTCGCGACATTCTCGGCCGTGCTTGGCTACTCTCTCGCCGGATACGGCCCGATCTGGCTCGGTTTCGCCAACGCGGTCAGTGCGGCGGGGATGATCGCGACCGTGTCTGGCCTTATCCTTGGGTTGGCGGCGCTCTTTGGCCCCTGCCGACACCGGCGGAGCGGGGCAATGTCCGGGTAAGATGGGCAGGTTTTAGCGGACATTCGATTGAAGCACCTGCGCGGAATAAGGCCGAAGGCCGCCGCGCATCGTCATGCCAGAGGCATGCCTCCGGCATGACGCCGCTCCCCGGCGGGGCGATTTGGCTGAAACCTGCGCTGCGCTCTGATGTTTCTCGGGTTTGGCTGGCATTAAGCACTGCCAAATAAGCGTTGGGTCGCCACACCGCGGCACGACGATGCGCGGCTCACAGCAACGGCAGCTTCAGGCCATCCCCATCATCAAGGCGAATTCGGCCATGGTCGGCGCAGTCCAGCATGAGCCGAGATTTCGCCAGACACCTCGCGGAGATGTCTTGGGGTTGCTGTTCAACGTGGCACCCGACCCGCAAGAGATTTGGCTCGAAGCTGCACCGCGACGTGCGAAGGGGGCCGATGTGGCCCCCCTCTTTCGTACTCCCGAAATTCAGGCTCTAGCGCCCTCAGGATTGGGCAAGCTTGCGTTTGCGCAACTGCTTGGACACCATCGGGTAAAGAACCAGCGCAACTGCGACCAAGATACAGGTCAACGAGATCGGCCGCTCCAGGAACGTCATGGCATCACCCTGACTCGAGATCAGCGACTGGCGCAGCGAGCGTTCCGTAAGCGGGCCGAGGACAATCGCCAGAACCGCAGGAGCGACGGGATAATTGAGCTTGCGCAGCAGATACCCCGCGAGGCCAAGGATGAGCATCAGGTAGGTATCGAACATCCGGTCCGTTGTGGCAAACACACCCACCACGCAGAGAATGAAGATGATCGGTGCCAGAACGCTGAATGGCATGGCCAGAACCCGGATAAAGACCGGGATGAGCGCGATGTTGAGCACGACCGTCACGAAGTTCGCCACATACATGGAGCCGATCAGGCCCCAGACGAAATCAGGGCTTTCGGTAAAGAGCAGCGGACCGGGACGCAGGCCCCAGATGATCATGCCCCCCAAAAGGATCGCAGTGGTGGGCGAGCCGGGAATGCCAAGGGTGAGCATCGGCAGCATGGAGCCGGTGGAAGCCGCGTTATTGGCGGCTTCCGGGGCCGCCACGCCAGCCACATTGCCCTTGCCAAAGCTGTCGCCGTCCTTGGAGAACGACTTGGCCAAGCCATAGGACATCAGGGAGGCAGGTGTGGCACCAGCCGCTGGCAAGGTACCTACGACAAAGCCCAGCACCGAGCCGACGAGTGTGGTCGGCAGGTATTTGCGCACGTCCTTGAGGTTCGCGATCATCCGGCGGAATCCGGTTTCAACCTTGTGGATTTGCACCGCGCCCTTGGTATGTTCCAGCGTCCACAGCATCTCGCCGATGCCATAGATGCCGATGGCCAGCACAAGGAATTCGATACCGCGCTGGAATTCGACCATGTCGAAGAAGATCAAACGTGGCTTGCCCGAGATGATGTCAAAGCCCACCGCCGCGAGAACAAGCCCGACGAGGATGGAAAAGATCGTCTTGGGTATGTCGTCTCCGCCCAGCCCGATGAACGTGGCAAACGCGAGCAACATCAGCGCGAATTCCTCTTGCGGCCCGAACTTGAGAGCAAAGGCCGCGAGCGGTGGCGCAAAGCCGGTGAACAGGATGACCGATATGGTACCACCGATGAACGAGGCGATCGCCGCAGCCATCAGCGCCTTGTCGGCCTTGCCCTGCTGCGCCATGGGGCGCCCGTCAAACACAGTCGCCACGGCAGTGGACGAGCCCGGAATACCCAAGGTGATCGAACTGACCGCGCCGCCATACATGGCGCCATAGTATAGCGCCGCAAGAAAGATGATGGCCGAGGTCGGAGGGACAAGAAAGGTAACCGGCAGAAGGATCGCCACACCGTTTACCGAGCCAAGGCCCGGCATGGCCCCGATGAACAACCCGGCGAAACAGCCAAGGAATATCATGGCGAGATTGAGTGGCTCGAAAGACTGTAGCAGTCCGGCCGTCAGCAAGCTTAAGATTGAGTCCATTTGTTCGCTTCCTATAGGTAGCTGCCGCGGACGCGGACAGGATCAGGACATGATCGCGTAGCGGAAATCGTCGATATGCAGGAAGATGTTCTCGAAGAACGGCCACCCGCGCGGCAGGTATTTATTGAGCGCCACCTCGAACAACATGTAGATGGCGACGGGCATGCCCAGCATGACCGATATGGTTAGAATCCAACCATGGCGACCGATCCCCCTGACATAGGCCAGCAGGAACAGCATCATCGAAAAGTAGATCCCGATGATATTGCTCAACAGAAGTAGAAAGAAGATCGCCGCAATCGTCACACCGACCAGAAAAACGGTCTCGGGGTCGATATACGGGTCAGAGTTGCTTGATTCCGGTGTCACGTTGCGAAACCAGCGAAATAAGATCCAGCACGATGAAAGAGCCATGCCCAGAGACAGCCAGAATGGCCACATCCCGGAGCCCGGACCTCGCCCCTCGATCCAGCCGATGGCCAGGTCATCCGCGACCACGGTCCACATCAGGCCGAGGGATACAAGGAGCATACACACTCCCATCAGCATTTCAGCCATACGAACAGACATGTTTTCCTCCGGTTCGCTTTGTTATCGGATCCTGTCAGGCACGACATCTCTGTTCGCGCACCCTGAGCGCGCTGCCCCTCGGGGTCAGCCTTGATCCTTGTGGTGGTTTTCAGGGCTCCCCGGGCGGGACATGGCCCGCCCGGAAAGGCAATTGAGCTAGCTTACTCGGACGTGATGCTTGCAGCACCGACGCTTTCGATAAGCTCGACATGACGCTTGAGTTGCGTTTCGTGGAAGCTCTGGAGTTCCTCACCGGAGACCCAAGTGTCACAGGTCAGGCCGTCAGACTTGCAATAGTCCTGCCATTCCTGGGAATGGAACAGACTCTTGAAGAGGTCTTGATACCAGGCCAGGGCCTCGGGATCCATGCCTGCGGGTCCGCTGATCGAGCGCTGCATGTAGTACTCGATATCCACACCCAGCTCCTTGGCGGTCGGCACGTCCTCGAAGGGCGGCATGCGTTCGCCATTGAACTGAACCAGCGGCTTGGTGTTGCCCGCACGCCAGAACTCCATCTGTTCCGCCGGGTTGTTGACCGTCGAGTCGATCTGGTTGCCGACGAGGTTCTTGGCCACTGTGCCACCGCCCGGGAAGGGGATGTAGACAACATCGTAGCCAAGCTCTTTTTCCATCATCGCGGTCAGGATCGAGTCTTCCTGTCCGGATCCGGTACCGCCAACTTTCCAGCTGTCACCAGCTGCCTTGACGGCCGCAACATAGCTGTCGAGATCAGTGATATCTTCACGATCCGTATTGACCCAGAGCTGGAACGTATCCATCGCCATTAGCCCGATCGGGGCGAATGTGGTGACGTCGATATCGAGCCCTTCCTGGATGATCGGCGTGGTGTAGATACTGTTGAGCGCGACCAGCAGCGTGTGGTTGTCGCCTTCCTTGTCCTTGATGTAAGAAAGGGCCTCTGCACCAGACCCGCCGGGCTTGTTCATCGGAATAAACGGCCGTGGGCTCAGGTCTTTTTTCTGGATGAGGCCCTGGAGCAGGCGCGCGATCTGGTCTGCGCCACCGCCGGTGCCGGCCATGATGATGAATTCGACGGGCTTGCGCGGTTGCCATTCCGCCATTGCCGCCGGAGCCGTAATCGCCAATGCGGCGGCGCTCATCGTCAGTGTCTTCAGAATATTCATACTTTCCTCCCAATTGTGACCGCGTCTCGGTCATTTGCTAATTTGGATCCGCCCGGCCAAGTCCTCCTCGACCGTTGAAGCGTTAAGCGGAACCTTTTCAGAGTTTGTTGTCATCCTCCCTGTTCTGTCCAGATTAAACGGTTTGTCCGCTCAATTGCCTCAATGTACCATGACCACCGGTATCGTGGCCTCTGCTATGATGGTGGCAGAATTGCCCCCGAGCAGGGATTCCCGCTCGTAACTCTCGTGATAGGCGCCCATGATCAGCATGTCCGCGCCATGCTCCTTGCATTTTTCCAACAAGGTGCGCCCGACATTTCCCTGGCGCTCGAATGTGGTGATCTCGGCATTGATGCCACGTTGCCCAAGGTAAACCTTGAACTCTTCGGGCGTGGCCGTGTGATCGATATGCCCACCGGTCAGGATCGTGACCCGTTCCGCCGCCTCGATCAACGGCATGGCGAGCGCGACCGCGCGCGACGCTTCGAGAGAACCGTTCCACGCAATCGCAACATGGCGTCCGATGTCGGGTTGCACCTGCTCGGTCTTGGGACAGACCAGAACCGGGCGACCCGAGGAAAACAATGCCGATTTCAGGGTGTTGTATCCAAGGTCCTCTTCCTTGCTCGGCTTGGCCACGCAGATCAGATCCGCAAGCCGCCCGTAATGGCGCACGGCGTCGACCTGCTTGCCCTCGTATTCCCGAAACGCCGCTGTCGGTTGACCGGCCTTTCGGGGCTCTACGCTGATGCCATGGCGGTCAGCATCGGCGATGAATTTCTCCTGCAGAAAACTCTGCTCGCTATCGGCGCTCCGACGGCTCGCCTCTTCAAGCTGCTTTCGCAGAAATCCGGGAATGACAACGCCGAACGGCATCATGTCCTCTGCCTTGGGATGGCAATGCACCACCCGGACATGCGCATTGAAACGCTTGGCGAGCGCCGCGGCGTGGGCAAAGAGTACGGACCCTAGCCCATCGTCGCGCAGCGGCATCATGATCGTATGTAGCGATGACTGGTCCATGATCAGAACAACCCGTCAATCAGACCGTCGTCATTGATGCAGATCGCCTCTGCCGACGGCACCTTGGGAAGGCCCGGCATGGTCATGATCTCGCCGCAGATCACCACGACAAAGCCAGCACCGGCCGAGAGGCGCACCTCGCGCACCGGAAGGCTGTGCCCATCGGGCGCACCGCGGCGCGTCGGATCGGTGGTAAAGCTGTATTGCGTCTTGGCCATGCAGACCGGCAGATTGCCATACCCCTGATCTTCCCATTCCTTGAGCTGATTGCGGATCTTCGCATCCGCGACCACCTCGTCAGCGCGGTAGATTTCCTTGGCGATGGTCTCGATCTTCTTGAAGAGCGGCATGTCGTCGGGATAGAGCGGCGCATATTTGGCCGATCCGCCTTCGACGACCTCGACAACCTTTTTGGCCAGTTCCTCGGTGCCCTTGGAACCCTGCGCCCAGTGCTTGCAGAGCACGGCCTCGGCGCCTTGGCTGGCCACGTATTCCTTCACGGCCTCGACCTCGGCATCGGTGTCGGTCACGAAATGGTTGATCGCCACCACCGCCGGCACACCGAACTTCTGAAGGTTCTCGATATGACGCCCGAGGTTCGGACAGCCCGCCTTGACCGCGTCCACGTTCTCGTCCCCCAGATCGCCCTTGGCGACGCCGCCATTCATCTTCATCGCCCGCACCGTGGCCACGATCACAACCGCCTCAGGCGTCAGACCGGCCTTGCGGCACTTGATGTTCATGAATTTCTCGGCCCCGAGATCGGCCCCGAAGCCCGCCTCGGTGACCACGTAATCCGCCAGCTTGAGCGCCGTGGTGGTCGCCACGACCGAGTTGCAGCCATGTGCGATGTTTGCAAACGGGCCGCCATGCACGAAGGCCGGGTTGTTTTCCAGGGTCTGCACCAGGTTGGGCTGCATCGCCTGCTGCAACAGCACGGTCATCGCGCCGTCGGCCTTGATGTCGCGGCAATAGACCGGGGTCTTGTCGCGGCGATAGGCGACGATAATGTCGCCCAGCCGCCGCTCCAGATCGGCCAGATCGGTGGCGAGACACAGGATCGCCATGACCTCCGAGGCCACGGTGATGTCAAAGCCCGACTCGCGCGGGAAGCCGTTGGCGACACCGCCGAGGTTGCACACGATCTGACGCAGGGCGCGGTCATTCATGTCCATCACCCGGCGATAGACCACGCGGCGAATGTCGATTTCCTGCTCATTGCCCCAGTAGATGTGATTGTCCAGCATCGCCGCCAGCAGGTTGTGCGCGCTAGTGATGGCGTGGAAATCGCCGGTGAAATGCAGGTTCATGTCCTCCATCGGCACGACCTGCGCATAACCGCCGCCCGCGGCCCCGCCCTTCATCCCAAAGCAGGGGCCAAGGCTCGCCTCGCGGATACAGACGGCGGCCTTCTTGCCAATGGCGTTCAGACCGTCGCCCAGCCCCACGGTGGTGGTGGTCTTGCCTTCACCCGCTGGTGTCGGGTTGATCGCCGTCACGAGGACGAGATGGCCGTTCTTGCGGCCCGAAAGCGACTTGATGAAATCCTCGGAGACCTTCGCCTTGTCGTGACCGAACGGCAAGAGGTGCTCGTTCGGGATGTCGAGCTTGGCACCAACTTCCTGGATAGGTTTCTTGGTGGCGGCGCGGGCAATTTCGATGTCAGACATTTGATGTTCCCAATATAGGTTTGTGTTGGTTTTCAGGTTCCGAGAGTGGCGCCGGGTGCGAGCCCTGCCGCCGCGGCCCATTCGGCAGCAGGCATCTTGGCCTCGCCCTTGGGGCGTACCCGCTTGATCAGGATACGACCGCCTACGCATTGCACGGCGACGCCCTCTTCCGACACATCGCGGACACGGCCCGATATGCCATCGCCTGGCACAAGCGCACAGTCGAACACGTCGACCTCGGCCCCGTTCAGCGTGGTCCATGCTCCGGGTGCGGGGTTGGTTCCGCGAATGAGGTCATAGACTTGGCGGACAGGGCGGTGCCACTCGATACGCGAATGGTTGCGATTACAGCGCCGCTCATAGGTGGCCTGCGTCTCGTCCGGCACAATGCGCGGCGGATTGCCGTCACGGTAAAGGTCACACACCGTCAGGACACTGTCGACCGCACTGGGATAGATCTTCTTGAAATAGAGGTCGATCACCGTGTCGTCCGGACCGATTTCGCATTCCCATTGCAGCAGACAATCGCCCTCGTCGAGCCCATCGGAAGGATAGAACCAGCAATAACCCGATTTGCTCGATCCCATGATGATCGGCCAGTTGACCGCCGAGGGGCCGCGATGCAACGGCAGGAGCGAGGGGTGAAAGCAGATCGAGCCATGGGTCGGCGTGTCGCGTGCCGCCTCGGGCACGAACACGTTGACGAAAGCCATGATCATCAGGTCGGCCTTACACCCGGCCAGTTCCTCGAGCGACGCGGCATCGTCAAAATTAGCGGGTTGATAGACCGGCAGGCCCTTCTCAAGCGCGAGTTCCTTGACCGGATCGACCGGCTTGCCGTCCTTGTCAGGCTCACAATAGACCGCAACGACCTCGTCTGTCCCGGTGTCGAGCAGCTTGGCCAGCACATCTTTGCCGAACGCTTGCTGTCCCATCACAATTAATCGCATTCTGTCCTCCCGTCGTGCGGAGGGCCGAACTGCGTCGGCCTCTCCATCACATTGTTTTATTCAGCCGCCTGCTTGGCAGTGCCGACCGCGCCCGACTCCAGGATACTGGCCAGTTCTTCTCCGCCGTATCCCAGAACATCGCGCAGGATTTCCTCGGTATGCTCTCCAAGAAGTGGCGAGCGCGTGACCTCTACCGCGCTGTCCGACAGCTTGACCGGGCAACCAACAGTGGTGTAGCGGCCACGCGTTGGGTGCTCCACATCAACGATCGTGCCAGTTTTGCGCAGACCCTCGTCCTCGATGATCTCCTTGGTCGACAGGATCGGACCGACGGGGATGTTGAGCGGGTTGCAGATGTCCATCACCTCGAATTTGGTCTTGGTCATGGTCCATTCCTCGATACGGCCAAAGATCGCGTCGAGCTTGTCGAGCCGCTCGGGCGGGGTGGCATAGCCCGGCGCGTCCTTCCAGTCCGGCTCGCCGATCACGTCGCAGATATGCTCCCAGACTGCCGCCTGAGTGATGAAATAGGTGTAGGCGTTGTTGTCGGTCTCCCAGCCCTTGCACTTGAGGATGCGGCCCGGCTGACCACCGCCCGAGTCGTTGCCTGCACGCGGCGTCGCCTCGCCAAATGGAATGCCCGCACCGTATTGTGAATACTCGGTCAGCGGCCCGGTGGAGAGGCGCTGCTGGTCGCGCAGCTTGACCCGGCAGAGGTTGATCACCCCGTCCTGCATCGGCGCAAGCACCTTTTGCCCGCGGCCCGAATGCTCGCGCTGATAGAGTGCAGTCACGATACCGAGCGCAAGATGCAGCCCGGTTCCGCTATCGCCGATCTGCGCGCCGGTCACCAAGGGCGGGCCATCTAGAAAGCCGGTGGTCGAGGCCGCACCGCCGGCGCATTGCGCGACGTTCTCGTAAACCTTGCAATCCTCGTATTTGCCGGGGCCAAACCCCTTGACCGAGGCCATGATGATGCGCGGATTGATCTCCTGGATCCGCTCCCAGCTAAAGCCCATCCGGTCGAGCGCGCCCGGCGCGAAGTTCTCAACCAGCACGTCGCAGGTTTCGATCAGGCGGGTGAGCACGCCCTTTCCGGCCTCGGTCTTGGGGTTGAGCTCGATCGAACGCTTGTTGTGGTTGAGCATGGTGAAATAGAGCGAGTCCGCGTCCGGCACGTCGACCAGCTGTTTGCGTGTGGCATCGCCCACGCCGGGACGCTCCACTTTGATCACGTCCGCACCGAACCATGCCAAAAGCTGAGTGCAGGTCGGGCCCGATTGCACGTGAGTGAAGTCTAGGATCTTGACGCCGTCTAGGGCTTTCATGGGTCTCTCCATCTTTGAGCCAGGTGGGCGTGCTGCCCACGCCCAATGTCGTTTCTGTTCAGTCTTTGCGAGCTTGCGGATAGAGCCGCTGGGCCACCACGGATTGCGGGTTGAGGTTGCCGATATTTCCGCTCTCCTTACCCGCTGCGGGATCAATGATCGCGTTGATCAGGGTTGGCTTGCCGCTGGCGAGAGCGTCGTAAACGGCGCTGCGCAGTTCGTCCGGCGAGCGGGCCATGACACCTACGCCGCCGAAGGCCTCGATCATCTGGTCATAGCGCGAGCCCTTGACGAAAACCGTGGTAGATGGGTCATCGCCGTCGCCCCAATTCTCGCCATCCCCGCGATAGATCCCGTCATTGTTGAAAACGACGGTACAGATCGGCAGGTTGTAGCGGCATACGGTTTCGATCTCCATGCCACAGAAGCCAAAGGCGCTGTCGCCCTCGACCGCCAAAACCGGCTTTCCAGTCTCTATGGCCGCCGCGATGGCCGATCCCATGCCGATGCCCATCACGCCCCATGTGCCCACGTCGATCCGGTGGCGCGGCTTGTGGATGTTGACGATTGAGCGACACATGTCGAGCGTGTTGGCCCCCTCGTTGACGAGGATCGTTTCCGGATGATCGTTGATCGCATCCTTGATGACCCCGAGCGCACCAAAGTAGTCCATCGGGTTGTTATTGTTGCGCAGACGTGCCGACATTTTCTCCATGTTGGCCGTGGCCTTGGTGTTGACCTGATCAAGCCATGCCTTGGGCGGAGCAACCCCGGCTCCGTCCATCGCCTCGATGAGCGCGGCGCAGCAAGAGCCGACATCACCGACAATGGGGGCCGCGATCTCGACGTTGGAGTCCATCTCCTCGGCCTCGATATCGAGCTGAACAAAGCGTTTCGCCCCCGGCTCGCCCCATTGCTTGCCCTTGCCATGACTGAGCAGCCAGTTGATCCGCGCGCCCATCATGATGACGACGTCCGAGTCCTTGAGCACCATCGAGCGCGCAGCAGCCGCGCATTGCGGGTGCGTGTCGGGCAGCAGGCCCTTGGCCATCGACATGGGCAGGAACGGATAGCCGGATTTCTCCACTAGTTCGCGGATCAACTCATCGGACTGGTCATAGGCCGCCCCCTTGCCGATCACGATCAGCGGGCGCTCGGCGCTTTTCATAACTTCGATGGCGCGCTCGATGGCGGACGGCGCGGGCAATTGGCGCTGCGCAGGCTCGATCACCTTGACGAGAGAGCGCGCGCCCTCGGCCGCATCCACGACCTGCCCGAGCATCGCACCGGGAATATCGAGGTAGACACCTCCGGGGCGACCAGAAACAGCCGAGCGGATGGCGCGCGCCACGGCGATGCCGATATCCTGCGCATAGGTCAGACGATAGGCGGCCTTGCAGAAGGGCCGCGCCATCGCCAACTGGTCCATTTCCTCGTAGTCACCTTGGGCCAGATCGACGATTTCGCGCTCGGAAGAGCCGGAAATCAGGATCATTGGCCAGCAATTGGTGGTCGCATTCGCCAGCGCCGTGAGACCGTTCATGAACCCCGGCGCCGAGACCGTCATGCAGACCCCCGGCATCTTGGTCAGAAACCCCGCCACCGAGGCCGCATAGCCGGCATGCTGCTCGTGGCGAAACGAGATCACCCGCATATTCTGAGCCTGCGCGTACCGGCCCAGATCGGTGATCGGAATACCGGGGACATTGTAGATCGTCTCGATCCCGTTGAGCTTGAGCGCGTCGATCAGAAGGTGGAACCCGTCCGTGACGGCATCGGCCTCCGATATCGGCGCTGCGGGTGAGTTGGCTACGGCCATTTGTGTCCTCCAGGTTCATTAAGCCCGACCCCGCCCCTCATCGGCGGGTCCGGACATTTGGTCTACGCGGTGTTCAGATTGTTACTGCGGGTCAATTGAAGTCGCCCCCAGGTCTTGCGAATATGCTGATGCAGCTGCATCGTGTGTTCCCGAACCTTTTCAGCCGCGTCATCGGCGTCGCGCCGTTCAAGCGCCTCGATGATTTCGGCGTGATCGACAACCGAGCGCTTGACCCGGTCCCCCTCCCACATCGAACGCAGACGCACCGCCTGAATGTGCAGGAAAAGACCCTCGGCCATGCCCTTTAGCAACGCGCAATGCGAGATTTCCAGCATGTGCAAATGGAACTTCAGGTTGTCATCGGAATACTCGGCGATCCGCGTTGCAGAGAGGGCGTCATTGTATTTCTGCGCGATCTTGCGCAGCGTCGCGATCTCGGCATCGGTTGCATGCTCTGCGGCCAGTCGGGCCGCCATGCTCTCCAACGCGGCCCAGGCGACGATCATCTCGAGAATTTCCTCAAGACTCTTCCGCTGAACAAAGACCCCCTTGCGCGGCACCACCGTCACAAGCCCATCAGCCTCCAGCCGGGCAATTGCGTCCCGCAAGGGCGTGCGAGAGATCTGAAGCTGCTCGGCGAGCGAACGCTCGTCAAGGCGCAGATCGGCATCGACATCATAGATATTCATGTCGAGTATCGCCTCCCGAAGCCGTTCGTAAACATGGTCTTTGAGCGTGAATTTCGACGCGATCGGACGTAGCTTCATGTCATCTCTCCAACTGCGCCCGCCTCATCATGCGACTGTGCTGGCTACTTGGTATACCATAAACCAGCGCATCGAGCCGGGCAATTTGTTTTTTCCAAAATCGTTGCCGCACCTGCATCATACCCCGGCCGTATGACTGCCGACATCATTGTTTAGACAGTAAAATATATCTGAACCGAGCCCCTTTGCGCAGCACCAGGCGCGACCGAACGCAATAACCCATTATAACATTGTTTTTCATAAATTTTTTCTTGATTATAACTCATATATTCTGCACTTGGAATGTCTGCATATAGTCGAATTTTACCGCAGCGCAGCATGTCGGAGTCCGCCTCAAGCTTTCAGGTCCAGAAGTATTTCGACTCGGTTCAGGGGTCTCGTGGAAATGGCGGGTTGATGGAAAAAAATATCTGTGGTATTTGGAATACCACAGACGGAACACCAGTTCCCAACAAGCGATTTCAAGGGGGGTCAGATCATGCTTATCCGAGCCGCAGACAGTGCCCTCGTGATCATTGACATGCAAGAGCGCCTCGTGCCCGCCATGCAGGCCCCCGCCCGCACCATCCGCAACACCCGCACCCTAAAGGCCAGCGCCGAACAGATGGGCGTGCCCGTGGTGATGACAGAGCAATACCCCGCCGGGCTGGGGCGCACCGTGCCCGAGCTCGAGCCGGGGCCAGAGACCACTGTGCTCAGCAAGATGCACTTTTCCTGCATGGAGGATGCAGGATTCGCAGCGCATTTTCGCGGCCTCGGGCGCAAGCAGGCCGTGATTGCCGGGATGGAGGCGCATATTTGCGTCGTCCAGACCGCCGCCAGCCTCATCGAAGCAGGCTACGAGGTCTTTGTCGTCTCAGACGCAACCGCCTCGCGCACGCTGGAGAGCGAGCACGCCTGCATCGCCCGGCTGAGCGCCTGCGGTGCAGGAATCGTGACCACGGAAATGGTGGTCTTCGAATGGCTGGGCCAGGCAGGTACGCCAGCCTTCAAGAAGCTGCTGCCATTGATCAAGTAGCGGTTTCGGTCGCATTTTTTAAGGGAGGAACAGCGTGAACATACATGAATATCAGGCAAAGGCCCTGCTGCGCAGTTACGGCGCGCCGGTCAGCGAGGGCCGCGTCGTGCTCCGCGGCGAGGAAGCCAAGACTGCGGCGGGCGCACTCGACGGTCCCGTCTGGGTGGTCAAGGCCCAGATCCACGCAGGCGGGCGCGGCAAGGGCAAGTTCAAAGAGGCCGGCGCCGGAGAAAAGGGTGGCGTGCGCGTCACCAAATCGGTCAACGAGGCCGCAGAAGAGGCCAAACGCATGCTTGGCCGCACGCTGGTCACACATCAGACCGGGCCCGAGGGCAAGCAGGTCAACCGCATCTATATCGAAGACGGCTCCAGCATCGAGCGCGAACTCTACCTCGCGCTTCTGATCGACCGGCAGACCAGCCGCATTTCGTTCGTTTGCTCGACCGAGGGCGGCATGGACATCGAGGAGGTCGCGGCCTCCACTCCAGAAAAGATCCTCAGCTTTTCGGTCGACCCGGCCACCGGCTACATGGCCTATCACGGACGTCGCATCGCGTTCACTCTCGGCCTGACAGGCGGACAGATCAAACAGTGCGTGGCGCTGATGGGGACGCTCTATCGCGCCTTTCAGGAAAAAGACATGGAGATGCTGGAGATCAACCCGTTGATCGTGACGACAGACGGCAACCTGATGGTGCTCGACGCCAAGCTGGGCTTTGACTCCAACGCGGTCTACCGCCATTCGGACATCGCCGAACTGCGCGATACATCGGAGGAAGACCCTAAAGAGCTGGAAGCCTCGAAATACGACCTCAACTATATCGCGCTGGATGGCGAGATCGGCTGCATGGTCAACGGCGCGGGGCTGGCGATGGCGACGATGGACATCATCAAGCTCTACGGCGCAGAGCCTGCCAACTTCCTCGACGTGGGCGGCGGGGCGACCAAGGAAAAGGTCACCGAGGCGTTCAAGATCATCACCTCCGATCCGAACGTCAAAGGCATCCTCGTCAACATCTTCGGCGGCATCATGC
>NZ_CAMYMD010000090.1 GCF_947259555.1 uncultured Roseovarius sp.
GGGGCGTTCCGCCCCCCAGCCCCCCCGGAGAGTATTTTTACCAAGAAGAAGAGGCGCCGGGTGCTGCGAAATCGAAACCTTGTCGGATGGCTGCAAGCGGCCCCGCTGGCGACCGTGCTGTTGGGGTTTCTCGTGGCCCCGATCCTCATGATCGTGATCGTCAGCTTCTGGGGCGCGACCGAGTATTCGATCTATCCGGCCTTTCAATTCGATAATTACCAGTTCCTCTTCAGCTCGCCCGTGACCTACACGGTGTTTTTCAACACGCTCAAATATGCCGTGATTACCTGGGCCTTCACCCTCGTCATCGGCTTTACCGTGGCGTATTTTCTGGCGTTCGAGGTGCGCAGCCTGAAATGGCAGATCGCGCTGTTCCTGCTCTGCACGATCCCGTTCTGGACGTCGAACATCATTCGCATGATCAGCTGGATTCCGTTTCTTGGCCGCAACGGGATCGCGAATTCGACGCTGATCAGCTGGGGCGTCATCGATGAGCCGCTGGAATGGCTGCTGTTCTCCGACTTTTCGGTGATCCTTGCCTTCGTGCATCTCTACACGCTGTTCATGGTGGTGCCGATTTTCAACTCGATGATGCGGATCGACCGGTCGTTGATCGAAGCGGCGCGCGATTGCGGTGCCAATGGCGTTCAGACCCTCTGGAACGTGATCGTACCGCTGTGCAAGCCGGGGATCATGATCGGCACGATCTTTGTCACAACGCTGGTGATGGGGGATTTCATCACCGTGCGGTTCATGTCCGGCTCGCAGCGCGCCAATGTCGGGCGTCTCATCTCGAACGATATCAGCCTGTTGCAATACCCCTCGGCCGCAGCGACAGCAGTGGTGCTGCTTTGCACGGTGCTGATCGTGATCGCTGTGCTGTTGCGGCTGGTCGATATCCGAAAGGAGTTGTGAGCATGGAACGCCGCAGCCGGAGTTTTTACCTGCTGGCCGTTTTCTTCGGGCTGTTCGTGCTGTTTCTCTACGGCCCGATCGTGACCATCGGCATCCTGAGTTTCCAGGGGCCGCAGGGTGGGCTGACCTTTCCGATGAACGGTGTCTCATTGCACTGGTTCCGGGATCTGTTCGAAGAACAGGCCGTCGGTGATATCTGGGGCAGTTTCCGCCGGTCATTCGCGCTCGGGCTGATGGTGATGGTGACGACGGTGGCGGTCTCGGTTCTGGCGGGGCTGGCGTTTCGCAAACGGTTTGCAGGCGCGACGCTATTGTTTTACCTGAGCATCGCCTCGCTGGTGATCCCGTCGATCCTGATCTCTCTCGGGGTCGGGCTGATCTTCAATCAACTGGGGTTCAAGGTGCATTGGGTCACCTCCGGTTTTGGCAGTCAGCTGACATGGACCCTGCCCTTTGGTCTGTTGATCATGTTCGCGGTGTTCAACCGGTTCGACAAGAGCTATGAGGAAGCCGCGCGCGATCAGGGGGCGACGCCGTGGCAGACCTTTGCGCATGTTGTCCTGCCGATCATCGCACCGTCGCTATTGGGGGTCGCGCTGTTCGGCTTCACGCTGAGCTATGATGAATTCGCCCGCACCCTGCTCACGGCGGGCAGCTACAACACCCTGCCGCTGGAAATCTTCGGCATGACCACCAATGTCACCACCCCGGTGATCTTTGCGCTCGGCACGCTGACGACGCTTTTCTCCTTGCTGATCATCGGAGCGTTTTTCCTGAGTGTCTGGCTCCTGTCTCGTCAAAAGGACCGAGGCTCGGACGCGGGCAAGGGCATGGTCTGAGCGATGCCGATCATCCTCATCAACCCCAACAGCACCGAGGCGATGACGCGTACCGCTCTCAAGGCGGCGCGTGACGTCAGCCGCCCGGCTGTGCAGGGCCCTCTAGATATGCAAGGCGCCGCCGGAGTTATCAAACCCGGCGGCGTTTGGGAGGGGCTTCGCCGCCTCTGGTCGGGTCAGTTATGGCCCGGCCAAAGCCCCTTGCGGACCTTATAGGTCCAGGGCAGGCCCGCATTGCGCCAGCCATTGACGGCGCGCACGCCGTCGTCGTTCTTGTCACCCTCGAACCCGTCGACGACGTTGTAGAGCGTGACATCGACACCGGCCTCGACAAGCTTGCCGATCGCCGCCGCGCTGCGCGAGCCAGAGCGGCACATGATCATCAACGTGTCGACACCAGAGGCCGCGTCGCTCGCCAGCCAGGCCTGCATTTCCTCCACGAAGGTCGGATTATCGACCATCATGTAGACGCCTTTCTTGGCGTTGAATTCAAGCTCCGGATCGACCAGCTTCGACGGAATGTTGGCGGCTGCGGGCGTCGGATAGCCGATCAGCATCGTCTCGGACGGGGTGCGCACGTCAATCAGCGCCACGTTGGCCTTATCCTCAAGGATACGGCCCGCCTCGGCGGCGGTGATATACAGGCCCGGTTCGGTCTGCTTGCTCTTGCTCAGGCTCTCGACGGCGACCGGCGCTTGAAGACTGAGCGTCTCGGCAAGGCCCGTTTGCGGCGCTATCGCCAGTGTCAGCGCCAAGAGCGCAGGGGTGGCGAAGCGAGTGAGATAGGTCATTGCGTTCCCTCCTGATATATACATTCCAAAATAGGAATATGATTATCGAGAGATACGCCTGCAACGCGCATCACACATTGACCTGTATCAAATGCGGATCAGAGGTTGCCGTCGCCGCCAAACCGCGCCGCATCGGCCGCCGCGCGCCGGATGGCGTTGGATTTATGCACCGTCTCCATGTATTCCGCCTCGGGGTCGCTGTCATGCACGACGCCGCCCCCGGCCTGAATATAGAGCGTCTCCCCCTTGACCACCGCCGTGCGCAGGGCGATGCACACGTCCATGTCGCCGCCGGCGCTGAAATAGCCGACACCGCCGCCATAGACACCGCGTTTCTCGGGCTCCAGCTCGTCGATGATCTCCATCGCGCGCACCTTGGGCGCGCCCGAGACGGTGCCCGCAGGCAGCCCCGCCAAGAGCGCCGAGAGCGCATCCTGATCCTCGGCCAACTCGCCCACCACGTTCGACACGATATGCATCACGTGGCTGTAGCGCTCGATAATGAACTCCTCGGTCGGGTGCACGGTGCCGATGCGGCTGACGCGACCCGCATCATTGCGCCCCAGATCGAGCAGCATGAGATGTTCGGCCAGTTCCTTCTGATCGCCCAGCAGATCGGCCTCGAGCGCGCGATCCTCCTCAGGCGTGGCGCCGCGCGGCCGGGTGCCCGCAATGGGGCGAATGGTGACCTGATTGCCGAACACCCGCACCAATATCTCGGGCGAGGCCCCAACCACCTGAAACCCGCCAAAATTGAAGTAGAACATGAACGGCGACGGATTGGTGCGGCGCAACGAGCGGTAAAGCGCGAAGGGCGGCTGCCGGAACGGCTGCGACCAGCGCTGCGACGGCACCACCTGAAAGATATCGCCCGCGCGGATATACTCCTTGGCTTTTTCGACCGCAGCCTTATAGCCATCGCGCGTAAAGTTCGACACCGGTGCTGCGTCCTCATGCGCCTCGCCCAGGTTGCGGCTCGATTGCGGCAGCGCGCGTTCCAGATCGCGCACCGCATCCATCACCCGCTCGGCGGCCTGCGCATAGGCGGCGCGGGCAGATTGGCCGCTGCTGACCCATGCGGGCGCGACCACGATCACCTCGCCCTTGACCCCGTCGAGCACCGCCACCACCGAGGGGCGCTGCATCACGGCATCGGGCAGGCCGAGCGTGTCGGTCGGCACATCGGGCAGATGCTCGACCAGCCGGATCATGTCATAGCCGAGATAGCCGAACAGCCCCGCGCTCGCCGCCGGGAGATCCTCGGGCAGGTCGATGCGGCTCTCTGCGATCAGCGCGCGCAGATTGCTCAGCGGATCGCCGTCCTGATCCTCATAAGCATCGCTGTCAAAGCGCGCGGCACGGTTGATGCGGCTCGTGTGCCCGTGACACTGCCAGATCAGATCGGGCTTCATGCCGATGATCGAATAGCGCCCGCGCACCTCGCCACCGGTGACCGACTCCAGCATGAAGGCATCGCGCGCCGCCCCCGTCAGCTTGAGCATCAAGGACACCGGCGTATCGAGGTCGGCGGCAAGCCGGGTATGCACCACCTGGTTTTCCCCCGCCTCATAGGCGCGGGCGAACTCGTCAAAGGAAGGGGTCAGTTCCACGCGGCGCAGTCCTCAGTTGAAGTTAGCATGCACGGCGTTGAGCGCCGACTGATCAAGCTCGACCCCGGCCCGCGCGCGAATATCATTGGCGAGGATCTGAAACAGATCCTGCCCCAGATCGGAAGCGGCCTGATCCTGAAGTGCGGTGCGCAGGCGAGCGAGATCCTCATCCTCGGGGTCATTGGCTGGCGGTTGGATTTCATCCAGCCGAACAACAAAAATCCGACCTTCCCCCTCGAGAAGCGTCACCTCGCCCTCTTCCATGCCAAATACGGTCTCGATGAATTCCGCAGGAGCCTCGGGGCGGTAGTCACGGCGTGTCATCCCGGTGACCTCGGTCGCCTCCAGCCCCAGATCGTCAAAGCTCGCTCCGGCGCGCAACTCCACGAGCTGCGGCTCGATCTGCGTCTTGAGCGCCCCGACCGTTGCCTCGGCGCGCCATCCGCGCAGGACCCGCTCGCGCACATCTTCGAGCGGTTGAATGCGCGGCTCCTCGATCCCGTCGAGACGCAACGCGAAGAGACCGCCATCCTGCAACTGCTCGACCGCCGGATAATCGTCCTGAGTGACGTCTGCCGCAGCGGACCGGAAGGCATCATACCCAGCAATGCCCTTTGTCACGCCGCTATGCCAATTCACACTGCCCAATTCCAAGTCGGTCTCACGCGCAACATCTTCAAGCGTGGCACCACCCGCCAAAAGATCGTCGACCGCTTCGATCTTGCCCTCGACCACCCTGCGGGCCCGATCGGCCGCAAGCAGGTCGCGCAGCTGCGGCTCGGCCTCCTCGAAGGGGGTCACCTGTTCGGCGAGGACGGCATTCACACGAAAGAGCGCCGGACCCAGATCTGTATCGACCGGCCCGACAACCTCGCCCGTCTCGGCCGCGAAGACCGCCTCGGCCGCATTGCCCAGATCCTCACGGGTGACATCCCCTAGGTCCACATCGGCCATTTCCAATCCCCGCTCGGAGACCAGCATTTCGAGTGCGACACCCTCTTCGATACGTTCCAAGGCCCGCGTGGCCGACTGTGTATCTCCAAAAACCAGACGCTCGACCAGCCGACGTTCGGGCAAGTTGAACTCGGCCTCACGCTCTTCATACGCCGCGCGCAACGCGGCCTCATCGACCTCGACCGTATCAATGATCATCGCCGGGGTCAGCCAGGCATAGGTGATCTGTTTGGCCTCGGGGGTGGTGAACTGCGGCAGGTGGCTCTGATGATAGCTCTGCAAATCGGCCTCGGAGGGGACCGGCAGGCCCGATTGGAGCGCGCGCCTATCCAGCACGGCAAAGGCGAGGCTACGCTCTTCGGCCAGGTAAGTCATCATCCTGTTCATGTACGTCTCAGGGGCCTGAAGGCCGGAGAGCGCCGCGGCCTGGATCAGGGTGCTGGCTGTCTCGGCACGGATATTGTCCTCGAACTCGGCCTCATTGAGACCGGCCTGCTGCAAGGCGAACGCATAAGATTCGCGATCGAAGCTGCCGTCGAGACCCTGAAATGCAGGGATTTCGAGGATCTGATCGCGCAGGTTTTCGTCACCGATGGAAAGACCCAGACGCGCCGCCTCATGCTCGAGCGCCGCGCGCGACACCAGCCTTGACAACACGTCGCGGTCCACCCCGGCGGCGCGCGCCTCGGCCAGGCTGATACTCTCACCGCGCTCGGCCTCAAGCGCACGGATTTCATTCTGCAAGGCGCGGGCATAGGTGTTGACGTCGATCTCGGCCTCACCGACCTGCCCGACGCTTTGCACGGTGCCGGAAAGGTTGGTCGCACCAAACCCACCCAGGCCCACGATCAAGAGGCCCATCAGGACCCACATTGCGCCTTTGGAAATGCCTTTACCCACGAATATGGCCCCCTGTCGATATGTGGCTGATGCCTGTCTGGCAGACTGTCTACGCGGTGTCGCCGGACGGGACAAGGGGCGAGCGGAGCGTTGCAAGACGATCGAACAGGGTATCAATGCCTGCCCGGTCGAGATTGGCAAATGCCACACGCAGTTCCCGCGCGCCCGCAGCATCCTCTTCGGGGCGGAACATTGTTCCGGGCAAGAGCAGAATGCCTGCGTCTTTTACCAGATGCTGTGCAAGACGGTCCGATGCCATCGCAAAAGGATGGGACAGATAGGCAAAATACGCCCCGCATCCCAAGAGCTGCCACCCCTGCCCGGTCAGCTTGGGCATGTTGTCATGAATGGCGGCACGCCGGTCAAGGATCTCGGCACGCTCGCCAGCGAGCCACTGCGCGAGGTTGCGCATGCCCCACAGCGCGGCAATCTGGCCAAGCTGGTTGGGGCAGATCGTCACCGTATCGAGAAACTTTTCCACCTCGGCCAGTCGCGCGGCGCTGGTGACCATGGCGCCGACGCGATGACCGGTCAGCCGGTATGCCTTGGAAAACGAGTAGAGTTGGACCAGCGTTGCATCCCAGCCGGGATCTTCAAACAGGTCATGCCCCGCGCCGGAACGGGCATCGAAATCTCGATAGGTCTCATCGACGATCAAGGCGAGACCATGCTCTTGCGCCAAACGATAAAAGGCGCGCGTCAGCTCGACCGGGTATTCCAAACCGCCCGGATTGTTGGGCGTGACCAGCACGATCGCGCGAGTGCGCGGCGTTATCAGCGACGCGGCCTGCTCGGGGTCGGGCAAGAGATCACGCCCCGCCGGAAGCGGCACCGCCTGCACGCCCGACATGTCGAGCCACATTTTATGATTGAAATACCAAGGCGTTGGCAGGATAACTTCATCTTTATCACCACACAGGCTTGCGATGGCTGCGCAGAACGCCTGATTGCATCCCGACGTAATCGCGACCTGCGCAGGAGCAACTGCGCCACCATAGGCGGCCGACCATTGCCTGGCCACCTCTTCGCGCAGCTCGGGCAGGCCCAAAACGGGGCCGTAGAGATGCGCCTGCGGCACATTGATCGCCGCCTCGGCCAAGGCACGGCACAGCGCCTCGGGCGGCGGTGCAACCGGTGCGGCCTGACTGACATTTATGAGCGGGCGTTCAGGCGGGAAACTGATGCCCTCGAGCCAGCGCCGCGCCTCCATCACGGGCGGGCTGAACGTACCAGCGGTTCGACCATGCGCCATCATATCAGACGCCCCTGTAGGGTTCGACATATTGCAGTGCCATGTCCCACGGGAAAAATATCCAGGTGTCCTGGCTTACTTCGGTGATGAATGTATTCACCTGCTCGCGGCCCATCGGCTTGGCGTAGACCGTGGCGACATGCGCCTGGGGCAGATGGTTTCGGACAACTTCGAGTGTGCGCCCCGTATCCACAAGATCATCCACGATAAGCACGCCTGCGCCATCGCCCATGATGTCCATATCTGGGGATTTGATCACCACCGGCTCGCTCTGGGTCTGGTGATTGTAGGATTTGACGCTGATCGTATCGACGGTGCGAATATCAAGCTCTCGGGCCACGATCATCGCAGGGGCCATTCCGCCGCGAGTGATCGCCACGACAGCACGCCATCCGCCCTCAGGCGCCTCGCCCTGAAGCCGCCATGCCAGCGCGCGCGCATCGCGGTGGAGTTGGTCCCAACTGACATGGAAGCCTTTTTCATGGGGGAGACGGTCGGTCATTTTTTCACCTGCTCAACAAGAGTTTCAACCCAAGTGCCCCCATCAACAGGGCAGCCGCGCGATCAATCCACGGCTTTGCGCCAAGATAGGCGCGACGGGCGGCGGCCCCGCTGAGCAGCGTGGCGAACCCTGCATAAAAGATCCATTCGACCACCATGTGATTGACGGTGATCATCGCTATTTCCAGTGCCGTCAGCCCTGTGGGAAAAACGACAACCAAAACGGATGCCGCGAACAACACCGATTTCGGATTGCCCAGGTTGATCAAAACGCCGTCTAAAAAGGCGCGCCCACGCGGCTTTTGCACGGTATCAGCCAACGGGGCATGCGCAGTACGCCAGGTGCTCCAGGCAAGGTAAAGCAGGTAGCCGGCCCCCGCGACCTTGAGAGCGACGTAGGCCCATGGAAAGACCGCAAAGACTGCCTCCAGCCCCAAAAGCGCGGCAAGCGTCCAGCCAGCAGCGATGAGGCCGAGCCCGATACCTGCCGCGATCCCCGCGCCACGCCCATCCGCAAGCGCGGTGCGCAACGCGAAAACAAGCGCCGGGCCGGGGCTGAGAATCGCCACCATGAGAACCGCGTTGAAAGCCAGAAGATCGAGCGCAGTCACGGGACGGCCTCAGGTCGCGTCGATATCGGGGGCATCGACAGCCTTCATGCCGACGACATGATAGCCAGCGTCCACGTGCAGATTCTCACCTGTGACGCCCGAGCCAAGATCAGACAAAAGATAGAGTGCGGACCCGCCAACGTCGTCGATCGTCACGTTGCGGCGAAGCGGCGAATTGAGTTCGTTCCATTTCAGGATATAGCGGAAATCGCCGATACCGCTTGCGGCCAACGTGCGGATCGGCCCGGCGCTGATTGCGTTTACGCGGATACCGTCCTTGCCCAGATCCTCGGCCATATATTTCACCGATGCCTCCAGCGCCGCTTTGGCCACGCCCATTACATTGTAATGCGGCATGACCTGCTCGGCCCCGTAATAGGTGAGCGTCAGCGCGGAACCGCCCGCATTCATCATCTTTTCAGCGCGCTGCATGACGGCGGTGAAGGAATAGACCGATATATCCATCGTCATCAGGAAATTGTCGCGGCTTGTGTCCACGTAGCGGCCACGCAACTCGCTCTTGTCCGAATAGCCGATGGCATGCACGATGAAATCGAGATTGTCCCAATGCTCTCCCAATTGGGTGAACAACTGGTCGATCGAAGACATATCGGCCACGTCGCAGGGCAGCACGATGTCAGAGCCAAGCTGCTGCGCCAGCGGGTCAACCCGCTTTTTCAGCGCCTCGCCCTGATAACTGAACGCCAGTTCTGCACCCGCCTCAGCGCATGCGCGTGCAATTCCCCACGCGATGGACTTGTCATTGGCGAGGCCCATGATCAACCCGCGCTTTCCCGTCATCAGAGTGTTCGACATTCCCGGCCCCCGCCACAGCGATTTTTTTGACCTTTAGGCGATTGGGGGGATTGCATCAAGGGCTGGTCATGGACAGGTACATGCTGTCAAACTGATCTTGACGACCTATTTCTGCCGTATTGTGCAGAATTCGACAAACTGGGATACCCTAAACGCATGGAACGTGACGGAATTTTCGCGGGCGACGACCCTTTCGAAATCGCTCGTGACTGGCTCTCCGAAGCCGAGCAAACCGAACCCAACGATCCAAATGCCGTCGCGCTTGCGACGGTGGATGGAACCGGTATGCCCAATGTGCGGATGGTGTTGCTCAAGGAGATATCGTATAACGGTTTCATCTTCTACACGAATTACAACAGCGCCAAGGGACAGGAACTCGCGGGCAATCCCAAGGCGGCGATGGTACTGCATTGGAAATCGCTGCGCCGCCAGATCCGCATTCGCGGCACGGTGTCGAAGGAAGAGGGCGCGCGCGCCGACGAATATTACGCCTCGCGCTCGCTCAAGAGTCGGCTTGGGGCTTGGGCCTCGGATCAGTCCAAGCCGCTCGCGTCGCGTGCCACGTTGATGGCCAAAGTGGCGAAGATCACTGCGCAGAAAGGGCCAAATCCGCCCAGGCCATCCTTTTGGGGAGGTTTCAAAATTGCACCGCATGAGATTGAATTTTGGGCAGACGGTGCGTATCGGCTTCATGATCGCTTTGCCTGGCGCCGGAATTCCGCCGGGGAAAGCTGGAACATTCAACGCCTCAACCCCTGAATTTCACGTCACGTGAAATGCAAAACGTTGAAATTAATAGTAATTTTGAGCTTGCATGCCGGTAGTGATATGAAGCAAGTGTAAAGGCAGTCTTGGGGATGAAGGCTGTTAGGTAGGAAAAAGTGACGACAAAAGACGATGAGATTCGCAGAGTAAAAGGGCGCGTTAAATGGTTCGACCCGGTTAAAGGGTTCGGTTTTGTTATCGCTGATGAAGGCGGTCCTGATATATTGCTGCACGCCAATGTGCTTCGCAACTTCGGTCAAAGTTCCGTTGCGGACCGGGCCGGAGTGGAGCTGGATATTCAGCAAACGGAGCGTGGCCGGCAGGCCGTGACCGTTCACGCGATCAATCCGCCCGATGACATAGAGCATGCGGGGCTGGCCGATCTGGACGAGATCGACCCGGAGGTGATCCGCAGTGCGCCGCTGGAGCCTGCCCGAGTCAAGTGGTTCGACAAAGGCAAAGGGTTTGGATTTGCCAACACCTTCGGCCGCGAAGAAGATGTCTTCGTGCATGTCGAGGTATTGCGCCGGTCCGGTCTGGCCGATGTCCAACCCGGAGAAGCTCTGGCCATCCGGGTGATTGATGGTAAAAGGGGGCGTATGGCAACCGAGGTGTGTGGATGGGAAACGGCGGTAAAATCTTCAGAGTGATCTGCGCGGCCTTGTTTGGCGTAGTCGCGGGTGCGGCATCGGCGGAAATGTGCCGCGACGATGTGGCAATGCTCCGAAGTGATGCGGGCACGGCGCGGTTTCGTGTCGAGGTTGCCGACGACAAGGCTGAACGCGCCCAAGGCTTGATGAACCGTGAAACTCTCTCGATGAGTGCCGGGATGCTGTTTATCTATCCAGAGCCGCAGCGTGTCGGCTTTTGGATGAAGAACACGCTCATCCCACTCGACATGATCTTTCTGGACGAGACAGGCACGGTGAAGAAAGTGCACCACGAAGCACAACCGCTGGACGAGACGCCGATCATGGGCGGCAGTGGCATCCTCGCTGTGCTCGAAATCAATGGTGGATTGTCGCGCAAGATCGGTATTTCCGAGGGCTGGATGATGCGGCATCCCGCGATCGACCAGTCCAAAGCGGCCTGGACCTGCGCGGACAGTCAATAAAGCACCGGCAGACCGGTTTTTGGCTTTTCAAGCCGATCATTCGTGAGTATGGAGACGCACGGTCCGGGGCGTAGCGCAGTCTGGTAGCGCACCTGTTTTGGGTACAGGGGGTCGTGAGTTCGAATCTCGCCGCCCCGACCATTTTTCACACAACATGTAGATGTCAGTCTCCTCTTTTAACACAAGAGGCGAGGCACCAAAGGACCCGCGCTTTCGCGTCGGCCTTGTGCATAACTCGGCCACGGGTTCAAGTAATCTGCAAGCTTTGCCACCTAAGTAGGCAACTCTAAACGGGTTCTCAATTCTTGCTCGACGCAGGCCGGCGCCCGGGCGGCTGTGGATGAATCATCCCCATCAGGGCACCTTTGCAGCGCGGCTGATAGTCAAATCTTTTTTATCGAAAAAGAGCTAAATTTTCCGTTGACCAGACGGGGCAATATACGCCAGATTGTGTGCACAGGCGCTAAGACCACAATATATAGTGATCCGCCTTGGCAGGGACACGTTACCCAACTTCGACATAGCCGGACAACCGGGCGCGTATCAGGCCGCACATCAGGGATGCGGCCCGGATGAGGACGTGCCTTGGAAGAGCTGGCGACCACTCACACCGGGCCGAATGGCCCAATACCATTTGTTATGGGGCAGCAACGATGAAGATCGAAAGAAAATTCACCACCGACGGACAAGACGCCTACGCGGCGCTGGAGTTTGTGAGCACGAGCTCAGAGATCCGCAATCCGGATGGCACCACGGTCTTCAAACTTGACGAGATCGAAGTTCCCGCTGGCTGGAGCCAGGTGGCGAGCGACGTGATCGCGCAGAAATATTTCCGCAAGGCGGGCGTGCCCAACAGGTTGGAGAAGGTCGCCGAGGACGGCGTGCCGGAGTTCCTGTGGCGCGCAAAGCCTGCCAAGGACAATGACGGCTTCGGCGGTGAGACCTCGGCCAAGCAGGTCTTTGACCGGCTGGCGGGTGCGTGGTGCTACTGGGGCTGGAAGGGCGGCTACTTCACCAACGACTCCGACGCCCGCGCCTATTTCGACGAGATGCGCTACATGCTGGCCCGCCAGATGGCCGCCCCGAATTCGCCGCAGTGGTTCAACACCGGCCTGCATTGGGCCTATGGCATCGACGGCCCCGGCCAGGGCCACTACTACGTCGATTTCGAGACCGGCGAGCTGACCAAATCCGCCTCCGCCTACGAGCATCCGCAGCCGCATGCCTGCTTCATCCAGTCGGTCAAGGACGATCTGGTTGGCGATGGCGGCATCATGGATCTCTGGGTGCGCGAGGCCAGGCTCTTCAAATACGGCTCCGGCACCGGCACCAATTTCAGCAGCCTGCGCGCCGCCAACGAACCGCTCTCGGGCGGCGGCAAATCCTCGGGCCTCATGGGCTTTCTCAAGATCGGCGACCGCGCGGCGGGCGCGATCAAGTCGGGCGGCACCACGCGCCGCGCTGCCAAGATGGTGATCTGCGACGCCGACCACCCCGATATCCAGGAATTCATCAACTGGAAGGTCAAGGAAGAGCAGAAGGTCGCCAGCATCGTCGCCGGATCGAAAATGCACGAGCTGAAACTCAACGAGATCTTCGCCGCGATCCGCGCCTGGGATGGCAGCACCGAGGATGCGGTCGACCCCAAGACCAACGCGCAGCTGAAAGCCGCCATTCGCGGCGCGAAACAGGTGCAGATCCCCGAGACCTACGTCAAGCGCGTGCTCGATTATGCCAAGCAGGGCTATGACAGCATCGAATTCCCGACCTACGACACCGATTGGGATTCCGAGGCCTATGCAAGCGTCTCCGGCCAGAACTCCAACAACTCGATCCGCGTCACCGACGCCTTTCTCAAGGCGGTCGAGAATGACGAGGATTGGGCGCTGATCAACCGCACCGACGGCTCGGTCTCCAGGACCATCAAGGCGCGCGACCTGTGGGAGGATGTGGGCCACGCGGCCTGGGCCTGCGCCGATCCGGGCATTCAGTATCACGACACCGTCAACGCCTGGCATACCTGCCCCGAGGATGGCGAGATCCGCGGCTCCAACCCGTGCTCGGAATACATGTTCCTCGACGACACCGCCTGCAACCTCGCCTCGATGAACCTGCTCAAGTTCTATGTCGATGGGCAGTTCGACGCCGAAGCCTACATGCACGCCACCCGGCTCTGGACGGTGACGCTGGAAATCTCGGTGACGATGGCGCAATTCCCGTCGAAAGAGATCGCGCAGCGCAGCTATGACTTCCGCACGCTTGGCCTCGGCTATGCCAATATCGGCGGCCTCTTGATGAACATGGGCTACGGCTATGACAGCGATGAGGGCCGCGCGCTCTGCGGTGCATTGACCGCGATCATGACCGGCGTCTCCTATGCCACAAGCGCCGAAATGGCGGGCGAGTTGGGGGCCTTCGCGGGCTACAAGAAAAACGCAGGCCACATGCTGCGCGTGATCCGCAACCACCGCAACGCCGCCTATGGCGCAACCGAAGGCTATGAGGCGCTCGCCGTCAAACCGGTGCCGCTCGACCACAAGAGCTGCCCCGATGCGCGGCTGATCGATATGGCGATGGCATCCTGGGACGAGGCGCTGAAACTCGGTGAAAAACACGGCTATCGCAATGCGCAGACATCGGTGATCGCGCCCACCGGCACGATCGGTCTGGTGATGGATTGCGACACCACCGGGATCGAGCCCGATTTCGCGCTGGTGAAGTTCAAGAAACTGGCCGGTGGCGGCTATTTCAAGATCATCAACCAGTCGGTGCCCGCCGCGCTTGAAAAGCTGGGCTACGGCTCGGCGCAGATCGAGGAAATCATCGGCCACGCCGTGGGTCACGGCACCATCGGCAATGCGCCCGGAATTAACCACACCTCGCTCGTCGGCCACGGCTTTGGCGAGGCGGAACTGGCCAAGGTCGATGCGGCGCTCGGTTCGGCCTTCGATATCCGTTTCGTCTTTAACCAGTGGACGCTCGGCGCGGAATTCTGCACGCAGGTGTTGGGCATTCCCAACGACAAGCTGAACGACCCGACCTTCGACCTGCTCGCGCATCTGGGCTACTCTAGGCGCGATATCGACGCCGCCAACGATCACGTCTGCGGGACCATGACGCTGGAGGGCGCGCCGCACCTCAAGGAAGAGCACTATCATGTGTTCGACTGCGCCAATCCCTGCGGCAAGACCGGCAAGCGGTACCTGGGCGTGCAAAGCCACATCACCATGATGGCAGCGGCGCAGTCGTTCATCTCGGGGGCGATCTCCAAGACGATCAACATGCCCAACGACGCCACCATCGAGGATTGCCAGAAAGCCTATGAGCTGTCGTGGTCCCTCGGCGTCAAGGCCAACGCGCTCTACCGCGACGGCTCCAAGCTCAGCCAGCCGCTGGCATCGGCGCTGGTCGAGGATGACGACGACGCCGCCGAAATCCTCGAACAGGGCAGCGCACAGGAGAAGGCCGCCGTTCTGGCTGAGAAGATCGTCGAGAAGGTGGTGATCAAGGAAATCGTCCGCTCCAACCGCGAGAAGATGCCCGAGCGCCGCAAGGGCTATACCCAAAAGGCCATCGTCGGCGGGCACAAGGTGTACTTGCGCACCGGCGAATACGAGGACGGTCAGCTTGGCGAGATCTTCATCGACATGCACAAGGAAGGGGCGGGCTTCCGCGCGATGATGAACAACTTCGCCATCGCCGTCAGCGTCGGCCTGCAATACGGCGTGCCGCTTGAGGAATTCGTCGATGCCTTCACCTTCACCAAGTTCGAGCCGGCCGGCATGGTGCAGGGCAATGACAGCATCAAGAATGCGACCTCGATCCTCGACTATATCTTCCGCGAGCTGGCGGTGAGCTATCTCGACCGGACCGATCTGGCACATGTCAAACCCTCGGGCGCATCGTTTGACGATCTGGGACGTGGCGAAGAGGAAGGCGTGAGCAATATCAAGGAGATGTCGACTGAGTCTGCCTCACGCTCGCTGGAGGTGCTCAAGCAGATCAGCTCTACCGGTTATCTGCGCAAGCGTCTGCCGCAAGAGTTGGTCGTCTTTCAGGGCGGGCAAGCCACCGCGCGCAGTCTGGATGCCGAAGCCGCGCTTCAGGCCCTTGTGCCTGAAACGGTCAAGACCAGCGTCACATCCGTGTCGGCGAGTTCTACCTCGATGTCGATGGATGCCCGCACCAAGGCGAGGATGCAGGGCTATGAGGGCGAAGCCTGCGGCGAATGCGGCAACTACACGCTTGTGCGCAACGGCACCTGCATGAAATGCAACACCTGCGGCTCGACGAGCGGGTGTAGCTGACAAGGTTCAGGGGCGGGTGCGCTCGCCCCGGACGCGGATCGGAGACAGGCGACAACCACAATCGGGCGGTGACTCAATAGCCCGATCCGCGAACCTGAGGGGGCCATCGTGCCCCCTCTTTTTCTTTCAGGCTCATGACGCGGTTTCAGCGGTCCTGCCAACCTATGACCAATTGCCGCGTTTTTCGGTGTTTTCGCGGTTTCCGGACCATCGAGGCGATTTTCGCATCGAAACGCTGCGTTTTACGCTTTATGAGATCAGCGTATCGATCAACAGATCACCTTTTTGCAAGAACGGACCCCTCAATGACGGCATATGAACGCGGCAAGGAGACCTTTCCGGGCAAAATGCTGATCCGGCACAGGGCGGACACCGGATGTTCGACAGAACAGAGCGGGGCATGGCATGGTATTGACAGTTCGCGCCACGAGCATAATGAATCATCACTCAGTGATCCTGGCCAGGCGAAGTTGCAAATGAAGTCGATGCTATAATGAAGCACAAAAGTAAAGTTCTGGGCACCGCTTTGCAACACGCCCTAAGGTCGGCCCGAAAGCGCACTCGGCGCAGTCTGGTCAGGCTCAGGCTCAAGCTGACCAGGGCGGATGACGAGACGCGCATGCAAGCCGAGCGGATGCTGCGCGGTCGCGAGCGATACGAAATGTTACGCGAGGCGGATGCGGTTATCGTTTCGCATCCCAAATGCGGGCGCACATGGCTTCGGGTGATGATCTCGCGTCTCTATCAGCAGCTCTATGACCTGCCCGAGGATGTGATCATCGAATTCGACAACTTTCACCAAATGGATCCCCGCATCCCGCGCGTTTTCTTCACACATGACGATTTCATACGCAATTATTCCGGCAATCTCGACACCAAGGCCGATTTCTACGACAAAAAGGTGATCCTGCTGGTGCGTGATCCGCGCGACGTGGCGGTTTCGCAGTTCTTTCACTGGCGTTTCCGAAAAAAGCCGTGGAAAAAGGCCATGAATAGAGAGCTGCCCCATGGGAGCGAGGTCTCGTTATTCGATTTCGTGCAGCGGGAGTGCGGCGAGCTTCCACGCGTTATAGGTTTCATGAACGGCTGGGCGCGCGAGCGCGAGAACGTACGCGACCTTATCATGGCGCGCTACGAGGAGATGCGCAGCGATCCCCACGCGGCTTTGGCAGAGATCGCCGGGTTTCTTGATATCCCTGCCGATGAGGCCCGGATTGCCGAGGCAGTGGCTTATGCGTCCTATGAGAAAATGAAACAGAAAGAGGCTGAACAGGGGTTCAAAACAAGCGGCACTCGCCTCAAACCCGGTGATCCGGACAACCCCGACAGCTTCAAGGTGCGTCGTGCGAAGGTAGGGGGCTATCGTGACTATTTCACGGACGAGCAAATCGAGGTAATCGATGCTTTTGTGGATGATACGCTCGATCCGATATTAGGTTACGGCACAACGGCATCCGAGGGAGAATCAGATGGTGAAGCGGATGGCGTGATCCGGACTGCCCCTTTCACGGCATGAGCGATCATTCCCTCACATACCGGCCTGAAATCGACGGTCTGCGCGCGGTCGCGATCCTTCCGGTGGTGCTCTACCATGCAGGGATTGGGCTGTTTTCCGGCGGTTTTGTCGGGGTTGACGTTTTCTTTGTCATTTCCGGCTACCTTATCACCTCGATCATCCTTGGTGAGTGCAAGGACGGCCAGTTCACATTGACCGGCTTTTACGGTCGCCGCATCCGCCGCATATTTCCGGCGCTTTTCGTGATGATGGCCGTAATCTATCCGATCGCATGGGCCCTGCTCGATCCGCCGTCGATGAAGGAATTTGCCGGCAGTGTCCTTGCCTCGACAGTGTTTCTGGCGAATGAGTACTTTCTGGATGTCAGCGGATATTTCGCCAACGCCGCAGAGCTGACACCACTCTTGCACAACTGGAGCCTTTCGGTCGAGGAACAGTTTTATCTGATCTTTCCGATGGCGGTGTTGCTTAGCTGGCGGCTGGGGCCCAAAGGTCAGGCAATGCTGTTTTTTGCCGTGGCCCTTGTCAGCATGGCATTTGCACAGTGGTATATCGACAGAGGCGAAGCCCCCAAGGCATTCTTCCATTTGCACACACGGCTCTGGGAGCTGATGGCAGGTGCCCTGACAGCCTATTGGATGATGAGCGCACGCGGGGCTGCCATGCGCGAAGGTGGACGTATGCGCCATGCCGCGCTGGCCGGTCCCGTGATGATCCTCATCGCGGTCTTTACCTATGACAACAGCACGCCGTTCCCCGGCCTTGCGGCCCTCCTGCCCTGTCTGGGGGCGGTGCTGGTCATCGCGTTTGCCAACTCCTCAAGTCTTGCAGGTCAAATTCTCGGCTGGCGGCCAATGGTCTTTATCGGCTTGGTCAGCTACTCGCTCTATTTGTGGCATGTACCGCTCTTGGCCTTCACCCGAATTGGCACCGGCAGCGACAATTCGGCTCTTTTGTTCGGTGTTTGCCTGCTGTCCTTCGCGATTGCCTGTCTCAGTTGGCGTTTTGTCGAACGCCCATTCCGGCGCGTGTCTGCTCTGCCGCCGCGACGGTTATTCGGCGCGGCAGCATTGTGCATGGTGATCCTCGGGGGCAGCGGATTGGCGGGCATGCAAACCGACGGGTTTCGCGCCTTTTACCTTGACTATCGCTTGGATCCCGTGACCCGCGCCAACTACAAGAGGCTGAACCCCTCCGCGACAAGATCCCGCACCGCAGATGACGGCTGCCGATTCAGAGACGAAGTCCTAAGCGATGATTTTGCTGCCAAGTTCGAAAGCTGCGTCCAAACTCATGGAAAAGCGGTGTTCCTGCTGGGCGATTCCCATGCAAGGAACATCTACAACGCCCTTCGCAGCGGCGACTGGCCGCCGTTTTTGGTCGGATTGACGCGCGGTGGGTGCCGCCCCTACGAATTCAAGGCCAAATGTTCTTACGATGCTGTGGTACCCTTTCTGGAAGAGCGCCGCGGATCAATCTCGCGAGTGATCTTTCACGTCTCGGGATCGCATTACATCCTCGATCACCGTAATGAAGGCGACAGCAACGCCGCCTTCGAGCGCGGCACACAGACGCGTATTTCCGAGAGGAATATCGAAAAAACCGCGCAGTACCTTGCCACATTTCACGACTCACTGGATATCGTGTGGCTCGGCCCCTTCGCCGAGGCGCGCGTCAACCTAGACAACCCGAAAAACTACAATCCGGGTGTTTTGCGGTTCAATCCCGTCGCTCTTGATCGATTCGCCAGCCTGGAGCGGATATTGAAATCACACGCTGCAGGCCAATCTGCGTTTCGTTATGTTTCCCTCTCTGATGCTTTGGCTTTTGACCGTGACTCGCTAGTGAAAGGTGACTGTCTGACATTCTGGGACGTCGATCATTTCAGCCCCTGCGGCGAGCGTTTGTTCGGTCCGACAATCGTCGATGCCTTGCGGCGAGACACGACGACCTCCGGCGCGCAAGAACGATTTTGATGTGGCAATCGTCGTACAGAATGAGTATTGGACCCGACGACCAATCACGAACCGAACGGAAATCGTGAGAACCGAACAGAAGGCTCATGCCCATGCATGACACAGGCAGCTCGACCATTCAAAGATGGATCATGTTATCCTTTTCGTTGCTCAATAGAGGCAAGACTGCCGACAGGAAAGCCGGACCTTTCCAAGTCTTGAGCCGCAAATGAAGAATGCATTCCGTTTTCTGCGTGCCTCGCTTCCGGCGGCGAGCAAGGTTGCCTGGAAAAAAGCGAGCCGACAGCTTCTAAAGCTCAAGCTTGATCTGACCGGCGCGGATGCGGTAGAGCGCATCCGCGCCGAGCGCTATCAGCGGGGACGTGAGCAATATGCCAGTCTGCAAAAGGCCGACGCCGTGGTGGTGTCCTTCGGCAAGAGCGGGCGCACCTGGCTGCGCGTGATGGTCTCGCGCCTCTATCAGCAGGTCTATGATCTGCCCGAGGATACTCTGATCGGTTTCGACAATTTCCACAACATGGATGGCCGTGTGCCGCGGCTGTTCTTTACTCATGACAACTATATCGGAGACTATACCGGCCATACCGACAGCAAGGTCGATTTCTACGACAAGAAGGTGCTGCTGATGGTGCGCGATCCGCGCGATGTCGCGGTCTCGCAGTTCTTCCAGTGGAAATTTCGCATGCCCGCCGAGAAAAAGGCCCTGAACGACTATCTGCCCGATGGCGATGACAGTTCGGTCTTTGACTTCGTGATGCACGATGGCGGCGGCCTGCCCAAGGTCATCGACTTCATGAACATCTGGGCTCGCGAGCGTGACAACCTGCGCGCGCTGTCGGTGATCCGCTACGAGGACATGCGCGCCAGCCCGCATGAGACCCTGACGCAGGTCGCCAAATTCCTCGACATCCCCGCCGACGCCGCCCGTATACAAGAGGCGGTGGATTACGCCTCCTTCGAGAACATGAAGAAAAAAGAGGCCGACAGCAGTTTCCGCATGAGCGGCGCGCGCGTGGCCCCCGGCGACAAGAGCAATCCCGACAGCTACAAGACCCGCCGCGCCAAGGTGGGCGGTTTCCGCGATTACTTTGAAGACGACCAGATTGAGTCCATCAACGCGCTTGTGGCCAAGACCCTCGACCCCGTGTATCGCTATGACACGGACACCAAAGCCGACAGCAAGGCAGAGTGAGCCCAAAGCAGACACCGCCCGACCGGGCCAGCAGCCCGCGAGGCCGATGTGAGCGAAGAACAGACAACGCCCAGCATCTGGCGGGTTCTGGGCGACAAGAAGGGCGATAACAGCCAGGTCGACGTGATCGCCGAGGCGCTGGAGCGGACGCACGGCTGGCCGTCGGAACTGCGCCATCTGGAAATGCTGCCGAAATACGTCAAGGGCAAGCCGCACGTCGCGCCCACCCTGCACCATATCGACCGCGCGCGCAGCGATCCGCTGGAGCCGCCCTGGCCCGACCTGATCCTCACGCGCGGGCGCCGCCCCTCCAATGTCGCGCTCTGGATCAAACGGCAATCGGGCGGGCGCACGCGGATCGTGCTTCTGGGCAAGCCCGCGGGCTGGCTCTCGCATTACATGTCGCATTTCGACCTGATCATCACCAGTTCCGAAACGCTGCCCCCGCCCTTCGACAACGTCATGCAGATTGATCTGCCGCTGATGCAGATCAGCCCGGAACGGCTTGCCGACGGGCGGTCAGAATGGCAGGACAAACTGGGCACCCTGCCCCGCCCCTTGGTCACATTCCTGATCGGCGGACCGACCAGCCCCTATGTCTACAATGCCGAGGCCGAGACCCGCCTGCGCGCGCGCATCGCGCAGGTTCTGGCCGAGGGCGGCACGCCCTACCTCGTCGGCTCACGGCGCACGCCGCCCGGGTTTCTGGATCGCCTGCAAGCGGGATTTCCCGACACCCTGCGCGTGTTCGACTGGGCCCGCCCCGAGGGCGACAACCCCTATACCGGCCTTCTGGCCCTCGGCGACCGGTTCGTGGTGACCGGCGACAGCATCTCGATGCAGGTCGAGGTGGCGCGCCTTGGCAAGCCGCTCGAAATCCTGCCGCTTCCCTTCGGCTGGCTGGGGCGTCTCGACGATGCGCGGCGGCGGCTCGCGGCGTGGATGTTCCAGCCCGCCCGCAACGATCGCCCCAATGAGGCCGCCCGCCTTGCCATGGCGCGCGGGCTCTATCATCTCAGGCTGATGCAGCAGACCCGGCATTTCCCGCGTTTCCACCAGATCCTGATCGATCGTGGTCTGGCCAGTTGGGCCGGGGACGCCGAGGCGGACACCCCCAACGATCATCCGATCCCGACGGCCAGCGCGGATGACGTGACCCGCATCCTGGGTCGGATCGACCTGCTCTTGCGCGGGGTGTGACATGACCCATCCCAGCATCTGCGTCATCAGCAACCCGACCAGCGGCAACAACCGCAAATGGCAGGCCCGGATCGAGGCGCGGCTCGCCAGCTACGCCCATGTCCGCCACCATGTCACCCGCTCCCCGCAAGAGGCCGAGGCGCTGGTGCCGGAACTGGCGGCGATGCAGCCCGACGTGGTGGTTATCAATGGCGGCGATGGCACCATCGCCGCAGCACTTGGCATGATCCTCGATCACTGGGCCCCCGATCGCCTGCCATTGATCATCGTGTTGCCCGGCGGCACCGCCAACATGACGGCGGGCGATATCGGGACCGCGTCCTCGCATCGCCGCGCGCTCAAGCGGTTCTTTGCCTGGCTCGACCGGGGCGCACCGCTCAACGGCGATATCCGCGAGCGTCACATCATGCGGGTCGACGGGGCCGCCGATGGTCAGGTGCGCTATGGCATGTTCATGGGCACCGGGGCGATCATGCAGGCCACCAAGTTTGCCCATAGCGAGGTGCATTCGCGCGGGCTTGGCGGCGAAATCAGCCTCGGGATGATCCTGATCCGCTCGGTCTGGGGGCTGATCCGGCAGGACCCGAAATTCTACCAGCCGACCCATGTGCGCATGCAGATGACGGGCGCGGGCGGCGCGCAGGTCAGCCGCGACGAAGCACCGATGCTGATCCTCGTGGCCAGCACGCTCGAACGGCTGTTTCTCGGCATCCGACCCTTCTGGGCCAGGGAAAAGGCCCCCATCGGCCTCACCACGATCCGTGGCGGCGCCGCGCGCTTCGCCCGCGCCTTCCCGTCGGTGCTGCGCGGGCGCCCGAACCGCCATGTGACGTCCGACAACGGCTACGAGAGCTTTCGCGCCGGGCAGATCGCGCTCCGCTTCGAGGGGGAACTGAACCTCGACGGCGAACTCTTCGCCACCTCCGGCCCCGATGCCCCGCTCACGATCACCGCCGAGGGGCCATTGCGCTTTCTGCGTCCGCGCTAGGGCGCGACGCTTGTTTGCCAGCCCGCCCCGGGCCTATAGAAGGCAGGTGATTTCTCGATGCAAGGCACGCACACCCCATGACTGGCCCGCAGACACCGGCAGAGTATCCCACCCCGGACGGTCCTGACCCAGAGACCTCCGCCCCCCTGCGCGTGTTGGTGACGGCGCTGCAAGAGCGCTTCGGCGACGGGCTCCAGGCGGTCATCCTCTACGGCTCCTGCCTGCGCAGCACCGACCTTCTGGATGGGCTCGTTGATTTCTACGTGCTGGTTGAAAACACACCGCAGGCCGAGCCGCGGCTGTGGTTGCGCCTTGGCGGGCGTATTCTGCCGCCCAATGTCTATTACCTCGAAGCCCCTCTGGACGGCGAGACCGTGCGCTGCAAATACGCGGTGCTGAGTCTCACGCAATTCGAACGCGGCACCGGCCCGGGCTGGTTTCACTCCTATCTCTGGGGGCGCTTCGCCCAACCCGTGAAGCCTGTCTGGTGCGACAGCCCCGCCACCCGCGCCCGGCTGGACGCGGCCTTTCTGCGCGCGGGCGAAACCCTGCTGCGCCGCGCCATCCCGGCGCTTCCGCCCGAGGGACGGCTGTCGGATCTGTGGCAAGGGGCCCTGGCCCTCAGCTATGCCACGGAACTGCGCGCCGAACGTCAGGGCCGCGCCGCCGAACTCGCCGGGCACGGGCAGGCCTTCTTCGAGGCACTTACCCGGAGCCTGCTGCCGCGTCTGGACGGGCTGCTGCGGATCGATGACCGCGACGGCACGCTCATCTATCACAGCCATGCCACATCCCGCGCGCGCCGCGCCGCGCCCCTGCTCTGGGCTCTACGACGGGTGCAGGGCAAGGCGCTCTCGGTGGCTCGGCTGATCAAGGGACTGTTCACTTTCGAGGGCGGGCTCGATTACCTCGCCTGGAAACTGTCCCGCCATTCCGGCCAGGAGGTGGTGATCCCCGACAAGGTGCGCCGCCGCCCGCTGATCCATATCTGGGGCTTCATGCGCCATCTTTACGGGCGTGGCGTGTTCCGCTGACTCGCCACGCCACGCAAGATTCCGCGCACAAACTGAAACACAATGACAGTTTCACGACATTTTGCGGCTTTTGCGTGATCCAGATCAAAACAGTCAGGTGTTCAATTGTGTTTCTGATGCATGGCGTCTAACGGAATTCTCCTGTATAGAGCGGCGCAGAAAAATCAAAATCGAGGTTGCGGATCCACATCATGAAACACGCCGTATTCATCCAGTCTAACCACAAGCAGATCGTCGGCGCGATTGCCGCCGAACACGCGCTGCGCCGCTATTCGGACAACAATGACAAGTTCGAGGTGCAGATCGTCAACAGCCGGGATTACCCGTTCTTCATGGCCCGCGAAGGTCAGGAATACATGCGCGACGGGGTCAAGCGGGTTTGGCTGAACGAAGACCTGCAATCCTTCACCCCCACCCGCTTTATGCCGCCCGAGTTGATGGGCTATGAGGGGCGTGCCGTGGTCATCGACCCCGACGTTTTCGCCTGTGCCGATATCTGGGACTTGCTGAACCGGGATATGAAGGGCAATGCGATCATGGCGCGCATGCGCTCGGGCACCAAGGGCCTGATCGACAAGGCCTATGCCAGCTCCGTGATGCTTCTGGATTGCGCGCAACTGACCCATTGGAAGGTCGAAGAGCAGTTCAACGACATGTTCGACGGTGACCACGATTACTCGCGCTGGATCGGTCTGCGCAACGAAGACCCCAGCAAGATCGAATTCATCGAGAACGAGTGGAACGATTTCGACAAGTTCACCACCGACACCAAGATGCTGCACACCACCCGCCGCAAGACCCAGCCGTGGAAAACCGGCCTGCCGGTGGATTGGCGTCCGGCCGAAAAGTTCCGCCTGTTCCCGCCAGCGGCCTGGGTGCTGCGCATGCGCCGCAAGATCTTTGGCGAATACGGTCTGATGGGCAACTATAAGGTTCATCCCGACAAGAACCAGGAGAATTTCTTTTGGGGTCTGGTCAAGGAATGTGTCGAGGAAGGCAAGATTTCCGAAGAATTCCTGCGCAAGGAAATGGAAGAAAACCACGTGCGTCACGATGCGCTCGCGATTATTGAGAATGTGCCCGACCTGCCTGCAGGTACCGCTCATCCGCTGAGCACCGGCAACCTGGCCAAAGCCGCCTGATCAAATTTCGGCGCCGCTCAGGTTGGCGCCGAAGCAAACAGCGCGCGAATTCTCTCGCTGGCTTGATGCGCTCCGACCAACGGGTCGGAGCGCATTTTTTCTGTCCAGCCCTCGCCGTCGGCAATCAGACCAGGTGCCTCGTTAAGCCAGCGGGCTTGCCCGCCCTGCACCAAATTGTCCTGGATACGCGAGATGTCCCGCCGCATCCGCACCGGTGCCAGGCGCATGGCCAGCGCATGGCTCAGCGGCTTGTGCCGGAAATTATGGGCGTGGCCCCACCAGCTGCCCGGTGCATCACCGGGATCGAAGATATAAAGCGGCCGCCCCAGGCTTGCCGCTTCGGCCATCATCGACATGCTTTCGCCGGTGACGACAAACCGATCCGCAAGGCCCAGAAAGGCGGGATATGGGTTCTCTTGCACATTCGCCCCCGCGCGCTCATGCCACCAATAGGTTTGCGCGGGCACGTGGAGCGCGTCGCAAAACGCCTGCGCCACCGCGCGGGACGTGCGCGGGCTGCCGGTGACAAGGGCGCTGCCGCCGGTCTGCCACACCAGCCGGTTGACGCCTTCGGCCAGATGCCGTCCCTTTTGCGGGGTAAAGACGAACGGCCCGCTATCCCCCCCGATGAGAACTGTGGTGAACGGGCGCGGCAGCTGCGCGAGCGCGGGAGCCGCCCGCTCCGCCGCCGCGTCCACACGCCCGCGGGTGAACCGGTGCATCGGCAGCGGATTGACCAGGATGTTGGGCGCAGGCTCAAGGAAATACTGCGGCGTGCTGACAATCAGATCGTAGCAATCAGGCGGGGCCCATGGGCGCCCGACATGCACCAGCCGCACGCCGCCGCCCGCCTGCCGCCTGATCCAGCGCGCGACCGGCTCGTTGCGACGCCCGGCACTGATCACGAGGTCCGGCCAGGGCGGCACCAGGGGGCTCGATGCCTGCCGGTCGATCCCCATCGGCGTCGGCCCCAACAGCAGATGCGGCAGCAATTCCCAACTGCGCGCGAGGATGCGTTTTTCCTCGAACGGCCAGCCCAATGTCTCGGCCAGCGCCAACACCTGTGTGTTGTCGCCCGCCTTGCGCCCCAGCAGGCACCAGACCTTTGCCGGTTTTGCCGTCCCGTCCTTGTCCAAAGTCTCTCTCGTTTTCGCTGCCCTGCGGATCATGCCCGCCATCCTGCCCTGTTGCGCGGTGAATGCCACAGATTTCCGCCTGCATGCGGCCCGCACAAAATTACCCATACAAACCCGGAGCGATACCCTCTAAGAGCGGGAGACGAAACCCTGACCCAAGACCAGATTGCCCGCCCATGTTCAACATATCCTATCGCGAGGCATCGGCTGTCGCCTCGCGCCACCTGATCCTCACCGCCCTGTTCTTTCTGCCCAAGGCCAAAAAGATCGCGTTGGAGCGTCGCCTGCGCGGCAAACAGGAATATGCCTACCTGCAAGAGGCCGACTGGGCGCTGGTGTCATGGGGCAAGAGCGGGCGCACTTGGTTCCGGGTGATGCTGTCACGGTTCTACCAACTGCATTTCGGTCTCGACACCGACTACATGCTGGAATTCGACAACTTCCACGATCTGAACCCGAAGGCCCCCAAAGTACTGTTCAGCCATAATAATTACATTCGCGACTATCTTGGCGCGTGGGACAACCTGGATTATTACCGGGGATGCAAACTGGTCCTGCTGGTGCGCGACCCGCGCGACGTGGCGGTCTCGCAGTATTTCCAGTGGCGCTATCGCATGCGCCCGCGCAAGAAGGCCCTGAACGCCTATCCGGCCCATGGAACGGATGTCGACATCTTCGATTTCGTCTGCAATCCCGATTGCGGCATTCCCCGGATCGTCGAGGCATTCAACACCTGGGCCCGCTCGATGCCGGCCTTGGGCGAGGACGTGTTGCTTGTCCGCTACGAGGATCTGCGTAGCGACCCTGCGGAAGTTTTGCGACAGGTCGTGGCCTTTACCGGGACCGAAGGCAGCCCCGAGCATATCGAGGCTGCCCGCGACTATGCCGATTACGAGAACATGAAAAAACGCGAGGCCAAGAAGGATGGCATGCGCGGCAGCGGGCAGCGGGTCAAACCCGGCGACGCGGCGAACCCCGATTCCTTCAAGGTCCGTCGCGGCAAGGTCGGCGGCTACCGCGACTATTTCACGCCTGAGCAGATTCAGGTCGTCGATGCGATGGTCAATGACGCGCTGGACCCGTCCTTTGGTTACAACGCCTCCTGACACGAGCGGTCAGGGGCCGGCGCGGCCGCATTTGTTTGCGATGTTGGCCTGTAGCGGACGTTAGAGTTCAGCACCAATGCGCGGAATCAAGGTGCCGCAGGCACCGCCGCGCAGCGCCCGACCGCCCCATCGGGCGGGCGCTTTTGCAACGTTTCAAGCCATTGAAAACGCGGGAGTGCTTGGCTGGCATAAAGTGCGATCCACAGAGGTTGCTGCGCCCACCCGGCGGTCAGGCACCGCGCGGCTTGTCTCGTTA
>NZ_CAMYMD010000091.1 GCF_947259555.1 uncultured Roseovarius sp.
GATGTGGCGTGCAACGTGTTGAGTTTAGAATGACTTGGCTGGCATAAAGCGCCCGCAAAGGCCGTTGCATCGCCAGTCCCCGGCCCTGCGACCGCGCGGCACCTTCTGGCGGGATGCAACGTCCGCTTCAGGCCAAAATTGCCCGCTCGGACGAGGCTGCGCTGAAAACCGCCCGCCCGCACCAAAGCCCCGCACCGTCCAACGTCAGGCGAAAATCTGCATTGCATGCTGCGCCATGTAGATCCGCAACCACGGCGTATGGCGCTCGGGATACATCCGGATCGCGGCATTGAGCGCATTCAACCCGATCCAGCGCGTCTCCATCACTTCCTCCGGATCAGGATCAAGCGCCACACGGGACGGCACCCGGCACATGAACATATCGACCACCTCGTGCTCGACAAGACCACCGCCGACATCGGCGCGGTATTCCACCTGATCGCGATGGCTGAGCGTGAGGCCAGTAATCCCCAACTCCTCTTTGAGGCGGCGTTGGGCACAACTCAGGGGGTCTTCGCCCCAATGCGGATGCGTACAGCAGGTGTTGGCCCACAGGCCGGGCGTGTGATACTTGCCCAAGGCACGTCGCTGGATCAGCAGATCCTCGCCCGCCATGACGAAAACCGACACCGCCTTGTGACGCAGGCCGCGCTGATGCGCTTCCAGCTTGTCGACCGCGACCAGATCATCGCCAACCCATGTTGGAATCAGCGCTGTCATACCCGCGTGGCCGCCACCAGCCGCGTCAGATGCGCGAGGTTCTTCAACCCGATCTTGAGATGCGCCATCGGGCGGGCACGCACCAGTTTCTTGTTCATGTAAGCCTCGAAAGTCAGCCGCTGCACGTCAATGTCATGACAGAGCGACACAAAGCGTTCGCGCCGCTCGTCCGATCTATAATAGGCATTCTGCATCGACGCCAGAACCCGGAAAACGGTCTTGTGCTCACGCATGAAGAGCTGACGGGCAAGTTTGAGATCCCGCGCGCGCCCCGAAGCAAGGCAGGCGCTCGCCGCCGTCGCCGCCACGCGTCCGCCCACCATGGCGTAATAGATCCCCTCGCCCGACGACGGCGCAACAACCCCAGCCGCATCGCCCGCAAGCACGACATCACGGCCATTATCCCACCGGTCCAGCGGCTTGAGGGGGATGGGCGCACCTTCGCGCCGGATCGTGGGACACTCGGACAGACCGCTTGAGACGCGCAAGGCGGCGGTGGCCTGCTTGAGATCCACCCCCTTGACCATGGACCCCATACCGACACTCGCGGATTTGCCATGCGGAAAAACCCAGCCATAAAAATCGGGCGAAATGGCCCCGTCATAAATCACGTCACAGCGCGCGGGGTCGTAGGCGCCGGTCGGGCCGGGGGCCTCGATAATCTCGTGGTAGGCGATGACATACGGGATCGTATCCCCGCCCGGCACCTCGGCCCGCGCCACATTCGAGCGCGCCCCGTCCGCACCGATGATCAGGCGCGTCTCCAGCCTCACCTCGTCACCGCTCTCCTTGTCGCGGTAGACAACGACCGTCACATCATCAGTGCGCTCGATCCTCAGGAATGTGCCTGTCACGCGGGTCGCCCCTGCGGTCGCGGCGCGGGCGCGCAGGAATTCGTCAAACTCCTCACGATCCACCATCCCGACAAAGCCGTTCTCGATGGGAATATCGACATGGCGCCCGGTGGGCGAAATCATCCGCGCGGTTGTGATCTTGGCGACCAGTTGATCCTCGGGCAGATCGAAATCGGCGATCAGCCGGGGCGGTATGGCCCCGCCACAGGGCTTGATCCGTCCTGCCCGATCCAAAAGCGCCACGTTGTGACCCGATCGCACAAGGTCTTCGGCGGCCGTGGCGCCCGACGGGCCACCCCCGATAACAACGACATCATACATGGTCATTCTCCCGGAACGAGGGTCGCGCCGCGGCCACGACCGTGATCAATCACCTTGAGCGCCAGAAGCGCCGAAAGCACGAAAAGCCCGGCCTCGAAGAAAAAGACCGCGCCAAAGGCTGTCGCATCAGTATTCGCAAGCGCCCGCATCACATCGACCGCAGCCGCCCCGGCAAGCCCGCCAAACCCCGCTGCAATGGCCTGCGCCGCGCCCCACAGGCCCATGCGCGTGCCTTCGCGCGCCTCACGGCCCTGCCCGGCCAGCGCCATCATTGCGCCGATGGCCGCGACCGCGAACATTCCGTTGAAGAACCCGAGCGTCACGACGGTTGGCACAAGCGCCATTGCCGCGCCTGACGCCCCAAGCAGCGCAATCGCCGCAAGCGCCGAGGCCGAGCCCAGACATCCCGCAACCACCCAATGCCGGATCGAGCCAAGCCGCAACCCGGTGGCGGCAATGCCGACCGTGAGCATGCCGAGAAACACCCCGCCATTCTGCGCCCCCGAAAGCTGTGTGGATTGTCCGGGCGTGAAGGCAAACACCAGACCGGCATAGGGCTCAAGGATCAGCTCCTGCATGAAATAGGCGGTCATCGACAGAAAGACGAAGATGGTAAAATTGCGCGCCTCGGGCTCGGCCCAGATCTCGGCCATCCCGTCACGAAAGCGCATCGGCCTGTCCGCCCTGGCCGGCTGTGCCCCGACCCGCGCCTCGATACCCCATATCGCGACCGTCGTCAGCAGCACCGCACCCACCGTGACCACGCCCACGATACGCAACAGCAGCGCCGACGAATACGGATCGAGAAAACTGCCCACAGTGGTTGCCGTCACCGCGATGCCACCGATCATCATAAGCCATGTGATCGTGGCCGCCGCCGCGCGCCTGCGGGCCGCGCAGGCCGTGGCCAACAGCGCCAGCAACGAGGTGCCCGACGCCCCGACCCCCAGACCGATCAGCGCATAGGCGATGATCGACAGACCAAGACCTGCGGCGAACCGGGTCTCCATCGCCACCACGCCAAGCGCGGCCAGATAGCCGCCTGCGGCCAGCACCGCCATGCCACCGATGATCCAGCGGGTCCGGTGGCCGGACGTGTCCGACAGAAAGCCCCAGTTGGGCCGGGTGATCTGAATCCCGTAATGCAGCGCCACCAGCAGCCCCGGCAACACCGCCGGCAGCGCCAGTTCGACCACCATCAGACGATTGAGCGTCGATGTGGTCAGCACCACAACGGCACCAAGGCACATCTGCACAAGCCCCATACGAAAGATTTGCAGCCAGCTCAGCGTCATCCTGTACCTCCGACCAGACGCACGGCAAAGGCGGCGATCATCATGCCGGTGACATAGGCCATGACCCCCGTGCCGTTATACCAGGGCGCGCGGCCCTTGGGATCGGATAACAAAATACGCATTGCCCAACCTTGAGCAAGAACAAGCACAATGATGGCGACCGCATGCCACGGGCGGTCCCATGCCAGCAGCAGGCCGATCACGGCAAACTGCGGCAGCGCCATGACGATGCAGGCGACGCGCGCGGCGCGCTCCGGGCCCAGGGTGACCGGTAGCGAGTTCACGCCAGTCTGCCGGTCGCCCTCCAGTGCCTTGAAATCATTGAGCGTCATGATGCCATGCGCCCCGACCGCATAGAGCACGGCCAGCACGATGACCTCCCCGGACGGCGCCCCCGCCGCCAGCACCGCAGCCCCGGTAAACCACGGCAGGCCCTCATAGCATAAGCCCACGAGGCCCGGACCCCAGATGCCCGACCGCTTGAGGCGAACCGGCTCCGCCGAATAGGCCCAGGCCGCCAGCACACCGAAAACAGTCGCGCCAAAGCCCCAAGGCCCGAGAAACGCCCCCATGCCAAGCGCCAGCACCGACATCGCCAGCGCAACCCACAAGCCCCAGCGGCCCGGCACCCGGCCCGACGGTATCGGACGATGCGGCTCATTGATCGCATCGACATGTCGGTCACACCAGTCATTCGCCGCCTGGCTCATGCCGCAGACAACAGGACCGGCGAGGACCATGCCAAGCACGACAAGACCCCAGTGACCCACAGGCGACACGCCCGACGACACCACGCCGCACAGATACGCCCAGATCGGCGGAAACCACGTGACCGGCTTGATCAGGGTCAGCAGCGCCCGGGGCTCTGGCAGGTGGCGCGAGGTATGTAAGGATGAAGTGACACTCATAGTGTCAATTAAACTATACATTCGGACGCGATGAAAGAAAATTCTCGGCCTCAGGCCGACAGGCGGGCCTTAATCGTCGTCTTGTGCGTTGATCAACCCGTATTTGCGCAGCTTGACGTAGAGGCTCTGACGCGACAGGCCGAGCATCTCGGCGGCGGCAACTCGGTTGTTGTTGGTCAGGCGCACGGCGGTTTCGATACACATCTTCTCGACCACATCCGACGTGGCCGATACCAGCTCCTTGAGCGAGGCGGTCCCCACCAGATCCATGACATTGCGCATCGCCTCTTCGCTCACCGCTGAAGAGGCATCCTGCACCGTCGGCATGTCGCGGGGCGTGGTATCCCGGATGATGAGGCCAATACCAAGATCAGAGTTTCGCCCCCTCAGACGGGCCGCCGATATATCCACCGAGGCGCGCGTGCCGACGATACTCTGGATTTGAGCGGCATAGCTGCGCATCCGCCCGGTCTTGCGCGTATTGTCGAGAATGAGCTTGAGATCGACGCTGCCGCGCGACAGGAAATCCGCAATCGACCGGCCCTGAACATCGCGCAGTTGCGCCGCGTCCGACAACACGAGAAAGCCCTCGTTCGCATCGCGGATATTTCCATTGGCATCCAGCAACACGATCGCATCGCTCGCCGCCTCAAAGAGCGCCGATAGCGATTGGGCCGATTCCGGGCGAGACGCCTCTTCGTCCTCGATCGGCGTCATCCGGCACAGCATAAGCACCTCGCCCGAGGCACGAAAGAACTCAGGACTGAGATGGACGAACCGGCCATTGCGGCGCGCTACCGTCTCGACCCCGGTGATTTCGTCAGAGGATGCGACGGATCGCAACTGATCCATAAAGGCGCCACGGCGCTGCCCCTCAAAGGTCTGCGCGAATGCGCTGCCCGTCAACACGTCACGCTTCGAGCCAAGAAGCTGGGCCCCGGCGGAATTGATGTCCCTGATCCTGCCCTGATCCGGCTCGACCAGAACCAGAGGCGTCTCAGACGCTTCCAGAACGACCCGGTAACACGTCTCTATACCCCTAAACTTTTCAAGCTCACGCTCCCGCGCGATCTGCTCGCGGACCAGACGCTGCTGGATTTCGGCAAGCGGCTGCATGTCCCGCCCCAAGAGCAGGATACCGTCGCTTTTGCCGTCGCGGTGCAGCGTGTAGCGTACAGGAAACTCCCAATTCGCATTGTCACGATGGTTCAACTCGATGGGGCGCGGAACGCTATCGGGGTCCGCCGCCATCTCGGCGAGCCGAACTTCAAACTTGGCGCGGCTCTCAGGGGTCAGGAAGCTGCGAAAATCGCGTCCGATCCAATGATCAAGACAGCCGAGCGACGGCACCTCGGGATTGATCGAAATGGCGGTGATCTCGACATTGGCATCGATCATCACGGCAATGTCCGACGCCTGCTCAATAAAGAGGTCTCCGTTCGACGAAACGGGCCATTCACCCGGCTGGGGTCGTTCTGACGTCCTGTTCTGTTTCGTCACCCTGATACCCCAACTGTCGCGCGCCGCCTATCGAGCCTAAGTTTTCGCGTCGATTGACAACGGATCTACGACGGATGCAAGACCACATTTCTCTATTGCTTCCCGTGCGGTCCTCACAGCAAAGTCTGCGCCCGTCCGTTTCTCAACCTCTCTCGGTTTGTCGACAAGTTTCCCCCCGATAACAATCGGTGGACACCCATCTTCATTAGAACGTAGGTAATCTATCAAATCTGTCAATCTTTCAAGCGTTTTTGCACTGCCAGCCGTGATCCCGGCCATCGCGAATCGACCTGAGCCCACAAGGTGCTGCAACTCCGGGCCCTCCAGGCCAATCGCCATGTGCACCCACACGCCATGCCTGCGAAATTGATCCGCCGCCACGAATGCACCGATGGAGTGATCTTCAAACGTCGGCACGATCATGAGGACAGATTGCCCCAGCGGGATGCTGCGATCCATCCAGCCGCCCATATCCACCGCGTCACGCGCCCGAAACAGCGCCTGAAGCCGCGCCGCGCCGACAGTGACATCAACAAAGCTGGCCCGGTCCTGCACCCACATTTCGCCGAGATAGCGCGCAGCGTCCGGCACGTATGTGGCATAGATTTCTTCGCTTGGAATGCCGTTTGCAACCATCGCCGCAATCACGTTCTGATGCGCGGACTCGGAGTCATCGGTCAACGCCGCGCACAATCGCGCTGTCCATTCACCGCGGCTCTTGGGCGTATCGCCGCCCTGTTTGTCAGACGCCACCTTGCGCAAGGCGGATTCGACCAAAAACCGTATTCCGGATGATTGCGGACCAGACCCGTTATCTTCAGGTTCGTTCATGCGATGCCCTCCCAGGCGACCCAGTAGACCTGCGTTCCTCCACTCTCCGCCGTATCGCGGATCGCACGCAAGATACAAAGGGGCGCGTCCCCTGCTCCGTAGATTTAGTCTGCTTGCGAGAAGATCAAATGTCAAACTTTCCTGACATGGAATAACGCCAATTGGCCTATGCCGCTGAATCGCATGAAAAATCAATTTCGACCTGAAAATTAAAAGCAATTAATACGTTAAGAACGTGCTTTCAGCATTCTGACGCCCCATTGAGTCCGCCCGCGCTGACAATGGTGTGTCAGCCTGAGTGTAAATTATAATTGACACATTTACCCCTCAGACCTTAGCATCGACTTCAGCTGATCACACAGAGCCGGAGGGGATATGGCGCGACAGGCGCATCATCGCAAAAAAGCCGGACCGCTTTACACCACGGCAGAGCGGGCACGCCGCGACGCGTCGGCCTGGACCCTGGTCCAGGGCATTCTCGCCCCCGTGCAGTTTGTCGTCTTCCTCATCTCTCTCGCGCTGGTGTTGCGCTACCTCGCAACCGGCGAGGGCTATGCGCTTGCGACTCTGTCCATCGTTGCAAAAACCGCCGTCCTCTACCTGATCATGGTCACCGGCGCGATCTGGGAAAAGGTTGTGTTCGGCCAATACCTGTTCGCCCCCGCCTTCTTCTGGGAGGACGTGTTCAGCTTTGGCGTGATCGGGCTTCACACCGCTTATCTCTGGGCGCTGTGGACTCAGGCGCTGCCGCCCCAGGGGCTGATGGGCCTCGCCCTCGCCGCCTACGCCGCCTACGTCATCAACGCCGGGCAATTCCTGTGGAAACTGCGCATGGCGCGCCTCCAGGCAGGAGAGGCAGCATGAGTTTGGACACCCCACCCGCCAAAGGCTGCCGCGACGCACCGGTCCTCAAACAGCGCGGACAACACGAGGTGTTCTGCGGTCTCACCGGTATCATCTGGCTGCACCGCAAAATGCAGGATGCCTTCTTTTTGGTCGTCGGATCGCGCACCTGCGCACATTTGCTGCAATCCGCGGCTGGCGTGATGATCTTCGCCGAGCCCCGATTCGGCACCGCGATTCTCGAAGAGACCGATCTCGCGGGCCTCAAGGACGCGCAGGAGGAGCTGGAGCGCGAGGTCGAACGCCTGCTCGCCCGCCGGCCCGATATCCGGCAGCTTTTCCTCGTCGGCTCCTGCCCCTCCGAGGTGATCAAGCTCGATCTCGCCCGCGCCGCCGAACGGCTGACCACGCGCCACGCCCCCAAAGTGCGGGTGCTCAACTATTCCGGCTCCGGCATCGAGACGACCTTTACGGAAGGCGAGGATGCCTGCCTCGCCTCGATGGTCCCGGCCCTGCCTCAGACCGATGAGCGCGAGCTGATGCTGGTGGGCGCGCTGCCCGACGTGGTCGAGGATCAGGCGCTTGACCTTCTGGCGCAGATGGGGATCGACAAGGTCACGGTCCTGCCTGCGCGCCATGCCGATGACCCGGTTGCTGTGGGCCCGAACACCGTGTTCGCCCTCACCCAGCCGTTCCTGGGCGGTACCCATGCCGCCCTTGAACGGCGCGGGGCGCGTCATGTTCCTGCACCGCTACCTTTCGGCGAGGAGGGCACGACCGCATGGTTGGCCGCTCTCGCGCAGGAATTCGGTGTCGAACGGGCGCGTTTTGATGCCGTCACTGACGCGCCCCGTGCCCGCGCCCGCCGTGCGGTCAAGCAAGCCGCCGAAACGCTCGCCGGCAAATCGGTCTTCTTCTTCCCCGACAGCCAGCTTGAAATTCCGCTCGCGCGCTTTCTCACCCGCGAATGCGGCATGCAGGCGCTCGAGGTCGGCACACCCTATCTGCACAAGGCCATCCTCGGTCCCGATCTCGATCTTCTGGCCGAAGGTCCGCAGATCGCCGAAGGTCAGGACGTGGACCTGCAACTCGAACGCTGCCGCGCCGCGCGCCCCGATCTCACGGTCTGCGGCCTCGGCCTCGCCAACCCGCTCGAGGCCGAGGGGCTCACCACCAAATGGGCCATCGAGCTGGTGTTCACCCCGGTGCATTTCTACGAACAGGCGGGCGATCTCGCCGGGCTCTTCTCGCGCCCCCTGCGCCGCCGCGCGGCCCTGCATCTGGAGGCGGCGGAATGAAGCTGACCCTCTGGACATATGAAGGCCCGCCCCATGTCGGCGCGATGCGTGTCGCCACCGCCATGACCGGCCTGCATTACGTGCTCCACGCCCCGCAGGGCGACACCTATGCCGATCTTCTCTTCACGATGATCGAGCGGCGCAACCACCGCCCGCCGGTGACCTACACCACCTTTCAGGCGCGCGATCTCGGCTCCGACACCGCCAACCTGTTCAAGACCGCCTGCCAGAACGCCTATGAGCGGTTCAAACCGCAAGCGATGATCGTCGGCGCGTCCTGCACCGCCGAACTTATTCAGGACGACCCCGGCGGCATGGCCGAGATGATGGGCCTGCCCGTCCCGGTGATCGCGCTCGAACTGCCCAGCTACCAGCGCAAGGAAAATTTCGGCGCGGACGAGACGTTCTTTCAGATCACCCGCGCCCTCGCAAAACCGGTCGAAAAGACCGCCCATGTCAGCTGCAACCTGATCGGGCCGACGGCCCTCGGCTTCCGCCACCGCGACGACATCACCGAACTGACCGGCATGCTGGCCGATATGGGCATCGCGGTGAATGTCTGCGCGCCCTACGGCGCCTCGCCCGCCGACATCGCCCGTCTGGGGGCCGCGCATTTCAACGTGCTGATGTATCCCGAAACCGGCGAGGCCGCCTGCCGCTGGATGGAGCGCGAGCTTGACCTGCCCTTCACCAAGACGGTCCCCATCGGCGTCGGCGCCACCCGCGATTTCATGGCCGAGGTGGCCAGCCTCACCGGCCTCACCCCGCAGATTGACGAGAGCCGCCTGCGCCTGCCGTGGTATTCGGCCAGCGTCGACAGCACTTATCTGACCGGCAAGCGCGTCTTCCTCTTCGGCGACGGCACCCACGTGGCCGCCGCCGCCCGCATCGCCCGCGACGAGATGGGCTTCGAGGTGGTGGGCCTGGGCTGCTATAACCGCGAAATGGCCCGCCCCATCCGCAAGCTGGCCAAGGACTACGGCGTCGAGGCGCTCATTACCGACGATTATCTGGAGGTCGAGGCCGCCATCGAGGCGCTCGCCCCCGAAATGATCCTCGGCACCCAGATGGAGCGGATGATCGGCAAGCGGCTCAACATCCCCTGCGCCGTGATCTCCGCCCCCGTCCATGTCCAGGACTACCCCGCCCGCTACTCCCCGCAGATGGGGATCGAGGGTGCGAACGTGATTTTCGATACATGGGTGCATCCGCTGGTCATGGGGCTGGAAGAACACCTGCTGCACATGTTCCGCGACGATTTCGAATTCAACGACGCCGCCGGGGCCAGCCATCACGGCGGCCACCACACCACGCCCACACCCGAGACGCAGCAGCCGGAAACGACGGAAGAGTCGGCACCGGGCACCGTCATCTGGCTCGACGAGGCCGAGCGTGAATTGAAGAAGATCCCCTTCTTCGTGCGCGGCAAGGCCCGGCGCAACACCGAAACCTTCGCCGCCAATCAGGGCGTCCACGAGATCGGCATAGACACGCTATACGAGGCAAAGGCGCATTATGCGAGATGACGTGATCCCCCTGGCCGCGGCCTCCTATCGCGTGGTGATCGTGACGCTGGACGCGCATGCCGCAGGGGCCTGCGCGCGTGTCGCGGAACGGATGGCGACAGAGTTTCCCGGCCTCATCGTCACAGTGCATGCCGCCGCCGAATGGGGCGAGAACCCCGCCGCGCTCGACGCGGCACGCGCCGACATCGCCCGGGGTGACCTGATCCTCGTGAGCCTTCTCTTTCTGGAGGATCACATCAAGGCGATCCTGCCCGATCTCCAGGCGCGGCGCGACCAGTGCGATGCCATGATCGGCATCATCGCTGATGCCCAGATCGTCAAGCTCACCCGCATGGGCACGCTCGACATGGCCGCCCCCGAAAGCGGCACCCGCAAGCTGATGAAGCGGCTGCGCGGGTCGGACAAGCCCTCCGCTGAATCGGGTGAGAAGAAGATGAAGATGCTGCGCCGCCTGCCGCGCATCCTGAAATACATTCCCGGCAAGGCCCAGGATCTGCGCGCATGGTTTCTGGTCATGCAGTACTGGCTCGGCACCTCAGATGACAATATCGAAGCGATGCTGCGCTTTCTCATGTCGCGCTACGGCCACGACGACGATTGGCGCGGCCTGCGCGCGCCTGCACCGCAGGATTACCCGGAGGTGGGGCTTTATCACCCCGATCTGGAGGAAAAGATCACCATTGATCCCGCACGCCTGCCCGCACCGCAAGGCGCAACAGGCACCGTCGGCATTCTGGTGATGCGAAGCTATGTCCTGTCTGGCGATCACGCGCATTACGATGCGGTCATCCGGGCCTTCGAGGCACGCGGGCTCAAGGTGATCCCCGCCTTTGCCTCGGGTCTCGACGGGCGCCCGGCGGTTGAGCGGTATTTCGAGGGCCGCGTTGATACCATGGTGTCGCTGACCGGGTTCAGCCTCGTGGGGGGCCCTGCCTACAATGACAGCGCGGCAGCGGTCGATCTGCTCAGCCGTCTCGATGTACCCTATGTCGCGGCTCATCCACTGGAATTTCAAACGCTCGCACAATGGGCCGGGTCGGGGCGCGGGCTGGGGCCAATCGAGACCACGATGCTCGTGGCCCTGCCCGAGATCGACGGCGCCACCAACCCGATGGTTTTTGCCGGACGGCATGGCGACACCCCTTGCGAGGGATGTGCCCGGCGCTGCACCGGCGGCACGCTGCGCACCAAGGCGATGGCCCCCTGCCCCGAGCGGATCGAGATGCTGGCGGCACGGGTTGCAAAGCTGGCGCATCTGCGCCGGCAGCAGGCGGCAGAGCGCCGGGTGGGCATCGTGCTCTTCGGATTTCCGCCCAATGCGGGTGCGGCCGGAACAGCGGCCTACCTCGATGTGTTTCAGTCCTTGCACAACACGCTGCACGCCATGGCCGCGCGCGGCTATGACGTGACCCCGCCAGAAACCGTCGAAGACCTGCGCACCGCCGTTCTCGAAGGCAGCGCGCGTCAATACGGCCAGGAGGCCAACATCGCCGCGCATGTCAGCGCCGATGACATGGTGTCCGGCACGCCATGGCTGCGCGAGATCGAGGCGCAATGGGGCGCGGCCCCGGGCAAGGTGCAATCAGACGGGCGCGGCGTCTTCATCCTTGGTGCCGAATTCGGCAAGGTGTTTGTCGGGCTGCAGCCTGCATTCGGCTACGAGGGCGACCCGATGCGCCTTCTGTTCGAGCGCGGCTTTGCCCCGACGCATGCCTTCGCGCAGTTTTACCTTTGGCTCAAGAACAGCTTTGCCGCGGATGTGCTGCTGCATTTCGGAATGCACGGCGCGCTGGAATTCATGCCCGGCAAACAGGCCGGCCCGGGCGAGGGATGCTGGCCCGACCGCCTGATCGGCGACATGCCGAATGTCTATCTCTACCCCTCCAACAACCCGTCCGAGGCAAGCCTTGCCAAGCGGCGCGCCGGGGCCGTGACCGTCACCCACCTGACCCCGCCCCTCGCGGCCTCGGGGCTCTACAGGGGCCTGACAGAACTCAAGGACAGCCTCAAACGCTGGCGTGAGATGGCCGTGGACGCGCCCGAAAGGGACGAGCTGCGCGCGCTCATTCAAGAGCAGGCAGCCACCGTGGACATGAACGCGGACGACATCGACTCGCTCTGGCTCAAGCTGCTGGAGACCGAGGACGCGCTGATCCCCGAAGGCTTGCACGTATTGGGACGCCCGATGACTTCGGAAGCGCGCGAAAGCTACCTGTCGATCATGGATACGGCGGATGACGACGCCCGCGCCCGGATTGATACCATGCTGCAAGAGGACACCGAAATCCCCGCGCTGCTGCATGCGCTCGATGGTCGGTTCACAGCACCGGTGCCCGGCGGAGACCTGATCCGCTCGGCCGATATCCTGCCGACCGGGCGCAATATCCATGCCTTCGATCCGTTCCGCATGCCCACCGAGTTCGCCTGCCGCGACGGCGCGCGTCAGGCCGCACGGCTTCTCGACACCCACAAGAGCCTGCCGCGCTCGATCGCACTGGTGCTCTGGGGCTCGGACAATATCAAATCCGACGGCGCACCGATGGCCCAGGCCCTCGCGCTGATGGGCGCAAAGCCCCGGTTCGACGCATTTGGGCGCCTCTCGGGCGCCGACCTCATCCCGCTCGAGGTTCTGGGACGCCCGCGCATCGACGTGATGATGACCCTGTCGGGCATCTTTCGTGATCTGCTGCCGCTGCAAACCCGCATGCTCGCCGAAGCGGCACTCGAGGCCGCGCGCGCCGATGAACCAGACGAGATGAACTTCATCCGCGCCCATGTCCGCGCCCAGATGGACAGCACCGGCTGCGATCTTGAGACCGCCGCCCTCCGGGTCTTCTCAAATGCCGAAGGCGCCTACGGCTCCAATGTCAACCAGCTGGTGGACAGCTCCGCCTTTGACGACGAGGACGAACTCGCCGACGCCTACCAGGCCCGCAAGGGGTTTGCCTATGGCGTCAACGGCAAGGCACAGGCGCAGGCGGGCTTGCTTCAGGCCGCGCTCGAGCGGGTCGAGGTGGCCTACCAGAATCTCGAAAGCGTCGAGTTGGGCGTGACGACCGTGGATCATTACTTTGACACGCTCGGCGGGATCTCCCGCGCCGTGCGCCGCGCCCGGGGCGGACAGGAGGCGGCGATCTACATTTCCGACACCACCCGTGGAACCGGCACCGTGCGCACGCTGGCCGATCAGGTGGCGCTCGAGACCCGCTCGCGCTCGCTCAACCCTAAATTCCACGAGGCCCTGCTCAATCACGGGGCCGAGGGCGTGCGCCAGATCGAGGCGCATGTGACCAACACGATGGGCTGGTCGGCCACCACCGGACAGGTGGAACCGTGGGTCTATCAGCGGATTTCCGAAACCTTCGTTCTGGACGAGGCGATGCGCAAGCGGTTGAGCGATCTCAACCCGGTCGCCTCGTCGCGGATGGCGAACCGGCTGATCGAGGCGCATGAGCGCGCCTATTGGAGCCCCGACGCCGCCACGCTCGACGCCCTGCGCGCCGCCGCCGACGCGATCGAGGACCGGATGGAAGGGGTGGCGGCAGAATGACGAACCGGAGCGCATATGGCCAAGGCGCACGTGGGGGCCAGCCCCCACACCCCCGGGATATTTACGGCCAGAAGAAACAGGGGGCCATGAGGCCCACCGATTGGAGGACTATATGAGCCCGCGCGATGATATCCCGAACCTTCGGGGACAGGACGGCGAGGGATCGGTGCAGGTGCATCAGGATGCCTCGATGAAGATCGAGGGCGCCAAGGTGTTTTCGGTCTATGGCAAGGGCGGGATCGGCAAATCGACCACCTCGTCGAACCTCTCTGCGGCCTTTGCGGCCATGGGCAAGCGGGTGTTGCAGATCGGCTGCGACCCCAAGCATGACAGCACCTTTACGCTAACGGGTCAGTTGCAGCCCACGGTGATCGACATTCTCAAGGATGTGGACTTCCACTCCGAGGAACTGCGCCCCGAGGATTTCGTCACCGAAGGCTGGGGCGGCGTGCAATGCGTCGAGGCCGGCGGCCCGCCCGCCGGCACCGGCTGCGGCGGCTACGTGGTGGGCCAGACGGTGAAGCTGTTGAAACAGCACCACATGCTCGACGATGCCGATGTGGTGATCTTCGACGTGCTGGGCGACGTGGTCTGCGGCGGCTTTGCCGCCCCCTTGCAGCATGCCGACCGGGCGCTGATCGTGACCGCCAATGATTTCGACAGCATCTACGCGATGAACCGGATCATCGCCGCCGTGCAGGCGAAATCGGCCAATTACAAGGTGCGGCTTGCGGGCTGCGTGGCGAACCGGTCCAAGGACACCGACGAGGTCGACCGCTACTGCGATGTCGTGGGCTTCAACCGCATCGCACATATGCCTGACATCGACGCCATCCGCCGCTCGCGTCTGAAGAAAAAGACGCTCTTCGAGATGGACAATGACGACGAGGTGCAGATGGTCCGCGATATCTACACCGGCCTTGCCCAGCACCTCTGGAACGGCACCGACCCGCTGGCGCCCGCGCCGATGGAAGACCGCGATATATTCGAGCTTCTGGGGTTCGATTGATGTCCTACGACCAGACACTCGCGCGGGTCGAGACCTATTTCGACCGCACCGCCACCCGGGCCTGGGCGGCGCTGACCAGCGATGCGCCGGTGTCGAAAATCCGCCAGACGGTGCGCGAGGGGCGCGATACCATGCGCGCGCAGATGCTGGCGCGCCTGCCCGACGACCTGCGCGGCGCGCGCATCCTTGATGCGGGCTGCGGCGCCGGGCAGATGACGGCGGACCTCGCGGCGCGCGGGGCCGATGTGGTGGCGGTGGATATCTCTCCCGCGCTTGTCGACATCGCACGAAAGCGGCTTGTTACGCCCCTTCAAAGGCATGTGTCCTTTCACTCCGGCGATATGCTGGCGTCAAATTTGGGGCACTTCGATCATGTGCTCGCGATGGACAGCCTGATCTATTACGGCGTCTCCGACCTCAGCCACGCCCTGACTGAATTGTCCACGCGCACACGCGGCGGGATCATCTTTACCGTCGCTCCGCGCACACCTCTGCTGATGGCGATGTGGCGACTGGGCAAGCTCTTTCCGCGCGCCGACCGCTCGCCCACCATGGTGCCGCATTCGGCGGCGCGGCTGGCGAGAGGTTTGCGCGCGGCGGGCAGCGATGCCCGGCTCACCCCGCTCGACCGGATCGCACGCGGGTTTTACATCTCACAGGCGATGGAGGTGCGGGGATGATCGGTCAGGCCTGGAAACGCACGAATGCACAGTTGATGGCGGTCACCACGCGCTGGCTGCCCTTCGCCGATGCGGCAAGCGAGGGCCTGCCGCTCTCACAACTCCTGCGCCTGTCGCTGTTTCAGGTCTCGGTCGGCATGGCCACGGTGCTGCTCCTGGGCACGCTCAACCGCGTGATGATCGTGGAGCTATCCGTGCCCGCCGTCATCGTCGCCGTGATGATCGCCCTGCCCGTCCTGATCGCGCCGTTCCGCGCGCTTCTGGGGTTCCGGTCGGACACTTACCGCTCTGCCTTGGGCTGGAAGCGCATCCCCTATCTCTGGTTCGGCTCACTCTGGCAGATGGGCGGCCTTGCGGTCATGCCCTTCGCCCTTCTGGTGCTGTCAGGGCAGCAACAGGTCGGCCCGACATGGGCGGGCGAGGTGCTGGCCGCCATCGCCTTTTTGATGACCGGTCTCGGGCTGCACATGACCCAGACCGCCGGTCTGGCGCTCGCCTCTGACCGCGCCACCGATGAGACGCGCCCCCGCGTCGTGGCGCTCCTCTACGTGATGTTCCTGCTGGGCATGGCGCTCTCTGCCATCGTCATCGGCTGGCTCCTGCGCGATTTCGCGCCCTTCACGCTGGTGCGCGTGGTTCAGGGCGCGGCCTCGGTCGGCATCATCCTCAACCTCATTGCGCTCTGGAAGCAGGAAAAGCTCAGCCCCATGAGCCGCGCCGAGCGCGAGGCCCCGCGCCCGCAGTTCCGCGATGCCTGGGCCGACCTGATGAAGGGCGGCACGGCGGGGCGGCTGCTGGCGGTGGTCTTCCTCGGCACCATGGCCTTCAACATGCAGGACGTGCTGCTCGAGCCCTATGGCGGCGAGGTGCTGGGCCTCTCGGTCTCGGCCACCACGGTGCTGACGGCGATCTGGGCCGCAGGCGCGCTCGCGGGCTTTGTCCTTGCCGGGCGGGCATTGCTGAAAGGGGCCAACACCTACCGCATGGCGGGCACAGGTCTGCTGGTCGGCATCGTAGCCTTCGCCACGGTGATCTTTGCCGCCCCCATGCAATCGCCGGTGCTGTTCTTCGCCGGTGCCGGGCTCATCGGCCTCGGCGGCGGGCTTTTTGCGGTCTCGACCCTCACCGCCGCGATGGGGCTGGCGCGCGAGGGCGGCAGCGGCCACGGCCTCGCCCTCGGCGCATGGGGGGCGGCACAGGC
>NZ_CAMYMD010000092.1 GCF_947259555.1 uncultured Roseovarius sp.
CTTAATGCCAGCCAAGCCCGGAAAACATCAGAGCGCAGAACAGGTTGCAGCCAAATCGCCGCGCCGGGGGGCGGCACGGCGATGCGCGGCGGCCTTCGGCCTTGTTCCGCGCAGGTGCTTCAATCAATGTCCGCTCCAGGCCAAATCCCGACCTTGACATCGGCTCGGCATCAGGCCGACCCAGCAGCCTTGATCGGACACCGACGATTTTAGAGATCAGGGGTGTTGACTCGGCTATGCGCGATCCCTACCTATGCGCCGTTAGCACTCGCCCGAGGGGAGTGCCAACGATCCCCGAGTAGGGATCAATAGGGAGTAACTTTGAGCCAAGGAGCCTCAGAGATGGCATTTAAACCGCTGCATGACCGCGTGCTTGTCCGCCGCGTTGAAAGCGAAGAGAAAACAGCCGGGGGCCTGATCATCCCCGAGACCGCCAAGGAAAAGCCCCAGCAGGGCCAGGTTGTCTCCGTCGGTGACGGCGCGCGCAAGGACAATGGCGAACTGATCGAGATGGCCGTGAAGGCCGGCGACACCATTCTGTTCGGCAAATGGTCCGGGACCGAGGTGACGATCGACGGCGAAGAGCTGCTGATCATGAAAGAAAGCGACATTCTGGGCATCATCGACGCCGATCAGGCCGCAAAAGCCGCCTGAACGCCGCGATTCGTCTGACCCGGAACAACAAGATATCAGGAGTATCCGAACATGGCTGCTAAAGACGTACGATTTGATACCGACGCCCGCAACCGCATGCTGAAGGGCGTCAACACCCTGGCCGATGCGGTCAAGGTGACGCTCGGCCCCAAGGGCCGCAACGTGGTGCTGGAAAAGAGCTTTGGCTCGCCGCGCATCACCAAGGACGGTGTCTCTGTCGCCAAGGAAATCGAACTGGAAGACAAGTTCGAGAACATGGGCGCGCAGATGGTGAAAGAAGTTGCCAGCCGCACCAATGACGAGGCCGGCGACGGCACCACCACCGCCACCGTGCTGGCTCAGGCCATCGTGAAAGAGGGCGTCAAGGCCGTGTCCGCGGGCATGAACCCGATGGATCTCAAGCGCGGTATCGATCTCGCGACCTCAAAGGTCGTCGCGCACATCAAGGCCGCGGCCCGCAAGGTCGAAAACTCTGAAGAAGTCGCACAGGTCGGCACCATTTCGGCCAACGGTGAGGCCGAAATCGGCCGTCAGATCGCCGACGCGATGCAGAAGGTCGGCAACGAGGGTGTCATCACCGTCGAAGAGAACAAGGGCCTCGAGACCGAGACCGACGTGGTCGAGGGCATGCAGTTCGACCGTGGCTACCTGAGCCCCTATTTCGTGACCAACTCCGACAAGATGATCGCCGAGCTCGATGACTGCCTCATCCTGCTGCACGAGAAGAAACTCTCGAGCCTCCAGCCGATGGTGCCGCTGCTTGAGCAGGTGATCCAGAGCCAGAAGCCGCTTCTGATCATCGCCGAAGACGTCGAAGGCGAAGCGCTCGCGACCCTCGTCGTGAACAAGCTGCGCGGCGGCCTCAAGATCGCGGCCGTCAAGGCACCGGGCTTTGGTGATCGTCGCAAGGCCATGCTGCAGGACATCGCGATCCTGACCGGTGGCCAGGTAATCTCGGAAGATCTGGGCATGAAGCTCGAGTCGGTGACCATGGACATGCTGGGCAGCGCCAAGACCGTCAACATCACCAAGGACGAAACCACCATCGTGGACGGCCATGGCGAGAAGGCGGAAATCGAGGCACGCGTGTCTCAGATCCGCGCGCAGATCGAGGAAACCACCTCGGATTATGACCGTGAGAAGCTGCAGGAACGCGTGGCCAAGCTCGCCGGTGGTGTGGCCGTGATCCGCGTTGGCGGCATGACCGAAACCGAGGTGAAAGAGCGCAAGGACCGCGTCGATGACGCCCTGAACGCCACTCGCGCTGCCGTGCAGGAAGGCATCGTCGTCGGCGGTGGTGTCAGCCTCGTGCAAGGCGCCAAGGCGCTTGACGGTCTGACCGGTGCGAACAGCGACCAGAACGCTGGCATCGGCATCGTGCGCAAGGCGCTCGAATCGCCGCTGCGCCAGATCGCCGAGAATGCCGGTGTCGACGGCTCGGTTGTCGCGGGCAAGATCCGCGAAAGCGAAGACCTCAAGTTCGGCTACAACGCGCAGACCGATGAATATGGCGACATGTTCAAGTTCGGCGTGATCGACCCGGCCAAGGTTGTGCGGACCGCTCTCGAGGACGCTGCCTCGATCGCTGGCCTCTTGATCACCACCGAGGCGATGGTGGCCGACAAGCCGCAAAAAGAAGGCGCCGGCGGCGGCGGCGGCATGCCCGACATGGGCGGCATGGGCGGCATGATGTAAGCTGTCCGCATTATCCGATGCGATTGGGGCTGCCTTCGGGCGGCCCCTTTTTTGTCCGCAGATCCTTGGTGTCGATGGTGTGACATGAGTATTTGAAGAACGCTGAAACCGCATGTCTTCACAAGAGTCTGACTGTACGCGCGCGGCATGAGCGGATAGCACTGGGGCATGCGCCTGATATCCCTGACCGTCCTCACCATGATCGCCTTTGCCGCCAATTCGGTGCTCAATCGGATGGCGCTGGCCGGTGGCAGCATCGATGCGGTCAGTTTCGGGGTTGTTCGACTGGTCTCGGGGGCGGCGATGCTGGCGCTCTTGTGTCTCTTTTTGCGCGGACGTCTGCATTTGTTCGGCCCGGGGCGGTTGGCCGGGGTGCTCTCGCTGTTGATCTATCTCTACGGGTTTTCGATGGCATATCGGGCGCTGGACGCGGGCCTGGGGGCGCTCATTCTCTTTGGTGTCGTGCAGATGACCATGTTTGCCGGGGGCCTGATGGCGCGCGAGGTGATGCCCGCGCGGCGCTGGATCGGGGCCGGGCTGGCCTTTGGCGGGCTGGCATGGCTGCTCTGGCCCGGAGGCGGACCGCAGGTCAGCGTTGTTCATGGGCTCTTGATGGCCGCCGCCGGTGTTGGCTGGGGCGTCTACTCGCTGACCGGGCGTCAGGCGGGGGATGCGCTGATGGCGACGACGGCGAATTTCGTTCTCGCGGCCCCGGTCGGGGTTCTCGTGGGGTGGCTTGTGCCAAAAGGCGTCGGGGGCGTGACGCTGGGCGCGGAGGGGATCGTGCTCGCCGTCGTGTCGGGCGCGATCACATCCGGCCTGGGCTATGCGCTCTGGTACAGTGTGCTGCCAAGATTGGCGGCCTCCGTTGCGGCGGTTGCACAACTGACGGTCCCGGTGATCGCCATGGTGGGCGGCGTTATTTTTCTGAGCGAGGCGCTGAGCCTTGAGGTCGTTCTGGCAAGTGCATTGGTGCTGGGCGGGGTCGCCGTTTCGGTGATACAGCCGCGACGCTAGGGGCCGACAATGATCTCCAACGGATCGTACCCCATGCCGCGGTTGAAGGCGACATCGATGAGGCTGTCGGGCTTGACCCGCAGCGTTGCCATGTCGTCCTGGGTGGCCCACCGGCGGCGCGTGACGATCTGTTCGGGGTCCTGCCACTTGTCGCTCAGCGATCCGGCTACGAGGGTACAGCGAAAGAATATCTCGACCTGATGAAAGCCGTTGTCGGGGGAATGAAATTCGTTGACCAGGCATGGTGGGCCCACGCGAATGGTCAGGCCGGTTTCCTCGTGGACCTCGCGGATCAGGTTATCGGGCAGCGAATGGCCCGCATCTACGCCGCCGCCCGGCACGCACCAGAGCGTGCTCTGCGCGTCTGCATAGGCATTGACGAGCAAGAGGCGGCCGCGTTCGACAATGACGGCACGGGCGGCAAGGCGGGGTGAGGGCATGGGCGGACCTTTGAACTGGGATCGATCCGAAACCTAGGCTGCTAGCGGCAGGCTGAAAAGGGGCTTGTCTTTGCCCCGTGCCATGGGTCAGCTTGCCCGCGAACACGAGAAAGGAACGGGCATGACCAAGAGCACGCGGGACGGTGGGCAATTGCTGGTGGAGTGTTTGCAGGCGCTCGGCGCGCGGCACAGTTTCGGCGTGCCGGGCGAGAGCTTTCTTGCCGTGCTGAACGCGTTGCACGACACCGGGGGTCGGCTGGATTTCACCCTGTGTCGTCAAGAGGGCGGCGCGGCCTTCATGGCGGCGGCTTATGGCAAGCTCACGGGTTCGCCCGGTATTTGCTGGGTCACGCGCGGGCCGGGGGCGACCAATGCGTCGATCGGGGTACATACCGCGATGCAGGACAGCGCGCCGATGATCCTTTTCGTCGGGCAGGTCGGAACGGACATGAAAGGCCGCGAGGCGTTTCAGGAACTCGATTACAGGGCTGTGTTCGGCACCATGGTGAAATGGGCGGTCGAGATCGACAAGGTCGAGCGTATCCCTGAACTCGTGGCGCGGGCGTGGAAAACGGCGCTGACCGGCCGCCCCGGGCCGGTGGTGGTGGCCTTGCCCGAGGATATGCTGACCTGCGAGACCGGGGTCGCGCCGCTAGCCGGCCCGTCGCATTACCCGGAGCCTGAACCGGCCACGGGATCGGTGTCGCAGGTGCGCGAGATGCTGGCAAGCGCCAGCCAACCGGTCATCCTTTATGGCGGGTGCAACTGGTCGGACGCCGGGCGTGCAGCCTTGGAGCAGTTCGCCGAAGGCTCTGACATACCGGTTGTCTCGGTCTTTCGCTATCAGGACCGGTTCGACAATCATTCACCTGTGTTCTGCGGCGAGGCGGGCGTCGGCATGGTGCCGAATGTGCGCAGGGTGTTGGCCGACGCGGATGTGGTTCTGGCCATCAATACCCGCTTTGGCGAGAATTCGACGGATGGCTACACGATCTTTGACCTGCCGCGACCGGCGCAGCGCCTCATTCATGTGCACGGCTCGGATCTTGAACTGGGCAAGGTGTATCAGCCGGAATTGGGCCTTCAGGCCGGGCCCAACGCGTTTGCAATGGCGCTTGCGTCAAGCGGGCCAGTGCGCGGCGACTGGGGCACCTGGCGGGCGCAGGGGCGCGCAGGCTATGAGGCCGGGTTCGATCTGCCGGACCTGCCCTCGCCGGTCGATATGGGCAAGGTCACCGCGTATTTGCGCGATGTGCTGCCCGACGATGCGATCGTCACGAACGGTGCGGGCAATTTCGCGATCTGGTCGGGACGTTTCCTGAAATATGGGCCGCATGCGCGGCTGCTTGCGCCGCAGTCCGGGGCCATGGGCTATGGTATCCCGGCAGCGATTGCCGCCAAGATCGTCCATCCGGAGCGCCGAGTGGTGTGCTTTGCCGGGGACGGTGATTTTCAGATGACCTGTCAGGAATTGGCCACTGCCGCACAGGCCAGTGCGCAGCCGATCATTCTGGTGCTCAACAACGGCATTTACGGCACGATCCGGGCGCATCAGGAGCGCAACTACCCCGAACGCGTGTCCGGCACGACGATGGTGAGCCCGGATTTCGCAACGCTGGCCCGTGCCTATGGCTTTCATGGTGAAAGGGTGGAGCGCACCGAGGATTTCGCCGCGGCTTTCGAGCGGGCTTGTGCGTCAGACACCGGGGCGATTCTCGATCTCGTGATCTCGCCCGAGGCGCTGACGCCGCGCGTGATGCTCAGTGAAATGCGGGCATCCGGCTTGCGGGCGCGGTCCGGGGCTTAGGCCCTGTTCACCGCGCACGTTTGCGCCTATGTGACCGGCATGACTCGTGTGGCAATCATTCTGACACTCGCATTCGGCGTCTTGAGCACTGCGGCGCGTGCCGATTGCGTGGTGCTCTTGCATGGGCTGGCGCGCTCGGATGCGTCTTTTGTCGTTCTCCAGGAGGTGCTGGAGGCGAATGGCTATGACGTATTCAGCCCCGATTATCCCTCGACGGAGGAAGAGATCGAGCAACTGGCGCGCGAGACCCTGCCCTTTGCCGTGCGGGTATGTGGCGAGACGCGCGTGCATTTCGTCACGCATTCCATGGGCGGCATCCTGTTGCGGCTCTGGCTCAAGGATAACCGCCCCGCGCAGATGGGCCGTGTCGTGATGCTCGCGCCACCCAATCATGGCAGCGAACTGGTGGATGAGTTGGGCGGGCTTCAGCTCTTTCGTTGGCTCAATGGGCCGGCTGGCCTGCAACTGGAGACCGGACCCGGCGGCGTGCCCGAGACCCTGCCGCCTGTTGATTTCGAGTTGGGCGTGATCGCCGGGACACGCTCGCTCAACCCCTATTTCTCGAGCCTGATCGACGGGCCGGACGACGGCAAGGTTTCGGTTGCCTCGACGAGGGTCGAGGGCATGGCCGACCATATCACGCTACCGGTCACGCATACCTTTTTGATGAACAATCCGTTGGTGATCGCACAGGTCGAGGAATTTCTGGCGCATGGCCGGTTCGATCACGACCTGAGCCTTGGGGATGTTCTGTTTGGGCGGCGGAATCCATGAGTGCGCTCGCGGTGACGTTGCAAGGCGCGCAGGTCCTTGGCGATCACGGCTTGGAAGAGCACGACCTGTCGCTGTGCGGGGGGACCATCACAGATGCACCGCAGCCCCGGCGCATCGACCTTGACGGCTATATGGTCCTGCCCGGTATCGTCGATGTCCATGGCGACGGGTTCGAGCGGCACCTTGCTCCGCGCCGGGGGGCGATGAAGGATCTCGATCAGGGGATGATCGCGTCCGAGGCGGAGCTTGCCGCCAACGGCATCACCACGGCGACGCTTGCCCAGTTTTACAGCTGGGAGGGCGGCATGCGCGGCGCCGAATTTGCCGAGCGTGTGCTGTCGGCGTTGGCGCAGGTGCGCGGGCAGGTCGAGACCGATTTGCAGGCCCAGTTGCGCTTTGAGGTCTCGCTGCTTGACGACTACGACGCGGTGTTGGACATGGTGACCCGTCACGGAATCCGTTATGTGGTGTTCAACGATCACTTGCCGCATGCTGCGCTTGACGCGGGCAAACGGCCCCAGGGGTTGACGGGTCAGGCGCTCAGGATCGGTCGCAACCCCGAGAAACATCTGGAGTTCATTCAAGGGCTGCATGCGCGGATGGCCGAGGTCGGCCCTGCGCTGGAGCGGCTGAGCGCCGCGTTGCAGGCGCATGGCGTGCGCCTTGGCAGCCATGACGATGCGTCATCGGAGGCCCGGCGCGTCGCGCGCGCGCGCGGGATGAATATCGCAGAGTTTCCCGAGACGCTTGACGCAGCCGAAGAGGCGCGCGCGGGCGGTGATGCGGTTATCATGGGGGCGCCCAATCTGGTGCGCGGCGGCTCACACAAGGGCAATGCGAGCGCGCTTGAAATGGTGGCGATGGGCCTCGTCGATGCCTTGGCCTCTGATTATCACTACCCGTCCCTGCGCCGCGCTGCGTTTCTGCTTGTTGATGGTGGGGTCTGTGATCTCGCGGCGGCGTGGAGGCTGATCTCGGCTGGCCCGGCGGCCCTGTTGGGGCTGCACGACCGCGGTGCGCTGCATATCGGTGCGCGGGCCGATCTGGTGATCCTTGCGCCCGAGACGCGGCGGGTGATGGCCACGCTGGCCGGTGGGCGGATCAGCTACCTCGCAGGCGAGGTCGCGCGGCGATTCATCTCGTAGCGGCGGCGTATAACGCAGCGTTCATGGGTGACAAGCGCGCCCGCCTGCGGCATCAATGCGGGCAGCCAAGGGAGGTCCGTCAGCCATGTCCAACTATCCGCATCTTCTCGCGCCCCTCGATCTGGGCCACGTCACGCTCAAGAACCGCGTGCTCATGGGCTCCATGCATACCGGGCTGGAGGAGACGCGGGACTGGAACCGGGTGGCCGAATTCTACGCCGCCCGCGCGCGCGGCGGCGTCGGCCTCATGGTCACCGGCGGCATGGCCCCCAACCGCGAGGGCGGGGTGTTTCCGGGTGCTGCGGGCCTCTTCACCCCCGAGGATATCGCCAATCATCGCATCGTCACCGACCGGGTGCATGACGCGGGCGGGCTGATTGCCATGCAGATCCTGCATGCGGGCCGCTACGCCTATGGCAAGGAATGTTTGGCCCCCTCTCCGGTCAAGTCGCCGATCTCGCCCTTCACCCCCACGGAACTCGACGACGACGGCATCGAGAAACAGATCGCCGATATCGTCACGGCGGCGGAACGCGCCCGCGAGGCGGGCTATGACGGGGTCGAGATCATGGGGAGCGAGGGCTATTTCCTCAACCAGTTCCTCGTCACCCACACCAACAAACGCACCGATCGCTGGGGCGGCTCTTACGAGAACCGGATGCGCCTGCCCCTCGAGGTGGTGCGCCGCACCCGCGAGGCCCTGGGCCCCGATTTCATCCTGATCTATCGCCTGAGCATGATCGACCTCATCCCAGAGGGCAGCACCCATGACGAGGTGGTGCAACTGGCCCAAGAGGTGGAGCGCGCAGGCGCCACGATCCTCAATACCGGCATCGGCTGGCACGAGGCACGCGTGCCGACCATCGCCACCTCCGTCCCGCGCGCCGGATGGGCCTGGGTCACGCAAAAGCTGATGGGCAAGGTGAGCATTCCGGTGATCACCTCGAACCGGATCAACACACCCGAGGTGGCCGAGAACCTGTTGTCGAACGGCGTAGCCGACATGGTCTCGATGGCGCGGCCCTTCCTCGCCGACGCCGATTTCGTCAACAAGGCGGCGGAGGGGCGCAGCCAGACCATCGCCCCCTGCATCGCCTGCAATCAGGCCTGTCTCGATCACACCTTCTCGGGCAAGCTGACCTCCTGCCTCGTCAATCCGCGCGCCTGCCACGAGACCGAACTGACCATCGCGCCCGCCGACACACCGAAGCGCATCGCGGTGGTCGGTGCCGGGCCTGCGGGTCTCTCGGCGGCGATCACGGCGGCGGAGCGCGGCCACAAGGTCACGCTCTTCGACCGCGCGCCACAGCTTGGCGGCCAGCTCAACATGGCCCGCGTCATTCCCGGCAAGGAGGAATTCCACGGCCTCGTCGACTGGTTCGAGGTGATGGTGCAGGAGACCGGCGTCGAGGTGAAGCTGGACCAGGATGTCGGGCCGAACGACCTTGCAGGCTTCGACGAGGTGATCATCGCCACCGGGGTCATCCCCCGCGATCCGGGCATCGACGGGCAGGACGGCCCCAACGTGCTCAGCTATATCGACGTGCTGCGCGGGAAGGCAAAAGTGGGCAAGCGCGTCGCCGTGGTGGGCGCGGGCGGCATCGGTTTCGACGTGTCCGAATTCCTCGTCCACGAGGGCCAGAGCCCGACCGAGAACCTGTCGCTCTGGCGCGAGGAATGGGGCGTCGGCGACCCTGCAGAGGTGCGCGGCGGGCTAGCCCCCACGGGCCCGCAGCCAGAGCCGCCCGCGCGGGCGGTCACGCTGTTGCAGCGCAAGGCGGAACGCCCCGGCAAACGTCTCGGCAAGACCACCGGCTGGATTCACCGCGCGGCGCTTCGGATGAAGGGCGTCGAGATGCTGAGCGGCGTCAATTACGAACGCATCGACGCGCACGGCTTGCACATCAGCTTTGGCGAGGCGCGCGAAACCCCCAAACTCATCGAGGCCGACACCATCGTGCTCTGCGCCGGACAGCTGAGCGAGCGTAGCTTGGCCTCCGCGCTCGAGGCCGAGGGCGTCACCTGCCACGTGATCGGCGGCGCGGATGTGGCCGCCGAACTCGATGCGAAACGCGCCATAGATCAGGGCACGCGGCTGGCCGCCACCCTCTGAGGCGGCTTATTCCACGGTGATCGTGATCACCTCGGACGTCACCGGCGGGTCATGCGGCACATGATTCATGTCGCCCAGAACCAGTTGCAGCGTATGGTCTCCCGCCTCCAGATCAAGGCTCACCTGCGTCTGACCGCCACCGAAATGCACATGGTGATCGTCGGCTGGCAGGCCATAGTTCAATTCATCCGCGCCATCCGGTCCTTCGCCCAAAGGTGGGCGGTCTATCAGGATGTGATGGTGGCCTGTCGCCTCTTTCTCCGTCCCGGCAGGGGCCACGCCCATGCCCTTGAGCCCGAACACAACTGTCACGGGGCTGTTGACGGTGTCGCCGTCCGAGAGATTGACGAAATAGACCTCTGCCCCCTCGGGCGCGGGTGTGTCCCCTGCGAGAGCTGGCGCGCTCCAGCAGAGCAGGCAGGCGGTAATCAGAGTGGCAATGCGTATCATGAATCTATCCTCCTTGTTCGACCATACCACAGGTGGGGTCTCAAAGCAGTTGATCAACAATCAAAAGCCAGTGTTTCCACGTTTCCATGACGGGAACGATATTTCAAAAACCAAGATATTGTCGGGCAACCGCCCCAGTTGTGCCTGATTTTCGCGACATACCGGTGCTCAATACGCAACCCAGAGGTATCGAGTATGGATCGCCTGACCGAGATGGAAGCCTTCGCCACCGTGGTGGACCAAGGTGGATTCACCGACGCGGCCCGCAAGATGGGCATTTCGAAATCCGCCGTGTCCAAACACGTCTCGTCACTCGAGGCCCGTCTGGGTGCGCGATTGCTCAACCGGACAACGCGACGCGTCAGCCCGACAGAAATAGGGCTGGCCTATTATGATCGGGCGCTGCGGGTTCTGAATGATGCGGGCGAGGCGGATGCGCTTGTCAGTTCGATGCAATCGGACCCTTCGGGCCTCTTGCGTATCTCGGTCGCCACGGATTTTGGCGTCAATCATCTGAGCCCGGTTTTGGGATCATTTCTTGAGGAATTTCCAGATATTACCGTCAATATGGTGCTCAATAACCGCTACGTGGAGCTGATTTCCGAGGGGTTTGACATGGCCGTTCGAATTGGCGAGCTGGAGGACAGCACGCTGCGTGCGCGCAAACTGACCGAGACCACCAAGCGCATGATCGCCGCGCCGTCGTATTTCCAGAAGTATGGCCGTCCGCAGAAAATCGACGATCTCAATGAACACAAGCTGCTGCATTATTCCAGCCAAGCCGGTAACGCGGTCTGGAAGCTGACCGCGCCCTCGGGCGAAAAGCGTCAGGTGCGCACCGCCGGCGGCCTTAGCGTCAATGACGGGCAGTCGTTGCTCAATGCCGCGATTTCGGGTCTTGGCATCGCGTACCTGCCCTCGTTTCTCTACGCGCAGGCGATGGCCAATGGTCTTGTCGAGGATGCCATGCCCGACTTGCCCATCGAGACGCAGGGTATTTACGCGGTCTATCCGCCGGGGCGCTTTACCCAACCCAAGGTCCGTGCCTTCATTGATTTTCTGGTCCATCAATTCGCTGAAAAGGGCCCGGTGGACTGGTAACGACAGACCCCTTGCCAACACTGGCATACCCGAACCGGCCTGCGGAATCGCGGGCCGGTTTTGTTTTGCGGGATGGTTGGGCTATTTCTCCGCCGCACATGCGCTGTGCAGGCAGTGGCAGTTGCCAAGCGGCGGCGAACGCCCCAGTTTATGACTTAATTCGTTTCAGTTCAGAAAGGTCGATACATGACACATCCAACGCTCTTGCTGCTCTCGGGTTCGCTTCGCAAGGGATCCTACAACCGCATGCTTCTGGCTCAGGCGGCTGAGGCGTTCGGCCCGGCGGACGTCATCGAGGGCGATCTCGACCTGCCGCTCTACAACGGCGATCTGGAAGAGGCCGAGGGCGTGCCGGAGAAGGTGCAGGCGCTCGTCGCTCAGATCAAGGACGCGGATGCGGTGGTGGTCGGCTCACCGGAATACAACAAGGGTATCACCGGGGTGCTCAAGAACGCGCTCGACTGGATCAGCCGCGTGCCGGGGTGGCCGCTCAAGGACAAGCCAACGGTCGTCGTCTCGGCCTCTGCCGGGCGCACCGGGGGCGAGACGGCGCAATTCATGGCACTGTCCTGCCTCACACAGCATCAGGCGCGGCTCATCCCCGGCACCGCAGTTCTCATCGCGGGCGCGATGAATGCGTTTGACGAGGATGGCAAGCTCAAGGACGAGACCTCGCAAAAGCTGTTGGCGGAGCGTATGGAAAAGCTGCGCGCAGAGGTGATTTAGAGCGGTCAACCGCGCCTAACCAGAGGGCAGGACGGGCCTTGATCAGACGTTGAGTGACCTCTTCAGAAGGTACCGCGCGGTCGCAGGGCCGGGGACTGGCGAGGCAACGGCCGGTGCGGGCGCTTTATCCTAGCCAAGTGATTGCAACCTCGGCACGTTGCATGCCCCATCAAATCGCCAGGCCGCAGGACGGCGTCATGCCGGAGGCATGCCTCTGGCATGACGATCGCGCGGCACCTTCGGTGCTATTCGCGCGGGATGTTCTCGCGTCCGCTCCAGCCCACCTCCGCCACACCCAAACGCGAACGGGCCGCCCGATCCGGGCGGCCCGCCTGCTGAAATGTAACCCCGATCAGGCGTCAAGCCAGACCTTCTCGTAATGCATCTCGCGGAACTGATGCGCTTGCACGTCCTTCACCTTGTCGGTGTGATGCAGTGCTTGATTGCGCCAGAACGGTTGAATGATCGCACCGCTATCCTGCAACATGGTCTGTAGCTTGGCCGAATACTCGCGCCGCTCATCGGCATCGAACACGCCGAGTGCCTCGTCCAGAAGCGCATCGAACTCGGGGTTCGAATGGCCGGACTCGTTCCACGATTCACCCGAACGATAGGCCAGAGCCAAGACCTGAACGCCCAACGGGCGGGGCCCCCAGTTGGTGGTCGAGAACGGGTATTTCGTCCAGTCGTTCCAGAAGCTGGAGCCGGGGATCACCGTGCGCTTGACGTTGAAGCCCGCTTGCCGCAACTGCGCACCGATGGCGTCGGTCGTGGTCGTGCGCCAATCGCCGTCGATCGAGATGATCTCGATCTCGGTCTCGCCATGGCCCGCCGCCTTGGCCATCTCGATGGCTTTCGCGGGATCGGGCGCGATGGCGGGCAGTTCGGCATATTCCGGGTGGAACGGAGCCACGTGATGGTTTTCCGCCGGGATGCCTTCGCCGTTGATCGAAATCGCCAGAAGAACCGAATTGTCACAGGCCAGCTGAATGGCGTTGCGCAGCTCTTTGCTATCGAACGGCGGGCTGTCGGCCCGCATCCGTGCGACGATGGTGTTGGCCGTGGGCTTGGACTGTTTCACGAGGCCCAATGCGTCATAGGACTCGATGAAATCAGCGGTGGACTCGTCGTTGATGTCGATCTCGTCGCCATCGAACGCGGCCACAATCGAGGCATTGTCCGTGCCGAAATCGATAAAGCGGACGCCATCCAGATAGACATCGCCGCCCCACCATTTGTCGTCCTCGCGGCGCTTGACCTCGGCCGAGTTGCCGATCTCGATGGAGACCAGCTCGAACGGGCCAGTGCCGATGGGTGCCTGTGCCAGATCACTGTCATCGCCAAAGCTGCGATGCACGCAGAGCGCGGGATAGTCCGACATGCCCGCGATAAGCGTGATGTCGGGGCGCGGCAGGTTCAGCTTCACGGTGAAGTCATCCACCTTCTCGATCGCGCCCTCGATGGCCTTGTTGGTGTCGGGGTCGATCAGCGTGCCCATGCGCGCGGCCATGGAATTGCCCTCGACCGCCTTGTCGCACCAGCGGTTGAGGTTGTGGATGATATCATCGGCGTTGAACGCGTCGCCATTGGTCCAGACAGCACCCTGCCGCACCTTGAGCGTGTAGGTTTGCGCGTCATCGCTGACCTCCCAGCCCTCCAGCAGCATCGGCTGAAAGCTGAAATCCGACGCCCAGCGCACCATCGGCTCACAGAACTGGCGGCTGATATTGCCCGGCTCGGTCCAGGCGAACTTGCGCGGGTCGGTGATCTCGAGCACGCGGCTCGCCACGCGCAGCACGCCGCCTTTCTTGCCCTCCTGCGCCTGCGCCGGGGTCGGTACAGCAAGGCCCAGCAGGCCATACGCCGCAGCTGATGAGGCCCCGAAGGTCGAGGCGAGCGCGATGAATTCGCGGCGGTCCATCTTGCCGGCCTTGGTGTCCTCGGCCAGTTTGCGCACGATCGGGCGCACGTTCTCTTCGGGAAGTGAGTGGGTCATGGTGTTCCTCCGTGTTGGCCTTTGGCCGGGGCGGCCGGTGTCGCTTTCCGACAGGTCCGGTGCCAGTGTTAGCAGGGATTATTCCCCGCACCAGTGTTTTTTCAGGGTCGGACAGATGTCGTTTTTGCACCTTTTCACGTCCCGTCAGAGGCCAGAGAGTATAGCGATTCCCCGGCCCATATCGCCTGTTTGCGACAAATGCCCGCCAAAATGGCTTGAGGCGGGCGCAGGCCACGGCTAGATGAGCAGCAAAGGAGCAACGCGCATGAGCCTCAACACCTTCGGACATCTCTTTCGGTTCACCACTTGGGGCGAGAGCCACGGGCCCGCCTTGGGCGCGACGGTGGATGGCTGCCCGCCCGGCGTGCCACTCGATGAGGCGATGCTGCAACACTGGCTCGACAAGCGCCGCCCCGGCCAGAACAAGAACACCACGCAGCGCCAAGAGGCGGACGCGGTGCGCATCCTCTCGGGCGTCTATGAAGGCCAGACCACCGGCACGCCCATTCAGCTGATGATCGAGAACACCGATCAGCGCTCGCGCGATTACGGCGACATCGCCCGCACCTTTCGCCCCGGCCATGCCGATATCAGCTATCACCTCAAATATGGCATCCGCGATCCACGCGGCGGCGGGCGAAGCTCTGCCCGCGAGACGGCGGCACGGGTCGCGGCGGGCGGCGTCGCGCGCGCGGCC
>NZ_CAMYMD010000093.1 GCF_947259555.1 uncultured Roseovarius sp.
CGGCGAATTCACCGCTGCCGGTCGCCGCGCCCGCGGCTGCGGCAAGCGCGGCGCCGAGGGCGGCCGCTGTGCGTGCATTGCGCGCGTTGATCGGTCGGCGCATCAGGTGGCCATTGGCGATATGCGCTGCCTCGTGCGCAATAACCGATTGCAGCATTGCCGGCGTATCCATGCGCAGGATCAGGCCGGAATGAATGAACATGCTATCGGCGTCGATCACGAACGCATTGAGGCTTGGCGCGTCGATCACCATGATATCCACCCGCGCCGGGTTGAGCCCCGCAGCCCGCAGGATGGGCGCGCCAAGACTACGCAACGCCTGCTCGATATCGGGATCGCGCAGCAGGGTGACGGCGCGCGCAGGCAACGCCAGTGTCAGCGTCAATATAAGAGCGATGCAGAGAGAACGCATAAGCGGCATTGACCTTGGTTGCCTTTTCCAGTGAGACGGGTCGAGACGCGGTCTTAGTCTAGGAGATAACCGATGCGGAACTCAACCCGGTCCGAGGTCGATCCTTTCATTGTGATGGACGTGATGGAGGCCGCACGCCGGGCCGAGGCACAGGGGCGGCACATCATCCACATGGAAGTGGGGCAGCCGGGCACGTCGGCACCCGAAGGCGCGCGCGCCGCGCTTGCGCGGGCGATGGACAATGACCCTATGGGATACACGGTGGCCCTTGGCTTGCCGGAATTGCGCGCGCGGATCGCGCGGCTCTACAAGGAGTGGTACGGGATCGGGCTGAATCCTGACCGTGTGGTTGTCACACCGGGCTCGTCGGGGGCATTCATCCTCGCGTTCACGGCGCTCTTCGATGCCGGAGACAGGGTTGGCATCGGCGCGCCGGGATATCCAAGCTACCGCCAGATTCTGCGCGCGCTCGATCTGGTCCCGGTGGAGATCGAAACTGCGGCGGAAAACCGCCTGCAACCTGTGTCCGGCGATCTGGCCGGGCGGACCCTGAATGGCCTGCTCGTCGCAAGCCCGGCGAATCCCAGTGGAACAATGCTGGACCGCGCGGCGCTTGGCGACTTGGTGTCCGCGTGTCATGCGCAGGGCGCGGCCTTCATCAGTGACGAAATCTACCATGGCATCGAATATGAGACGCGCGCGGTCAGCGCGCTGGAGATCACCGATGAATGCTATGTGATCAACTCGTTCTCCAAGTATTTCTCGATGACCGGCTGGCGGGTTGGCTGGATGGTGGTGCCGGAGGACCAGGTGCGCGTGGTCGAGCGGCTGGCGCAGAATCTGTTCATCTGCCCGCCACATGCAAGCCAGGTGGCGGCCCTCGCGGCGATGGATTGCCACGATGAGCTTGAGGCGAACATGGCGGTTTATCGCCGCAATCGCGGGTTGATGCTGGACGGGTTGCCCAAGGCCGGGTTTGACAGGATCGCGCCACCGGACGGCGCGTTTTACGTCTATGCGGATGTGAGCCACTTGACCAAAGACAGCCGCGCCTTCGCCGCCGAAATCCTTGAACGGGCAGGGGTCGCCGTGACGCCCGGGCTCGATTTCGACGCGCGGCGCGGCGCGGGTACGCTGCGGTTTTCCTATGCCCGCGCCACCGCCGATATAGAAGAAGGGTTGACGCGGCTCGCACGGTTCATGGCAGAGCGTGGGTCGGCTGTCTGAGAAACGATGCGTTATTTTGAAATCGTGGAAGGCGTGTTTCCACGATTTTGCCACATTTCCGGCGCTATCTTGCCCATGCGGTGTGACACGTTCTTTCTGTTTGAAGATGCCGAAAACAGGAGATCATCATGCAACCGATCAGGGACGGATATCGCGGAATGAGCGTTTTGCTCAACATCAACGCGGATCTGTTGCTTTATATCGCAACGCTGAGCGCAGCACTCGTGGCTGCGGGGTATATAGGCACGCTTTGATTTTGGCGTGGCAAAACCCGCCACTCGCGTTTTGACAAGCTCAGGCAGACGGGTTAGTGACATCGGCAATGGGATGTCTGACTGGGTTTGATCGAATGAATATTCGCAACATGGATCGGCCCTTGCGCCGACTGTTTTCCGCTGTGGCAAAGACCGGAGCAGGAAACCTTCTGGCCTTGCTTGTTGCTGCTCTGTTGCTCGCCTCTGGCCAGCCGGCCGATGCGCAATCTTATCGTTTTTCCTCGGTGGCCATCGAGGGAAATCAACGGATCGAACCGGGCACGATCCTGTCATATGCAGGCATCGCGCGAAACGAGACGGTCTCAGCCGGAGAGCTGAACGACGCCTATCAGAATATCCTCGGATCGGGACTGTTCGAAGAAGTCGAGGTCATTCCCCAGGGCAGTCGTTTGTTGATCCGCGTGACCGAGTTCCCGACAATCAACCGCATTGCATTCGAGGGCAATAACAAGCTCAAGGATGAGGACCTCACGGGCTTCATCCAGAGCCAACCGCGTCAGGTGTTCAGCCCGACACAGGCTGAACGGGACGCGGGGATCATCTCCGAGGCCTATACGCAGAATGGCCGCGTGGCGGCACGTGTGACCCCAAAGGTCATTCGCCGAAGCGACAACCGCGTCGATCTGGTGTTCGAGATTTTCGAGGGCCGCAAGATCGAGGTGCAGCGCATCGGCTTTGTCGGCAATCGCGCGTATTCGGATCGGCGCCTGCGCCGGGTCATCGAGAGCAAGCAGACAGGTCTGCTGCGGGCGCTGATCGAACGAGACACATTCGTCGAGGACCGGGTGAATTTCGACCGCCAGGTTCTGACGGATTTTTATAATTCACGCGGATACGTTGATTTTCGGGTCACTGGCACCAACGCCGAGCTGGCGCGCGAGCGTGACGCGTATTTCATCACCTTCAATGTGCAGGAAGGCCAGCAATTCCGGTTTGGGGGGCTCTCGACCGTCAGCGAGATAAACAATGTAGACGCGGATCAGTACCATGATACGCTCAAGGTCAGACCCGGGGTCGTCTATTCGCCAACGTTGATCGAGAACTCGATCGCGCGGATGGAGCGGCTCGCGGTCAAGAACGGTGTCGACTTTCTCCGCGTCGAGCCGCGCATCACGCGCAATGACCGCGACCTGACGCTGGATGTGGAATTCGTGCTCCAGCGGGGCCCGCGTGTGTTTGTCGAACGCATCGACATCGAGGGCAACACCACCACGCTGGACCGAGTGATCCGGCGGCAATTCGAAATCGCCGAAGGTGACCCGTTCAATCCGCGCTCGGTCCGGCAGGCGGCAGACCGTATTCGTGCGCTCCAGTTTTTCTCGGATGTCGAGGTGAATGCCCGTGAAGGCTCGCGACCGGATCAGGTGGTCATCGAAACCGATGTCGAGGAAACCACGACAGGCAGCGTTTCTGTCGGCGCGAGTTTCTCGTCGAATTCCGGGCTTGGCGTATCTCTGGGCTTTTCCGAGCGCAATTTCATCGGGCGCGGCCAGGAACTGACAGCGCGCATCCTCGCGACCGGCGATACGATCAACTACAATCTGGCCTTTGTAGAACCCGCGTTTCTTGGCCGCGATGTCGCGTTTGGACTGGATTTCGCGTTTCAGGAGACCGACGACGACAATAGCCTCTTTGACACAGCAATCGGCACCTTCCGGCCCAGCCTGAACTTTCCGACCGGCGAAAATACGCGGTTCGGCGTGTTCTATAATGCCAGTTACGAAGATATGTCCGATTACAACGGCACCTCGGGCATTTTGCAAAGCGAGATCAACCAAGGCAGTTTGTGGACCAGTGCCATCGGCTATGACTTTTCCTACGACACCCGGCGGACCGGCCTCAATCCCAATGCCGGTGTCCTGTTGTCCTTTGGTCAGGAATTTGCCGGCCTCGGCGGTGACAATGATTACATCAAGACCACCGCGCGTCTTGTCGGTCAGACAACTGTTCTAAATGAGGATGTAACGCTGCGTGCCACGCTTGAAGGCGGTGCTATCGAGTTCTCGAACGGCCAGGACAGCCGCTACATCAACCGGTTCAGTCGTCAGGTGATGCGTGGCTTCGAGCCCAACGGCATGGGGCCGGTCGAAGGGACAGAGCACCTCGGCGGCGATTATTTCGCGGCCCTCAAGCTGGAGGCGGAGTTTCCGCTTGGACTGCCCGATGAATATGGGATCACCGGCGGTGCATTCTATGACATCGGTTCGATCTGGGGCGTCGGTAACAAGTCGGCAGCCACCGGGGCGCTGAATTCCACCGGGTTCGAGCCACGTCACGTGATCGGCTTTTCGGTGTTCTGGTCGTCGCCCTTCGGCCCGATCCGGATGAACTTTTCCAACGCGCTCAAGTCCGAGCCGGGCGATCTTGAACAACAGTTTGACCTGACGGTTCGCACGGAATTCTGATCGTGCGGTACGCGCTTGCCTTGGCGGCTCTGGTTGCGGTTTTGGCCCTTGCGCCGGGGGGCCTTTTGCGGGCGCAGCAGATGGGGGTGATCCAGAGCGATGTCCTGGTGATCGACCCGGAGCGCATGTTGATTGAATCCGACTATGGCAAGCGTTTGCAGGCCGAGCTTCAGGCCGAGCGTGAGCGACTGATTGCGCACAACGAACGCGTCGCCGCAGAGCTTGAAGCCGAGGAACAGGCGCTGACAGGTCTGCGCGCCACAACCCCTGCGTCAGAATTCCGCGCACTCGCGGATTCGTTCGATCAGAAAGTCGAAGAATTGCGCCTCGAAAGCGAGCGCAAGTCCCGCGAACTGGAACGGCGCCGTGACATGGTGCCGGCCCAATTCATGCGCGTGGTGCAGCCCGTTCTCAACGAACTGCTGCGAGAGGCCAACGCGATGGTCATGATCGACGCGCGCGCGGTGATGCTGCACACCGGCGCGGCAGACGTCACCGATCTGGCGATTGCACGGGTCAATGAACGTATCGGCAGTGGCCCCAAGGTGCCTCCGAAGGCGACGCCGGATACCGATCCGGAGCCTGCCCCGGTGGAATAGCCCGAGCGGGCGGCCTTGTCCCCCGCGCTTGCGCTTGCTAGGGACATTTCCAACCTGACGTGAAAGGACTGTCACATGACCGAGCCGCTCAAATCTGCGGATATTCACCAGATCCAGCGGCTGATCCCGCATCGGTATCCATTTCTGCTGGTGGACAAGGTGGTCGATATCGAGGGCTTTCAGACCGCGCGCGGCATCAAGAACGTCACCATGAACGAGCCGCATTTCCAGGGCCATTTCCCCGGACGTCCCATCATGCCCGGTGTCACGATCATCGAGGCGATGGCGCAGACGGCGGCGGTGATGGTGGGCACCGCGCTTGGCATGGAGGACCGCAACATGCTGGTCTACTTCATGGCCATCGACCGTGCCAAGTTCCGCCGCATGGTGGTCCCGGGCGACGTGCTTGAGATGAATCTGGAGACCACGCGCGGCAAGCCGGGGGGCAAGGTCTGGAAGTTTTCCGGCGTCGCCGAGGTCGAGGGCGAGATGGCCGCCGAGGCGGAGTTCACTGCGATGATGGACCTGCCGAAAGAGTAGTCCGATGTCCGAGACGCATATCCACCCCTCCGCCTATGTCGAACCCGGCGCGCAGCTGGGGGCGGGCTGCCAGATCGGGCCGTTTTGCCATGTCGGCCCGGATGTCCGACTTGGAGAGCGGGTCACGCTCAGATCTCACGTCGTCGTCACCGGCGACACCGAGGTGGGCGACGATACGGTGATCTTTCCTTTCGCCTCGATCGGCGAGGTGCCGCAGGATCTGAAATTCAAGGGCGAGCACACTGCGCTGCGCATTGGTGCGCGCAACCGCATCCGCGAGCATGTCACCATGAACACCGGCACCGAGGGCGGTGGCGGTGTCACCAGTGTCGGTGATGACGGGCTGTTCATGGCGGGCTGTCACGTGGCCCATGACGTGCAGATCGGCAATCAGGTGATCTTGGTCAACAACGCCGCGCTTGCGGGGCATTGCATCATCGAGGATGAGGTGATCATCGGCGGTTTGTCAGGGGTGCATCAGTTTGTGCGCATCGGGCGCGGGGCGATCATCGGAGCGGTGACAATGGTGACCCATGATGTCATGCCCTATGGCCTCGTGCAGGGCCCGCGCGGATATCTCGATGGCCTCAACCTGGTCGGGCTCAAGCGGCGTGGCGTGGGTCGGGCCGATATCACCGCGCTGCGCGCCGCCTATCAGATGCTGGCGCAGGGCGAGGGGGCGTTTCAGGATCGTGCGCGCCGTCTGGGCGAGGAGACCGAGAGCGATTACGTGCGCCGGATTGCCGATTTCATCACCGCGGAGTCCGACCGCTCTTATCTGACCCCGGGGCAGGGCTAGGCCATGACCCTCGCGCTCATTGCCGGGCAAGGGGGCGTGCCGCCGCATCTGGTGAAATCCCTGCTGGCGCGGGGCGAGGTGCCGCTGATCTGCGAGATGGCACAGTTCCCCTCCGAGGTGACCGGGGATCTCCCCCGCCTCGGGTTTCGGCTGGAGAGTTTCGGCAATTTTCTGGCGGAGTTGCGGGCGCGGGGAATTACCCGGCTCTGCATGGCTGGGGCAATGCGCCGGCCCGCGGTCGACCCGTCCTTGATTGACGCTGCGACCGCACCCTACATCCCGCGCTTGCAAGGCGCACTGGCAAAAGGCGATGATGGTCTGCTGCGCGAGATCATCGCGATCTTTGAGACGTCCGGCATCGAGGTGATCGGGGCTGCCGGGATCGCCCCCGACCTGCTGCCCGAGCCGGGCCTGCGGATCGGGGGATTACCGGATGGCATCGCCGCCGATCTTGCGGCGGCGGTCGCGGCGCTTGATCAAATGGGCCGCGACGATCTGGGGCAGGCCGTGGTGGTGCGCGCCGGTCGCGTCGTGGCACGCGAAGATGAGCGCGGCACCGATGCGATGCTGGCCGATCTGACGAAAGACGGAGACAGCGGCGGCGGTTGGAGCCTTGATCCGTTTGACATCGCCGATCAGATGATCGGCGGCGCGGCGGACTGGCTGAGTGGTCAGGACAGCCCAACAGAGACCGGCGGTCTGCTCTACAAGGCGCCGAAACCGGGGCAGGACTTGCGCGCCGACATGCCGGTGATCGGCCCGGACACGGCGCGCCGGGTTGTCGCGGCGGGGCTTGACGGTATCGTGATCGAGGCCGGTGGCGTGATGCTGCTGGAGCCTGAAGATGTGCGCGGCGTTCTGGCCGTCGCAGGGCTCTTCCTTTGGGTGCGCCCCGGGGGGACGGGATGAAGGTCTTTTTGGTCGCGGGCGAGGCGTCGGGCGACCGGCTGGGGGCCGCGCTGATGGCCGGGCTGGCATCGCTGACCGAGGTCGAGTTTCACGGTGTCGGCGGCGCGCAGATGCAGGCGCAGGGGCTCGACAGCCTCTTTCCGATGGAGGACCTGAGCGTCATGGGGCTGGCCGAGATCGTGCCGCGCTATCCGCATCTGCGAAGGCGGCTCAACCAGACCGTCGCGGCGGTGCTGGAGTGCGATCCGGATATCCTGATCACCATCGACAGCCCGGATTTCTGCCTGCGCGTGGCGCGCAAGGTCAAGGCCGTGCGCAACATCCGCACCGTGCATTACGTGGCCCCGTCGGTCTGGGCGTGGCGCGCGGGGCGGGCGGCGAAAATGGCGCAGGTGATCGACCATGTGCTCGCCTTGCTGCCGTTTGAGCCGCCGCTGATGGAGGCGGCGGGCATGGAGTGCGATTTTGTGGGGCATCCGGTGGTGGCAGAGCCACAGCCCACGGCAGAGGAGGTCGCGGGGTTTCGCGCGCGGCACGGGCTGACCGATGAGCCACTTCTGATGGTGCTGCCCGGCTCGCGCCGGGGCGAGGTGACGCGGCTCGCACCGGTGTTTGGCGAGGTGGTAGCGCAGATGGCCGAGGCACGGCCCGGGACGCGGCTGGTCTTGCCGACGACAGCGCAGATGGCCCCGCTGGTGCGCGAAGTGGTAGAGGCGTGGGCGATCGCGCCCCTGATCCTTGCCCCCGACAGCCCTGATTTCAAAACCGAAAAGGCCCGCGCCTTTCACGCCGCCGATTGGGCGCTTGCGGCCTCTGGCACGGTGTCGCTGGAACTGGCGGCGTCAGACACGCCGATGGTGATCGCCTATGACATGGCCTGGCTGAGCCGGGTGATCATCTCGCGGATGCTGCGGGTTGATACATTGACGCTGGTCAACCTGGTGAGCGAGACGCGCGCGGTGCCGGAATTCATCGGCGGCAATTGCCGCGCAGAGCAGATTACCCCCGCGCTTTTGACGCTGATGCACGACACCGGCGCGCAACGCGCAGCGATGCGCCTGACCATGGAGCGGCTTGGCCGGGGCGGCGAGGCCCCGGGCCTGCGCGCGGCGCGCGCGATTCTGACCCGTGCCTAGTCGGTTTCGCGGGTCGTGATTTCCTCGATCTTCGGCATCATCTCCGGCATCGCCTTTTGCAGAACCGCCGAAATCATCGGCTGCTGGAGCTGCGCCAGCTGTGGCATCTTGCGCATCACGGCACCGCCATGCTCTGAGGTGTAGAAATCCCGCAGAGCAGTCAGCTCTTCCAACGTCATGATGTCGGCCATGATCGCATCCTGCCGCAGCATCACATCGGTGATCGGCTGTGTCAGCTGCGTGGAAAACAGGCTTTCAATTTCGGCAATCTGCTCGGGTTCGAGAGGCTGACGTGTCGCCGCCATCTGCTGCACCATCGGTTGCCAGAGTTGACGGATGAACTCCTGCACATCCGTGTCGCTCATGGTGGCCTCGACATAGTCCCTGGCCACGGCAAGGCGCGCCTCACGATCGCTCTCGGCATGAGCGGGAAAGGCGAGGCAAAGCGCGAACAGTGTGCCGGTTAGAATACGCATGTGTCAGAAACTCCGCTGAAAAAAACATCGCTACACAAGCACCTCCGGTTTCCCCTGTCAACGGCGCGTCGGCCCATATGGCTTGCATGGGGTCGGGCGGGTTGGTATCTGCATCGGACAAAAACCCGATAGAATTGATCGGAAAGAGCGAGAGGCCAAGGTGCAGACCCCAACCCCCCGACTGGAAACCAGGAACCTGATGCGCCGATACGACGGTCGGGTTGTCGTCGATGATGTCTCGCTCAGGGTCATGCCCGGTCAGGTCACCTGTCTTCTGGGGCCGTCGGGCTGCGGTAAATCCACGACCTTGCGGATGATTGCCGGGGTGGAGATGCAGGACAGCGGCGAGATCTGGGTCGATGGAAATCTGGTCTGCGATACCGTGTTTCGCGTGCCCCCCGAGCGCCGTCAGATCGGTCTCATGTTTCAGGATTTTGCCCTGTTTCCGCATCTGAGTGTGGCTCAGAATGTCGGCTTTGGCCTGACCGGCGACAAGGCGGTGCGGCAAAGACGTATACGCGAATTGCTGGAGCGGGTCGGGCTTGACCAATATCTAGGCGCGTATCCCCATGAATTGTCAGGCGGTGAGCAACAACGCGTCGCCCTCGCCCGCGCGCTCGCCCCGCGCCCCGGTATCATGCTGATGGACGAGCCGTTTTCCGGTCTCGACAACCGTCTGCGCGACGGTATCCGTGACGAAACCCTCGAGATCCTGCGCGAAGAGGATACGGCCGTCTTGCTGGTCACGCACGAACCCGAAGAGGCCATGCGCATGGCCGATGAGATTGCACTCATGCGCGACGGACGCATCGTGCAACAGGGCGCGCCCTATAACGTCTACAACGCGCCCGTCGATCGCAGCGCCATGGCCTTCTTTTCAGAGATCAATGTCATTCGCGGCACCGTGCACGGGGCACTCACCGATACGCCCTTCGGACAGTTTCTGGCCCCGGGTGTCCCGGACGGGCAAGAAGTCGAGATCGTCATTCGTCCGCAGCACATCAAGATTGATTTCGACCGCCATGGACGTGGTCCCAATCCCACGCCCCGTGACGGCACCCCGGCGCGCGGTGTGGTTGAGAGAGCACGATTCATGGGGTCTGAAAGCCTTGTCGAATTTCGTATGGATCATGACGGATCGTTGCTGAAGGCAACTGTTCCAAACGTGTTTTTGCCCAAGCCCGGCAAATCGCTCTGGCTCATGATTCGCCGTGACCGGTGTTTCGTCTTTCCACCCGTACGCTGAGTGCGCGCGCTGTCAGGCCTGCCGAGTGGCGCGGCGTTACACCAGCCGCGAGGTATCCACCGCCGCGCGCACGAAATCAGCAAAAAGCGGGTGTGGTGCGAAGGGTTTGGATTTGAGTTCCGGGTGATACTGCACGCCGATGAACCACGGGTGATCGGACCACTCAACGATTTCCGGCAGGCGGCCATCGGGGGACATGCCCGAGAAGGTCAGGCCGCACTCCTCAAGCTTGTCGCGATACTTGGTATCGACCTCGTAGCGATGACGGTGGCGTTCGTCGATCTGCGTCGTGCCATAGATCTGCGCGACCCGGCTGCCGTCCCGTAGTACCGCGTCATAGGCGCCGAGGCGCATGGTGCCGCCCTTGTCGTCGCTGACATTGCGTTGCACCTTCTCGTTGCCCTGCACCCATTCCTTGAGGTGGTAGACCACCGGCTCAAACCGTTTCTTGCCCGACTCAAGGTCGAATTCCTCAGAGCCCGCGTGTTTGAGCCCGGCGACGTTGCGCGCCGCCTCGATCACCGCCATCTGCATGCCGAGGCAGATGCCGAGATAGGGGATCTTGCGGGTGCGGGCAAACTCGGCGGCCTTGATCTTGCCCTCAGTGCCGCGCTCGCCAAAGCCGCCCGGAACCAGAATGGCGTGAAAGCCCTCAAGATGCGGGGCGGGGTCTTCGCGCTCGAAAATCTCGGCATCGACCCATTCGACATTGACCTTGACCCGGTTGGCCATGCCGCCGTGAATGAGCGCCTCCTTGATCGACTTGTAGGCGTCTTCCAGCTGCACGTATTTGCCGACGATGGCGATATTGACCGCGCCGTCGGTGTTGTGGATGCGGTCCACGACATCCTGCCAGACGGTGAGGTCGGGGCGCGGCGCCGGGCTGATCTGGAACGCGTCGAGCACGGCCTGATCGAGCCCTTCATGGTGATAGGCGAGCGGGGCCTCGTAAATCGACTTGAGGTCATAGGCGGCGACGACATGTTCCTTGCGCACGTTGCAGAAGAGCGCGATCTTTTCGCGTTCCTTGTCGGGGATCGGCTGTTCGGAGCGGCAGACGAGGATGTCGGGGGCGATGCCGATGCTCTGCAATTCCTTGACCGAGTGCTGGGTCGGCTTGGTCTTGAGCTCGCCGGAGGCGGCGAGATAGGGCAGCAGGGTCAGGTGCATGAAGATGCATTGCCCGCGCGCCCGGTCATGGCTGAACTGGCGGATCGCCTCGAAGAAGGGCAGCCCTTCGATATCGCCCACGGTGCCGCCGATCTCGCACAGCATGAAATCAACTTCCGTCTCGCCCACGGCGAGGAAGTCCTTGATTTCATTGGTAACATGGGGGACGACCTGAATGGTCTTGCCAAGGTAGTCGCCGCGCCGCTCACGCTCCAGCACGTTGGAATAGATCCGGCCCGAGGAGACGGAATCAGTGATCCGGGCCGGCACCCCGGTGAATCGCTCGTAATGGCCGAGATCGAGATCGGTTTCGGCCCCGTCATCAGTGACGAAGACCTCGCCGTGCTCGAACGGCGACATCGTGCCGGGATCGACGTTGAGGTAAGGATCGAGTTTGCGCAAGCGAACCGAGAAGCCGCGCGCCTGCAAGAGCGCGCCGAGCGCCGCCGAGGCCAGACCCTTGCCAAGCGAGGAAACCACGCCGCCGGTGATGAAGATGTAACGTGCCATGCGCGCGCAAAGCCCCCCGTGATACTGCGTTTGTGATGCTTGATCAAAAGCCCGGAACGGCCCTGAAAAGGCCATCCATCACGGGATTTAACCAATAGAGGATTCGCGAGGGATGCGCAAGCCGACCGCAAGATCATGTTGCGGTTCAGGCGTGGCCCTCAATCATTTGTGGTCAGTCGGCGGTCGGTGTCAGCGGCGCACTGTCGCCCGAGGGCGGCGGTAGGAGCGTGTCTGTATCGGGCAGACCTGGGGCGCTCTCCTCGACCGGGGCGGGCTGGTTGCCCAGGCGGTCGAGCACAGAACTGCCCGCAGACTGCTGCGCCGCGATGATGGTCAGAGTGATCGAGGTGGTGATAAAGGCCGCCGCCAAGAGCCATGTGACCTTGCCCAGTGCCGTCGCTGCGGCACGGCCCGTCATGGCCCCGCCGCCGCCGCCGCCCATGCCAAGCCCGCCACCCTCGGAGCGTTGCAGCAACACCACACCGATGAGCGCGAGCGCCAGAAGCAGGTGGATGGTCAAGACGACGTTTTCCATGGGTCACAGGGCCTATTACTTGATCGCGGTCTGCGCGGTATCTATGCAATTCCGCCGCCGCCCGCAACCCGGCAATGTGGGAGGCTTTGGCGGAGGGGTGTTCTTGTGCGGGGTGCCGAAGAAACTCAGCCGGGGCCGGGTGGAAACGGAGCCTTCATTCGTGCCGGGCTATCAATGACATGCTCCGCCCGATGTGTTGGTCGGGATATGGCCGGAAGTTGCCGTTGCCATGAGCCGCGCATCATCGTGCCGCGGTGTGGCGATCCAATGTTAATTTGGCAGTGCTTTATGCCAGCCAAGCCCGAAAAACATCCGAGCGCAGAGCATGTTGCAGCCAAATCGCCGCGCCGGGGGGCGGCACGGCGATGCGCGGCGGCCTTCGGCCGCGTTTCGCGCAGGGTGCTTCAATCAATGTCAACATCATCCATATCCGCCTGACCCGAGAGCTTGCGGCGCACGTGAGACCAGCTGAGCCCGATGCCGAGCACAAGCGACAGCGCCACCAGCGCCAGCCAGACATTCAGCGTGGGATTGTCGAAGCTGATCAGCCCGAAATCATGCAGCACCCAGACAAGCGCCGCCGCGATTGCCAGCACCAACCCCATACCGAAACCGCCGATTGAACGCAGCGTGGCGCGCAGGTAAATGATATAGCCGACCAGCAGGACCAGCCCGAGCAGCACCGTCAGCGGCATCTGCGCAGTGAAATTGGTGCGCGCCCAAGTGGTGAAATTCCACTCGGTCGGGTTGAAGGTCAGCGCCAGCAGCACGAAGGCCACCGCCCATCTTGCCAGAAATCCCATGTCACCCCCGCTTTTGCACTCTACGACACCGATGTGCCGCAGGGCGGGCGCGCTGTCCAGTGGGGCGCGGTGATTTAGGTGTTTCGCCCGCGTGCGCGCCCCGTTATACCGGCGCGCGGTTTGGACCAAATGCCGAGGGGTAAATCATGGCAAATGTCGTAGTCGTCGGGGCCCAGTGGGGGGACGAGGGAAAAGGCAAGATCGTCGATTGGCTGAGCGAGCGCGCCGACGTGATCGCGCGCTTTCAGGGGGGCCATAATGCTGGCCACACCCTCGTGATCGACGGCAAGGTCTACAAATTGAACGCGCTGCCCTCGGGCGTGGTGCGGGGCGGCAAGCTATCGGTCATCGGCAATGGCGTGGTGCTCGACCCGTGGCATCTGGTGAATGAGATCGCGCAGATCCGCGAGCAGGGCGTGACGATCACCCCCGAGACGCTGATGATCGCCGAGAACACGCCGCTGATCCTGCCGATCCATGGCGAATTGGACCGCGCCCGCGAAGAGGCCGCGAGCAAGGGCACCAAGATCGGCACCACCGGGCGCGGCATCGGCCCCGCCTATGAGGACAAGGTGGGCCGACGCGCGGTGCGGGTGGCCGATCTGGCCGATGAGCAGACACTGATCGCGCGGGTGGACCGGGCGCTGCAGCATCACGACCCGCTGCGCCGGGGACTGGGGATCGAGGCGGTGGACCGCGAGGCGCTGATCGCGCAGCTGATCGAGATCGCACCGCAGATCCTGCCCTATGCCGCGCCCGTGTGGAAGGTGCTCAACGAGCAGCGCCGGGCGGGCAAGCGCATTCTGTTCGAGGGCGCGCAGGGCGCGCTGCTGGACATTGATTTCGGCACCTATCCCTTTGTGACCTCGTCAAATGTCATCGCGGGCCAAGCGGCGACGGGTGTCGGGATCGGGCCGGGCTCGATCGATTACGTGCTGGGCATCGTCAAGGCCTATACCACCCGCGTGGGCGAGGGGCCGTTTCCAACCGAGTTGCAGGACGAGGACGGTCAGCGATTGGGCGAGCGTGGGCATGAGTTCGGCACGGTGACCGGGCGGCAACGGCGCTGCGGCTGGTTCGATGCCTGCCTGGTGCGGCAGACCTGTGTCACGAGCGGAGTGACCGGCATATCCTTCACCAAGCTTGACGTGCTCGACGGCTTCGAGACGCTCAAGATCTGCGTCGGATATGACCTTGAGGGCAAGCGGCTGGATTACTTGCCGATTGCCGCCGAGGAGCAGGCCCGCTGCACGCCCGTCTACGAGGAACTGCCGGGCTGGTCGGAGTCGACCGAGGGCGCGCGCAGCTGGGCCGATTTGCCTGCCAACGCGATCAAATACGTGCGCCGCGTCGAAGAGTTGATCGACTGTCCGGTCGCGCTACTCTCCACCTCACCGGAGCGCGAGGATACCATCCTGGTGACCGACCCGTTCGCGGATTGAGGAGGCGGAATGCTCAGTTACAAGGCCCGGAAACGCTGGTCGCTGGTGGTGCTTCTGGTGGGGCTGCCCGCCTATATCGTGGCCGCCGTGAGCCTTGTGAACTGGATCGACCGACCGTCGATCTGGATCGAACTGCTGGTTTATGTGGGGCTGGGGTTTGTCTGGATCATCCCGCTCAAGCGGCTGTTTCTCGGCGTCGGTCAGTCCGATCCGGACGAACGCCAGGATTAACTTTGCCTTTCACTGTTCTGAAAATACTCAAATAAACCCCGGTGCAAATCATCATCTGCGCCGGGGTTTTGTGATCAGCCCCGCATCCGCGCCCCGTCGGCGTCAAAGAGCGGCTCGGTGATGAGCGTGGCGGCGCGGCGATGGCCGAGGATCTCGATTTCCGCTGTCAGCCCGTCCTGCGCGCGCGCGGCCGGAATGAGGGCGAGGGCAATGGATCTTCCCGCGTGGTGGGAATAGCCGCCGGAGGTGCAGAAACCGTGCACCTCGCCGTCGATCCAGACCGGCTCGTATCCGTTCACATCGGCATCTTCCGCCTCGACCTCAAAGGCGACGAGCGTGCGCGCCGGTCCTTGCACACGTTCCGCCTCTGCCGCCGCGCGGCCGATGAAATCGGTGTTCTTTTTCCACGCGATGAACCGGTCCATGCCGGTCTCGCCGGGGGTGTAATCGGGCGAGAACTCGCGCAGCCACGCGCCGAAGAACCGGTCGAGCCGCAGCGACATCATCGCGCGCATGCCGAAGGGTTTCATGCCGTGCTTTTGCCCCTCGGTCCAGAGCACATCCCACAGCGCGCGTTGTGCCATCGGGTCGCAATAGATCTCGTATCCGAGATCACCGGTGTAGCTGACGCGCTGAATGAGGCAATCGACCATGCCGAGGACCGCAGAGCGGATATCCATGAATTTCATGTCCGCGAGCCTGTCGCGGGTGCAGGCGGTGAGCACGTCGCGCGCGCGGGGTCCCGCAATCTGGAAGCCGTTGAGCCGGTCGGAGATGTTCTCGACCCGGACGCCCGTCGCCTCGTTCTGGGCGAACCAGCGCATGTGGAACGCCTGCGCGCCGTAGGAGGCGGTGAGCTGGAAGGTCTCGTCATTGAGGCAGGACACGGTGAAATCGCCCCAGAGCCGTCCCTTGGGCGAGAGCATCGGGGTGAGCGAGAGCCGCCCGGGCTTGGGGATGCGTCCGGCCATGATCCGGTCGAGCCAGTCGCGGGCTCCTTCGCCGCTGACGAGGTATTTGCCGAAGTTATGGACCTCGTTGATGCCGACGCCCTCGCGCACGGCGCGGACCTCGCGCGCGGTGGCCTCCCACGCGTTGGAGCGGCGGAAGGAGGGGGTCTCGAAGCGTGGATCTTTTTGTTGGCCTACCGCTTCGCTGCTTGAGGCCCCATAGCCCTGCGCGAAGTAGTTGACCACCTCCAGCCCGTATTGCGCGCCCCAGACGGCACCCATCTGATCGAACACGTCATACATCGGGGTTTGACGGAAGGGGCGGGCGGCGGGAAGCTCCTCGTTGGGGTAGGAGACGCTGAATCTTTTCTGATAGTTTTCAATGACTTTCGGGCGGGTATAGCCCGGGCTGATCCAGTCGCCGAAGCGGGCCACGTCCATGGCGGTGACGTCGCGTTCGCACTCCCCCTCGGTCATCCATTGCGCCAGCATCAGGCCGACGCCGCCGCCTTGGGAAAAGCCTGCCATCACGCCGCAGGCCGACCAGTAGCCGCGCAGGCCGGGGATAGGCCCGACCAGCGGGTTGCCATCGGGGGCGAAGGTGAAGGGGCCGTGGATGACCGATTTGACCCCCGCCTTTTCGAGCACGGGAAAGCGGCGGTAGGCAAACTCGATGCTGGCCTCGATCTTGTCGAGGTCGTCGGGCAGCAGTTCATGCCCGAAATCCCACGGTGTGCCGTCCACCGCCCAGGGTTTGCAGGGCTGCTCGTAGAAGCCGATACACAGCCCGCGCCCCTCTTGCCGCAGATAGCTTTCGCCCGCCGGGTCCATGACATGGGGGTGTTCGGTATCGCGGCTGTATATCGTCGGTATTTCGTCGGTGACGATATACTGATGCTCCATCGGGTGCAGCGGCAGGTAAACGCCCGCCATCGCGCCCACCTCGCGGGCCCAGAGGCCGCCTGCGTTGACCACGTGGTCGGTGTGGATGGTGCCCTTGTCGGTCACCACGTCCCATGTGCCATCGGGGCGTTGGTTGGTCTCTTGCACCATACAATGGGTCTCGATCTGCGCGCCGCCCATGCGCGCCGCCTTGGCATAGGCGTGGGTGGTGCCCGACGGGTCGAGATGGCCGTCCAATGGGTCATAAAGCCCGCCGATGATGCCGTCGGTATTGGTGACGGGCGCGATCTCGCGAATTTCGTCGGGCGTGACGATCTCGGTCTCCAGTCCCATGTAGCGATGCTTGGCGCGCTCGGCCAAGAGCATGTCGAAACGGTCGCGGTTGTCGGCGAGCGTCACGCCGCCCACATGATGCAGCCCGCAGGACATGCCGGTGATCTCTTCGAGTTCTTTGTAGAGCCGGATCGTATAGCCCTGAAGCGCGGCCATGTTGGTATCGCCGTTGAGGGTGTGAAACCCGCCCGCCGCGTGCCAGGTGGAGCCGGAGGTGAGCTCGGAGCGTTCCAGCAGCATGACATCGGACCAGCCCAGCTTGGTCAGGTGATAGAGCACGGAACAGCCGACGACACCGCCGCCGATCACGACCACACGGGTGCTGGTTTTCATGTCACGCCTCCTTGATGATTTTGGCCGAGCCTGCCTGCCGCGCTGGAAAGATCATGTCTATCTGCGACAAATGCTGACGTATTTGGATCGGGGCATGGTGCCGTGATTTCGAGGAGGGGAAGGCTGCTATGGAAAGAACTTTGCAGAAAAACAACCATAAGAAGAATCCTTGAAAAGATACTCAGCTTAATATAAAAGATTATTATCCGCAGTAATTAGCGGGAACTTTAACTTTTCTAAGGAGGCCTTTGAAATGGCACAAGATTTTTATGAATTTGACAGTGAAGCCGTTGATGCCGCGCTCGACGCCGCACGGCGCACCCATTCCGGAAATGAAAAGCTTCAGAACCTGACCGCGGAGTCGGGTTTGCCCATGGTTGGGGCGCATATCGCGGTGGCGGCGCAATGCATTGCCGTGACCATCTCGAACAATCAGGTGTGCCTCACCCTGCCTTTGGGGCTGGGCAAGCATTGCCTTCACCTGCCGGTGCATATCCCCAACGGGACGGCGGCGCAGGCCTGTCTGACGATCTGCACCCATTTCGGCATCCCGACCGGTGTCAAGGTGTCGGTGGTGGTGGCAGGAAGCACGGTGTTCAGCCAGACCTTCGGTGCTTGCTGAACCGGGTCAGCCCCCACTGACCTGACCGTTTGTTCCGGCCCTGCGGCCTGCCCCTTCGGTGGCAGGCCGTGTTTTCGTTGTTTGGTGGTGCCTTGTATTACCGCGACAAAACATGTCGGAAACCGGCAATCGCCGGGGCGGTGTGCGCTTCAGGGTGAAGGGCGAGAGAAACCCGAGGGATACCCATGAAGACCCATGCACAGGCTGTCGTGATCGGCGGCGGCGTTATCGGATGCTCGATCCTCTACCATCTGGCCAAGCTGGGCTGGAGCGACGTGGTGCTGCTGGAGCGCGACGAGTTGACGAGCGGCAGCACGTGGCACGCGGCGGCCAATATCCACGGGCTGCATGACAGCGCCAATATCAGCCGTTTGCAGCACTACACGATGAACCTCTACAACGCGCTGGAGGAGGAGACCGGGCAAAGCTGTGGGGTGTTTCAACCCGGCTCGCTCTATCTGGCGCAGACCGAGAACCGCGCGCATCAGCTGCGGTTGCAGGCGGCCAAGGCCAAGCTTTATGGCATGAATTTCCACGAGATTTCGCGCGACGAGGCCGAGCGGCTGCACCCTTTGGTGAATTTCGACGGCATCCGCTGCATCATGTACGAGCCCGATGGCGGCAATGTCGACCCCTCGGGTGTGACCAATGCCTATGCGGTGGGGGCGCGGCAGCGGGGTGCGGAGATCCATCGATTCACGCCGGTGATGGCGACGCTGCCGCAGGCGGACGGGACCTGGATTGTCGAGACGCCCAAGGGCAATATCCACACGCCCTGGGTCATTAACGCTGCCGGTCTGTGGGGCCGTGAGGTGGCCAAGCTGGCGGGGATCGAGCTGCCCTTGCAGCCCACCGAACACCAGTATTTCGTGACCGAGACGATTGCCGGGATCGAAGGGCTCGACCGGCGCCTGCCCTCGGTCGCGGACCGGGACGGGGAATATTACCTGCGGCAGGAGGGCAAGGGCCTGCTGATCGGGGCCTATGAGCGCGACATGCGGTTCTGGGCGGAAGAGGGCACACCCTTGGATTTTGCGCATGACCTCTTCCCCGACGATCTGGAGCGGATCGAGGACAACATGATGCGCGCCATCGACCGGGTGCCGGTGGTGGGCGAGGCGGGGATCAAGCGGGTGATCAACGGCCCGATGATCTGGTCGCCCGATGCCAATGTGATCCTTGGACCGGTGCCGGAGCTGAAAGGCTATTTCTGCTGTAACGGGATCATTCCGGGGTTCAGCCAATCGGCGGGCATGGGCTGGATGGTGGCGGAATGGCTGGTGCATGGCGAGATGAAATACGACATGTTCGCCTGGGATATCGCGCGGTTCGGCCTCTGGGCCAATGACCGAGAGTTTGTGAAGGCGAAGGTCAACGACCAATACGCGCATCGCTTTGCCATCCATTATCCCAATGAGGAGCGCGCGGCGGGGCGGCCGCTGCGGGTGCGGCCCGCCTACGAGATCCAGCGCGAGATGGGCGCGGTCTTTGGCCTCAACTATGGCTGGGAGCATCCGCTGTGGTTTGCGGACACGCCCGGCACCGTCGATACCAACGGCTTTACAAGGCAGAACTGGTGGGGGCCGGTGGGCGAGGAGGCCCGCATGCTGCGAGAGCGGGCGGGCATCATCGACATCTCGAATTTCGCCAAGTACCGGGTCAAGGGGCCGGGGGCGGAGGGCTGGCTCAACGCCGTCTTCGCCAACCGGATGCCGCGCGCCGTGGGCCGGTCGTGCCTGACGCCGCTGATTGGCGTGCGCGGCGGGATTGCCGGGGATGCGACGGTGACGCGGCTCGCGGAGGATGAATTCTGGGTGATCTCCTCGGGCATGGCGGAGCGCTATCACAAGCGGTTTTTCGATGCGGTGCCGCTGCCGGAGGGGACCGTGTTCGAGAGCCTGACCGAGGCGGTCTGCGGCTTCAACGTGGCGGGGCCGCGCTCGCGTGAGATGTTGCAGCGGCTGACCAATGCGTCGCTCAGCACCGAGGATTTCCCCTTCATGCGCTCGGCGAGGGTGGAGATCGCGGGGGTTGCGTGCGTGGCGCTGCGGGTGAGTTTCACCGGCGATCTGGGTTGGGAGTTGCATTGTGCCGCGCAGGATCAGGCGCGGCTCTATGCGGCGCTGATCGAGGCGGGGCGCGATGTGGGCGCGGGGCCGGTGGGCAGCCGGGCGCTGATGAGCCTGCGGATCGAGAAAGGCTATGGCTCGTGGAGCCGCGAATACAGCCCCGAATACTGGCCACAGGAGGCCGGGCTGGCGGGGCTGTGCAAGATGGAAAAGGAGTTCCTGAACAAGGCGGCGCTGGAGGCCGTGATCGGCGAGGCGCCGCGCGAGCGGCTGGTGCTGCTGGCGCTGGAGGAGGCGGATGTGACTGCCTCGAATGCAGATGCAACGGGCGGCGAGCCGATCTTGAAGGATGGTGTGGGCGTGGGGCGCGTGACCTCGGGGGCTTACGGCTATGCGGTGGGGATGAGCCTGGCGCTTGGATATGTGAAGGGCGATGCCGGTCCGGGTGATGCGGTGGAGGTGATGGTGCTGGGCCAGCCGCACCGCGCGCGCATCCTGCATGAGCCGCCGTTCGATCCGGAGGGGGTGCGGCTCAGGGTGTGAAGGGTGTTGCGGTTGGCCTTGAGCGGACATTGGGGGGTCAGAAACAAGCCGCGCGGTGCCTGACCGCCGGGTGGGCGCAGCAACCTCTGTGGATCGCACTTTATGCCAGCCAAACACTCCCGCGTTTTCAATGGCTTGA
>NZ_CAMYMD010000094.1 GCF_947259555.1 uncultured Roseovarius sp.
GATGTGGCGTGCAACGTGTTGAGTTTAGAATGACTTGGCTGGCATAAAGCGCCCGCAAAGGCCGTTGCATCGCCAGTCCCCGGCCCTGCGACCGCGCGGCACCTTCTGGCGGGATGCAACGTCCGCTCCAGGCCAAAATTAGCATTTAGCCCCCAGAGTTACAAAACCCGGTCGAGCACCGTCTCCAGCCGGTTCAACGCGGCGGGCACGTCATACAGCTTGTCCAGCCCGAAGAGGCCCAGCCGGAAGGTCTGAAAGCCCTCGGGCTCGCCCACCTGCAAGGGCACGCCGGCGGCGATCTGCATCCCTTGGGCGGCAAATTTCTTGCCGTTCTGGATGTCGGGATCGGCCGTATAGCTGACCACCACCCCCGGCGCGCCAAAGCCGTCTGCGGCGACCGAGGTCACACCGCGCGCGGCCAGCATTGCGCGCACTCCGTCGCCCAATTCCCATTGCGCCTCGCGTAATTTGTCGAAGCCATAGTCACGCGTCTCGATCATCGTGTCGCGGAAGGCGCGCAGCGCATCGGTGGGCATGGTGGCGTGATAGGCGTGGCCGCCATCCTCGTAGGTCTGCATGATCGCGCGCCATTTCTTGAGGTCGAGCGCGAAACTGTCCGAGGAGGTCCCTTCCAGTCGCGCCAACGCGCGCGCCGAAAGCATCACCAGTCCGGCCGAGGGCGAGGCCGACCAGCCCTTTTGCGGCGCGGAAATCAGCACGTCGACGCCGGTGGCCTTCATGTCGATCCAGGCGCAGCCCGAGGCGATACAGTCGAGCACCATCAGCGCGCCCACCTCATGCGCGGCCTCGGCCAGGGCTGTCACGTAGTCATCGGGCAGAATCAGCCCGGCGGACGTCTCCACATGCGGGGCAAAGACGACATCTGGCTTGGCCTCCCGGATCTTCGCCACGACCTCCTCGATGGGGGCCGGGGCAAAGGGCGTGGTCGAGCCGTTGCCGGTCTGACGCGCCATGCAGACGGTGGTGTCTGACGTGAATTGCCCTGCGTCGAAAATCTGGCTCCAGCGGAACGAAAACCAGCCGTTGCGCACGATGAGCACATGCGCGCCGCGCCCGAACTGGCGCGCCACGGATTCCATTGCGTAAGAGCCGCCACCGGGCACGAGCGCCACGGCATCGGCGGCATAGACCTCTTTCAGCATGGCTGAAATATCGCACATAACACCTTGAAACAATTTGCTCATATGGTTGAGTGACCGGTCGGTGAACACGACCGAATATTCCAAGAGGCCGTCGGGATCGACTGTGTCGAGAAGGGCAGTCATGGGGGATCTCCTGTTGGGTTGCGCGCAGGATGCCGCGCAGGCCCGGGGATGTCCAGCCTCGGGCCTAGCCAATCGGGCCGGGGCGACGTTCCTCGGACAAAAGCACATTCGCCTCAACATTGCCGACACCGGGAAGGGTCATGATCCGGCGGCGCAACACGCGCTCGAAATCCGAGATGTCGCGTGCCACGACGCGCAGCCGGTAATCGTAAAGCCCGAGGATATGTTCGACCGTCTGCACCTCGGGGATGGCCGAGACCGCGCGTTCGAAATCCTCAAGGCTGACGCGGCCCTTGGTGGCGAGTTTCACTCCGAGAAAGACGGTGACGCCGAACCCCAGTTTTTCGTGATCGAGATCAAGGCGTTGCGCCTTGATGACGCCGCTATCGTGCAGCTTGCGGATGCGCCGCCACGCGGCGGGCTGCGACAGCCCCAGACGGCGGCCGATGGCGCTTGCCGATTGGGTGGCGTCCTCGGTCAGCGCGCGGAGGATCAGCCGATCGGTGGTATCAAGCTCGATCATACCGGCAGCACCTCGTCGGACTTGATCCGTGCCACATGCATCAGCGCCTCGATATCGGCGATATGCGGCAGGGTCAGGATGGCGCGGCGGTAAAGGTCCTGATAATGCGCCATGTCGCGCGCGATGACCGACAGGCGCAGATCGACGCGGCCAAGGAAGGTTTGTATTTCAATGACTTCCGGAACGTTCCTCGCAGCCTCCAGGAACTCGTCAAAGGCGCGGACCTGCGTCTTGTCAAGAGTGATGCGCAAGGAAACCTCTACCTCGTAGCCGAGCGCGCGCCAGTCGATCATCGCACAATTGGCGCGGATCACCCCCGTGGCCTGCATCCGGTCGAGCCGCCGCGCGCAGGTGGCAGGGGTCACGCCCGCCAGATCGGCCAGTTCGGCGGGGCCGAGATGGGGCGCGTGCTGATAGTGGCGCAGGATGCGCCGATCAGTGTCATCAAGCATGAAATTTTATCCAATAGACAATTATGCGAATGAATATCACGGTAACTAAGGAAATTAAATCACTTTTGATCCCCTTATCTGCGGCCGCAGCCTATCCTGACGGCAGTCAAGCAAAGAGGAGAACGCCATGCGCGTCTATTACGATCGTGACTGCGACATCAACCTGATCAAGGACAAGAAGGTCGCCATTCTGGGCTATGGTAGCCAGGGCCATGCCCATGCGCTTAACCTGCGCGATTCAGGCGCGAAAAACCTCGTCGTCGCGCTGCGCGAAGGGTCGGCATCGGCCAAGAAGGCCGAAGGTGAGGGTCTCAAGGTCATGGGCATCGCCGAGGCAGCGGCCTGGTGCGACCTGATGATGTTCACCATGCCCGACGAGTTGCAGGGCGAGACCTATCGCAAATATGTGCATGACAACATCAAGCCCGGCGCGGCGATTGCTTTTGCCCACGGCCTCAACATCCATTTCGGCCTGATCGAGCCGAAAGAGGGCGTAGACGTGATCATGATGGCGCCCAAGGGCCCCGGTCACACGGTGCGCGGCGAATATGTCAAGGGCGGCGGCGTGCCCTGTCTTGTTGCAGTCAACAACGATGCGTCCGGTAAGGCATTGGAAATCGGGCTTTCCTACTGCTCGGCCATCGGTGGCGGGCGCTCGGGGATCATCGAGACCAACTTCCGCGAGGAATGCGAAACCGACCTCTTCGGCGAGCAGGCGGTGCTCTGCGGTGGTCTGGTGGAACTGATCCGCATGGGCTTTGAGACGCTGGTCGAGGCGGGCTATGCGCCTGAGATGGCTTACTTTGAGTGCTTGCACGAGGTGAAGCTGATCGTCGACCTGATCTACGAGGGCGGCATTGCCAACATGAACTACTCGATCTCGAACACGGCCGAGTATGGCGAATATGTCAGCGGCCCGCGCGTGCTGCCCTATGAGCAGACCAAGAAAGAGATGAAGGCGATCCTGCACGACATTCAGACCGGCAAATTCGTGCGTGATTTCATGACGGAAAACACCGTCGGTCAGCCGTTCTTCAAGGGCACACGCCGGATGAACGACGCGCATCAGATCGAGGAAGTCGGCGAGAAGCTGCGCGGCATGATGCCATGGATCAGCGCGGGCAAGATGGTCGATCGCGAAAAGAACTAAGTCTCTGTCCGCAAAGCGGGATCCGGCCCGTTGCATGGGCCGGATCGCGTCATCTTTACGGGGCCTTCCTGTGGGCATCACCGTCCCGCGCGAGGGCACTCTTGGGGGCCTCCGCTGATTTGCGCCGTTCTTCGGTTTTGCGCTTGCCGCGCAGGGCCAGTATCAGCACCAGTACCAAGGTGATCAGGGCCAGCCCGGGTATCAGATAGATATCCATGTCGGTCCTCCTTTCATTACTGGCGCATTCACGTGGTTTGCCGAGCCGTCCCGTCAATCGGGGCAATCGGTCACGGGGGTGTCTGCCGTCGCTCGAGGTTGGTCAAATCATTGAAATTGCACCCATAAACTTCCTTCGGATCGGAGCGCTTGGGTTGATCTGGGGGGCGTCGTTCATGTTTATCTCGGTGGCGCTGCGTGACACCGGGCCGCTTATGGTCGCGGCGACACGGATTACCTTGGGGGCGGTGTTCCTGCTGGTCCTGGTGTGGCTGAAGGGCCGGTCGTTGCCCGATCCTCGCCAGCCTGAAGGGCGTATGATTTGGGCATTCTCATGCATCATGGCGTTGTTTTCAAACGTTATTCCGTTTTCACTTCTGGCTTGGGCGCAGCAATCGGTGGCCTCGGGCTTTGCCGGGGTCTGCATGGCGGCGGTGCCGCTCTTGATCCTGCCGCTGGCGCATCTTCTGGTGCCGGGTGAACGGATGACCCTGCGCAAGCTGGTGGGGTTCATTTTGGGGACCGTGGGGGTGGTTGTTCTGATCGGTCCCGACGCTTTCGCGTCAACCGGTAAAGATTTGGAATCATTGGCAAGAGTGGCATGTCTCGGAGCGGCCGGCGGGTATGCGATCGGCTCTATCGCAACCAGGCTGTCGCCTGAGGTGGATCGCCTTTCTCTGTCCGCGGCTGTCATGCTCTTGGCCGCTTGCCTGATCACGCCGGTGGCGCTGTGGGTCGAAGGCTGGCCTACGGAATTGACACAAAAGAGTATTCTGGCGCTGCTGTACCTTGGGGTCTTGCCCACCGGCTATGCGCAGTTGCTCCTCGTGCAGGTCAATCGGGAAGCGGGACCGAGTTTCTTCAGCTTGGTCAATTACATGGTGCCGGTCTGGTCGGTGATCCTCGGCGCACTTGTCTTGTCTGAGACGTTGCCACCAAGCTTGTTTGCGGCAATGGCGCTCATTCTCGTCGGTGTCGGGATGAGCCAATGGGGGGCATTGCGGCGTGTCTTCGGGCCGGGACGAGCTTAGCGGCGATCCGGGCTTGGGCTTGTGTCAGCTTCGGAGTAAGATCGCGAGAATATCGCTTATGTGAAATAATGGGCTCACATTCTGTGGCTATTTGCGAGTTTTAGATCAGGAATTGGCAAGAGAAACGTCCGAGGCGAAGTGAACAGCGCACCAGAGGTCGAGTGCCGCGCGGGTCTCTGCCACGTCATGCACACGCAAGAATTGCACGCCCTGCGCCACGCCCGAGAGCGCCACGGCGAGCGAGCCCGGAATGCGATCGGCGGCATGGGGTGTGTTGCTTATATCCCCGATGAAGCGCTTGCGCGACGCCCCGAGAAGAAGCGGACAGCCCAAGCCGTGCAACAGTGACAGGTTCTGCAAGAGGCGCAGATTATGCGCCTGTGTCTTGCCAAATCCTATGCCGGGATCGACGACAATCCGACCACGCGGGATGCCAAGTGCGACGAGCGCCTCGACCCGGCCCGACAGCCAGTCAAAGACGTCGAGGACCACGTCGCTGTAGCGCGGATCCTGTTGCATTGTTTCGGGGCTGCCTTGTGCATGCATGACGCAGACGGGCAAGGCGTGCTGCGACGCGAAGGGGGCAAGCTCCGGGTCGAATGTGAAGCCCGCCACATCATTGATGAGGTTCGCGCCGACACGCGCGGCCTCGCGGGCGACAACGCTCTTTCGGGTGTCAATCGAGATCGGCGTGGCGATCTCGGCACGGATTGCGGCGATAACGGGTGCGGTGCGCATGATCTCGTCTTCGGGATCCACAGTCGCCGCGCCAGGGCGCGTGGATTCGCCGCCCACATCAAGAATTGACGCGCCCGCGGCACTCATGGCGCGGGCATGGGCAAGGGCCTGTGCCGGGTTAAAATGCGCGCCACCGTCAGAAAAACTATCGGGCGTGACATTGAGAATGCCCATGAGTTGGGGCTGGTTCATCTCCAGCCCGGCAAGCGGTGCTCTTGGCGCTGTGAGGCGCTCTGTGATCTCGTGCGGCAGGTCGGCCGCAGACAAAAGACGGGGGTGTTCCTGTCTGTCCAAAACCTCGACGCTGTCGAACCAGCACCAGCCCCCTGCGAGGGGGAGGGCGTGCGGCGGGCGAGCGTGATCGATGCGAGGGATCGGGCGGTAGTAGGGCATTTGCATTCCGTTCCAAGCGACGTCTGGGATAGAGTGGTCTGGGGCCGGCAAGGTCAACAGACAGGGCAGGCGGGGCATGCCCTGCCGCATCACAGACGGCGGCCTCAGATCAGGCTGCTGCTAGAGTCCAGATTGGGCAATGTCCTGTATCAATACAGGGACGCGGCAGGATTTGGGAGGGGCCTCGCCAATCAGCAGAAGATCCGATGCCTCGATATGACCCGCGAACCATGCGGCAAGCCCGACAGGATCATCGGTCGCAAGCCCTGGTCCCTCCACAGCGTCGAGAACAATCTTGGACGGTGCCCAAACGCTGATCTGGCCCTGTTTCATGGACCAGTCCAGCTCGGTGCGTGTCGCCACCACAACGCAGCGGTCATCACGTCCGCCCAGCACCCAGGCGTTTTGCTCCATGGCCAGCAAATCCACCCGGCGCTGTGTCATCCGGTGACCTGTTTGCGGGGCAGGGATGTCGGCGCGCCCGACACAAAGGATCACCGGCTCGGCCCGGGCTTCGAGCTGATCGAGCCAGCGGGCGAGGTTGGGTGACCGGATTGCGCCATTTGTCAGAAAGACCACATGCGGATGCGGGGTAGTATCCGAATGCGGGGTGACTGGTTTGGTATTGAGGTCGTCGATTGATCTGACAATCTCGACACCGAGGGCACCCGGACCGCGATCGAGCTTTTCGATGCGGACAAATGTGCGAACGGCCTGTGGCTCCCACAGGATGCGCTCGGCGATACGCTCGGCAAGCGTCTCCAGAAGGTTGAGGCGCTCTGCCGCGAGTTCGGCTGCGATCGCCTCTGTCACCTTGTCATAGCTCAGGATGCGATCCACGTCATCTTCGAGCGGGTTATTCATGGGGCGGACTTCGACCACGACATTGAACGAGACCCGCTGATTGGTACCGCGTTCGGCCTGAAACGCCCCTATCTCGACCTCGACGATGTGATCGCGCACCGATATGCGATCCAATGGCCCATCTGGCGCGGTAGCGCGGGCGCGGGCGGCGGGGTGCTCGAAGGCGAGGCGGATTTCTTGGGTCATGAGTGTGGTCCGTGCGTAGCTTGCAAGGGGGGATAGCACGCGGGGCAAAGACTGTGAAAGGGTGAATGCGACAGGGTGGGGCGGGTTGGCGGCAAGTGCAGCGATTCGATGGTTAACGGCCTTGCCCTGCAGGACATGCGGCATCTGCACCGCGTCGGTATCACGTCGGTATCGTGTCGGTGCGGGGAGGATAAGGGGCGAGGGTTAATGTGGCGAACGATGCGCAACGGCGCAAGATGTAGGACGGGGAAAGAGGTGGGGTTTGGCTCCGGTCCGAAGCGGCCCCGGTGCGAAACCGCGGGGCTGGTGATAGCGGACCTTCATGCTGGATCAGTTGAGTGAGCGGTATGCGGACTTAGGGTGAATTCGCTTCGGTCGCGCCAATAACCGCATTGGTGATCCCTCAGAAAAACTCCTTTGGAGAAGTGGTTCGACGTTGATATGTGATCCGAATACAAAACGCTAAGTCCAGAATTGAGCTAAAACTAGACTAACCCTTCGCGTTCTAGCACGGCCCTTATCTCTTCAAAGGCTGCGGAGATATTGTTTTTTCGGAAGCGAATTTGACCGAGGCCGTGAATGTTCGAGAACTCCTCGCAGCCTTCTTCCAGCACTACGATAGCTTTGGTAAATCCCAATCGCCCTTGGAAGAGTCCAACTTCATGAATTACATTCATCCTCGCTTGCATCGTGCCGTCGGCCTTCTCATCTTCTGCCGTCAAGAGTATGAGGGCACAACTGGCCCCTTCCAGCATCTCGGATAACCGAGCTATGTTTGTAACTCCTGCAACTGGCACGCGGTTGAATTCCTCGTAAGGGAGCTTCAGCCGGTCAACGACAAAGTCTTTCAGTTCCCGCCACAACAATGAGCGACCATGCCCAATGAAAACGTTCGTACCAATCCGCGCCGAACGTTGTGTGCTTCTCTCCTTCCGTGACATATGAGAACCGGCCTTCCTGATGATTGCAGCCAGATCGGACGCCACATCACAAGGCACCTGAAGCGCCGCGGTTTCGGCGATTATTTCTTGGTGCGGCGCAATCTGAACACCGGCTAGTGCTGCGTTGCTGTCCCTAGACATCATCTGACCGCTCGGAAGCATTGCTCTGCACATATTGGAATAAGTTAGAATATTGATGCCTTCAGCCTCTTCTTTGAGACGTTCGAGGAAAGTATCTTCACGATCATCCAGCGCTACCGTTAGGACTGACAAGAGTTCACCAAGCGCTCGATTTACTAGAGATGTCAAATCCGAACTCGCTTCTTCGACACCGCTCAAATCGGGATGATCTGCCCGCTCGTATATTGCATTTTTGACGGCCTCAGCGGGATACTCACACCATGAACCTACCGTGCCCATACTAGTTAAGCTCATATCTTTGAGCCCCCACTCTGCGCTGAATTGAGCTCCGGGAGGTCTTGGATCCAAATTTTCGTAGTAGACCAATGCGTGATATCCGAGGTTCGACCCGCTCCAAGATTTATGGACTTCTGTGGCGGCGTCGGTCAGCGCCTTCAGCGTTTCCTTATGCTCAATTTGAAAGTCTTTGGCTGCCGTCTCTAATTGATCGGCCAGCTCTAAAAGCTCGATTGACAACTCTTCATTTCCTTACAGGGCGGCACCTTGCGCGCGTGCAGCGTTTAACATGTAGATTCTTCCGTTGATTCCTATAGCAGACGTCGGTGGAACTCGCAGCATCCGCCAAAATGGACTCGGTCCTGCCGCTCGCCGCAGTCGGTTTGAAGGTCGGCTGTCGGGATACGGCCCAAACCTCCCGCTGTCGCTTGTCTGACAGTCATGCCGCCGGGTGCGCGGCTTTCTGCGCGCCACGCTGATAAGTGCTCTGTCGCCGTGGCGGATGGGGGGCTTTCTCGTCCGGGCCGCGTGCGGTCTTCCCCGTTCACGAGACAGGCCCCGGATTGCTCCGGGGCCTGCGTCTTGTCGGTTCATCCGGTTCAGTGGGCCGGTGACTTGTCCCAGTCTTCACGCTTGGGAAGCTGCTCGAACGTGTGCTCGGGCGGCGGCGAGGGCAGGGTCCATTCCAGCGTGTCGGCGTATTCGTTCCAGGGGTTGGCCTGGGTCGACTTGGCCCCGCGCATCAGCGTGTAGATCACGATGCCGAAGAAGAAGACGAACGACGCAAAAGAGATGAAGGCCCCGATCGACGACCACCAGTTCCAGACCGCGAAGGCCTCGGGGTAGTCGATATAGCGGCGCGGCATGCCCTGACGGCCCAGGAAGTGCTGCGGGAAGAAGGTCAGGTTCGCGCCGATGAACATCGCCCAGAAGTGCAGCTTGCCTGCCCATTCGGGGATCATCCGGCCCGTCATCTTGGGGAAGTAGAAGTAGATCCCGGCGAAGATGGCAAACACAGCGCCGAGGCTCATCACGTAGTGGAAATGCGCCACCACGTAGTAGGTATCGTGATAGGCGCGGTCCACCGCCGCCTGGCTGAGCACGATGCCGGTGACGCCGCCGACGGTGAACAGGAACAGGAAGCCGAACGCCCAGAGCATCGGTGTCTTGAACTCGATCGAGCCGCCCCACATGGTCGCGATCCAACTGAACACCTTGACGCCCGTTGGCACCGCGATGACCATTGTGGCCAGCATGAAATAGCTCTGCTGAGTGAGCGACATGCCGACGGTATACATGTGGTGCGCCCACACGACAAAGCCGAGAACACCAATCGCGATCAGCGCCCAGACCATCGGCAGGTAGCCAAAGATCGGCTTGCGCGAGAAGGTCGCGATCACGTGGCTGATGATGCCAAAGCCGGGCAGGATGATGATGTACACTTCCGGGTGACCAAAGAACCACAGGATGTGCTGGTAAAGGACCGGGTCGCCGCCGCCTGCGGGATCAAAGAACGTCGTCCCGAAGTTGCGGTCGGTGAGCAGCATCGTGATGGCGCCCGCAAGGACCGGCAGGGACAGCAGGATGAGCCACGCTGTCACGAAAATCGACCATGAAAAGAGCGGCACCTTGAAGAGGGTCATGCCCGGTGCGCGCATGTTGAGGAATGTCGTGATCATGTTGATCGCGCCCAGGATCGAGCTTGCGCCTGAGACGTGCACGGCAAAGATTGCCAGATCCATCGACATGCCCGCCTCGTTGACCGAGAGCGGCGGATACAGCACCCACCCCACGCCGGAGCCGAGCTGACCGTTGCCGCCCGGGGCGAGCAGCGAGGCCACGCCCAACGACGTCCCCGCGACATAGAGCCAGAACGACAGGTTGTTCATCCGCGGGAACGCCATGTCCGGCGCGCCGATCTGCAGCGGCATGAAATAGTTGCCAAAGCCACCGAACAGGGCGGGAATGACCACGAAGAACATCATAAGGACGCCATGATAGGTAATCATAACGTTCCAGAGGTGCCCGTTGGGCGTACAATTGGCAACGTCGGACGCGATGAACCGCGCGCCTTCCATGCACATGTACTGAACGCCCGGTTCCATCAGTTCCATCCGCATATAGACGGTGAACATGACCGAGATGAGACCGACGATCGCCGAGGTGATCAGGTAAAGGATACCGATATCCTTGTGGTTCGTTGACATGAACCACCGGGTAAAGAACCCGCGCTGATCTTCGTGTTCGTGGCCGTGAATGGCTGCGTCTGCCATTTGATGCCTCCTGCTGATGTTTCTGACGGGCACGCAGACTCGCATCGGCACACACGCCCGTGATCCCTTGAGGTTTTAGAATGTCCGGCCCCGCGCGGCAATGTGCGAAATTGATGCAGATCAAAGAATTTTGTCGCACCCCTTGGCGATATCACCGGCGCTTACATCAAATCTGGCAGATCGCATTCCACCCGGTGTTCCAATTGGCAACAGAGGTCGGAGGTTCTAGGCCCGTAGGGCGCACCGTAGCAGACCGCGCCGCGCGTTGCGCTGTCTGACAGGGGGGCGATGGTCAGGCCGGACGCTCCGACCGATTGACGCGACAGACGGCTCAGATGCGCGAGCGTGGCCCGCGTGCGTGCGGGCGTCATCGGATGCGGGGCGAGTTCTGTGTTGCGCAGGGGCAAGACCTCTAGAGCCGACAGGCGGGCGCCTTCGGGGGTGATGCTGAAATACGCCTTGCCAAACAGGCCGTAGTCATGGCCCACGGGCAGGTGGCGGCGGTCGGCGCCGCCGATGAATATGAAATTACCGAGAGAGTAAAAGATGGCGTGATCCGGCCCGGTCTCGACCGCGCGCGGCACATGCGGGTGGTGGCCCAGCACCAGATGCACGCCAGCCTCGTCGACCGCACGGCGAAACATCGCCCTTTGGCCGGGGTTGAGGGCAGTCATGTTCTCTGTGCCGTAGTGAATCGACAGGATCTTGAGATCAGCCTCGGCCGTCTTCATCGCGGCGAGAACGCGGGTGTAGTGGCCGGGCGCGAACAACGTGACCATGCCGGGACGCGCGCTGTCGTCGCGCAGCGCATAGCCGCCATTGCCGATGCCAATCGCGCCGAGCGCCACGCGCAACCCATTGATTTCGCGGATATGAGGCTGAAATCCAGCCTCTCCACGCCCGACGCCCGCATGCAGGATATTCCGCTGTCTGGCCTCGGTCTCGAAATGGTCGAGCGTGTCGCGCAGACCGGGCCAGCCGTGATCGTAGGCGTGGTTGTTGGCGAGACCGAAGGCGTTCACGCCAAGATCCCTCAAGTGGCGAAACTGTTCGGGGTGACTGCGGAAGACAAATGTCTTGGACAAAGGCGTCCCATTGCGCGGCCCGACGACCGTTTCGACATTGACGAAGTTGACGTCGCCGTCAAATTCTCCTGCGATCGCTTCGGTGCTGTGGGCGAGGGGGTAGGTTGCGAACTTGCGCAATTTCTCGGGCTCGGGATTGGTGCGCGAGCGCGCAAAATTCACGTCGCCGCCAAATGTCACCACCAATTCGCGAGGCTGTGCGTCTGTCACGCTCGGCAAAACACTTGCAAGCATCGACGCCGCAAGCGCGCAGCACAGCGCAAGCGCGCCCTTGCCGGGGCGGGACGTCACGGGATCAGCCCCGTACAGGTGCACGGCATATCAGGCCGCATCCGTGAGAAACACGTTCACAAGAACGGTGTAGCCCATCTTTGTGCGCAGGTTCCCGGCGCTGTCTTTGAGCAACGTGCCGTCGCGCACATAGCCGCGTCGGGCGGTAAAGGACGACTTGGGCGTGGAGGCAAAATAGCGCGGCACCTCGCCCCAAAGCGGGCTTTGCTCCCCGGTTGCGCCCCCGGGGTGAATGAGGCCCCAGAACCGATCCATGTTGGCCTGTCGCATGCGCACGCAGCCGTGACTGTCGGGCGTTCCAAGCTTGCGGTAAAGCGATCGCGTGGTGCCGTGAAAGGCAATTCCCGAGGCCCGGCCGGAACTGTAGTGCAGGTCGTAATAGATCGCCTTGTACATGCCCGGAGAGCCCCAGCCACGGCGGTGCCGGGCCGGCCGTTCGTCTATGTTGAACACGCCGGGAATGGTCGGGCCTGAGCGGCGGTCACCCGGATAGGCGCGGCCGGTCGAGACGGGCCAACTATAGGCGGCATCCGTGGGTGTGATTGCGTCCCAATATCCCGGATCGCGCACCGCCAGATCCCAACCGGCGCCCTTGCGCGCCAGAACCCACATCTTCTGCCGTCCCTCGCCGCGAAACGCGGCGTCGACATAAACCACATGACTATACGCCTCGTGAATGCGGCTCGGCGGAATGTAGGCGTGCGCGCGGTTCAAGGCCGGGTTGTCAGTCAGCCCTTCAAGGTAATCAATGTCCAGATGCGGACCGCGCAGGGCGAGGGCGGGCGTCGATAAAAGGCACGCGGATGCGCCTGCCAGAAAATCGCGGCGTTTCAATAGCATGGTAAAATTCTCCCATCTTCAATCTTGCGTGCTCCGGCATAAGTCTCCTGCGTGGGTCATCCCAGCCCTGTGATGCGATGCAGCGCGGCGCGCAAGGCACCGAAAAGATCCGGCGCGCCAAGCGCGTCCTTGGCATCCTCGGCCTGAATGACAACCTCAAGAACCAGATCGTCAATCTTTCCAAGGTCCGGCATTGCAAACATCAAGTCAAGAAAACGCTCACCCGAGAGCAGCCACGACAGACCGAGTGCGCCCCAGAGCGTTGCTAAAAAGACGATATTCCGCTGCATCGGATGTCCCTCTCAGAACTGGAAATAAATGAACGGAGCGACGCCGTCCTGCGCCAGTGCAAAACAGATGACGGTTCCCAAGGCGAGACAAAGCGCCTGTACCAAGGGAGGGAACCGAATGAGCCGGGCCTCTGCTGCGTCACGCCAGCGCATCGGCAACCAATTCATTGCAAGCCCGATCGCGACGAGGGCGAGCACGGCCGTGCTGATCTCGACCGAGGCAGGGCCGTTGGTGCGGCCCATTGCAGCGATGATCGCCGTGCTGCCTTGCCAATCAGCGGCCCGGAATGGAATCCAAAGCGCCAGCACGAACACCAGCGTCAGAGGTGCAGACAGAATGGCCAGAGGCTTGAGCATCCTGAGCCGCGCCATCCCGCGTTCGGCCACCAGACCGGCCCCATGCAACAGGCCCCATATGAGAAAATTCCATCCCGCGCCATGCCAGAGCCCGGCCAAAGTCATGGTAATCATTACAGTCCGGATCTGGCGTAGCGCGCCGCCTGCGTTTCCGCCCAAAGGAATGTAAAGATAATCCCGGATCCAGGTGGAGAGTGAAATATGCCATCGCCGCCAGAAATCGGACAAGCCGCGCGCGCGGTAGGGCTGGTTGAAATTGCGCTTGAACCGATAGCCCATGAGCAGCGCCACACCGATGGCGATATCCGAATAGCCCGAAAAGTCACAGTAGATCTGTACGCCGTATCCAACGACAGCAAGCAGCGCCTCGGCACGACCCTGAAGGTCTGGAAAGGCGAAGACCGGGTCGACCAACAGCACCGAGAGATAGTTGGCGACCACCATTTTCTTGAAGAGGCCGGTCAGGATCAACAGCACCGCCGCACCCCGCATGGTGGCATCCACCATTGCCGGGCGGTCGATCTGCGGCAGGAAGTCCGCGGCGCGCACGATGGGGCCGGCAACGAGCTGCGGAAAGAACGAGATATAGAGAAACACGTCGATCGGATTGTGGCGGGGTGCAATCTTGCCCCGCCGGATGTCGAGAAGGTAGGAAATCGCCTGAAAAATGTAAAAACTGATCCCCACGGGCAGGATCACCCGCATCCACGCCAGATCACGCGCAAGGGCGCTGTCGCCAAGGAGTTGTTGCAGCGACAGGAAGAAGAAGTTGAAATACTTGAACACGCCTAGCGTCAGCAGCATGAGCGCCAGTGCGACCACAAGCACGCGCCGACCTCGGCGTGCATCGCGCACCCATAGACCTGCGCCCCATGCCAGCGCCGAGACACCGGCCATTAGCAACAGAAACCGCGCATCCCAAGCCGCATAGAACGTGTAGGACGCCGCGATCAGAACGCCTTTGCGAAGGGCCGCCCGCCTTTCGTCGCGCCCGATCCAGAGAGCAAGCGAAAGGACCACGGCGAAGAACAGGATAAAGTCCAGCGTCGGAAAGACCATGCCTGCCCTCTGATCCTATTGCAGAATGGCGAGGGCGAAGCGGCTTGCGGGCTGGCCGTCATCTTGGGCATATGTCGCGGGTCGCAACTGCTCAAATCGGTCCGTGAGTGCATCCAGGATGCGATCCGCCACGAGTTCGTACCCGCCGATAGTGAAATGCGATCCGTCCGAGGTTCGCATCGCCATTGCGCGCCCACCGACATTGACGGTGCGGGCAAAGCGGCCGTCGGGCGGGGCGGTAAACGGAGTAATCGGGAAATAAACCGCACCTGCGCGCTCTGCTTCTTCAGCGATCCAAGGGTTGATCCGGGCCAGATGCGCATTCAGGCCGCGATTGCCGTCCGGGCCGGGCCCGATCCAGTAGAGCACGATATCTCGCTCCGCAGCTACTTTGAGGATCTTGCGGATTTGCGCGCGATAGGCGGCCTCCCAGTCTTCGCTGCCATAGGGTGTACGCCCCTCGGGTGCGATGACGCCCTGCATGTCATTGGCCCCGAAATGCGCGACGACGACATCAGGATCAAGCTGATCGGCCATGGCGGCAAAGCGCGCCGGCCAGTCGTAGAAATCAGCGCGCGACAGGCCCGTCGAGACGCGGCCCCGGTTGGTCACGGTGGCAGGCAAGCCGCGCGCGGCGGCGCGGCGGACAAGCAGCATGCCGAACCCGTCGGCAAGGCTATCGCCGATCATGAGCATCCTTGCCGGATCGGCGGGGGAAATGCCCGGGCGCAAGTCCTGCGCGGTCTTGGGGAGAGGTGGCGGCGGCGGTGGCGCGGTCAGCAGGGCGCCCATGTCCTGAGCGTTAGCTGGGTCAGAGGCATCCGTGCAGGCGGCAAGTAGACAAGAAAACGCGAGCAGAGCCCAACGCCAACTCATTGCAACACCAGAGACCGCATGGAGGCGTCCCGGCTCGCGCGCTCAAATGTGTCGGCCACCTGCCGCCGCATCAATCCGGCGACAAGGTCATAGCCGATCTCGGTGAAATGCACCTGATCGCTGTGACGCAATTGCCGGGGTGAGCCGCCGACATTGGCCGTCATTACGAATTTTCCCTGGCCAAAGGTGGTCGCCATATGCGTGTCGACATAACGCACCCCGGCCTCGGTGGCAGCCCGCTCTTGCAACTCTGTCACCTCACGGTAGCTCTGCTCCAGATCCCGCCGCCCAACAACGGGCAGGCCAAGCCACACCACAGAGTCCGACACGGTGTTGAGGGACGAGGCCAGTTGGTTTGCCCGGCGCGTGTACTCCTCTTTCCAGTCCGCCTGGCCATAAATGAACCGGGTGCGGCCTTCGCGCATATTGACCAGATCGTTGGCTCCGATGCTCAAAACCGTCAAATCGGGTTTTACGCCGCCCAGTTTTGAAAGCCAGCTTTCGGGCCCGGAATGTGCCAAGCCGTCCGATACCGTCGTCGAGCGCATGACCTCGACCGTGCCGCAGCGACTGAAAGAGCGCCAGAACGCGCCCCAGATCCCGTCTGCGAGGCTGTCGCCCAGAACGGCAATGGTGACATCCGCGTCGGGGCACTGCACGTCTGACAGCGTCGCCTGTGCCGCGCGACCCGGTTGGGCACATATCATGACAAGAGTGGCCAGTGCGGCAATCGCCCCTTGGAACCTCTTTGAATATCCTGAAAACAATGGAGAATCCTATTCTGCGTCTGGGTTGGTTTGCTGGAGAGCCGCGAAACGCTCGACCGCCCCTACTGTTCTTGGGCCGGGTATTCCATCCACAAGCCCACGAAAAACGCCCTCATCCTGCAAGCGGTTTTGCAAGATGCGCACGATTTCATTGGGTCTGTCATTGATCTGATCCGTGAGGCGCTGCAACGCCGTGTCGTCGCGTCCGATCAAACCCTGCCAATAAAGATCCGCAGCGCGTCCGATATCTGCGGGCACTTCCGTGTCACCGGACTCGAGTATCCCTGCCAGAAAAGCGTTGGCGTGCAGATAGCCTTGCTCCACGGCCTTGGAAAACCAGTCTGCGGCGCGCGCCTTGGATTGTTCCACGACAATGCCGCCATTGTGGAAATATCCCATGAAGAATTGAGCGACCGGATTGCCCTCTTCCGCATCCGCCGAGGCGATTGGAAACGCGTCCGAGGCATCCTTGCCGTCGATCAACTCGCGCAGGTAGAGCAAGGTCAACACCTCGCCCGAGAGCCAGTCGCCGCGCGCGGTGCCGGCAAGCGCCAGCCGCTCGGCCTCGGCATAGTCGGGATCTTTGTCTCCCGGTGCAAAGGCCGCGTAGGCGGCGAGGCCGAAGGCGGCGGGGCGTGCTGCTGACATGCCTTTTGCGTAGGCCCTGCGCGCTTTGTCCATGTCGCCTGCCGCCTGATCTATCCGCCCGATCACAGTGATCACAGCCGGGTTTTCCGGGTGCTCTGTCAAAATGGACGAGCATATTTCGCGCGCCTTGGACCTGTCGATGCTGGACAAGAGACGCGGGCCGCCGTGTTGCGGCAGTCCCGCCGCAACCTGGCAAGGGCGGGCCGCTGCAACGGCCTCGGCCATTCGGTCCATCGCAGCCGTGGCCTTGTCGCGCTCGGCGCAGATTTCACAGGTCTCCAGCCACGTTTTCACAGCCTCGGCATTGTGCATGCCGATGGCATCTCGCAATCTTGCTGTTTCTTCAGCGAGGCGACCGTCCGCGAGGATCTCTGTAATCAACGCCTCAGCTGCCGCCTTCTGGTCGCATGCCACGCAAGAGTCGCGCCACTCACGCAAGCCGTTCAAGTCACGCGCGGCGCGCAGTGCCTCAAAGCGCGCCGCCTCGTCCGCCCGAGCGGCGTCTGCCGCCTCGAGCCGGGCAATGCGGGCCTCGGCCTCGTCCTTGAACTGGCAGAGATCGCAATGCGCGACGTATACTTTCAGACGATCCGTGGTGTCGTCTGCGCGAATTGATGACCATATTTCGGTTTCGAGATCGAGCGCCATCTGCCGGTCGGAGATGGTTTGCAGCCGCTCGTCGAGCTCCTCCTCATGCGGGCAATAGGTGCAATCTTCGAGATAGGCCGCGATTTGGTCGGGATCTTCGGTGTCGCGCAGGAACAGCGCCCGAAACTCCTCGCGACCGACTGCATTCTCCATCATCGGGATCAATGAGCCCTGTGTATGGCGGGCAACGACCGTCTCATCGCTGTCTTCTGTTCTCAGAATGAGAGAATACCGTGCGGCGCAGTCCTCCTCGCGTTTTACACTTCGGGTCATGGCGCCTGATATCCAACGTGTCGCCTCTGCCGCGGTCGTCGCCCCGTCACCGTCGCCAAACGGCACACGGTCGGCCAATCCGGCCAAAACGGCATATTCCAGCGGCGCGCGCTGATTGCGGCAGCTTTCGGCCTCGTTGCCCACGATAAGCACTGTCATCGCCATGCCGATCCGGTCAAAACTGCCACTGACCGCGTCAAGTGCGGCAGGCAACCGCTCTTGCGGATCGGCGACATGCACGAACGCGATTTGGCGTTGGGCCGGATTGAGTGCCCCGACGAGCGCTTCGAGCCTTGTCAAAAAGGCATCGAGCGGAACCGTTTCGTCGCGGATTGTGGCGGTCACGCCTTGGGTGCCGCCCGACAATTCAAGTGCGGTCACCAGATGCAGCGAACCACTCTTGACCGTGGTGCTGTCACGCGAGGAGAGGACTGTGGAAATCGGGTTTGACCGCAGGATTGCCGCAAGCACCTCTTCGTTGACGCTGTTGGGGGTCGGCAGGTCATCCAGAGCCAGAACCGACAGCCCGTCCTTGACAGGTCCGGGGGCGCTCTGGGCGGGATCTGCACCAAGAAATACAAGCCGTGGCGTATCAGGCGCCTGCGCTTGGGCGGACCCCGAGGCGCCCAGCAGGAAAGCGGCAAGAGCGGCAGGCAGGAAATGTGAGCGCGTCATAGGGTCGATCTCTGAAAAATTAATGGTCCAGAAAAAACTTGTCGATCAACTCAATTTTGTCAATCATTACAAGTATGCGGACACCGAAAACCTGACGGCCTGTGCTCTTGTTGAGCAAGCAGTCTTCGGACTTCGGGAATGCGCGAGCTGTTCAGGGGCAAGACCTTTGTGCGCAAAGGGCGATTTTTCCACCATCGCCTTCGCTGCGTGACACTACCCCTGCCTGACATAAAGACGCGGCTAGGGCAGGTAATCTGCAAGAGCGCAGGCCCATGGCATATTGGGCATAATCATTCCTTCTTTCTAGCAACTGTGTCTAGATGATCGGCTTTGCTTGCCAGGGGGTGCCTGATTTGAGGATGGCATTTGCGATGGTGGCGAGTCTGCGCGCGATTGCGACGATAACGACCTTGTGCGGTTTGCCACGCGC
>NZ_CAMYMD010000095.1 GCF_947259555.1 uncultured Roseovarius sp.
GCGCGTGGCAAACCGCACAAGGTCGTTATCGTCGCAATCGCGCGCAGACTCGCCACCATCGCAAATGCCATCCTCAAATCAGGCACCCCCTGGCAAGCAAAGCCGATCATCTAGACACAGTTGCTAGCTCCCGCGACCGAAGACCGGCGCGCGACCGGCCATGTTGGCGGCGATCTGCTCGATCTGGTCGGGCTGGCCGATGAGGGCCGCCTGTTCGCGGCTCTCTTGCATGAGCACGGTGTCCTCGCCTGCACCGCTCTCGGCCACGGCGATGAGGCGTTTGGCGGCGCGGATGGCCGAGGGGCTGCGGGTTGCGATTTCCTGCGCCAGGTCGCGCGCGGCGGTCAGCGGATCCTCGGCGACTTCCGTCACGAGACCCCACGTCGCGGCCTGCGCGGCGCGAATGGGCCGGGCGGTATAGGTCAGCCGCCGGATCACGTCCGAGCGAGTGAGCCGCGGCAGCAGCGCCATGCCGCCCATATCGGGTATCAGTCCCCATTTCATCTCCATGATGGCCAGCTGCGCATCCGCAGATGCGATGCGGATATCGGCCCCGAGCGCAAGCTGGAACCCCGCCCCATAGACCGCCCCCTGCAGCGCCGCGATCACCGGCACCGGCAGGCGGTGCCAGACCATCGCGACCTCTTGAAAGAGGTTGGTGTTGCCGTGGCTGCGCGGCAGGATCAGCGCCTCGGGATCGCCCCGGGCCAGGGCTGCAAAGCTCATCACGTCCAGTCCGGCGCAGAACGAGTGCCCTTCGCCCGAGAGAACGACGGCGCGGATATCGGCCTCGGTCAGCGCCTGTCCGGCGGCAACGATGGCCTCGGCCATCTCGGGATCGACGGCGTTGCGTTTGTCGGGGCGGGTCAGGGTGACATGGGCAATGTGGTCGGTGATCTCGGTGGTGACGCGGGGCATGGGCGGTCCTCCTTTGGCGGTATCAAACACGGGCCGTGCGGCGCAGGCCAGCGGAACGTGGCGGCAGACCCTTGCAGCAGCGGCCTGCATCCCGTTAACTGACCCCATGACCGGACCTCGTTACACATCCCTTGTCGACAGCCTGCCCGCCAACGTGCCTTTTGTGGGCCCCGAGGAACAGGAGCGCACGCGCGGCGCGCCCTTCGCCGCGCGTCTGGGCGCGAATGAAAGCCTTTTCGGCCCCTCGCCCAAGGCGCTTGCCGCGATTCGGGCCGAGGCGGAGGAGGTCTGGAAGTACGGCGATCCGACCAGCCACGATCTGCGCGCCGCCCTTGCGGATCACATGGGCGTCGCGGTTGAGAATGTGCTGGTGGGCGAGGGAATCGACGGGCTCCTGGGCAACCTCGTGCGGCTGCTGGTGGCGCCCGGCGATGCGGTCGTCACCTCGGACGGGGCGTACCCGACGTTCAACTACCATGTCGCGGGCTTTGGCGGGGTGCTGCACAAGGTGCCCTATCGCGACGATCACGAAGATCTGGGCGCGCTCATCGCTCGGGCGCGCGAGGTGGACGCCAAGCTGATCTACTACGCCAATCCTGACAACCCGATGGGCACATGGGTGCAGGGGGCCGATGTGCTGGCCGCGCTCGACGCGCTACCCTCAGGCTGTCTGCTCTGCCTTGATGAGGCCTATGTCGAATTCGCACCCGACGGCGCGGCGGCGCAAGTGCCCGCAGACGACCCCCGCGTGATCCGCATGCGCACCTTTTCAAAGGCTTACGGCATGGCGGGCGCGCGCATCGGCTATGCGGTGGGGGCGGCGGCGCTGATCAAGAGTTTCGACAAGATCCGCAACCATTTCGGCATGAACCGGATGGCGCAGGCGGGCGCGCTCGCGGCGCTGCACGATGCCGACTGGCTGGCGCATGTGCAGATCGAGGTGGCGCATGCGCGCGACGAGATTGCGCGCATCGCCCGCGACAACGGGCTGGCACCCATCCCTTCCGCCACCAATTTCGTCGCCGTCGATTGCGGGCGCGACGGAGAGTTCGCCCGCGCCGTTCTGGCGGCGCTGGTGGCGCGGGGCGTGTTCGTGCGCATGCCGTTCGTGGCCCCGCAGGATCGCTGCATCCGCATCAGTTGCGGGCGCGCCGACGAGCTGGCGGTGCTGGCCGAGGCGCTGCCCGAGGCGTTGGCGCAGGCGCGCGGATAGCTGCGCGCCCCGGCATCGACCAAATTTTTCACCTGACAGAGCCAAATCTTGCGGTAAACTCCGCCCATGCGACGCGGAAACATGAAAGAGGCGCCAAACTACACCAACGCCGCCCTTGTGATGGGGGGCGTCAACCTGCTCTGGGTTTTCATGGTGATCTGGGCCACCCTCGGGTTTCTGGCGGTGCTGGTGGCGGGCTTCGCATTGGACAAGCTCATTCTTTGGTGCGCCAGACGGCGCACCGGTCGGACGGCAGGAGGTTAACCCTACCGCCACCGCAGGCGTGTCATAGCTGCCCTGCCACGCCAGAGCCGCCCTGCCCCGCGATCACGCGCGCGGCAGCCGCCAAACCACCCTCACCATGTGGCACGTCAAGCGCAACCATCCCGGATTCTATCGTGGCCAAGGCACCGAGGATCATATGTGCATTCACATGCCCCATATGGCCGATGCGGAAAAATCCATGCCAGGCAGGATCGCCCGGCTCGGCCATGCCAAGACCGATACCAAGCGTCACACCGGCATTCTCCTGCACCCAGCGCCGCAAGTCCGATCCATTTGGCGCACCAATTCGAAGCGCCGTGACCGCGCGGCTGCGCAGTGCGGGGTCGGCGATATTGAGCTCCAGCGGGCCGGTCTGCCCCCATGTCTCGCAGGCCGCCCATATGGCGCGGGCCAATGTCTCGTGCCGGGCCCAGATCGCCTCGATCCCTTCGGATTTGATCAGATCGAGTGCCGCGCGCAGACCAAAGAGATGATGGGTGGGCGCGGTGCCGCCGAAATATTGATAAAACATTTGCGGATCAGCCCGGTTGGTCCAATCCCAATAGCGACTGACACGCTCCATCCGGCGCCGCGCCTCGGCCGCCTTGTCGGAGAAAAAGACAAAACTCAGGCCGGGCGGCACCATCAGCCCTTTTTGGCTGCCCGCAACCATCACGTCGACGCCCCAGGCGTCCATCTCGAAGCGGTCACACGCCAGCGACGCGATGCAATCCGCCATCAAAAGCGCCGGGTGGCCCAGCGCATCAAGCACGGCACGCATCCCGGCCACATCGTTGCAAACGGATGTGGATGTATCGACATGCGTGGCCAGCACAGCCTTGATCTCATGCGTCTTGTCCGCGCGCAGCGTCTCTTCCAGCCGATTGAGATCAACAGCCGCGCGCTTGCCGAAATCGAGCATCTCCACGGCGATGCCCTGCCCCTCTGCCACCTCGGCCCAGCCATGCCCGAACCGGCCCGTCGCGGGCACTAGCACGCGCTCGCCCGGGGCGATCACGTTGGCGAGCGCCGCTTCCCACGCGCCATGGCCGTTGGCGATATAGATCGCCACACGCGCCTCGCTACGCGCGACATAGCGCAGATCGGGGATGAGGCCCGCCGTCATTTCAATGAGATCCCCCTCGTATATATTGGGGGCGGAGCGGTGCATCGCACGCAGCACCTCCTCGGGCATCACGGAGGGGCCGGGGATGGCCAGATAGGGACGGCCGTTGGCAAGGCTCATGTCGTTGGATCTCCTTTGCGGTCGTGGCAGACATTACGCCCCTGCCGGGCGGCGTCAATCCAACCGCAGCTTGTCAATCCCTGCCGTGCCGCCTAGATGGGGGCGGCCCGGGCGCAGCCGCGCCGAAACTCAGGAAGAGCCGTGCGCAAATGAGCCTTTTGAAACGGATTTCCAACTGGGAGCGCGGCCTGCGGGCCTCTTACAACACCGACCTCTCGACGCCCTCCAATCGACGCCGCGCGGAGATCTACAACCTATGGTTCGACCATGCGGTATTGCGCAAGATCTGGACCAATCAATGCGAGGTGGCCCCGGGTATCTACCGCTCGAACCAGCCCACGCATGACCGTTTCGTGCGGCTCAAGGCCATGGGTGTCCGCAGCGTGCTCAATCTGCGCGGGGCTGCGGGCGCCGCGCATTACCTCGTCGAGGAGGAAAGCTGTCGTCAGCTCGGGCTTCAGCTTGTCAATTGCACCTTGCAGGCGCGCGATGCCGCCCCGCGCGAAAACATACAGGCGGTGATCCGCGCGTTTCGCGAGATCGAGCGTCCCTTTGTCATGCATTGCAAATCGGGCGCGGACCGGGCCGGTTTCGCATCGGCGATCTATCTCATCGTGATTGAGCGTCGTCCTGTCTCAGAGGCACGCCGGATGCTGAGTATAAAACACATGCACCTCAAGTGGTCACGCACTGGCATTCTGGATTTCATACTGAATCAATATGAAGCCCGTCAGGCCGCAACCGGGATCGGCTTTGAAAACTGGGTCGCTGATGAATACGACCACGCAAGGGTGCAGACCGCATACCAAAAGGCGCATAAACCACTGTTTTGAAGCTGTTTGTGCCGCAAGTCTTCTACTGTCCAACCCTGCGCTGCGTCAATGCAGCCAGCGCGAGCCGCGCCGAGGAGACAGCGAACCAGAATGGTCCTTCAATCCGACATCAGCGCGTCAACCGCGTCCGCGATAGGGCGGCACGCCCTGATCGGGGATCCAGACGCCCTCTGGCATCGCCCCTGTCTGCCAGAACACGTCAATCGGAATACCGCCGCGCGGATACCAGTAGCCGCCGATGCGCAGCCATTGGGGGCTGAGGAAGTCCACCAACCGCCGGGCAATGGTGAGCGTGCAATCCTCGTGGAAGGCGCCGTGATTGCGGAATGAGGTGAGGTAGAGCTTGAGCGACTTGCTCTCCACCAGCCAATCCCCGGGCACATAGTCGATCACCAGATGGGCGAAATCGGGCTGGCCGGTCATCGGGCAAAGCGAGGTGAATTCCGGCGCGGTGAAGCGCACGTTGTAGGTGACATCAGCCTGCGGATTGGGAACCCGCTCAAGCTCGGCCTCTTCGGGGTGTTGCGGCACCTGCGTTGTGCCGCCCAACTGCTTGAGATCCTTGTAGATATTGTCGCTCATCGCCGTTCTCCTTCAAACCCCACGCTTGTTGCCCCAGAGCATGACATGCAATTGCGGCAGCACCTTCGCCGTGAACCAGCGGTCGCCGATGACCCGGTCCACCAGCCAGCGCATGCGCGCGTCTATTCCGTCCTGATCCACGACCGCGCTGTCATCCTCGGGTGGCGGCGGGGTGTGATTGCCCGGTTGCAGATAGAGCGGCAGCGCCGGGTAGCGCGCTGCCACGTCGCGAGCCCAGAGGTAATCGGCCTCGTCGAAAATCACGATCTTGAGCACGGTCGGCGCGTTGTGCGCGGCGGTCAGACAGTCCTCGAACACGGCCCAATCGACGGTCATGCCCGAGGACGGCGGCTTGGGGCTGAGCACCAGCATGTCGAGCGCCGCGAACCAGTCGCGCGCGACAGAGCCTTGCGTCTCCATGGCGAAGCGATAGCCCTTTGCCTTGCCCATCTCGATCAATGGCCCCAGCGGCTGAATCGCCGGGTTGCCGCCAGAGAGCGTGACCATCAGGGGCCGGTCGCCGGAAAGGTGCGCCACCTCGGCCATCACGGCGGCGGGCGGCATGGGCGCCCATGTGGCGCGATACTCCGCATCGACTGCATGCAGACTGTCGCACCAAGAACAGCGATAATCGCAGCCGCCGGTGCGCACAAAGACCGTGGGCTCGCCGGTCAGCGCGCCCTCGCCCTGAATGGTGGGGCCGAAGATTTCGGAAATGCGGATCGCCTCGATCACGGTCGGTATTCCGCCCATGTCTTGGGGGTTTCGCTGACCTTGATCGCCGTCACCTCGGGCCAGCGGGCGTGACACCAGTCGTAGAAATGTTTTGCCATGCGCTCTGCGGTGACGCAATCGTCGCCCAGCACGTCATTCAGGTGCCGGTGGTCCAATTCATCGTCGATGTAGCGCTTCAACTCGGCCAGATCGAGATAGTCGCGCACGAAGCCATGCGGGTTGAGATCGGCGGCGGCGAGTTCGACCACGACGATGTAATTATGGCCGTGCAGCCGGGCACATTGATGCTCGGGCGGCAGGCCGTGCAATTGATGCGAGGCGGAGAAATGGAATTCCTTGGTGATCCGGTACATCATGCGCCCCCTTTCGCCACGACGGTGAGCCAATAGTCGGGATCGGCGTACTCGGTCGGATCATCGACGCCCGCCAGATGAAACGCCTCGCGCCGCTCGACACAGGTGCCGCAGCGCCCGCATTGCCGGTCACCGCCCTTGTAGCAAGACCACGTCTCGGCGAATAGCGTGCCGTGGCGTGCACCGTCGGTGACGATATCGGCCTTGGAGCCGTTCAGATAGGGGGTGTAGAGGGTGATGTAGGCATAGCCCGCGAGTGCTGCATCCTGCATGGCCTGGAACGCGTTGACAAAGCCGGGGCGGCAGTCAGGGTAGATGAAATGATCGCCGCCATGCACCGCCGTGGCCACGGCCTCGGCCTTTTCCGCCGCCGCCATGCCAAAGGCGATGGTCAGCATGATGGCGTTGCGGTTGGGCACGATGGTGATCTTCATGGTCTCTTCGGCGTAATGCCCGTCCGGCACCGCCACATCATCGGTCAGCGCCGATCCCGACAACGCCGCGCCGATCTGGCGAATATCCACCACCTTATGCGGCACGCCCAGACGGCGCGCGCAGGCGGCGGCATATTCCACCTCTTTCACATGGCGTTGCCCGTAATCAAAGCTAAGAAGCCCCGCCAATTCATGCTCAGCGGCCACTTTATGGGCGAGCGATACGGAATCGAGCCCGCCAGAGCAGATAACAATCGTCCTCATCTTTCATCCTTGTTTTTTAAAGCGGGTAGGCTGCGACCGCTCGACCCCGCGCATCTAGAGCCTTTGGGCTGCAAGAACAAGTGCGGATTGCTGGGAAAGGCCCTTGCAAGCGGCCTAATGTATCAAACGCACCAAGATTCTACATGCACAGGTTCCGCATGTGAATCATAATGTTGGGCATGGTTAAACGCTTCAAATTCTACCAGCACGGCGACGAGATGATAAACTCGTCACTCCACTACCTGCGCGCCCGCACGATCCGCGAGGGGCTGGACGGCTTGGAACATATCGAGGCGATCATGCGGATGCGCGGCCTTGACCTTGAGGCCATGCACGTCCCTCGCAAGAATAAGCGGCGGTTTCGGAATGGGGAATCACGCGCCGCTGTAATGGGCGTGATGCGTGAAGGGCCACACACAACACGAGAGATAGCTGACAGGCTGGAGTGCCAGCGTAGAAGCGTTTACGGGTTGATCTGATCCCCTCAAATTGGACCGTCTGAAGCTGGAGTTTTCCGCTACGATTTCCCGGCTGGGAGAGGAGCGGACTCACATGAAGGCATCGAAGTTGTCGGACGCGCAAAAGGCGTTCATCATCAAGCAGGGCGAAGAAGGCACACCGGTTGCCGAGATCTGCCGGAAGGCCAGGATCAGCCAGGCGACCTACTTCAACTGGAAGAAGTAGTATACGGGTCTGTTGCCGACCGAAATGAAGCGGCTGAAGCAGCTTGAGGACGAGAACGGCCGACTGAAGAAGATCGTCGCCGATCTGACCTTGGACCGCGAGATGTTGTGAGGCACGTCATCCGGCGAAAGATCTGAAGCCTGGTCGGCTGCGCCAGCTGGTTCGCGGGATGTGCAGCGATTGGGCGGTCTCGATCCGGGCGGCATGTGGGGCCATCGGATTTTATCGTTTGACGTTTCACTACAAATCCCGCCGCGCTGATCAGGCTGCCGTCGAGAGGCGGATCAAGGAGATCTGCGAGACACGTGTGCGCTACGGCTATCGCCGGGTTCATGTGCTCTTGGACCGCGAGGGCTGGCGCATCAACATCAAGAAAGTCTATCGTATTTACAGGGAGTTGGGCATGCAGCTGAGGAACAAGACGCCGAAACGGCAGGTGAAGGCCAAGCGGCGCGATGACCGTGCCGAAGCCGTCGGGCCGAACGATGTCTGGGCGATGGATTTTTCCATGACCAGCTGGCGACGGGCAAGAAGCTTCGGGTTCTGACCGTCGTGGACACGTTCTCACGATACGTGCCCGTGCTCGACGCGCGGTTCAGCTATCGCGGGGAGGATGTCGTGGCGACGCTGGACCGGGTGTGCCGCAGATCGGGCTATCCCAAGACGATCCGGGTCGATCAAGGCAGCGAGTTCATCTCCCGCGAC
>NZ_CAMYMD010000096.1 GCF_947259555.1 uncultured Roseovarius sp.
GGCGACAACCTGAAGTTCACGGTCGAGCTGATCGCACCGATCGCCATGGAAGAGGGCCTGCGCTTTGCCATCCGCGAAGGCGGCCGCACCGTCGGCGCCGGCGTCGTCAGCAAGATCATCGCATAACAACCTTTAAGGGTTCGATGAGGGAGGCCGGGTGGTCCGGCCTCCCTCCTATCAACTCCAATGCCGCGAAAGGCTAGACCAATGCAAAGCCAGAATATTCGCATTCGGCTCAAGGCGTTTGACTACCGTGTGCTGGATGCCAGCACGCAGGAAATCGTCAACACCGCCAAACGGACCGGTGCCCAAGTGCGTGGGCCGATCCCGCTGCCGAACAAGATCGAGAAATTCACCGTTCTGCGTGGCCCCCACGTGAACAAGAAATCCCGCGACCAGTTCGAGATCCGGACGCACAAGCGTCTTCTCGACATCGTCGACCCCACGCCGCAGACGGTGGACGCGCTGATGAAGCTCGACCTCGCCGCCGGCGTGGATGTGCAGATTTCGGTTTAAGGAGGGCAAGACATGTTGCGCTCTGGTGTGATCGCGAAAAAAGTCGGCATGACCCGGCTTTTCATGGAAGACGGCAAACAGGTGCCTGTGACCGTTCTTCAATTGGACAAACTTCAGGTGGTTGCACAGCGCACCCCTGACAAAGACGGCTATTCGGCCGTGCAACTCGGTGCAGGCACCGCCAAGGCCAAGCGCACGACGCAGGCCATGCGCGGGCATTTCGCCGTCGCCAAGGTGGAACCCAAGCGCAAGGTCGCGGAATTCCGCGTGGCGCCTGAGAACCTGATCAATGTGGGCGAAGAAATTACTGCTGACCATTACTTTGAAGGTCAGTTCGTGGATGTCTCGGGCACCTCGATCGGTAAGGGCTTTGCCGGGGCGATGAAGCGCCACAACTTTGGCGGTCTGCGGGCCAGCCACGGTGTGTCGATCAGCCACCGTTCGCACGGCTCGACGGGTCAGTGTCAGGATCCCGGCAAAGTCTTCAAAGGCAAGAAGATGGCCGGTCACATGGGCGCCGCCAAGGTCACCACGCAGAACCTGCAAGTTGTGCGGACCGATGCGGATCGTGGCCTGATCATGATCAAGGGCGCCGTTCCCGGCTCCAAGGGCGGTTGGGTGACGATCAAGGATGCGGTGAAAAAGCCGTTCCCCGAGAACGCCATTCTGCCCGCCGCGCTGAAATCGGCCGCTGAAGAGGCTGCGAAAGCTGCCGAGGAAGCCGCCGCACAGGCCGCCGCCGAGGAAGAAGCAGAAGCCAAGCGTCTGGCCGAAGAGCAGGCCGCTGCGGAAGAAGCAGCCCTGAAAGAGGCCGAGGCCGACATTCAGGCCGATAAGAAGGACAGCGAAGAATGAAACTCGACGTGATCAAACTGGACGGCGGCAAGGCCGGCTCGGTCGATCTGGGCGAAGACATCTTCGGCCTGGAACCGCGCGCGGACATCCTGCACCGTGTCGTCCGCTGGCAGCGCAACAAGGCGCAGGCCGGCACGCACAAGGTCAAGACCCGGTCGGAAACCAGCTATTCCACCAAGAAGATCTATCGCCAGAAGGGCACCGGTGGCGCACGCCACGGCGACCGCAACGCGCCGATCTTCCGCAAGGGTGGTATCTACAAGGGCCCGACCCCGCGCAGCCACGCGCATGACCTGCCCAAGAAGGTGCGTCAGCTTGGCCTCAAGCACGCGCTCTCGGCCAAGGTCAAGGCGGGTGAGCTGGTGGTGATCGAGAACACCGAGAGCGACGGCAAGACCAAGACCCTGGCCAAGCTGGTCAAGGACATGGGCTGGAAGCGCGCGCTGATCATCGACGGGGCCGAGGTGAATGCAGAGTTCGCCCGTGCCGCGGCCAATATCGAGGGTCTCGATGTGCTGCCGTCGATGGGCGCAAACGTCTATGACATCCTCAAGCGCGACACGCTCGTGCTGACCAAGGCGGGTGTCGAAGCACTGGAGGCTCGGTTGAAATGAGCGCGAAATCTGAACATTACGATGTGATCCGCAAGCCGGTGATCACCGAAAAGGCGACCATGGCCTCCGAGAACGGGGCGGTTGTCTTTGAGGTGGCGATCGACGCCAACAAGCCGCAGATCAAGGAGGCCGTCGAGGCGCTCTTTGGGGTGAAGGTGATGGCCGTGAACACGACGATCACCAAGGGCAAGCAAAAGCGCTTCCGTGGCCAGATGGGCCGTCGGAACGACGTCAAGAAAGCCTATGTGACGCTGGCCGAAGGCAACACGATCGACGTGACCACGGGTCTGTAAGCATGGTGGGGTGATACCCCACCCTACGGAATGAAAACCCCGGCTGCCGAAAGGTGGCCGGGGTTTTTCATACCGGGCCTGTATGCGAGCGCATTGGCTTTTTGCTCCGCAGGCAGAGGAGTTGCGTTTTATTGCATGTGCACAACCGTTTGCTCACCTTGCCCTCGGTTTCTAATGAAAACAGCCGTGTTGCCCTTGTGGAAGACAGCTTGGCAATCATACGGCTGTTTCGACTCCCCCCAAGATATCGTGCGGCACCAGAATCCATTCTTCCACTCCCAAGATCCGGTAGCAGGCTCGCCGTTGACCGCTCCAACGATTGTTCCATCGGGTCGGGATGTAACCCACCCCCAAGAGGCGGAACCTTTCCGGCCAACCAGGGTGCGATCAAAATCCGCTTTCGTCTTTATTCGTTCGAAGTCTTCGGCACTCGCCGAAGTCGGCGAAATCGAAAGCAGGACAATTGCAAGTACGCTCATCTTCGTGATCATTTTAATACCCCCCTATGAAATAATCGAAGAGCCTCTGATTTGTGGAAAATAACATAATCTGGACTTCATTCGAAGTCTCGCGTGGCGATTCTGGATGTTGGCGAGAGTCCTCGAAACTTGCTTTCTTGGAGAAAGCCTCATTCAGATGTTTCACAAGACCAGACCTGCCATGTCGGGCAGGGGCTTGGTTGGTTCTGTGTGTGGGCCGAACCTGCCCTCCCAGAGGCGACATCTTCGAGCGTTGCCAAGGTACCGGGGATACCGAGGCCACACAGACACGTTTGCTTGGCCAGATGGGCCGCTGGAACGACGTCAAGAAAGCCGATGTGACGCTGGCCGAGGGCAACACGATCGATGCGACTACGGGCCTGTAAGGATGGTGGGGTGAAACACCCGCCCCACGGATTGAAACCCCCGGCTGCCGAAAGGTGGCCGGGGTCTTGCGTTCTGGTCCGGGCGCGTCCGCGCAGAGTCACGGCCGAAGGCCGCCGCGCGATCGTCATGCTGAAAGCATGCCTCTAGGCATGACGCGCCCCACGCGGCGGCGATTTGGTGAGGCTTGGTGTGCCGCTCAAAGGTCTCGCGGATTGGGCTGAGATAAAGTGCCGCTAACCAGCGATGGATCGCCCCCGCGCGCGTCTTCGATCACGCGGTTTGGGGAAGTGTCTCGGGTCAGACCTTACACCGGAATATCGTCATATCCCCGCTTGGTGCTGGTCTTGGTGTCCTTGACGGTGTTGCCTGTGGCCTCGGTCATGATGTCAAACATCCGCTGCGCCTCGGAGGTGTATTGCTGGACCGCGCGGCGGAAGAACTCCGATTGCAGTTGCACCAGATCGGCCGGGGTCTGACAGCGCAGCATTGCCTGTTGGGTCTCGAGATCGTTCTGCAGGCGCTCTGAGACGAAGCGGGTGCTTTCGGTCATGATGTCGAGCCACATCCGGGCGGCGGGGTTCCCGGTGGCCATGGCCGCGGTGAGGGCCTCGGTGTCGGGCTTGGCGGTGGTTTTCTTTGCGGATTTGGTCATGGTCGGTCTCCCTTGTCCGGACGGATCATGCGCCATTGCGCGCGGCGCATCCCATGGTTTATGTGTTATTCAACGACCGGATTTTAAACCCGTCGGGCCGGGTTGGCCTTGATCTGTGTCTAATGGCGCGATTATGTGCTCACCCCCTTGACCGGGCACGGACACTCCCCTATCAGACCCCATCCGCAAGGCCCCGGATTCGTCCGGGGCTTCGCTGTTGTTCGCAAGGGCAACGAAGAGCCGGGCACCTTCGGGGGCCTATAACCACGGTGGGATATGAACCCACCCTACATAGCGGGCCTTCGGGCGCGCGTTTGCTAAACGGAAGACAGAAAGCATGGCACTCAAGTCGTATAAGCCGACGACGCCGGGCCAGCGCGGGCTGGTGCTGATCGACCGTTCGGAGCTGTGGAAAGGACGTCCGGTCAAATCCCTCACTGAGGGTTTGACCAAGCATGGCGGCCGGAACAATACCGGACGGATCACGATGCGTCGCAAGGGCGGCGGGGCGAAACGCCTCTACCGCATCGTCGATTTCAAGCGCACCAAACTCGACATCTCGGCAGTCGTGGAACGGATCGAATATGACCCGAACCGCACCGCGTTCATCGCGCTGATCAAGTATGAAGATGGCGAACAGGCCTATATCCTGGCGCCGCAGCGTCTGGCGATTGGCGACAAGGTGCTCGCGAGCGCCAAGGCCGATATCAAGCCGGGCAATGCGATGCCGTTCTCGGGCATGCCGATCGGCACGATCGTTCACAACATCGAGCTCAAGGCTGGCAAGGGCGGGCAGATTGCACGTGCTGCTGGTACTTATGCGCAATTCGTCGGCCGCGATGGCGGTTATGCGCAGATCCGCCTGAGCTCGGGCGAGTTGCGTCTTGTGCGTCAGGAATGCATGGCCACCGTCGGTGCTGTCAGCAACCCCGACAACAGCAACCAGAATTACGGAAAAGCGGGCCGCATGCGCCACAAGGGCATCCGCCCGTCGGTGCGTGGTGTTGTGATGAACCCGATCGACCACCCGCATGGTGGTGGTGAGGGCCGGACTTCGGGTGGTCGTCACCCGGTTACGCCCTGGGGCAAACCCACCAAGGGCGCGCGCACCCGCAACAAGAACAAGGCGTCGCAGGCTCTTATCCTGCGCTCGCGTCACGCCAAGAAGAAGGGCCGCTAACACATGGCACGTTCTGTATGGAAAGGCCCCTTCGTCGATGCCTATGTCTTGAAAAAGGCAGAGGCAGCGCGCGAGTCGGGGCGTAACGAAGTGATCAAGATCTGGTCGCGCCGCTCGACGATCCTGCCGCAATTCGTGGGTCTCACGTTTGGCGTCTACAACGGCCACAAGCACATCCCTGTCAACGTCAGCGAAGACATGATTGGTCAAAAGTTCGGGGAATATTCGCCGACACGGACCTACTATGGTCATGCCGCAGACAAAAAAGCGAAGCGGAAGTAAGTCATGGGCAAGGAAAAGAACCCCCGCCGCGTGGCAGACAACGAAGCGATGGCAAAGCTGCGCATGCTTCGGACCAGCCCGCAGAAACTCAATCTCGTCGCCGCGATGATCCGGGGCAAAAAGGTGGACCGGGCGCTGACCGATCTGACCTTCTCGAACAAGCGGATCGCAGAGGACGTCAAGAAGTGTCTCCAGTCCGCCATCGCCAATGCCGAGAACAACCACAATCTCGACGTGGATGGCTTGGTCGTGGCCGAGGCTTATGTCGGCAAGAACCTTGTGATGAAGCGTGGCCGTCCGCGGGCGCGTGGCCGGTTCGGGGCGCTGAAAAAGCCGTTCTCGGAGCTGACGATCAAGGTGCGTGAAATTGAGGAGCAAGCCTAATGGGTAACAAAGTCAATCCGATTGGCATGCGCCTGCAGGTGAACCGCACCTGGGACAGCCGCTGGTATGCCGACACCAAGGATTATGGCAATCTCTTGCTCGAGGATATCGCGATCCGCGACTTCATCGGCAAGGAGTGCAAGCAAGCCGGCATCAGCCGTGTGATCATCGAGCGTCCCCACAAAAAGTGCCGCGTCACGATCCACACCGCGCGTCCGGGCGTGATCATCGGCAAGAAGGGCGCCGATATCGAGGGCCTGCGCAAGAAGCTTGCGGCGATGACCGCCAGCGAATTGCACCTCAATATCGTCGAAGTTCGCAAGCCCGAGCTGGATGCGGCTCTTGTTGGCGAGAGCATCGCCCAGCAGCTTGAGCGCCGGGTATCGTTCCGTCGCGCGATGAAGCGTGCCGTGCAAAACGCGATGCGCATGGGTGCCTTGGGTATCCGCGTCAACGTGTCCGGCCGTCTTGGCGGGGCAGAGATTGCGCGGACCGAATGGTATCGTGAGGGCCGGGTTCCGCTGCACACGCTGCGTGCGGATATCGATTATGCGCCTGTCGAGGCGGTCACGCCTTACGGGATCATCGGCATCAAGGTCTGGATCTTCAAGGGTGAGATCATGGAGCACGATCCCGGTGCACGTGATCGCAAGGCCCAGGAACTCCAGGATGGTCCCGCGCCCCGTGGCGCCGGCGGCCGCCGCTAAGGAGGAATGAAAGATGCTTCAACCAAAGCGCACAAAATTCCGGAAGATGCACAAAGGCCGGATCAAGGGCGAGGCCAAGGGCGGCTCTGATCTGAACTTTGGCTCTTTCGGTCTCAAGGCCACGCAGCCCGAGCGCGTTACCGCGCGCCAGATCGAGGCCGCACGCCGTGCCATGACACGCCACATGAAACGTCAGGGCCGTGTCTGGATCCGGATCTTCCCGGATACTCCGGTCACTTCCAAACCCACCGAAGTCCGGATGGGTAAGGGGAAGGGCTCAGTCGATTTCTGGGCCTGCAAGGTCAAGCCCGGCCGCGTGATGTTCGAGATTGATGGTGTCAGCGAGAGCATCGCGATGGAGGCCCTGCGTCTCGCCGCGATGAAGCTGCCGATCAAGACCCGTGTCGTGGTACGCGAGGACTGGTAAAGGCTGGGCGTAAGGCCTTCCTGCAAACGAAAAACCCCGTGCGAGCAATCGCGCGGGGTTGCTTTGTCTAACCGGCGCGCGCTGCAACAAGACCGTTGCAACGGTCTTGTCCACGCGGTTTTGAAACCGCGTGCCAAGCGCCTTTGAAGGCGCTTGTTCAAGCCGCTTGCAAGCGGCTTGGCGCGGGTACATGGGCAGAGGCGCAATGTCGGGTCGAATTTCCCTCTCGCGTCGGGCAGAGTGCTGCGTTAGGAAGCGGTCATGCCACAGATCAGTTCTCTCTTCGTGACCCGACTCTACCGTGCCGCCCTCAGCGAGCACGCCCCTGCCATCGACGCCAGCGAACTGAAGGCATCATGCTACTCCATTGCGGAGGATGACGAGGCGGGGCAGAACTGGTGCGAGGAAAATGCCTATCCCGGTTATACGTCCTACGCCTCGCTCACCGATCTGCCTTGGCGCTTTCCGATCTTCGCGGATCTGGTGAAGGTGCTCGATGGCCATGTCGCGGCTCTTGTCGAGGATCTGGAGTTCGATCTCGATGGGCGCGACCTGAAGATCGAGGATATCTGGATCAACATTCTGCCGGAGGGGGGCAGCCATGGCAGCCACATTCATCCGCATTCGGTGATTTCCGGCACCACCTATGTGGCGATGCCCGACGGGGCAAGTGCGCTCAAGCTGGAAGATCCGCGCTCGGCCCGGATGATGGCCGCGCCCACGCGCCGCAAGCGCGCGCGGGAGGAATTGCAGACTTTCGTTTATGCCAAGCCAAAGGTGGGCGATGTGCTTTTGTGGGAATCATGGCTGCGCCACGAGGTGCCGGTGAACATGTCCGAGGGGGACCGGATCAGCGTCAGTTTCAACTACGCGTGGGCCTGATACCGACGTCCGGGGAGAAACCCCAAAAGATCAGTAATTTGAACTTGCCTCTTGCAAAATGAGTCGTTCGCGCGCATATGAACGATGCTAACGTTATTCTTTTTCGATACCTGTCTCCTCTAAACCGGCGGTCAGTTTCTCGATCCAGACCGACCACGCCGCGACTGCCGCACTCAAGCGGGCAGCACTATATCAGGAGACTACCCATGGCCAATGGCACCGTAAAATGGTTCAATTCCACCAAAGGTTTCGGCTTTATCGCACCCGCTGACGGCGGCAAGGACGTGTTCGTCCACATCAGCGCCGTCGAGCGCGCAGGCCTCACCGGCCTCGCCGATGACCAGAAAGTGACCTTCGACATCGAAGCCGGCCGTGACGGCCGCGAGAGCGCGTCGAATCTGCAGCTCGCATAAGCGATCTGATCCGATCATGAAATGGCCTCGGGGAAACCCGGGGCCATTTTGTTTTTGGCGTGAATGTGCAGCCTTAGAACGAATGTCCGATCTTTCGCTTGCCCTATGAGGACACGTCCCGTATAGAGCGCCAATCCGCAACTCTCGGCATGTCCGGGATTCGCGTATCTGCAATTCATCCACCGGGTTTTGCGTTACCCTGAGCCAACCGTCAGGGGCCGTCCGGTGTTTTGAGAAAGGACAAGGCGATGAACGCCACGGAACTGCGTGACAAGACCCCGGATCAACTCCGGGAAGAGCTCACCAACCTGAAGAAGCAGCAGTTCAATCTGCGCTTTCAAGCGGCCACCGGCCAGCTTGAGAACCCCGCTCAGATGCGCAAGGCCCGCCGCGACGCGGCGCGCGTCAAGACCATTCTGAACGAAAAAGCCCAAGCGGCAGCAGAGTAAGGAGCCCCGAGATGCCCAAACGTATCCTTCAAGGGGTTGTGACCTCTGACGCCAATGCTCAGACCGTTACCGTGTCGGTCGAGCGCCGCTTCAAGCATCCGGTGATGCAGAAGACGATTCGTAAGTCCAAGAAGTACCGGGCTCACGACGAGAACAACACCTACAAGGTCGGCGATGCCGTTCGGATCATCGAATGCGCGCCGAGATCGAAAACGAAACGTTGGGAGGTGCTGGAGGCGTAAGCCAACAGCGCCTTTCGGCATTGTCGAAACCCTGGGGATCAGGCATTGCATCGCCCCCCATAGGTCGGGAGAAACCAAATGATCCAGATGCAGACCAATCTGGATGTTGCTGACAACTCCGGCGCACGCCGAGTTCAGTGCATCAAGGTTCTGGGTGGTTCCAAGCGTAAATACGCATCCGTCGGCGACATCATTGTCGTCTCGGTAAAGGAAGCCATCCCGCGCGGCCGCGTGAAGAAGGGCGACGTCCGTAAGGCCGTCGTCGTGCGCACCGCCAAGGAGGTCCGTCGCGACGACGGCACCGCCATCAAGTTCGACCGCAACGCCGCCGTCATCCTGAACAATGCGGGCGAGCCTGTCGGCACCCGTATCTTCGGGCCGGTCGTGCGCGAATTGCGCTCCAGGAACTTCATGAAAATCATCTCGCTCGCCCCGGAGGTGCTGTAAGATGGCTGCCAAACTGAAAAAAGGCGACACCGTGGTTGTTCTGTCCGGCAAGGACAAGGGTCAGACCGGGACGATCACCAATGTTGACCCGAAATCCGGCAAGGCCGTGGTTGAAGGCGTGAACATGGCGATCCGCCACACCCGTCAGAGCCAAACCAACCAAGGCGGCCGCATTCCCAAGGCGATGCCTGTCGATCTGAGCAACCTGGCGATTGTCGACAAGAACGGCAAACCGACCCGTGTCGGCTTTAAGATCGAAGGCGACAAGAAGGTGCGCTACGCCAAGACCACGGGGGACGTGATCGATGCTTGATACCGCAACCTACACCCCGCGCCTGCGCACGCAGTTCCGCGATGTGATCAAGCCCGCTCTGAAAGAAGAGTTCGGCTACAAGAACGACATGCAGATCCCGCGTCTGGACAAGATCGTCCTGAATATCGGCTGCGGTGCCGAGGCGGTACGCGACTCCAAGAAGGCGAAGTCGGCTCAGGAAGATCTGAGCACCATCGCCGGTCAGCGCGCCGTGGTCACCAAGGCCCGCAACTCGATCGCGGGCTTCCGCGTTCGCGAGGATATGCCCTTGGGTACCAAGGTCACGCTGCGCGGCGACCGGATGTATGACTTCCTCGACCGCCTGATCACGATCGCCATGCCCCGTATCCGCGACTTCCGCGGCGTATCGGGCAAGTCGTTCGATGGACGTGGTAACTATGCCATGGGCGTCAAGGAACACATCGTTTTCCCCGAAATCAACTTCGACAAGGTCGACGAAGTCTGGGGGATGGACATCATCATCGCAACCACGGCGAAGACCGACGCTGAAGCCAAGGCGCTGTTGAAGCATTTCAACATGCCCTTCAACAGCTGAGCCGGGGGAGGATAGATTTATGGCTAAGAAAGCAATGATCGAGCGCGAGAAAAAGCGCCAGAAGCTGGTGGACCGTTTCGCCAAGAAACGCGCTGCGCTCAAAGAGATCATCAACGACGAGAGCAAGCCGATGGAAGAGCGTTTCCGCGCGTCCCTGAAGCTCGCACAACTGCCGCGCAACAGCTCGGCCACGCGGCTGCACAACCGCTGCCAGCTTACCGGGCGTCCGCACGCGTATTACCGCAAACTCAAAGTGTCTCGTATCGCGCTGCGCGATCTGGGCTCTGCCGGGCAACTGCCCGGTGTCGTGAAATCGAGCTGGTGAGGAGGGCAGAGATATGAACGATCCTATCGGCGATATGCTCACCCGTATCCGCAACGCTCAGATGCGCGGCAAGTCCACGGTCCACACACCGAGCTCGAAGATGCGCGTTCGCGTTCTCGATGTCTTGGCGGCAGAGGGATATATCCGTGGCTACGAGATGAGCACGGGGGCCAATGGTCATCCGGCAATCGAAGTGAGCCTCAAGTATTTCGAAGGCACCCCTGTCATTCGCGAGATGAAGCGGGTTTCCAAGCCCGGTCGTCGCGTCTACATGGGCGTCAAGGACATTCCGCAGGTCCGTCAGGGCCTCGGCGTGTCGATTGTCTCCACCCCCAAGGGTGTGATGTCGGATGCAGCAGCGCGCGCGGCCAATGTTGGCGGCGAAGTGCTCTGCACTGTATTCTAAGGAGACCGGGACATGTCACGTATCGGAAAACAACCCGTTGCTCTGCCGGATGGCGTCACCGCGACGCTCTCGGGTCAGACAATCGAAGTCAAAGGCCCCAAGGCGACCAAGACCTTTACCGCCACCGATGATGTCACCATCGTCATCGAGGACGGATCGATCTCGGTCACGCCGCGTGGCAAATCCAAGCGCGCGCGCCAGCAATGGGGCATGACCCGCACGGTCATCTCCAACATGGTTGGCGGTGCCAAGGATGCCTTCAAGAAAGAGCTGGAAATTCGTGGTGTGGGCTATCGTGCCCAGATGGCGGGCAACGTGCTCAAGCTCAACCTCGGCCTCAGCCATGACGTCGATTTCCCCATTCCGGAAGGTGTGACTGTTACCGCACCCAAGCCCACCGAACTGGTGGTTGAGGGCACGGACAAACAGCTCGTTGGACAAGTTGCGGCGAATATCCGCGACTGGCGGCGCCCCGAGCCCTACAAGGGCAAAGGCATTCGCTACAAAGGCGAGTATATCTTCCAGAAGGAAGGCAAGAAGAAGTAAGGACGCGACAGATGGCAAACAGCAAAAGAAAACTGTTCCTCAAACGCCGCCTGCGCGTTCGGAA
>NZ_CAMYMD010000097.1 GCF_947259555.1 uncultured Roseovarius sp.
CAAATCCGAAAAACTCTAATTGGCGCGCTGACTTAGACAAATCGCCAGTCCGTGGGGGCGGCCTGGCAATGGCGCGGCGGCCTTCGGCCTTGATTCCGCGCCGGGGCTGCTGATCGGCTGTCCGCTCCAGGCCAGGCCAGGCCAAGCCGAGGTTCGTTGCTAACGCAATCGACGGTCTGGGCTCGAAGCGGTCATTGCGCTCCGAGCCCGCTGCGTGCTCTCACGTGCATCATCTACTGCAAGGGGCTGGTTCCGGGGGTGCCTTTTTTGTACGTAGGATTTTACCGCTTGCGCCTGCGTCCCGGCGTTTTCGAATGAAACTCCGGCGGGCGCTGCCCCACCCATTCAATGAACTTCGCCAGCCTCGGATGCGCCCGCAGCGCCTCAACCGTATTAAACTCCCGCGCCAGTTCTCCTTCCGTCAGCGTCGCGTGAATCTCGTTGTGGCAAATCTGATGCAGGCGCACCACCGGGCCGCCCTTGCCGCCCTTCAGCTTGGGCACAAGGTGATGCTGGCTTTGCCGGGCGCCGGGCGGAATGGGCCGCAGACAGAGCGGACAGATCGGCGTTTCGGTCAGTTTATCTTGATCCTATTGTAGAGTGCGGGCAAGAGGATGGCGCAAAGGGTAAAGATGACAAGGGGTGTGTGATGGAGGGGCTACCGGAGATCGTACATACGGCCATCGGCTACGGCCTGCAGGGCTGGGACATGGCCAAGGTCTGGCTACTCAGCCCGGCGGCATGGTCGCAATTCGCGCTGCTGGTGGTGGCGTGGCTGCTGGCCGTGCTGATCACGCGCCGCCTGCGCCCCACACTCACCCGACTGCTGACACCCCCCGCGGGACAGGACGGGCCGATCGCCTCGGCGCGCCTCTTCGTGCTGATGTTCCTGCCGCTCCTGATGCCGCTCTTGGCCTATGGCCTCACCGGCATGGGCGAAGGCGTGACCCGGTCTCTCTTCGGCTCCGGCGACGTGATCGCCTTCGGCAAGCGGCTGTTCATGGTCCTCGCCGCCCGCCTCTTCGTGCGCGAAATCCTGACAGATCCGTTCCTCAAGGTGCTCGGGCGCTTCGTGCTGATGCCGGTGGCGCTGCTCTACCTCTTCGATATCCTCGGGCCGGCCAACGACCGGCTCGCCGCGATCTCGGTCGATCTCGGCAATATCAGCTTCTCGGCACTGGCGCTCATTCGCGGCGCGGTCTCGGGCGCGCTGCTCTTCTGGCTTGGCCGCTGGTCCAACAGCCAGTCCGAAGAGTTCATCCGCCGTCAGGAGGAATTGCGCCCAGCCACCCGTGAACTCGCGATGAAGGCCAGCCAGATCGCCATTTTCGGCGCGGCCTTCCTGCTCCTGATGTCGATCATGGGCATCGACCTTACCGCCATCGCCGTGCTGGGCGGCGCACTTGGCGTCGGCATCGGCCTCGGCCTGCAACAGATCGCGGCCAATTTCGTCTCCGGCGTGATCCTGCTGCTGGAGGGGCAGACAACCGTGGGCGACTATGTAACCCTCGACGACGGCTCCGAAGGCACCATCGTCAAGATGACCGCCCGCGCCGCCATTCTCGAAACCGTCGATGGCCGCTGGATCGTGGTCCCGAACGAGGATTTCATCACCTCCCGCGTGGTCAACTTCTCCGACGCAGGCTCGCAACACCGCTACGAGGCTGATTTCTCCGTGAGCTACGACACCGACATCAACTGCATTCCGGCCCTGATCGAGCCCGCAGTCGGCGCGCTCGGTTTCGTCCTCGCCGAAGGTGCCCGCGCGCCCGAATGCGAGCTCAAGGCCTTCGCCGACAGCGGCGTCGAGTTCTCGGTCGAATACTGGGTCGAGGGGATCGAGGACGTCACCGGCAAATACCAGTCCGACGTGCTCTTCGCGATCTGGAACGCGCTCAAGGCCGAGGGCATCGAAATCCCCTACCCGCAGCGCGTGCTGCATCATGTCGGCCTGCCGCCCGCCGCATGACCGACGCGCTCGTCATCGGGGCCGGGCCTGCGGGCCTCATGGCCGCGCGGGAACTCGCCCGCGCCGGGCTGCGCGTGACGCTGGCCGAGGCCAAGCCCTCGGTGGCGCGCAAATTCCTGATGGCGGGGAAATCCGGGCTGAACCTCACCAAATCCGAACCGTTCGAGACCTTCCTCGCCGCCTACGGCGACCGCGCCGAGGCCCTGCGCCCGATGCTCACCGCCTTCGGGCCGGACGCGGTGCAGGACTGGGCGGGCGCGCACGAACAGACACTCTTCACCGGCTCCACCGGCCGGGTCTTTCCGCAGGTGATGAAGGCCTCGCCGCTCCTGCGCAGCATGCTGGCCGAATTGCGCAGCTTGGGCGCCCGGACCCGCACCCGCTGGCGCTGGACCGGATGGGATGGCGATAGCGTCCTTTTCGACACGCCCGACGGCCCACGGCGCCTCAGCCCCACCGTCACCGTGCTCGCCTGCGGCGGCGCAAGCTGGGCGCGGCTCGGCTCCGACGGGGCATGGAGCGCGCATCTCGCCCCCGAGACCCTCACCCCCTTCCGCCCCGCCAACATGGGCTTTCTGGTGGACTGGTCAGCCCATATGCCCCCGCAGTTCGGCAAACCCGTCAAAGGCGTGGAACTCCACGCAGGCCCGACCCGCTCACGCGGCGAATTTGTCCTCTCCGCCAGCGGGCTCGAAGGCGGTGGCGTCTACGAAATCAGCGCCGCCCTGCGCGACGGCGCCACGCTCACGCTCGACCTCGCACCCGACCTCTCAGCCGCGCAAATCGCCCAACGGCTGGCCAACACCCGCCCCCGCGACAGCCTGAAGAACCGCCTGCGCAAGGCCCTCAACCTCGACCCGGTGAAATGCGCGCTGGTGATGGAATTTGCCCGCACCACCCAAGACCTGCCCGCCACGCTCAAGGCGCTGCCCATCCCCCTCCTCGGCCCCCGCCCGATGGATGAGGCCATCTCCACCGCCGGCGGCCTCCGCTTCAACGCGCTGAACGAGGAATTGATGCTGCACACCCGCCCCGGCACCTTCGCCGCCGGTGAAATGCTCGATTGGGAGGCGCCCACCGGCGGCTACCTGCTGACCGCCTGCCTCGCCACCGGCCTCTGGGCCGGCCGCCACGCGGCGGCCTACGCTCAGGGCAATGCCGCCGCCCGCTGAAACCCGGGCCGCGCCATCATCGCGTCAAGATACCCGGCCAGCCGCGCGGGCGGGTCCGGAAAGCCCGCCTTGCCCGCCCACATCAGGCAATGCGCCAGCAGGATATCGGCGATGGTCATGGTCTCGCCCTGCAGGAACGGCCCCGTGAGCGCCGCCTCCAACCTGTTGACATTACGCGCATATTCCCACTTGAGCGAGTCCTTGACCGCAGGCACCCGGTGCTCCTCGGGCAGCACGAAGGAATGCCGCGCCGCCGTCCAGAGCACCGCATCGACCTCATCGAGGATCTGATGCATAAGCGCATCCTGACGCGCCCGCGCAGGCGTACCGGCGGGATGCGTCATCCGGCCATGCTTGTCGGCGAGATAGGTCATGATCGCACTGGAATCGGTCAGCACCTGATCGTCCTCCCGCAGCGCCGGGATCTTGCCCGACGGGTTCACCGCCAGCGCCTCCGCCGAGCGCGGCGCGACGGGCAAGTGATTGTACTCGATGCCCATTTCCTCCAGCAGCCAGAGCACACGAAAGGCCCGGCTGGCCCGCGATCCGATAACGTCATACATGCAACGGTCTCCGTTCGGTTGGTGTCGCGGCAGCATTGCGCAAAGAGCAGGCGAAGGCAACGGCGGCAGGACGGGTCATGTGGGCCTGTGCAGGGGCGTGAATGGCCTTGAGCGGACAGCCGATCAGCAGCCCCGGCGCGGAACAAGGCCGAAGGCCGCCGCGCCATCGCCAGGCCGCCCCCACGGACTGGCGATTTGTCTAAGTCAGCGCGCCAATTAGAGTTTTTCGGATTTGGCAGACATAAAGTGCCCTGAAAGATCGTTAGATCGCCAGCCCGCGGCCTGGCAATGGCGCGGCTCACGGCAACGGCAGCTCAAGGCCATCCTTACCCCATGCCAAGACACGCTTGTACGCAACGAGGGAACTGGAACCCCACCCGATGCATACGGCGTAGGGTGGGGTTCTAACCCACCGCGCCAATCACCCGCCGCCAAAGGCGAGCAAGTCCTTCACGAACCGCATCAACCGGCCATTGTTCGCAATATGATCAAGCGTCGCCACATAAGCGGTGCGCGCGACAAGCTTGCCCGTCTCCGTCGCAGCCGACATCACCACCGCATCCCCGACCTTGCCGCAATAGGCGACAACCGCGTTGAGCGCCGCCAAGATCCGCTCCGCTATGGCACGCAACCGGCCCTTGTGCGGCGCGTCCCGCTCCAACTCTTCGCGCGCCTCGTCCAAACCATCCCAGATGATTGTGATCTGCCGTGCCACCTCCGGCGCGTCATCGACCAGCCCCTCGGGCGGCTGATTATGACCCCGCTGCACCTCCGAGGCCCGCGCCGCCAAAAACGCCGCCTTCTCGGCCTGCAGCGCCGCCACCTCCGCGCGCAAACGGTGCAACTCCCAAATCCTCCGGATCACCGGGTTCACCGCCTCCGGCCCCTTGTCCCATATCTCGGGGTCAATGAGGGCAATCTGTTCCAGCATCTCCCACGTCCGTGCCCCATCCCCCAGCATCGGGCGACCGTCGAGCAGGGCATCATACCAATCGACCCAGAAGTGCCAGTCGGCCCCATCAGACGTGTGCGAGAGTTGCGATTTGATCAGGTCCCAGTCCTCTGCCAGCGGCCCCGCTCCGTCCGGCCAGAGCGCAAGGGCATCGGGAATGCCGCCCTCCGCCACCTTTCCCACATCGGCCCTGACGGCCACCCAGGCGGCTGCGGCATCGGAGGCGGCGCGGGCGGCTGCGTCGGCAGCGAACGCGGCGGCGGCG
>NZ_CAMYMD010000098.1 GCF_947259555.1 uncultured Roseovarius sp.
AAGTTGGCGTGATCTGGGTCTACGGCCCTGGCGACGACAGCGTCATCGACTTCACTCCGTTCGGGATTGAAAACCTGCAAGAGATCATCGAAATGGACCGTGAGCACGCGCGTTGACCTCGCTGTGATCTACGCCGGATGCTTACGCTCAAGGCATGGTTTGTTTTCGATCATGACGATCCAAATGTACTCAAGTCGCATGACCTAACAAAGCTGTTTGATGCCTTGTTCCCCGAAAGCCAGCAGAGGCTTGATGAGGAGTTCAAGCAGTCAGTGATCCCACATCACCCCAGCTTCGTTTTCGTCGGCTACGGTATTCGTGACATTCTCACACAGCACAGGGATGCATTTATCGACTGGCGGTATCTTCACAAAGCAAAGAAGTCGATGATGTTTGACCAGGACACTTTTGAGGCGACGCTCGAAATGGTACTTTACGAATTCAGGAAGAGATATCGCCTTGAAAAGGTGACACCACTCTTCGGCCATCCCAACTAATGGCCGCTTCGGTGAAGCTGCAATGCGGAACCGGCGGCGGCCATGGATGACCGTAGAGGGCCGTCTCACTCATCATCCTTGACCCACTCGGGGCGACGGGCTGCACTTGCTTGTGGCGTCTTCGGCTCACCGTCACCGACGTGCGCCCAGAAACCTGATTTGCGGGGGTGGGTTTTCTTAAGCTTGGCAAGATAGGTTGCGTGGTCGGTCATTGTGCCGGGGCGCATGGCGTCCGTCTCTCGGGCCAGCACCGCCAATTTCCCAAGATATTTCGCGCCGTGCCCATAGGCCTTGGAGCGTGCACGGTCGAGAATGCTGTCCAGAAGGGAACGGTAAAGGATCGTAGCCGCCAGCGGATGATCGTGTTCCAGTAGGCCCGCGATTTTTGGCAAGATGTGCCAATCACCCCCGTCCCAGCGGTGCGGGTGCGTGGCAATCAGTTTTGCTGCCAAATCAAGTCGTGGCCAATCAAGGAAGAATTGCAGTGCCACATCAGGGTCTGACTTTTCCAGCGCAAAGGCATGGGCGCGGTCTTCGGCCTCGATATCCTCAAAATCCGGCAGCTGTTTGAGGTACTCCCGCAGGATGTCGGCGGACAGGCGCGCCTCGAAACAGCGCCAACGCAGGGCCTGGGCCGCCGACCTGTCGTCCGTGGCGTCCAGGATGCGCGCCTCCAGGCTGACCCGTTCTGGTGCCAGGCCATCATCGGCTTCGCCAAAAGTGCGCCGCCCGGGCTTGCGCACCCACTCCATCGCCTCGGCGGTGCGACCGACCTCCAGAAGCTGCGCCGCGATCACCAGTGTATCCTGCATATGCGGCTTTTTCTGGAGCTCCAGCGCGATGAGCAGATCGAGATCCCCCCGCGCCGAGGCGAGGATTTGGCGCATCCCGGCCCATTGTGAGGTCATGGAGTAAAACCAGCCATCCGATTTGCGCGCCGCTTCTTCGGTCTGCCGCTCGGCGATGGCGTCTTTCAGATCGCCGTCCCAACGCGCCAGAGTGTCTTGCGGCAGATGCGGTGCCACAGCCTCGGTCACGTCAGCAAGATAACCATGCGTGCTTTCGCCAAGGGCGGTCATGATCTTATCGGGGAGCGCGTCGGCCTCAGGCACGGGCAGGCTGGGGGCGATATCGCCAATCGCATGGATCGCCTGATAATAGACGTCCTGAACGCGGCCGGAAGAATCGTCGACACGTTCGAATACCTGTTCATGGGTGGCGATGAGGCGCAGCAACCGGTCTATGGCCAGCGCCGGGGCGGCGGGGCCAAGCTCGGAGGTGATCGTATCAGTCAGGCTGCGCAGATCGTCGGCAAAGGCGCGGACCTTGTCCCATTCGATGAAGCTCTTTGCCCGCGCCAGCCCGGACAGCCGCCGGTCGATCAGCTTGGCAATGGCTTCGGGGCCGGATTTCCCGGCCAGCGCCGCCTTGACCTGCCGCCGGAACCCCGCGTTGCGCTCGGCCTCGTCCAGCACCAGCTGCGCGAGCTTGTCGGTGCCGAGATCTTTCAACTTGTCAGTGGAGAGGGCAGGTTTGCGGGCCATGGGCAGGTCTCAGTTGGAAACAGTTGCCCCAATGAGTGCCTCGGCCAGGTCCGGGTGGCAAGTATTGGGGGTGCATTTCAAGATTGGTTACCCCCCTGAGTTTCCCTTGGGGATATTATTCCCTAAACGCCGAGCAGCTGTATTCCAGTGTATTCCAGTGTATTCCTACCTTCTGCGCCACTTTGCTGATCGAACACGTTTCACGCAGCGTGCTGTTGAGTTCTTCATTGTCAATCCCAGGTTTCTCGTTTTCGGCACGAATTTGAATGCCATACCGCTGCAGCCACCCTGAAAGCGTCTTTGATTTGGGCCCGTGCCGCGCAGATAATTTTGAGCTACTCCCCGATCCTTGGACAGGATCTGGCGTAAATCAAGCTACTCTTTGCATCTGCTGATCGGGTTGGGTTTCGTCTTTTCTCAGCCTATAGACCACGGCGGGAGGCCTGCCGCCAAGGGCTGAGTGTGGGCGTTGATGATTGTAGAAGGTCATCCATTTTCGGATGCCTGCCTTTGCCTCCGAGCCGGTTTCCCAAGCATGCAGGTAGACGCACTCGTATTTCAGGCTCCGCCACAGCCGCTCTATGAAGATGTTGTCGAGAAACCGGCCTTTCCCATCCATGGAGATACGCACGCCGGACCGGCGTAACCGGTCCGTCCAGGCAAAGGAGGTGAACTGGGCGGTCTCAACCGTTCGTCGCAACACCCTTTTGAAGGAGGTTGCGATGGCAAGAGGCAAGCGAAGATCCGAGCGCTGCACGAGAGCGGCGCTGCACTCACCCGGGCGTCCTGGCGTTGCGCGTCGGGAAAAACGGCGGCAGTTTTGGGAATTGATTGCGGCAGGACGCTCGAGCGAGGGCGCGGCGGTCGAGGTTGGAGTATCACAGCCGGTAGGGATAGGTCTTGTGTCCTTTCGCTGGCCTGCTGGTGTTGGGCTTCTGGTAGATCGGCATAAGCCCCATCAGGCGCATCAACCGGCGGATGCGCTTCTCGTTCACCAGATGGCCGTTGTTGCGCAGGTGCCAGGTCATCTGTCGGACATCGAAGAACGGCGTTTCCAGGACCTGTTCGTCGATCCGCCGCATCAGGCCGAGGTTCTGCTCGATTTCGCCCTTCGGCGTATAGTAAAAGGACGATCGCGCGATCGACAGCTGGGGATGATCGGGCTCAATCATGCCGCGCCTCACTTCCCGCCCCCAGGGTTTGAGCTTTCGCTCCAAAAAGAGTTGGCCACCGCCAGCTCCCCGATCTTGGCGTGCAGTTCCTTCACCTGCTCCTCGTCAATCTCGGGCTTCTTTCGACCGCCGCGCTCGAACACGCCGGATGCGCCCTCGAGCAGGGCACGTTTCCATTGGTGGATCATCGTCGGATGAACCCCGAACCGGCTCGCCAACTCGGCGGCGGTCTCCTCGCCCTTCAGGGCCTCCAGCGCGACCTTCGCCTTGAACTCGGGCGCGTGCTGCTTGCGTTTCGACATCTCTGATCTCCTTCTCGTCGAAGATCAGCAGATCTGCAAATCGTAGCTTATGTCAGTGTCCGAATTTCGGGGGGAGCTCAGACGTTCGGGATTCAATAATCGGAAAAGACTTCGATTACGCATGCCCAGTATCGGTCGAGCTGTTCGCCGAATTGTACATTTCCCTATGGAACCACAGCAAAGACAAACGCCTCTCACCAGCAGGGCGTCACGTGCGTGGGCTAGAACTCGAAGCCTACCAGTTGGACGTCAGCGCGGAGACGGAGCCAATCAACCGACGGGAAGACGTCCTTCACATCCAAATAAACTGCACCGGCCGTTTGGCCGGTCTTTCTTTGGCCTTAGATGGAAAAACTATGTGTCCAAAATGGAAAGGTAAACGCTCCAACGGGAACAACCGGCACTGATTTTGTTGGGTTTTCCGGCCAAAATGGAAGATCTATGTGGCCGTTTTCACCACCAAAACCCTTTGAGGTCAGTAAGTTGGTGTTTTTTCGTGGCAATTTTCTGGAACTGTTACGCTGAGGTGTTACAGTGAGGCGTCTCGAAAACATGCCCGGACACACCCATTTGTACCACCGTGGCGCAGCATACTATGACCGCGCTGCCACCCCCAAAGACATCGCAGACACCGGTCAGAACCAATGAGAAAGAGTCGGCTCGGCGCCTGACTGCCCTGCCCTTTTGAGCAAGCAGCCGGTGAGGGAATTTGAGAGACGTCGGCCATTTAGAACACGCCGCTTTTCCTCACTGTCTTCAAACGTTGATGCCTCCGGCTAACCGCGGCGCACCCACAGCAGAATACGCGCTGTGTCGTAAATGGCTGCGCATGCGGCGGTGCGGCGAGGACAGCGCTTGCCTGACTATGCAATGCAGGACACGGGAGGACGAACCGCCGGATCGAAAGGACGCTTCATGGTTCAGGTATTATCCGGGGTTTGGGCCCTTCTTCTCGGTATCGTTTTCATCATGCTGGGCAACGGCATGCATTTTACCCTGATCGGCCTGCGAGGCGGAATCGAGGGATTTTCCGCAGCCGAGCTGGCCATCGTGACCTCGGGCTATTTCGTGGGGTTTCTGTCTGGCGCCCGCCTCACGCCTGTCCTGATCCGCCGCGTGGGTCATGTCCGGGTCTTCGCGGCTCTTGGCAGCTTGATGTCGGCGGGTCTGATCGCCTTTCCGCTCCTCGCCGAGCCCTGGGCCTGGACAGTGCTGCGGATTCTGGTGGGGTTCTGCATGTCAGGCATCTACGTCACTGCCGAAAGCTGGCTCAACGATGCCGCCAACAACGAGACCCGAGGCAAGGTACTTTCCGCCTATATGATCGCACAGACCCTGGGCATTATCGGCGCACAAGGGCTGCTGACGCTGGGGGATGCGGGCACGGCCATCCTGTTCATCGGTGCCTCGATGCTTGTCTCGATCTCTCTTACGCCCATCCTGCTCTCCATCACCCCCGTTCCCGCGGCCGAAGTCGCGCGTCCGATGCCGTTGCGCCACCTGTTCACCGGCTCGCCGCTCGGCACCGTGGGGATTTTTCTGTTGGGCAATGTCTATGCAACGCAATCCGGCATGGGGGCCGTTTTTGGCACGCAGATCGGGCTGACGGCGGCGCAAGTCGCCTTGTTCGTTGCGATGCTCTTTGCCGGTGCGCTGGTGATGCAATACCCGATCGGCTGGCTGTCGGACCGGATGGATCGGCGCAAGCTGATTTTTGGCGCGGCGGCGCTCGGTGCGGCCTCTTGCTCGATCGGGTGGGCCTCCGGCGGTGGCCTCTGGCCTCTGATGGCCTCTGCCTTTTTCGCGGGAGGCGTGACCACGCCGCTTTATGCGCTCTTTCTGGCCTACACCAACGATGCACTTTCGGCCGAGGATATGCCGGCGGCATCAGGGGGGCTGGTGTTCACCTTTGGGTTGGGAGCGATCGCTGGTCCGCTCGTGACCGGTTGGGCGATGCAATGGCTTGGACCATTCGCGTTCTGGCTGGTACTTGGTGCGACCTTCTCGATCATCGCACTCTATGCGCTCTATCGAATGACGCAGCGCTCAACGGTCCCTGTCGAGGAAACCGAGAGCTATCTGGGCGTGCTTCCCACGGCCTCTCCTTTGGCGGTAGAGGCTGCCGGCGCATGGGCTGCGGAACAAGCTGAGGCCGAGCGCGGCGCCGACGGCACCGACTGAGCCACGCGCGGCGACCCGAAGGACAGGCAAATAATCTGCAATGGCGGTTTGCCTGTCCGTTCCAGAGCAGAACCCGCGACCGGACCGATCCGTGCATCACACGTAGCGAACTCCGCTCAAAGTCGGACCCAAAAGAGGCCGCATCGCCGCGATCAGACAAAAAGCGGTCGTAGAAAATCACTCACATTCTAAATGCTACGTTATGTTTATCCGTGACACGTCGCGAACAAGGTCGGTTAGGGACTTAGGATTACGCAGAGCAGGTGCATGAATGAAGAAATCTGGCCTCGACGCAATTGACGTTCGTATTCTCAGCGCGCTCCAGACGCATGGCCAATTGAGCAAGACGCGGCTCGCGGAAATCGTGAGCCTTTCGCCCACCCCCTGCTGGGCACGTCTCGACCGGTTGAAGGCAGCAGGGTTCATTCGTGGGTATCACGCCGAGATCGCTCTGGATCGCATCGTCGATTTCACACGGGTTATCGTGACCGTGTCTTTGACCCACCACCGCAAGGCCGACTTCGAACGTTTCGAGGCACATATCGCCAAAGTCGACGAGATCACACATTGTGTCGCCACAGGCGGGGGCATGGACTACATCATGACTGTCTTTGTGCGCAACGTGGCCGCGTTCGAAACGCTGATGGCCGGTATGCTGGATGCCGAGCTGGGGATCGACAGGTACGTGACGTATTTCACCATCCGCACGGTCAAGGCTGGCTACCCGGATTTGGCGAAACTGCACGCCGCGCCGCCAACAAAACCCTCTATCGAAGAATCATGATTCACTGTGCGCCGAACGTATATTCAGCGCGCGCGACCGTATGGGCTTATTGCGGTCAAAAAACAGTCTGCAATATCTCTGCCCGGAGATTTTTCAGACCACACCGAACCGGTATGTAAAGTTAAAACGTCTCCGTGATGACACCTAGTGCGGCCCGATGGCCGCTTATCGACAAGGGAGGCGATGACATGGCTCAATCAACTGATTTCGGGTTCGGCACACAAATACGCAAATCACCATATTTCGACGCGACCGTACGTTGGGGGGCACAAGGCTTTTCAGTCTACAACCACATGTACATACCGCGCGACTTTGGCGATCCGGAGCAGAATTTCTGGAACCTCGTGAACGATGCGATCCTGTGCGACGTGGGCGTCGAGCGGCAGGTCGAGATCACCGGACCGGATGCCGCGAAATTCACCCAGATGCTGACGCCGCGCGACCTGTCGAACATGGCGATGGGGCAGTGCAAATACGTTCTGATCACCAATGCCGAGGGCGGCATACTCAACGATCCGATCTGCCTGCGGCTGGGCGAAAACCATTTCTGGCTGTCGCTCGCCGACAGTGACATCCTGCTCTGGGCACAAGGCGTGGCGGTGCATTCCGGCCTCGACGTGACGATCACCGAGCCGGACGTCTCGCCCCTGCAATTGCAGGGGCCCCAGTCGGGCGAGATCATGCGCGCGCTCTTTGGCGACGAGATCATGGATCTGCGGTATTACTGGCTGCGCGAGGTCGAGCTTGACGGCATTCCGCTGATCGTGTCGCGCACCGGCTGGTCGAGCGAGCTGGGCTACGAGATCTACCTGCGCGACGGCAATTGGGGCGATGCGCTGTGGGAGCGGATCATGACCGCCGGCCTGCCCTTCGGCCTCAAGCCCGGCCACACCTCAACCATCCGCCGGATCGAGGCGGGCATGCTCAGCTACCACGCCGATGCCGACATCTATACAAACCCCTACGAGCTTGGCCTTGATCGGCTGGTGAATGTGGACATGGAGGCCGATTTCATCGGCAAGTTCGCCCTGCGCCGCATCCGCGACAACGGCGTTTCGCGCAAGCAGGTGGGGCTGAGACTTGACGGTGCGCCGCTCTCGGGGCCAAACACCCGGTTCTGGCAGGTCAACCATCAAGGCGAGGCCGTCGGCAAGGTCACATCGGCGGTCTACTCGCCACGGCTTGGACAGAATATCGCACTGGCCATGGTTTCGGTCGAATATGCCGATCTCGGGACCGAGCTGGAGGTCTACACCAAATCCGGGCCTGCCCATGCCACTATCGTTGAGCGGCCATTCTTCGACCCTAGAAAGAAACTGGCCGTCGCCTGAGCCCGACGGACCATTTATCCGATCATCGCATCGCGCGGCAAACACTGCGCGGTGCCCTTCGGGTTTGCCGCGATGAGCCACTGAATTGAGCATGGCCCACGACCCTGCGGCTGGTCGATGGCCAAGACCACCCCATTTATCAGGAAACGATGCATGAACGACACTCAACCGATCAATGCGATACTTGAACGTGACCTCGACGAAGATGGCATCCTGCGCCTAACGCTGAATGACGTAGCACGGCGCAATGCACTGTCCGAGGCGATGCTGGCCGAACTGGGTCGCGCCTTGACCAATGCGGGTAATGATCCAGAGGTGCGGGTGATCGTACTCGCCGCCAACGGCCCGGCCTTCTGCGCGGGCCACGATCTCAAGGAAATGACCGCCGGGCGCGACGCCCCGGACCGGGGCCGCACCTATTTTACGCAGGTCATGGCGCAATGCTCTGCCGTGATGCAGGCCGTGGTGAACTGCCCCAAGCCGGTCATCGCCGAGGTGACGGGCGTGGCCACGGCGGCGGGCTGTCAGCTGGTGGCAAGCTGCGATCTGGCAGTGGCGGCCGAGAGCGCGCGCTTCAGCACGCCGGGGGTGCATATCGGGCTTTTCTGCTCGACCCCGATGGTGGCGCTGTCGCGCAACGTGGCGGACAAGCACGCCATGGAGATGCTGCTGACCGGCGACATGACCCCAGCCGCGCGCGCCGCCGAGATCGGGCTGGTCAACCGGGCGGTGGCCGACGAGGCGCTGACAGCGACTGTGATGGAAATGGCGCGCAAGGTCGCCTCGAAATCGAGCATGACGCTGGCCACCGGCAAGCGCGCCTATTACGCGCAGCGCGAGATGCCGCTGGCGGCGGCCTATGATTATGCCTCGACCGTGATGGTCGACAACATGCTGGCGCATGATGCCGAAGAGGGCATCGGCGCCTTTATCGAGAAACGCGCGCCCGCGTGGCAGGACAAGTGATCGACAGGATGGAGAACCCCTATAACACTGGCCTTGATCGCAACCCGGCAAATTATCAGCCGCTCACCCCGCTGAGCTTTCTGGAGCGGGCGGCGAGCGTCTATCCGGAGCACACGGCGATTGTGCACGGGGGCCTGCGGCGCAGCTATGCGGAGTTTTACGCGCGCTCGCGGCAGCTGGCCTCGGCCCTGTCGCGGACGGGGATCGGGCGGGGTGATACCGTCTCGGCGCTGCTGGCCAATACGCCCGCGATGCTGGAATGCCATTACGGCGTGCCGATGTGTGGCGCGGTGCTGCATTCGATCAACACCCGGCTCGATGCCGCCATCATCGCCTTTCAGCTCGATCACGCGATGGCCCGGGTGGTGATCGTGGACCGCGAGCTCATGGGGCTGATGCAGGAAGCACTGGCGCTGGCGCAGGTCGACCCGCTGGTCATTCAGTATGACGATGCGGAGTTCACCGGGGTGGGTGGCTGTGACGATGTTCTGGATTACGAGTGGTTCGTCTCGGAAGGCGATCCCGATTTTGCTTGGCTCATGCCGGAGGACGAGTGGGACGCGATTTCGATCAACTACACCTCGGGCACGACCGGCGATCCCAAGGGCGTGGTGTCGCATCATCGCGGCGCCTATCTCTTGGCGCAGGGCAATGCGCTGACCACCTCGATGGCGAAGCACAGCGTCTATCTGTGGACCCTGCCGATGTTTCACTGCAACGGCTGGTGTTTCCCGTGGACGCTGTCGGCGATCATCGGCACGCATGTCTGCCTGCGGCAGGTACGCGCCGAGCCGATCTGGGCGGCGCTGGCCGAGGAAGGCGTCACGCATCTGTGCGGCGCGCCCATCGTGATGTCGCTGCTGATTTCGGCCCCCGAGGCCGAAAAGCGGGCGTTTTCGCGAGAGGTGCAGTTCTTTACCGCCGCAGCACCGCCGCCCGAAAAGCTGCTGGCGGACATGCAGGCGGCGGGCTTTGGCGTGACGCATCTCTACGGGCTGACCGAGACCTATGGCCCGGCGGTGGTCAATGAATGGCACGGCGCGTGGTCCGATCTGCCCGCGCCTGAGCAGGCGCGGCTGAAATCCCGGCAGGGGGTGCGTTACCTGCCGCTGGAAGGGTTGCAGGTGATGGACCCCGAGACCATGGCCCCGGTGCCGCGCGATGGCGAGACCATGGGCGAGGTGATGTTTCGCGGCAACGTCGTGATGAAGGGCTATTTCCGCAATCCGCAGGCCACGCGGGACGCCTTTGCCGGGGGCTGGTTCCACTCCGGCGATCTGGGGGTGGTGCATGCGGATGGCTATATCCAGCTCAAGGACCGGTCCAAGGACGTGATCATCTCGGGCGGCGAGAATATCTCGTCGATCGAGGTGGAGGAGGCGCTTTACCGGCATCCCGCCGTGGCGGTGGTTGCCGTGGTTGCCATGCCGCACGAGAAATGGGGCGAGACGCCTTGTGCCTTTGTCGAACTGGCCGAGGGGCAGGCTGTGGAGGCCGAGGCGCTGCGCGCCTGGTGCCGCGATCACCTAGCCCCCTACAAGGTGCCGGGAAAGGTGGTGTTCACGGATATCCCGCGCACCTCGACCGGCAAGATCCAGAAATTCGTGCTGCGCGAGCAGGCACGGGATCTGGCCGCCCTGCCCGTCGCGTGATCAGATCGGCGGAGCGTCCACCCGGACCTCCGCCGCACCTCACTTGAAGGCGTTGATCGGCACCTTGAGGGTCATGTTGCCCTGCCCGTCGCTCGGCATCTCGCCCGCGCGCATGTTGACCTGAATCGACGGGATGATCAGCTTGGGCATCGCCAGTTGCGCGTCGCGCTCGGTGCGGAAGCGGACGAATTCTTCCTTGGTCTTGCCGCCGCCCACGTGGATGTTGGTCTCACGCTCCTCGCCCACCGTCGTCTCCCACGCGATCTCGCGCCCGCCGGGTCCGTAATCGTGGCAGATGAAGAGCCGCATGTCGGCGGGCAGGCTCAGTACCTTCTGGATGCTGTCATAGAGCGCGCCCGCGTCGCCACCGGGAAAATCGGCGCGCGCCGAGCCGCCATCGGGCATGAAAAGCGTGTCGCCGGCAAAGGCCGCGTTGCCGATGACATGGACCATGCAGGCGGGCGTATGGCCGGGCGTGGCGATGGCAAAGCCCTGCATGGTGCCGATCATGTAGGTATCGCCATCCTCAAAGAGCGCGTCGAACTGGCTGCCGTCGCGCTGAAACTCGGTGCCCTCGTTGAAGATCTTGCCGAACGTGTCCTGCACCGCGATGATGCCCGCGCCGACGCCAACCTTGCCGCCGAGTTTCTCCTGAATATAGGGGGCCGCGCTCAGGTGGTCGGCGTGGACATGCGTCTCGATGATCCATTCGAGGGTGAGCCCCCTGCCCTCGACCGCCGCGATCAGGCGGTCGGCGCTGTCGGTGGCGATGCGCCCTGCCGCGTAATCGAGATCGAGCACACTGTCGATGATCGCGCAGGCGCGGCTTTCGGGGTCAGTCACCAGATAGGAGACGGTGTTGCTGGCCTCGTCAAAGAAGCCCTCGACCTGCGGTTTCATCTCCATGTTCACCGGATAATCCGTCATGATCGCCTCCCTTCGGGTCATTTCATTCGAGCGCACCGCCCGCCTTTGTCCACGCGCCGACGCCACCGCGCAGGTTGACCACCGGCCTGAGCCCCATATCCATCGCCGCCTGCGCGGCCAACGCAGAGCGCCCGCCGCTGGCGCAATAGAAGACATAGGTTTTGTCCTGGTTGAATGCAGGCTTGTGCGCCGGGCTCTCGGGGTCGATGTGAAACTCCATCATCCCCCGCGACGAGGCGACGGCACCGGGGATGATCCCGGTCTTCGCCTGCTCAGTGCCGTCGCGCAGATCGACGAAGACATGGCTGTCGCTGTCCGCCAGCGGCAGTGCCTCCTCGACGCTCATCTCGGGCACCGCCTCGCGTGCCGCCCTGACGATGTCCTTGGCGCTTTTCGTGATTGTCTGGCCCATGTCTGGCTCCTTTTCCGTGTCGGTCCACCCGAATCTGCGCATCAGCGCGCCAAACGGCCAGTCGAGCGCCATGGCACCCGGACAGCAACAGGCGTGCATCTGCCGTTCGGTCATATCCCAAGGTGCAGTTTCGGCTTCCAGAAGGGGCGAAACAGCTCGATCTTGGGGCAGCGATCCATCACTACTTGCATCCCCGCCGCCTCGGCGCGGCGGGCCGCCTCGTGATCGACCACGCCGATTTGACCCCAAAGAACCTTGGCCCCGATTTCGATGGCCTCTTCGGTGATACCCATAAGATCCTCCGGCCGACGGAACACTTCGACCATATCGACCGGGCGATCTATGCTGGCCAGCGAAGGATAAACCTTGATCCCTCGGATCTCTTCCAGCCCCGGGCGCGGGTTGACCGGGATCATGTCGTACCCTGTCTCATCGAGCACGCGCAAAACACCATAGCTGAATTTGGTCTTGTCCGGGCTCGCGCCCACCATCGCGATGGTCTTGACCGACTTGAGGATGCCTTGCAGATACGCTTCGGAATAGGGTTGGGTGTGGTCCATCTCAGGGCTCCTTGGGGGTGGCGATGCCGGCCTTCAATTCATGCGATTGAAGCGGGTCGAGAAACGGGTTGCGGTAGAGCCGGTCGTGGCTCTCGACGCCGATTTCCAGCGTGATGTCGGTGAGGGGGCGTGCAACGCAGAGGATGACATAGCCATTGGCGATCTGACGGTTGTTGAGCGCGACCTGACGCCGCTGATCGACTTCACCCGCCGTCAGCTTGGCCGCGCAGGTGATGCAGCCGCCATATTTACAGCCATAGGGCAGATCGACCCCCTGCTCGCGCAAGGCATCGAGCAGCGGGCGGCGCGCCTCGACCTCGTAGGTGGCATTGCCGCGATTGGCGATGGTGACGGTCCGCGTGGTCATAGCCAGATATCGCTGGTGCAGTCGCCGCCGGGATAGCGCGCCTCGTGGCAGCGCGAGGGCCCGTTGGGCTCTTGCCCGAAATCGACGATGAAATCGGGGTTGAGGGTCATGCCGCCGTTTTCGGGATCGCAGTCGATCATCACCATCACCCCGCCCTTCTCGCGGATCGCCGGGTAGAACTGGTTGTCCCATGTCGAGAAGAGCGAGGTGGTGACGTAGAGCCGCCGCCCGTCCAGAGAAAGCTGGAACATTTGCGGCCCGCCCGCCATCTCGACGCCGTTCACGACAGGTGCACGGCCCAGAAGGCCCCCCATCCAGACCTGCCCGGTCAGCTTGGGATTGTGCGGGTCGGAAATGTCATATTGGCGCATGTCGCCATGCAGCCAGTTGTTGATGTAGATATACTTGTCGTCCATCGACACCAGGAGCGCCGACATCACCCCCGGCACCGGGATCGGCCATTCGGGATGCGGCTCGTTGGCCACGTCGATGATCTTTTCCCACTGCCACTCGCCCGCGTCGTCGCGCCACCAATGGATGACGTTCGTCGAGAGCGCGGCGCAGCAAAACCCATGCGTGCTGTCGGGGTCGTGGTGAAACTTGACCTCCAGCGGGATGAGCCCATCCTCGCCCAGATACATGGACTGAATCGGCTCGCGCTTTTCAAAATCCCAGAAATGCAGCTCGCGCCCGTATTTCAGGTGCCCCACCTCTTCGAGGTCAAAGCCCGGCATGAAGGTGTTGGGCGCGGCCCATTCCGAGGACACCATGATGTTGTGACGCGGCTGGTACCAGAAATCATAGCCGAACTTGATATCGCCCATCGAGTTTTCCCAACGGCCCACGATCTCGAACTCCTTGTTGAGATGCAGGTAGCCGCCCGGCGCCTCGCCCTTGGCATCGCCCAGGAACGAGATGATAATTTCAGAGCCGAGGCAATGCACCGTATGCGGCCCCGACAGATCGGCCTTGGCCTTGATCTCGGCGCCGTCGATCACCTTGTGCAGACGCGGTGCGCGCGGGTCGGTGGCGGTGTCGACGACATGGATATTGTTGGAGCGCACACCGGGCAGCAACAGGTATTTGCGCGACATACCGGCATCGTCATGGCAGCTTGAGCAGGCGTTCCAGCCCATATGGTGCAGCTCGTCGCCGATGCCGGGCATCTCCAGCCGGTGAATCACCTCGGAATAGGTCGGGCTCTCGGGATCGACATCCACGGTAGCAAGGTAATCCGGCTTTTGAATGCCGGTGCCCGTGTAGATCGCGATCGTATACAGCAATTTTTCGCGCGAGGCCTTGATGGCCTCGGCGGGGCTGGCATAGCCCGGTCCGCAACACTCCATGAGAATCTCCTCCCTCTCCACCTTGACTTCTCGTAGCAAATTTCAAATGATGAGACAAACGTTCATTTTATGAGACCGCCGTGCATCTCGAAAGATTGACCAGCCTTCTGGAAACTGTCGCCATCGCCGGACGCGCTGTCACGACACCCGAAATCCAGCAAGCGACGGGCCTGCCGCGCCCGACCTGCTACCGCCTGCTGCAATCGCTGGCGGAGCATCGCCTGCTTGACGAGCCGGAGCCCGGGCGCTTCCTGATCGGCGAACGGCTGGTGCGCCTTGCGCTCCTGGGACAGACTGACGTCGACGCCAGTCAGGCCGCCGCACCGACGCTGCGCGAGGCGGCGGACGCGTTCGGCGAGGCGGTGTTCCTTTCGCGTTTTCGCAACAGGGGCGTCGAGATCATTCACGTGGAAACACCGCATGACCTCGCACGCTCATTCATTCATCCGGGCCTCGGGTTCCGCCCGATGCATGCCTGTTCTTGCTCGAAGGTCATCGCGGCCTTTGCCGAGGACGGGTTTCGCGAGGAAATCCTTAACGGCCCGATGCGCAGCTACACGCCTCAGACCAAGCGCGACCCCGAGGCCCTGCGCAAGGAGTTCGCCCAGATCCGCCTGTCCGGCTACGCGGAATGCGTCGAAGAGATCGAGGTCGGGGTATCCTCGGTTGCCGCACCGATCCGCATCGGCAATATCGGTGCCACATTCAGCATCGGCGCAACGGGACCTATCCGCAGGTTTACCACCAAACGGCGCGCGGAGATTGGCAGGGATCTTCGCCAGTTCGCCGACAAGGTTTCACTTGCCTTGCAAATGCATGGCTAAATCCCGGACCAGCACCGGCACCATAGACGATTGAGGTGCCTGGACACGGACCCAACGGATACGAACCTCTGACACCAGTTGGAAACTTGATTGCCTCCGACGCCCTCAGGGGCCTGTCATGCATGCCGTAACCGCGTCCAGAGAAAGCGTTTTAAAGCGATTCGAGATTAGGCAACGGACTCATAAAACTCGATCCACAGCCTGACCGACGCCAATTTGATCATCGACAAGAAGTTGCGTGACGTTTTCTCGTATCGGGTTGCGATGCGTCGGAAGGAGGCTTTGAGCCTGCCAAAGAAGCGCTCGATCTTGTTGCGTTCCTTGTAAAGGCCAGCGTCGAACTCGGCGGGCAGTTTTCGGTTCGGCTTTGGGCGGATCACGTCGATTGCACCTGCTCCCAGATCATGGCTCTGATTCAGTCGGCGTCATATGCCTTGTCCGCCAGCACATGCTGGCCGGGTTGTAGCTTGTCCAGGAGTTGCTTGCAGGGCGGCGCGTCGTGGACTTGTCCGGGTGTCAATTCATACCGGAACGGCAAACCGTCCTGATTTAAAAGCGCATGAATTTTCGTCCCAAATCCGCCCCGAGAGCGACCTGAACAGCGGCGCGGGTCTTTTTTGAGCGTCGTCGCGGCATGGCGCGCCCGGATGCTCGTGCCGTCCACCATGACCATGTCCACGTTGTGGGCGTCCATGATCCGGTCCCACTGGCCTGCATAGCTCCAGCGATTGAAGCGATTGTGACCGTCGTTGGCGGGCCGTACTCGCCGGGCAGATCAGCCCAGGGGATGCCTGTGCGCAGAACATAGAAAATCCCGTTGATCACACGCCGGTCGTCAACGCGCGTCTTGCCCCGCGTCTTGTTGGGCAAGACCGCTTTGATGAAGTCCCATTCCAGATCGCTCATATCTGAGCGCGCCATTTGCCTTCGCCCGCCCCAGATTTCGCGACAATTGAATCAAAAACATATGCGATTGAACAGGAATTTATGGGTGTGCTGCCTAGTGATGCGCCCGCCGCCTTATCAATTCGATAGGTTGGCGGCTGTAGAGCCAAAGCCTACGACGGTACCAAAGAGACCGAGGATGGTCTGCACCCGTGTGACAGGCGATTCAGTCGCGAGCAACGTATCACCCGGGTTTATATCAAACTGCCGCGCCGCAAAGAGACCGTCCGCATCCGTAAAATCCAAAGAGAAGATGACCTGCCGCATATCCGGTCCGGGTTTGTCGGGCGTGATGGCCCGCCCGTCATATTCGCGCAGAACCAGAAGGCCCTTGGGGTCGGCGCGGGACGCGCTTAGCCCCCCCATTGCCGAGACAGCCTCCATCGCACTCATGCTTTCCTTTTCAAAGGAAATCACGCTTTGTTTACCTGCGGCACCGAGCACATTGAAGGTGCGGTCATCCTCTGTCACCACGATCTGATCACCGCCCCGCACCAGTATGTTGCGCGCAGGTTCTTCATACAGATCTTCGGCACGGGTCTCATAGACCTGTGATCCACGCTGCAAGACGATGAGCGGATGCACCATGTTGGGAGTAATCCCCCCCGCCTGCGCCAGCACGCTCAGAACACGCGTATTGCGAGATTCCATCGGGAAGCTGCCCGGGGCACCAACACCGCCGACCACGTCCACCGCGTTGTTCCGTCCCGGCGCGACATTCAATTGCACCTGGGCAGACGGCGCAATGTCAAGCATTCGGGTCTGAAGCTTCTCGCGCGCTGAAAAGGCGGTCATGCCGCGCACTTGGATGTCACCCAGATAGGGCATGAATATCTCGCCCGACGGCGACACCGTGACAGGTGGAACCACGGTCGATTTTGAAGCTTCATCGGCCAGCAAAGAGTTCTCCTGGCTATCCCATATCACCACTTCCAGCGTATCGCCTGTCTGGATAAGCGTTGAATCGGGGCCCCGGCCTGCACTGGGCCAGTGATAAAAGCCTTTCCAGCCCGTCGCTGGCCATAACGCAAGCGCTGGTGTCGTGCGGCGCGTCACCTCGACAACCTGAAAGGTCGGATTTTCTGCGTCGCGTTCGGCGATGACTTCACTTTGCAGGGCCGCACCTCTGGGCAAACTGCAAGCAGTCAGACTCATAAACATCGCCAGCCCAAGGATACCCTTGCTTCCCCGCATCACGTTGCGATTCCCCCGTTCGTCCTGCATTGCTCTGGTTCCTACCCCGTGCACCACGTGCTAGACAATCGGAATCTGAAATCGAACAACAGGTAGCGTTGCGACGTGACCCAAACACATCTTTTTGAGCGTATACTTGTCACCGGAGCCTCGGGCCGCATTGCCGCCCTGCTACGACAAGCATGGCACGACCGTCCGCCAGAAGAGGTTGTCTGGCTCGCACGCACCGGCCCGGCCGATGTAACCTGGACACCAGGCACACCGATGCCAGCCATCCCGCCCTGCGACACGGTTATCGCGCTCTGGGGGCAAGTTACTGGCTCCGAAGAGAACCTCGCGACCAATGCAAGGCTGGTGGCGCATACCGAGGCACTGGCCGAGGTCTGTGGCGCGCGGCGCGTGCTGCATTTTTCCTCTTCCGCAGTCTATGGCCCCGGAACGAGATTGAGTGAGAGCGATCACGCCCGGCCGGTGAATACCTATGGCGCCGCCAAGCTGGCGATGGAGCAGGCTGTGCAAGCGCTTTCCGCAAGCCCCCGACGACACTGCTGCTTACGGGTGGCCAACGTGATCGGGGCCGAAAATCAGGGTCCGAAACTGGTGAAATCGGCCGGCCCGGTCCATCTCCACCGTTTTGCGAATGGTGAGGGGCCCGTGCGCAGCTACATATCGCCAAAGGACCTTGCCGACATCCTGCGCGCGCTGTGTGACTTGCCGCCCGGCGACCTGCCCGAGTGCCTGAACGTCACTGCACCGCAGCCATTGAGCATGGAGAGCATCATGCGCGCGGCTGAACGGCCGATACACTGGCAGACAGCCCCGGATCACGCCGTGCAGTCGGTTACGCTGGATGGCTCGCGACTTGCCCGTTTGCTTCCATTTCTGTATCTGAGCACGACGGCAGATCAGATGATCCACGATTGGCACAGCCTGGAGACCAGACAATGACCCCAGCCAAGAGGGCCTTCGACATCGGGCTTGCCCTCGTTCTGCTCCTTGTACTCTGGCCATTCATCCTTGGCATTGCTCTGCTCATCGCATTGATTGACGGACGTCCGATTTTTTATCTCTCCGAACGTATGAAGACGCCCGAGACACCGTTCTGCCTTTGGAAGTTCCGCACAATGCGCGTGGTTGCGAATGACACCGGCGTTTCATCGGGGTATAAAAAACACCGCGTCACGAAACTCGGCAAGCGTTTGCGCGCTTCTCGGTTGGATGAATTACCTCAACTTCTCAATGTTTTACGAGGCGACATGAGCTTTGTCGGCCCGCGACCTCCGCTGCGCTGCTATGTTGACGCCTGCCCCGATATCTACGGCGAAGTTCTGAGCAAGCGCCCCGGAATAACGGGCCTCGCCACACTGGTCTATCATCGCACCGAGGAGCAGTTGCTCAGCGCATGCAATACTGCGGAAAGCACGGAAAACACATATTTCAATCGTTGTATTCCAAGAAAAGCGCGACTGGATTTGATTTGGGCGCGACACCAGAGCTTGTGCTACGATATCCGCCTGATATGGCTAACCGTGATTCGTGTATTTTCAACCCGCAGTGCCCGCCCCTGAGGACGATGGCGTGCATATTCTGAGCCATCGCATATGATCAATTCATGTGCACGTCGGCTGAAATCCGCGCATTTTTCGCAAGCGGCCATATTTCGAAGCGGAACCCTCGTGGTTGCCTGTAAGGCAAATCTGTAGCGTTATGAAAATTCATTGTTAGAGGTCAGGGCATTGCTATACCGCATCGTCACCGCATTGACCCAAGGTCAAAAGCAGGCGTTCTTCCTGTCGCTGGACATGGTGATCCTTGTTTTCTCGCACAGCTTGTCGCTGTTGCTTGTTTTCGGAGCAGATGCGTTTCAACAAGACAGCAGCGTATTGTTCAACGAACTGATCTTGATGATGTGCGTGGCGGCCGGGGTGGCAACGTTCTTCGGACTCCACAAGGTCAAACTCAAGTCCTACGAAATGAACGGAATGCTCAACTCAGGCTGGGTGGCGTTGTCGATCGTCGGGTCCGGGCTCTTGGGGTCTGTGTTCCTGTCGGATGGCACGACTCCGGCGCTGATCTATGCAATTACCGGCATGACGTTCATCATCATGTCGGTGACGTCCCGGCTGATGCTTCGATTGCTGTTGCTGCGGGTCTACCGCAGCGGGAACCGTCGCCTGCGGGTGTTGATCTACGGTGCGGGTCAAACCGGCCAGCAACTCGCTACCGCGCTGGCAACAGATGACGAAGTGCTGCCGATGGCTTTTGTGGATGACGAGCCTCGCCTGCAATCTCTGACGATCGCCGGCCTCAAGGTCCACAGACCCGCTGAGTTGCCTGACCTCATAGACCGCTACAATATCCAGCGGGTGATCCTCGCCATGCCGAGCGCGGCCCCGGCCAAGCGGACTATTCTGTCACGCCAGATCGCGCAGCAAGGCTGCGAAGTCCATGCGCTGCCGTCTTTTTCCGAGATCATCACCAACAACGAAAGCAGGATCTACAAGAGTCGTCCCGTGAACCTCAATGCGCTGTTGGGCCGTGATGGTCTGCAAGACGAATTGCCCGGCGTGAAGACCACCTACAAGGGGCGTTGCGTATTGGTCACCGGCGCAGGCGGCTCTATCGGCTCCGAACTGTGCCGCCAGCTGATCTCATACGAGCCTGGACAGCTCATCCTGTTCGATCACAGCGAACACGCGCTTTTCGAGATCGACAGAGAATTACGCAGTCTCGCACCTGATTTGCAAATCACCTCGATCCTTGGGTCAGTCTGCGAGAAATCCGTCGTCGATGTTCTGATGCGCGCTCGAAGTGTCGAAATCGTCCTGCATGCCGCAGCCTACAAGCATGTGCCGCTGGTAGAGGAAAACGCGATCGAGGGGATGCGCAACAACGTCCTTGGCACGCGCATCGTGGCAAATGCCGCGCGCGACGCCGGGGTCGAGCGTTTCATTCTCGTATCCACGGACAAGGCCGTGAGACCCACAAGTGTCATGGGGGCATCAAAGCGGCTGGCTGAAATGATCGTGCAAGACCTCGCGACGCGCAGCACAACCACTCGGTTCTCGATGGTCCGCTTTGGAAATGTCATCGGCTCGTCGGGCTCTGTCATACCCCTGTTTGCCGAACAAATCGCTGCTGGTGGTCCAGTCACTCTTACCCATAATGATGTCACACGCTATTTCATGACCATACCTGAAGCCGCACGGTTGGTTCTGGTTGCCGGATCGTTCGCGCGGGGCGGTGATGTGTTCGTGCTGGATATGGGCAAGCCTGTCGCCGTGCGCGATGTCGCGCGCAAGATGATCGAGGGCTCGGATCTGACCGTTCGCGATGAGGATAACCCGCTCGGCGATGTCGAGATAAAGATCACCGGTCTGCGCCCCGGAGAAAAGCTCTATGAAGAGTTGCTGATCGGCTCGGACATGCTGACCACGCCACACCCCAAGATCCTGCGCGCCCAAGAGGGGCATTTGTCAGAGATCGAACTAGCCAAGGCCCTGAAAACACTTAACGAAGCAATCCATACTCGTGACGTTGCTCTTTTGCGTGGCCTTCTTGTGCAATGTATCGAACAGATGAACGACCACATTCCGGGCGTGATCATTAACGAGTAAGCGCGCCGAACTTGGTTTCCAGATAGTCCAGCAATGGTTCCGGTCCCGGGGCAAAACCGCAAGCTCTGGTTATGGTCTCGTTCGGTTCGTAGAGACCACCATGACACTGCACACCGCTCCGCAGCCAAGCTGTTGCCGCAGCAAGGTCACCTTTCGCCAATTGACTGTCCAGTCCGGGGATGTCAGCTCGCATCTTCGCGTGAAGACATCCAGCATAGACATTGCCCAGGCTATATGTCGGGAAATATCCAAACAGGCCCACCGACCAGTGCACGTCCTGCAAGACACCATTCGAGGCGCGATCAACCTCATAGCCAAAATCCGCGTTAAACCGGTCATTCCAGGCGGCCTCAAGATCAGCCACCATCAGGTCTCCGGCAATCAGCGCGCGCTCCAGATCGTAGCGGAGCATGATATGCAGGTTGTACTGGATCTCATCGGCCTCAGTACGAATATGACCGCGATGCACGCGATTCACAGCGCGGTAAAAGCTGTCTTCATCGCCAACGCCCAGATCGCCAAAGGCATCGCGCATCCGGCCATAGAGCCAGCCGCAAAACGCCCGGCTACGACCCAGCTGGTTCTCATAAATCCGGCTCTGGCTTTCATGGACGCCCATAGAGACGCCCTGCCCCAGTGGCGTGAGGCGATAGCCCGCATCAATGCCCTGCTCATAACAGGCATGCCCCACCTCGTGAATCGTCGAATAAAGGCAATTGAACGGATCCGCCTCGCTGACCCGCGTGGTGATGCGTACATCATCACCACTGCCGGAACTGAACGGATGCACAGCGAGGTCGAGCCGCCCGCGGCTGAGGTCATACCCAAATGTTTCTGCCAATTTGCGTGACAGTTGCAGCTGAGCCTGCTGATCAAAGTGACCCGCGATGTTCGGCCAGGCTGCATCCAGCGCTCGACCGCGTAATTCTACCAGCCGAGGCCGCATTGCGGCAAAGATCGCATCCAACCGGTCGGCCTTCATGCCCGGTTCAAAATCCTCCAGGAGAGCGTCGTAAAGATCTCCCCCTTCTGCCAAGGCCGATGCCTCCTCGCGTTTCAACCGGACCACCTCGGCCAAGACTGGCGAGAAGGCTGCAAAATCGTCATCCGCTCGTGCCGCAGCCCACTGCCCCTGTGCCTTGCTTGTGAGGCGCGCGAGCGCAATCGCAAGGTCTTGCGGGACGCAGGTCGCTCTTTCATAATCGCGACGCATATGGCGCAATTGCGCGCGCTCCACCTCGTCGGTGGCCTCGGCGTCTGCCGCGGCCAGAAGCTCGCCGCGTCGCGCCTCGGTGCGTCGGGCATGCAATATCGCTTGCATCGAGCCGGCTTCCTCCGCCCGCTGCTCGACTGCGCCACGCGGCATCATCGTTTCCTGATCCCAGCCAAGGCGCCCGGCGACCTGCGCCAGCGCCTGACTGGTCCGCTCAAGAGCCATGAGATCTTCGTAGGCCGTCATTTCATGCCCCCCTGATGGACGTGGCCCGCGGATACTGACTAAGAAAACGCGCCCGCAGGATGAGCACCCAAAGAACAACCGCCAGGACCTGATGCGCGATCGCGAGTTGCCAAGGGGCAATGTAAAGAACGGTCATGATCCCCAGAAGGATCTGCAAAGACAAAACCGCAAAGACCGCATTGAATGCACCTCGCGTCACGGCATGGGCACTGCGCCGCCCCCTGAGCCAGACCACGATCGCGAAAGCCAGCAAAAGATAGCCGCTCACTCGATGGATGAATTGCACGGTTCCGGGGTTTTCAAAGAAATTCCGCCACCAAGGCACCAGATCCATCATATCCGGAGGCAAAAGGCCGCCAGCCATCAAGGGCCAGTCCGTATAGCTGCGCCCGGCATCAATCCCAGCAACCAGCGCTCCAAGCAAGATTTGCAGAAATGCAAAATGCATCAGCCCTGTGGAGAGGCTGAAGAGCTTGCCCTCGCGCGCACGGCGCGCCTGCATCAGGGCCCGCTCTTCACGCCCCAACAGCAACACGAACCATGCAATGAAACCCAGAATGATGAAGGCAAGCCCGAGATGCGTTGCGAGCCTGTAGGAGGCGACCGCCACCATGTCACCCGTCAGGCCGGAGGCCACCATCCACCAGCCAATCGCACCCTGCGTACCGCCCAGAACACCCAAGAACAGCAAGCGCCCAGTCCAGCCCTTGGGCACCTGGCGCGCCAGCAGAAATCCGAAAAACCCAAGCGCCCAGACCAGTCCGATCACCCGGCCAAGCTGCCGATGACCCCATTCCCACCAATAAATGAACTTGAAATCATCAAGGCTCATTCCCTTGTTGAGCAACTCATATTGGGGAATCGCACGGTATTTGTCGAACTCTTCTGCCCAATGTGCCTCGGACATGGGAGGCAGCGCTCCCGTGACAGGACGCCATTCAGTGATGCTGAGACCACTATCCGTCAACCGGGTCAGCCCACCTACGGCGATCATCACGACAACGAGGCCGAACAGCACCATCAGCCAAAGCCGAATAGCGCCTCTCGCGCCCCGGCGGCCGGCGTCAATCATACCGCCCTGCGGCTTTTGTTTGCTCTCCGCCTGCCCAACCTCTTCGAAAATGCTGCGTTTTCCACTCATGCCTCAGCCTCTCGTCCCCTTGCGCCCGCCAAGATTAGGTCGCGGCCCGCACCGCTTCAACCGCGCGCTTTCCAGCGGACCATCTGCCGCATCACCCCGTGCAACATCTGTACGTCTGCCCGCGTGAGAGGCATACGGCTCCACATGTTGCGAAGATTGAGCTTCATCGTCTCGGCCTTGTGCTCGGGAAAGAAAAAACCGGCCTCGCCCAACTGCGCCTCGTAATGCGACGCGAGCTTCTCGATTTCAATCTGTTCGGCCCAGTCGGCCTTGGCCATGTCGACACGCTCGGGCGCGATTTCCGACGCAGCCAGTTGCCATTCATATGCGGTCAATAGAACACATTGAGCGAGATTAAGACTGGCGAACTCGGGGTTGACCGGTACATTTATGATGGCATTGGCGCGGGCGATATCGTCATTCTCGAGCCCCGCGCGCTCCGGCCCGAAAAGCACAGCCACCTTCTCGCCCGCCGCGATCTTTTCCGCAGCAAGCTCCATAGCGCGCTCGGGACTGAAGACCGGCTTTGTCAGGCCGCGTGCCCGCGCGGTCGTGGCAAGGACAAATGTACAATCCGAAACCGCACTCGCGGTATCATCGACCAACCGCGCCTCATCCAGAAGACGGCCCGCACCGCTCGCCATGGCGACAGCCTTGGGATTGGGCCAGCCATCACGGGGCGCAGTAATACGCATCCGGTCGAGGCCAAAATTCCACATCGCGCGCGCTGCGGCACCGATATTCTCGCCCATCTGCGGGCGCACGAGCACAAAGACAGGCTGCGGGCGATCAGTGGGCATCGGGTCTCTCGTTTGGATATTCAGTTAAGAGGAGAGGCATTGCCTCCGGCATCGCCCCCATCTTCACCGTTCTTCAAATACTCAATTCGGGATCAGACCACAAAAAACAACGCCAGCACGTCCGGCTGGCAGATTATTCCGCAGCTTTGGTCGAGTTATCCGAGGGCTCCCCGCCTGTCGACGCGCCGTCCGCACCGTCCTGCTTGGCGGCGTCCGACTTGGGCGGCCGCTTGGCGCGCGGTTTGCGAGGGCGTTTGGGCGCGGCTTGCGGCTCTGACGCGGGCGCGGCTTGGGATTGGGTTTCAGGGGTTTCGACCAGACCACTATCGCGCGAGTCATCAGCGCCGATCACGTCGGGCTGTTCCGTGGTTCCGGCCGGCTGCGCACCCCCCGATCCCTCGGCGTCGCCACCGCCCTGCCGATCGTTGCGATCCCGATCCCGATCTCGCTCCGCCTGGCGTTCGCGGTTCTGGCGCTCCTGCTCTTCGCGACGAGCGTCCTGCTCTTTCTGGGCCTCTCCCAGCAAGCGCAGATAGTGCTCGGCGTGTTGCTGAAAGTTTTCGGTCGCAACCCGATCACCAGCCAGCTGCGCATCCCGTGCCAGCTGATTGTATTTCTCGATGATTTGCTGCGGTGTTCCCCGCACCTTGCCCTCGGGCCCGGAGCTGTCGAAAACCCGGTTGACGACATTCCCGACCGAACGGTTGCGGTTCGGCTTGTTCCGCTGACGTGACTTCGATGATCTCATATGGTGCTGTCCAGCCCTGTGCTCAAATGTTCGCTTGACCCGACTGGCGCCCCCTGCGCCGAAAATGAACCGGATCTGACATGTTCTGGCTTGGTGTCACGCGGGACCGCCGAGAGGCATCCTCCGTCGTGACTGACCTCCACTAAGCACGCACGGCGGACGTATACAAGAGCAAAGCGGAAATTTTCCGCGATTCATGCGGAATATGGCTGAGTCAGGCTGGTTTCAGCCGGTGTATATGCCACAAACAACCCGGTCACGACGCTCCAGATCGGGCAGGGCTCTGACGTCCTCGAATCCCGTCGCATGCAGAATATCCGCGACAGCCGCACCTTGGCGCCAGCCGATTTCAAACATCAGTCGCCCCCCGGGCTTTAGCTGGGCGTGCGCACCGCCAGCGATAGCGCGATAGGCCATCAGCCCGTCACCATCATCGGTCAAAGCGACGCGCGGATCGTATTCGCATACCTCCGGGGCCAGCCCGGTCATCTCGTTGGCGGCGATATAGGGCGGGTTCGAGACGATCAGGTCAAAGCCGCCCATGACCTGCGAAAACCAGTCCGAGCGGCAAAGATCGAGCCGCGCGTCCACCCCGTGCCGCGCCGCGTTGCGCCCCGTCACCTCAAGCGCCGCCGCGCTGATATCGGTGGCCACGCCCCGCGCCCCGGGCCATTCGGCCAGGAGCGTTACCGCGATGATCCCGCTGCCGGTGCCCAGATCGAGCAGCCGCGCCGGCACCGGGCCGCGCAGCGCCTCGGCGATCAGGCATTCGGTTTCGGGGCGCGGATCGAGCACATCTGCCGTCACCTCAAAGCTGCGCCCCCAAAAGTCGCGCCGCCCGATGATCTTCGCCACCGGCTCGCGTGCCATGCGTCGCGCGACCATCGCGTCGAACCGCGCCGCCGCTGCCGCCTCGAGATCATCGCCCAGATGCAAGGTCAGCCGGTCGCGTGGCACCTGCATGGCCGCCGCCAACAGCGCCCGTGCGTCACCTGCAGCCCCGTCGATCCCCGCCGCCCCAAGCCTGCGCGTGGCCGCGACAAGAGCGGCTTGCGCGCTCACGACATCTCGGCCAGTAGCGTGGCCTGCGCATCCGCCGTCAGCGCGTCGATCACCTCGTCGAGATCGCCCTGCATCACCTGGTCGAGCTTGTAGAGCGTGAGGTTGATGCGATGATCGGTCATTCGACCTTGCGGGAAATTATAGGTGCGGATGCGCTCGGAGCGGTCGCCGCTGCCCACCTGTGCGGCGCGGCTGGCCGAGCGTTCGCCGTCCACCCGGCTGCGTTCCATGTCAAAGAGCCGCGATTTCAGCACGTCCATCGCAATCTCGCGGTTGCGGTGCTGCGATTTCTGGCTGCTGGTGACCACCAGCCCGGTGGGAATATGGGTGATCCGCACCGCCGAATCGGTGGTGTTCACGTGCTGACCGCCCGCACCGGAGGACCGCATCGTATCGATGCGCAGATCGTTCGGGTCGATCTGGATATCGACATCCTCGGCCTCGGGCAGGACCGCGACCGTGGCGGCAGAGGTATGAATGCGCCCGCCGCTCTCGGTCTCGGGGACGCGCTGCACGCGGTGGACGCCGGATTCGAACTTGAGCCGGGCAAAGACGCCCTCGCCGCCCACCCGTGCCACCAGTTCGCGCAGGCCGCCAAGCTCGCTCCATTGATCCTCGATCACCTCGAAGGACCAGCCCTGTGCCTCGGTGTAGCGGTGATACATGCGCATGAGATCTGCGGCGAACAGCGCCGCCTCCTCGCCCCCCGTACCGGGGCGGATTTCGAGGATCGCGGCGCGGCTGTCGGCCTTGTCGCGCGGCAAGAGCGCCAGTTGCAGCGCCGCCTCCATGTCCGGCAAACGCGCCTCCAGATCCTCGATCTCGGCACGGGCCAGATCGCGCATTTCGGGATCATCGAGCATGGCGCGCGCGCCCTCGATATCCGCCAGGGCCTGCCGGTAGGCGCGGATTTCCTCGACGACGGGGCGCAACTCGGCATATTCGCGCCCAAGCTGCGCAATATCGCCGCCGCCCTGCATCATCTGCGCCTCGATATACTCGAAACGCTGCGTGATCTGTTCCAGTCTGTCCAAAGGCACCATGGGGCTGATCCTCTGTCCCATCCTTGTGACGTGGTCAAGTGCGCAAAGCTGTGGTATCTTTGAGATATGCGACTGCTATTGCCCCTCCTGTTCGCGGCCACGCCCGCGCTTTCGGATGCCACCATCGGCGGCAAGACGGTGGAATGCTACTGCACCGACAGCCAGGGCGCGCGGGTCGAGATGGGCGAGATGATCTGCCTGCGGGTCGATGGCAAGATGTTCATGGCGCGCTGCGGCATGTCGCTCAACGTGCCGATCTGGCGTAAGGTCAGCGATGGCTGCCTGTCATCCAGCCTGAGCGAACCGGTCGAGCCAGCCGTCGATACGGGCGGCGTTCACGCCCAGATCTGACTTGCCAAAGCGCAAACGCCCGAAAATCTCAAGCATATCTCCGTCCTGTCGAACCGTCGTGTAATCTGGAAAGCCAAACAGTTTAGAGCGGGTGACATAGGTTACCATCCCCTGCCCGACATCCCCGGCCAAAACCCTTGTGCGCGGTGTCTCGCGAATGATCAGGTCGAGCGCCGCCAGATCTCCCTTGGCGCGACGCATGGCACCGCCCTCCAGATCGCGATCGGTCACACTCTCGGGCATCTGGTGCCAGCGTGCAGGATCAGACGGCGCAAGGCGAATGAAGGCCAGCACCGCCACCAGCAGCACCAGAACGAGCCCCGCACCCCACTTGATCATGCGCGCCACCAGATGAGCCCTGCGAGGGCGCGCCGATTACCCCGCACGCGCATCGTCGACTGTTTCGGCCAACGCCTCGGCGCGCGCCGCAATTTCGGCCAGAGTCTCGGTCACAGCGTCGGGGATGACCGGCACCTCGATCCGCTCTGGTGCAGGTGCCGGTGCGTTGCGGAGCTGGTTCAACTCCGCCTCCTTCTCCGCCATGCGGTCCTCGGCCTCGCGCAGTTTGTCCTGCAAACCTGCAGTCTTGTCCGCCAGCATCAGGCCCGCCATCAACAACATGCGCGACTCGGGTATGCGCCCGATCTGTGCCGCAAGCACGGCGGCCTCTTCGTCCAGCATCTTGGCGGCACTCTTGAGATAATGTTCTTCACCCGCCTGGCAAGCCACCTCAAAACTGCGGCCCCCGATCTCGACCTGCACTTCAGGCATCCGATGTCTCCGTCTTGTCCGTGTTCCGTTCGTCTGCGCCAGCGTCGCCGCCGGCCTCCGCGATTGCCTGACCGAGCGCGCTGATCACCGTGTCCACCTCATCACGGTCGGCATTGCGCGCGGCGCGCAGTCCCTCGAGCTCGGCAAGCATGGATTTGTTGATCAGGTGCGGCTCGGCCACACCTCCGGCATTCGCCTCGCGCAGGGCCTGATTATTGTCGCGCAATTGCTGGTTGGCCTTGCGCAACGATTGCAAATCAGAATCGAGCTTGCGCAGCGCCTCATTCTGGGCCTCCCGGGCCGCCCGCATTGCGGCGTCCTGTGTGTCCAGCTTCGCGTGCAACGCCTTGACGCGCTCCTGAAGTTGGGCATTCGCAAGACGTTCGTCCTCCAACTGTTGCGCAAGCCCGGTCTGCGACACCTCAACCTGTGGCTCTTCCGGAGGCCGTTCCAGCCCTTTCGCGATGCGGTCCAGCGCCGCCGTGATCCTTGCCTGCAACTCGTCTAACTGACTCATCTCCGGGGGTCCTCGCTTGTCTTGCCCGCATGCCCCACGAATCGCATACTGGGCGGGTTTTGATCAAGTCTAATGAATACCGCAGCGAAATGCGCCCCTTATCCCGCTGAATGGCGCACGCTGCGCCGCCACGCGCTTGAACTTCTGAACCGGGCTGGTATGCAGCGCGCATACACTGCCCATTCAAAGGATGCACGCCCCGTGGATATCGCCGCCCTGCGCTCTGCCAACCCCGATCACTGGATGAAGGCCACCGCCATCCGCGCGCTGACCCTCGACGCTGTCGCCGCTGCCAATTCCGGCCATTCCGGCATGCCCATCGGCATGGCAGATGTTGCAACCGTCCTGTTTCAGAACCATCTCAAGTTTGACGCGGCCAGTCCCGACTGGCCCGATCGCGACCGGTTTATCCTGTCGGCAGGTCACGGATCCATGCTGCTCTACTCGCTGCTCCACCTTACCGGCTACGAGGACATGACACTGGAGCAGATTCGCAATTTCCGGCAATGGGGCGCGAGGACCGCGGGTCATCCCGAATACGGCCACGCCAAGGGGATCGAAACCACGACAGGCCCACTGGGGCAAGGTCTCTCGAACGCTGTCGGATTTGCGATGGCCGAAGAAATCCTGCGCGCGCGCTATGGTGCCAAGTTGATGAGCCACCACACCTATGTGATCGCAGGTGACGGCTGTCTGATGGAGGGTGTGAGCCAGGAAGCCATTGGCCTTGCCGGACGGCATCAGTTGGGACGTCTCATTGTGCTCTGGGACAACAACAACATCACGATTGACGGCACTGTCGATCTCGCCGACCGGACCGATCAGGTCAAGCGCTTCCGCGCGTCGGGTTGGCACGTGTTGGAAATCGACGGTCACGACCCCGAGGCGATCGACGCGGCGCTGACCGAGGCCAAGCGCACCAATAGACCCTCGATGATCGCCTGCAAGACCCACATCGCCCTTGGCCATGCCGCACAAGACACTTCCAAGGGTCACGGTGCGCTCACTGACGCCGATCAACTCATCGCGGCGAAGGATGCTTACGGTTGGCCCTACGGCCCGTTCGAAGTACCCGCCGAGATCAAGGATCAATGGGAAGCCATTGGTCGCCGAGGCGCACAGGCCCATGCCGAGTGGCAAGCACGTCTGGCCGAGGCGTCGACGCAACGGCAGGCCGAAATCGCACGGATCTTCGCGCGCGACGTGCCTGCCAAGCTCTCGTCCCGGATCCGGGCGCTGAAGAAGCAGATCAGCGCAGAAGCGCCCAAGGTGGCGACCCGCAAGTCCAGCGAAATGGTGCTTGAAGTCGTGAATCCGGTCTTGCCGGAAACAGTCGGCGGATCGGCCGACCTGTCGGGATCGAACAACACGCGTTCGGGCGACATGACCGTGTTCGACACCGATAACCGCAAGGGCCGCTACATCCACTGGGGCATTCGAGAGCATGGTATGGCGGCGGCTATGAACGGCATGACCCTGCATGGCGGCATTCGCCCCTATGGCGGCACCTTCATGTGCTTCACCGATTATGCCCGTCCGGCCATGCGTTTGGCAGCACTGATGAAAATCCCCACGGTGTTCGTGATGACCCATGACAGTATCGGTCTGGGCGAGGACGGCCCGACCCACCAGCCGATCGAACATCTGGCCATCAGCCGGGCGACGCCGAACACGTGGGTTTTCCGTCCTTGCGACACAGTCGAGACGGCCGAGGCGTGGGAACTCGCCTTGCAATCGAAAGAAACGCCGTCGGTGTTGTCGCTCACCCGTCAGGGCCTGCCCACACTGCGCCGCGAGCACAAAACCCGCAACCTCACCGCACAAGGCGCCTATGTGCTGGCGGATGCGGACGGTAAACGACAGGCGATCCTGCTGGCCACCGGCTCTGAGGTTGAAATCGCCATGGCCGCACGTGAGATGCTCCACTCCCAAGGGATCGGCACGCGGGTTGTGTCCATGCCATGCTGGGAATTGTTCGAAGAACAAGACGAGAGCTATCGCCGTCGCGTCCTGCCCGCAGGCCCGGTGCGAGTTGCGGTTGAGGCGGCTATCCGCTTTGGCTGGGATCGCTGGCTTTATGGCGAGCGTGGCAAGCGCGAAAAGGGTGGTTTTGTCGGCATGCACGATTTCGGTGCGTCCGCCCCCGCAGAGGTGCTCTACGAGCAATTCGGCATCACCGCAGACGCGATCGCGGAAAAAGTGAAATCCTTGCTCTGAAGCGAACATGATTCAAGATCGAAAAACCCGGGCACGCGCGCCCGGGTTTTTTTGTTTTCAGCTGGATGGCGAAGCTGGTTTTCTCGTCCAGAGCGTAAAAGCCTGACCTGATCGACGTCTCTTCAGCCGCCGGTCTCGATATCAAAGCCCAGATGCTTGGCGACGGTGAAGATATCCTTGTCACCACGCCCGCACATATTCATCACCAGCAGGTGATCTTTCGGCAGATCGGGCGCGATCTTCATCACATGGGCAAGCGCATGGCTCGGCTCCAACGCCGGGATGATCCCCTCCATTGCACAGCTTAGCTGAAACGCCTCGAGCGCCTCCTTGTCGGTGATCGAGACATATTGCGCGCGCTTGGTCTCGTGCAGCCAGCTATGTTCGGGGCCGATACCGGGATAATCGAGACCCGCCGAGATCGAATGCCCTTCGAGGATCTGACCGTCATCATCCTGCAGGAGATAGGTCCGGTTGCCATGCAGCACGCCGGGCCGCCCGCCGGTCAATGAGGCGCAATGCTCCATCCGGTCATCGACACCGTGGCCCCCGGCCTCAACCCCGATGATGTTTACCTCCTTGTCGTCGAGGAAGGGATAAAACAGCCCCATGGCGTTCGAGCCGCCGCCGATGGCCGCGACCAGCGTGTCGGGCAGACGGCCCTCGGCGGCCTGCATCTGCTCGCGCGTCTCCTTACCGATGATCGACTGGAAATCGCGCACCATCGCCGGATAGGGGTGCGGCCCCGCCACCGTGCCGATGCAATAGAACGTGTCGCGCACGTTGGTCACCCAGTCGCGCAGCGCGTCGTTCATCGCATCCTTGAGCGTGCCGCGCCCGGAGGTGACGGGGATCACCTCGGCCCCGAGCAGGCGCATGCGGAACACGTTGGGCGCCTGCCGCTCGACATCATGCGCGCCCATATAGACCACGCATTGCAGCCCGAACTTGGCGCAGACCGTGGCGGTGGCGACGCCGTGCTGACCGGCCCCCGTCTCGGCGATGATCCGGCTCTTGCCCATGCGGCGCGCAAGGATGATCTGGCCGAGCACGTTGTTGATCTTGTGCGCGCCGGTGTGGTTGAGTTCGTCGCGTTTGAGATAGATCTTGGCCCCGCCCAGATGCTGCGTCAGCCGGTCGGCATAATAGAGCGGCGAGGGTCGGCCCACGTAATGGGTCCACAGATCATGCATCTCGCCCCAAAAGCTCTGGTCGGTCTTGGCATGCTCGTATTGCTCTTCCAGCTCCAGAATGAGCGGCATGAGGGTCTCCGACACGAACCGCCCGCCGAAATCGCCGAACCGGCCCTTCTCGTCGGGGCCGGTCATGAAGGAGTTGAATAGATCGTTGGCCATGAGATACGCCCCTTGTTTGCTTCCGCATGTCCTAGTGCGAGGACACGGCGAGGGCAAGGGAAAGGCGTTTGCAAACGCCTTTCAACGCGGTTTCGAAACCGCGTTCCAAGCCGCTTGCAAGCGGCTTGGCCAAGGGATTTGCAAATCCCTTGGCCCCTGCAACCGGCGCAAAGGCGTGGAATTGCAGAACACGACAAAGTGGCGCCCGTTCTCGATCGCCTGAAAGCCGCGCCGCTCCACCTCGCGCAGGAACATGTCGCGGCCTGCGATACGCTCCACGTCGCGGATCTGGCGCTTGACCACGCCGCCGCGCCGCGCCTCGCGCGAGTCGAGAAATTGCGCGAGCCATGTCTCGGGGCTCAGGTGATCGGGCGGCCATGTCATGACCGCCATCAGACCCGATCTTGGTTAAGCGTCGGTTAAACCGCGCGCGTTCCCAATGAAGGCACGGATCAGCTTGGCGTCCTTGACGCCGGGCGCACGCTCCACCCCCGACGACACGTCAAGCTGCTTTGCCCCGGTGCGCGCCACCGCCTGCGTCACGTTCTCGGGCGTCAGCCCGCCCGCCAGCAGCCACGGCAGCGGCCAGTCGCACCCCTCGATCAGCCGCCAGTCGAAGGCCAGTGCGTTGCCACCCGGGCGCGTCGCCCCCGGTGGCGGCTTGGCGTCGATCAGCAGCTGATCAGCCACCTCGGTATAAACGTCGATCAGCGCCAGGTCCGCCGCCTCGGCCACGCCAATGGCCTTCATCACCGGCAGGCCGTAGCGCGCCTTGATCTCGGCCACCCGGGCGGGGCTCTCCTCGCCATGCAATTGCAGGAAATCCAGCGGCACCCGATCGGTCAGCGCATCGAGCGCCGCGTTCTCGGCATTGACCGTCAGCGCCACCTTGGCCACGCCCGGTGGCACGTCGAGCGCCAAGGCGCGCGCCGCATCGACTGTCACATGACGCGGCGATCTCTCAAAGAACACGAAGCCCACATAGGCCGCGCCCGCCGCCACGGCGGCAGCCACGTCGGCGGCGGCGGTCAGCCCGCAGATCTTGACGCGAATGTCGTTGCTCATGGGCCGGGGTTTAGCTTGCCTCGTCGAGAAGCGCCAGAACCTCGTCCTTGCCCTTGTGCTTCTCGCCCTTCAGCCGCTTGACTTCGGCGCGCAAGCTCGCCAGTTCACGCGCCTGCCGCGCGGCGGCTGCGCGCTCGCCCGCCTCGCGAATCCATTCCCAGATGAACCCCACGATCAGCCCCGCAAGAATGCCGCCGAAGATCACCACGAAAAGCGGCATATCATAGGTCGGATTGAGCGCGGCAAAGCCTGCGAGTTCATCGGGCAGAACCCTCAGGGTAACGATACCACGATTGGCCAGCGCGATGAGCACAAGAGCAAGGCCAAAGATGGCGATTGAGGCGTATCGAATATATCGCATGTTTTACTTTCCGTTGAGCCGGTCACGCAAAAGCTTGCCGGTCTTGAAGAACGGCACGCTTTTCTCCTCAACATGCACGCTTTCGCCCGTTCGGGGATTGCGACCCATGCGCGCATCGCGTTTCTTCACCGAGAAGGCGCCAAATCCACGCAGCTCGACGCGGTTGCCCTTGGCGAGCGCATCAGTGATCTCGTTGAAGATGGTGTTTACAATTCGCTCGACATCGCGCTGATAGAGATGCGGGTTTTCGTCGGCGATTTTCTGGATCAGTTCCGATCGGATCATCGGTAGTCACTCCCCCGGCCTTATTTCTTATGCATATGTGGCAGTTGCCGCGACTATAGCCAGAATGACGGCAAACCCAAACAGAAAGCAGACGCAAGGGGCGGATATCAATGTGATTTTTGCTCCAACCTGCGGATTTGGCGCTGACGGTGGCAAGTCATTGCCGACACATTCAGGCCGTTGGGGCATTGCCGCAATGCAGCAATCACCACGCGAGGATATGATTCGCATGGGCGAGAAGCCGTGCAGCCCCCACGCCTCCAATGGACATTCAAAACCGTTCGCCGCATGCTCTGCCCGAGACATCGGAGACCAGCATGACGCGACGGCGAATTATCATCGACACCGACCCCGGGCAAGACGACGCGGTTGCGATTTTGCTGGCATTGGCCTGCCCGGAGGCGTTCGATGTCCTGGGCCTGACCTGTGTCGCAGGCAATGTGCCGCTCGACCTGACAACGAGGAACGCACGCATTATATGCGAGTTGGCGGGCAGACCTGATATTCGTGTGTTTGCGGGGTGTGATCGGCCGATTGACCGAGATTTGGTGACGGCAGAGCATGTGCACGGCCATTCAGGGCTGGATGGACCAAGCCTGCCCGAACCCGAAATGCCACTACAAGATCAGCACGCGGTAGATTTTATCGTGGAGACGGTGCGCGCCCAGCCCCCGGGCCGCGTTACACTGGTTCCGATAGGCCCGCTCACGAATATTGCCCGCGCGTTCAACTCCGCTCCGGACATAATTAAAAAAGTGAAGGAAATCGTTCTGATGGGCGGCGCGCGTTCCGCCCTTGGCAACGTCACGCCTGTTGCGGAATTCAACATTCATGTTGATCCACGCGCGGCAGCCTGTGTCGTGTCCTCCGGGGTGCCCCTCACGATGCTGCCTCTCGACGTGACCCACAAGGCGCTCGTCACCCGCGCCCGCAACGCCGCCTTTCGTGCCATTGCCACCCCCGTGGGCTGCGCCGTCGCAGAACTGACAGGCTTTCTCGAGCGCTACAATCCCGCGCGATACGGCGGGGATGGCGCACCGCTGCACGATCCCTGCACGATCGCATGGCTCCTCAGGCCCGATCTTTTCACCGGGCGTGATGTGAATGTCGCCATCGAGGTGGAATCCGAGTTGACGATGGGCATGACGGTGGTGGATTGGTGGCGGGTGACACAAAGACCCCTGAATGCACATTTCATCCACGATGTCGACGCGCAGGGTTTGTTTGACCTCGTGACCGAAAGGCTGGCCCGACTATGACCGCTCTGACCCTTGCGCGGCCCGACGACCTTGAGCGGCTTGTGCCACTTGTCGCCGCCTTTCATGGTGAGGCAGGCATCGATCAGGACGACATCACCCGTCGCGCCGCACTAGTGCCGATACTCGAAGGCAGCCCGCACGGCGTGGCCTATCTCATCGGCCCGGTACGCGCACCAATTGGTTATATCGTCATCAGTTTTGGCTGGTCTGTCGAATACGCGGGTCTTGATGGCTTTGTTGATGAGCTCTTCATCCGGCCTGGCGTGCGCGGGCGCGGGATTGGGACCGAGGTGATGATCAGCCTGCCTAAGGCGCTAGCTGGCGCGGGATTGAAAGCACTGCATCTCGAGGTGCGGCGCAGCAATGAAAAAGCGCGGCGGCTGTACGAAAAACTGCGGTTCGCGCCGCGTGATGAATACACTTTGATGACACGTCAGATGTAGACATTCACGCGACAGAACATAGATTGCGGGGTATGATGCTGACAATTCCCTTTCAGAACAGTTATGGTCAATTGCCGCCGCGTTTCTTCACGCGGCAAACGGCAGTGCCGGTGCGCGCCCCTAGATTGATCCGGTTCAATACAGATCTGGGCGCGGAATTGGGAGTGTCGGCGAAGGATGAAGCCGCCGTGGCGAATGTCTTTGCCGGCAATGATGTTCCGCCGGGTGCCGACCCTCTCGCACAGGTTTATGCCGGGCATCAATTTGGCGGATTTTCTCCCCAGCTTGGCGATGGCCGCGCACTTCTACTGGGTGAGGTTGTCGATACGCACGGCCAACGCCGCGACATTCAGCTCAAGGGGTCAGGCCCCACGCCCTATAGCCGGATGGGCGACGGGCGCGCCTGGCTCGGGCCGGTACTGCGCGAATACGTCGTGTCAGAGGCGATGCACGCCCTCGGCCTGCCCACCACACGCGCGCTTGCCGCCGTCGAGACCGGCGAGCCGGTCTACCGCGAAACCGGCGGCATGCCCGGCGCGGTGCTGACTCGTGTGGCCGCCAGCCACCTGCGCGTCGGCACGTTCCAGTATTTCGCCGCGCGCCGCGACATCGAAGGGCTGCGCGCGCTCTACGACTATACCGTCACCCGCCATTACCCGCAGATCGAGGGCCCCGCCCATCTGCTGGCCGAGGTGATCCGGCGGCAGGCTCGGCTGGTGGCGGGCTGGCTGTCGGTGGGCTTCATCCACGGCGTGATGAACACCGATAATACCGCGATTTCCGGCGAGACGATCGATTACGGCCCCTGCGCCTTCATGGATGTCTATCACCCGCAACAGGTGTTCAGCTCGATCGACGCGCATGGCCGTTATGCCTATGATAATCAAGCGCATGTGATCGTGTGGAACATGGCGCAGTTTGCCACCGCCCTCGTGCCCCTGATGCCCGATCAGGATGCCGCGATCGAGGAATTCACGGCGCTGGTGCATGCAATGCCAGAGCAAATCGAGACCGAGTGGCGCCGCGTCTTTGGCCGCAAGATCGGAATTGAAAACGCCAGCGCCGAGGATGCCGCTCTCGTCACCGACCTGCTCGAGCGCATGGCCGAGGGGCGTGCCGATTTCACCAATACGTTCCGGGGCCTTCTCGACGGTACCGCGCGCGATCAATTCATTGAGCTCGACGCCTTTGACAAATGGGCCGAAGACTGGCGTGCGCGGATTGCTCAGGAACGTGACCCCGAGGCGGTGATGCGCGCCGCCAACCCAGCCGTCATCCCGCGCAACCACAGGGTCGAGCAGATGATCGACGCGGCCGTCTCGGGCGATTACGCGCCCTTCGATCGGCTTGTGTCGGTGTTGGCGCGACCTTACGAGGATCAGCCCGAGGCCGCAGACCTCAGACGCCCGCCCGAGGCGTCGGAGATCGTGCGGGCCACGTTCTGCGGCACCTGATCACTTGTCGCGCAGCCGCCGGAAGAGGCGCGGATTGCGGCGGATGAATTCGTCGATCACACCGGTGAACCCGCCATAGGCCTGCCCCTTGAGATAGGCGAAGCCCGACGCCGCGCCGAGACCTGCCCCGATCATGTCGATGATCAGGTCGCCCATCGTGTCCATCAGCCCGGATCTCTGCATATTCATGCCGAAACTCTGATCCATGGCAAATTCGAAGATCTCCCACAGCGTGCCGATGGACAGCCCGAAGCAGAAGGCAAAGAACGCCACCGCCGCGGGCGGCGCGGCATAGCGGTCGCCCTGAAACATCATGAAAACAAGAACAAAGCCGATCAGCCCGAACCCGATGGCCGAGCCTGCATGCATCACGATATCCCACCACCAGAACCGCTCGTAAAAATCCAGCACCTCGCCGGCGAAAAGCGTGGCGCCGACAAAGACCACGATGGCCGTGAGGAAACTGGGCGGCACGTCGATCTCGGCCCATCGCGCCACCACCACGGGGGCCATCGACAGCGCTAGCGTGGCAAGCGCGATAAAGGCCAGCGACCATTCCCGCGTGACCAGCGCATCGAGTGCGATCAGCCCGAGCGCCATCCAGATCAGGCGAGTGATCAGGGTCTGGCCGGAAAACATGCTGCCTCCTGTCATTTTTCGATGCTATCAGGGGATAATGAGGGCGTCGATGATCCGGATTGCAAGTTATAACCTTCAGAAATGTGTGGGGCTCGACCTGCGCCGCAGGCCGGATCGCATCCTGAATGTGATCGCCGACCTCGCCGCGCAGGTGGTGGTCCTGCAGGAGGCCGACAAGCGCCTCAGCCCGCGCATGGCCGCCCTGCCCCACGAGATGGCCGAGGCCGAGGGCTGGCAGGTGGTGGAATTCGGCCAGCCCGGCGGCTCGCTCGGCTGGCATGGCAACGCGATGCTGCTGCGGCCCGGCCTGCGGGTGATCGAGACCCAGCATATCGAGCTCCCGGGGCTGGAGCCGCGCGGCGCGGTGCGCGCCGATCTGGAAACCAATCTGGGCCGGTTGCGCGTGGTCGGGCTACATCTGGGGCTGGTGCGGCGCTACCGGCTGTTGCAGGTCGCCGCGATCATGCGAGCGCTGGCGCGGCTGGCGCCCTGCCCCACGGTGCTGGCGGGTGATTTCAACGACTGGCGCGGCGGGGCTGCCCTGGACGCCGTGGCGCAAGGTGTCGCGTTCATTTCCACGCGCCCCAGTTTTCCCGCACTCCGCCCAGTCGCGCGGCTCGACCGACTGGCCATCAGCGACGAACTGGTGGCCTGTAGAGCGGGGGTTCATGTTGCACGCCCAGCGCGGGTGGCCTCGGATCACTTGCCGGTCTGGGCGGATCTGGAGCCCAGGAAATAGGCCAAGCGCCGACAACCCGATGTCACTCTGCGTCGCGCCACGCGTGTTGCCCCAGGCAGACAACGACACGCGCAGGGATGTTCTTCAATATGTGCGCAGCTCAGTTAAAGCCCATGTCGCGGGCCAACATCGCCGCGTGCGTGCGGTTTTTTGCGCCCAGTTTGCGTGAGAGAGTCTTGAGATGCAGCTTAACCGTGACTTCCTGAATATCGAGATCACGGGCAATTTCCTTGTTAGACTTGCCTTGTGAAACGCCGACCAGAACATCCCTTTCTCGCGGGGTCAGCTTCAGCGACTTGAGAGGGTTTTCATCGACATCTGGGGCAAGAAACTCAAGCGGTTTGTAGATTTCACCCCGCGCCATCTGGCGCACAGCCGAGATAAGAGACTGCGGATCGAGTGTCTTGGGCACAAAACCCGCCGCACCAGAGCGCAATGCGCGGCGCGCCACCTCCGGCGTCGCGGTGCCGGACAGTATGGCGACCGGGCAATTCGCACGCGCTCTCATAATGGCAAGGCCCGCGAGCGAATCCATTCCCGGCATCTTGAAATCAAGCAGCACCAGATCGAATGGCGCCTTGTCCTTCTCCACCGCAAGCGCCGCATCAAGGCTATCTGCAACATAAACCTCGAACTCTGCCTGTGTGCGCAGGTAGGCCGCGATCGTCTCGCGCACCAGATCGTGATCGTCGGCCAACAGCAGTCTCGTCATCGGCGCACCTTTCACGCGGCTATAAAATAGTTCTTCTCCAACGCGAAATATGCTGCCATCCGACCAATGACAATCCCGTGATCGGCTGTGAGCGGGCAGCGGGGGATGATCAAAACCTTGATCACATTATTCCGCGTCGGGGAAATTCACACATTTATCCAGGCGTTTGGCATGTCTCATTCGGCTCCGAAAGCCGCTCATCGCTCCGGATCACGGTCACGGCCCCATGAGGGTGCGTGACAAAGGGCCAGTTTGGCTGGTATTAATGTATATGCAAAGTTGGCCTTTAGGGCATGCATTGTCTAAACACACAGCATCTGGCAATCGGACTGGATCGGTGTTCAATGACAGTCTCTTGAACACTAGTCCGGTCAAGGCCCGCCATGTCACTTTCCAGAACACATTGGATCAATTCGCAGGGGCGCAAGCTGCTTGTGGCGTTGAGCGTACTTGCGGCCGGCTGCATGGTGGCTGCCATTGTGCTCACCGTCGAGGTATTCGTCCGCCTCGATGAGTTCGCCAGCGCCAATCAGGACAACGTGCAATGGACGACCTCGCGGCTGGAAGTCGATCAACTGAAGTTTCTCGCCGCCCTCAGCGCCATGAGCGGACCAGACAGCGGCGAGGTAGAACGTGTGCGCAGACGATACGACGTGCTTTACAGTCGGGTCGAGACCCTTCGCAGCGCACCTGTCTACCGCGAGATCCTCGGCACCGAGGAGGGTCGTGGCGGCATTGATCGGCTTTCAGGGCTGATGGAAGGGATGGTGTCGGACATCGACAGTGATCCGGCCAACCTGTTTGCGGCGCGTCGGCGGCTAACTGAACTGGGCAACCAGATGGCCGAGCCAATCCGCAAGATCGCGACACTGGGTCTGACCGCGGACGCCAAGCGGTCAGATGCAGAACGCGCAGCTCTCACGTCAAAGATCATCACTCTCACGATTTTCATTCTGATGAAGCTTACGGCGCTCTTTGTCGTGCTTGTTCTGGTCTGGCGCCTCTACCTGAGCCACAGGGCACAAGCCGAGCAGAGCAAGAGCGATTCGAACCGGCTGGAGACAATCCTGAACACATCCCGCGATGCGGTTCTGGTCCTTGGACCCGATGGCCGGATCATCGATACCAACGCGCGCGCAAGCGAAATGCTCGGAGTGCCCCGCGATGCCGCGGTTTCGATGGAACCGGGCGATTTTCTGTTTTGCAAACAGGAGGATGGAAGCCTTGAGCCGGTCTGCGGCCGCAAGATGCCGGACGCCTGCCGCGACGGTCCGCATCAGCGTGACGATCTCGTCGTGCGGCAGATCAACGGGAGCGTCTCTCCCGCCGAGCTGTCGGCCGATCTTGCAGCACGGGGCAATGACACGATCTGCATTTGTTTCATTCGCGACATCTCCGAGCGTGTCGAAGCGGAACGCCAGATTGCCAGCGCCAGAGACCGGGCCCTGGCCGGAGAACGCGCCAAGGCGCGTTTTCTGGCGATGATCAGCCACGAGATGCGGACGCCGCTGAACGGCATCCTTGGTGCCCTCGAATTGCTGAACGATACCGATCTGACCCGGGATCAACTGAAATATACCCGCATCATGCAGTCGTCGGGACAATTGCTGTTGACCCAGATCACGGATGCGCTCGACCTGACGCAGGCCGCCGCAAAACAGATCGTGTTGCGACCGTCGGTTTTCGATCTCGATCAGTTGCTCGTGGAGCTGGTCGAGACTCAGCAAGCGCCGGCATGGGCGCGGGGCAATCGGCTCCGGCTTCTGGGCCCTCGGGGGGGGCTTGGCACGGTCTACGGCGACCGTGCGCGCATATATCAGGTCCTTCTCAATCTCGTGTCGAATGCGATCAAGTTCACAAGCGATGGCGAGATCACATTGGAAGCGATCCGGACTGGAGACGGTGAAGATGACGCGGACCTGATCGAGTTTCAAATCGCTGATACGGGCATTGGTATCCGCGAGGCCGATCTGGAGCACGTGTTCGAGGACTTTGTGCGCGCAACCGATATCACCGGCGAGCAAGCCGAAGGCACCGGCTTGGGACTTGGCATCGCGCGCCAGCTGGTCAAACTCATGCAGGGCCGCATCGGAGTAGAAAGCGAGATCGGAGAGGGCAGCCTATTTTGGGTGCGCCTACCGTTGCCATGTGGCACCGGGACCGGCGTCGCGGAGGACGGCACCCAGAAGGCGCAACGCGAAGAGACCGTGGCGCAAACGGCCGGATTACAAGTCCTCGTGGTCGAGGACAACACGAACAACCGGGTCGTGATCGAGGCCATGCTGAGGGCTGACGGTCATATCGTGACCCTTGCCTGTGACGGCGTCGAGGCACTGGCGCAGGCGCAAATCCAACGCTTTGACCTTATTCTCATGGACATCAACATGCCCGGTATCGACGGCATCAAGACGAGCCACAGCATAAGGGCGGGGAAAGGACCGAACGCGCAGACGCCGATTGTCGTTCTCACTGCCTACGCGACGGCACCTGACGTGGATGAATTGCGCGCCGCCGGTCTCGACAGATTGAAGTCCAAACCATTGGGCCGTGACACTTTGCGAACGATCCTCTCGGGGACAATGGCCTCGCGAACACTCCGGGCGCAGACACCGCCCCAGGTTGACAGGCGATATCTGGATGAGCTGCGCAAAACCCTGCCACCGGCAAGGATCGATCATCTGCTGAGCCGCTTCAAGGCGGAGGGCGATGCTCTTCTGGCCGATATCGCGGGGAACAGTTTGCAGGAGCCGGATGGCCTGGCTGATCGCATGCACCAGCTCGCCGGAACAGCCGCGACCATAGGGGCGTTGGCGCTGCAGGGGCTTCTGGTGCGCGCTGAGACCCATATCCGGTCAGGGCTGACGTCACGCGCGAGGGTTACCCTCGCGGAACTGCCGGATCTCTGGCAACGGACGCTGAGCCAACTGGCGCAAAGCACCCCGATCGCATGACGCGGTTCACTAAAAGTTGCCTTTCTTTAGGCTTACTATAACTATGCAACGGTCTACACTGGTGCCACCGCGGGCTTGAACGCGGTCGAGACGAGCGAACAGGATCCCTCAGACCATGCCGATCTGGAAACAACTGCTGGTCCTTTGCATGTTGGCTGGAGCCGCGTATGGCGGTTATGAGGCCTATCAGGTCTATCTGGCGCCGCAAGCCGAGGTTGACAAACCCCAACGTGGTGCGCGTCCGGTCTCGGTCGAGGTTGCGCGAGCAGAGCGCCGCCTGATGCAGAAAACGATCGAGGCGGTCGGGACCACCCGCGCGATGCAGTCCATAGACATCGTGCCCGAGACAGACGGTCGCCTGGTAGATCTGGCCATCAGGCCGGGAACCGAGGTGACAAAGGGCGACATCCTCGCCCAACTCGACGACACCATCCAGCGCGCTGATCTGGCCGAGGCCGAGGCGGTGCTTGTGGAACAACGACAGACCCTCGACCGCACCCGGCTGCTGCGCCAGACCAATGCGGTTTCGCAAGCCTCAGAAGAAGAGGCCGTTGCCCGTTTGGCAGAGGCCGAAGCCGAGGTTGAACGCGCTCGTCGCAGGCTTTCGGACCGCGTGATAACCGCGCCCTTCTCGGGCGTCGTGGGGCTGACGAACTATACCATTGGTGCGCGCGTCACAGAAGGCCAGGTCCTGACACGGCTCGATGATCTCAATCAGGTCGAGGTGGAATTCTCGTTGCCCGAAACGGTATTCGCGCGTGTGCGGCAAGGCCAGGCCATCATAGCGCACAGTGCCGCCTTCGCTGACCGCAGTTTTACCGGCACGGTCGATGTGGTCGATAGCCGCATAGATCCGTTGAGCCGGTCTTTCCGCGCGCGCGCGCTCATCCCAAACCCCGATAGCGCCCTGCCCGCAGGCATGTTCCTGTCGCTGACTCTCGTGCTGGAGGAAAGCGAGCAGATCACGGTGCCCGAGGAGGCACTGATCTTTCAGGCTGCGGAAACCTATGTCTTTGTCCCGGAAGACGGCAAGGCCAGCCGGCGTGTCGTGATCGCGGGTCAGCGAAAGGACGGACAGGTCTCGATCATTTCGGGTCTCGAGAGCGGCGAGGAAGTCCTCATTCGTGGCCTGCAAAGGGTGCGCGATGGCACGCCGCTCAACATCATCGGAAGCGACCGCGATGCCACCGCCGCCACGGATGATGCCAAGCCGGAAAGCGCGACATGACGCTTTCGGACATCTCGATCCGCCGCCCGGTTCTGGCGGCGGTCGCGAGCCTGCTGATCGTCATCTTTGGGGTTGCGGCGCTGCGCTCGGTGCCGGTGCGCGAATTACCCGATGTCGATAATGCAGTCGTTACCGTCACAACCACCTATCGCGGTGCTGCGCCCGAGGTCATAGACACCGACATCACCGAAACGGTCGAGGGCGCCATCGCCTCGATTTCGGGCATTCGCACGATCAGTTCGGAGAGCCGTCAGGGACGCTCGCGCGTGACGATCGAATTCGAGACCAGCGTCGATATCGACGTGGCGGCCAACGATGTGCGTGACGCGGTGGGGCGTGTGCGCGGTGACCTGCCGGAAGAGGCCGACGAGCCGCAGGTCGTAAAGAGCGATGCCGATGCCGATCCTGTGATGCGCCTTGCGATCACCTCGGACCGGATGACCACGGCCGAAATCACCGACTATATCGACCGTTTTGTCGTGGACAGGATCGCCACGCTCGACGGGGTGGCGAATGTCGATATCGTGGGCGACCGGCCCTTTGCGGTGCGCATATGGCTCGACCGACGCGCGCTCGCCGCGCGCAACCTGACGGTGGCCGATGTCGAGGCCGCCCTGCGCCGCAGCAATCTCGAATTGCCGGCGGGCGAAGTGGAATCCTACAATCGGCAGCTTTCCGTACGGTTGAATAGCCGGTTGCGTACAATCGAGGATTTTCGTCAGGTCGTGATTGACCGGGTGGCAGGTTATTCGGTGCGCCTTGGCGACGTGGCGCGCATCGTGCCCGGCGAGGCGGACGACTCGACCGTTGTGCGCACCAATGGCACCGATGCCGTGGGTGTCTGGGTGCTGCGCCAGAGCCAGTCGAATACACTTGAGATATCAAGAGCCGTACGTGAGGAGATCGCGGCGCTTGACCCCACATTGCCCGAGGGCATGGAGATCATCGTCGGCTCGGACGACGCGCTCTTTGTCGGGGCCTCGATCCGCGAGGTAGTCACGGCGCTTTTCATATCGCTTGCGCTTGTGATCATTGTGATCCTGCTCTTTCTGCGCAGCATTCGTGCCACGATGGTGCCGTTCATCACCATCCCGGTTTCGCTTATCGGGTGCTTTCTGCTGATCGGGCTTTGGGGGTTTTCGCTCAACACCCTTACCTTGCTGGCGCTGTTGCTGGCGATCGGGTTGGTCGTGGACGACGCCATTGTCGTGCTGGAGAACATCCAACGCCGCATCGAGAGCGGCGAATCTCCGCTCGTCGCCAGCCTGCTGGGCGCGCGGCAGGTGACTTTTGCAGTTATTGCCACATCGCTGACATTGATCGCGGTTTTTGTACCGCTGTCGTTCATGCCGGGACAGGTCGGCCGTCTGTTCGTGGAATTCGGCTGGGTGATGGCCGGAACCGTTGCCATCTCGACCTTCGTCGCTCTCACCGCCTGTCCGGCTCTGGCCTCCAAAGTGCTGAGCGCGCGCAAGCGTCGTGCCTCTGCTGACCCGGGTCCGCGCCCTGCCCCATGGATACAGCGCGCCTATCGCGCCATGCTGGTGCGTGCCATCGGCATGCCGCTCGTGGTCCTGCCCCTTGCCCTGGCCGTGACGGGCGGGGCGGCTCTCTTTTATGACAGCCTGCCGCGCGAGTTGGCCCCGCGCGAGGATCGCGGCGTAGGGTTCGTTCCGCTGACCGCGCCGCAGGGATCAACGGTAGCGCACTCGGACATGGCCGCGACCCAGGTCGAGGCCATTCTCGAACCAATGGTTCAATCCGGCGAAATCGAGACCGTGTTTACCTTCACGGGTTGGGGCGGACGGGCCTGGCGCTCTTTCGTGGTGTTCCGTCTTGCCCCATGGGAGGACCGGGATCGCCCTGTTTCTGCTCTGGTGGCAGAAATCGCGCCGCGCATGGATGAGGTGACAATCGCGCGCGGATTTCCCGTCACCCCATCAGGGCTTGGGCTGCGCGGCAGTTCGACGCCGGTCCGGGTCGTCATTGGCGGCCCGGATTTTGACAGTGTCAAGGACTGGTCGACGGCCTTTCTCGCGCGCGCCGAGGCTGTCGAGGGGCTGGTCAATCCCGAGATAAATTTCGAGCAGAATCTGCCGCAGCTCGACATCGAGATCGACCGCGCGCGCGCCGATGATCTCGGCATCTCGGCGGACGTCATAGCCGCCACCCTGCAAACCATGCTGGCCTCGCGCGAGGTCACGACCTTTGTCAGCCGAGGCCGGGAATATCCCGTGCTGGTGCAGGCCGAGGATGAAGACCGCCGCTCTCCCACCGATATCGAGAACATCTTTGTCCGGGCCGCAGATGGCGAAACACTGGTGCCTCTGGGTGCGCTCGTGACGCTCAAGGAGAATGCAGCAGCGCCGTCGCTGCGGCGCTTCGACCGGCTGCCCTCGATCCAGCTGTCTGGTGCCTTGGCACCGACGGCGCAGCTTGGCGATGTTCTGACGGAGTTGGAAGAGATCGCGCGGGACATCCTGCCACCCGAGGCCAAGCTCGGTTATGACGGCCAATCGCGCACCTATCAGGACACATCCGGCGGCGTCGGCGTGGTGTTCCTGTTGGCACTATTGATCGTCTATCTGGTCCTCGCCGCGCAATTTGAGAGTTTCGTGCACCCTTTGGTAATCATGCTGACCGTGCCCATAGGCGTTGCGGGAGCGATCTATGCGATGGCGGCTGGCGGGCTTTCGCTGAATGTCTACAGCCAAATCGGCATCATCCTGCTTATTGGTCTCATTTCCAAAAACGGCATCCTGATCGTCGAGTTCGCAAACCAGTTGCGCGACGAAGGCTATAGCGTGCGCGACGCCGTGATCGACGCCTCCGTGCTGCGTTTGCGTCCGATCATGATGACAGCCATATCAACCGTTCTTGGCGCGGTTCCACTCGTGTTGGCCAGCGGCGCAGGTGCCGAAAGCCGCATCGCCGTTGGCACCGTGATCATTGCAGGTCTCGGCATGGCAACTATTCTGATGCTTTTCGTCACGCCCGTACTATATGACCTCATGGCGCGGTTCACGCGGCCGCGCGGTGCGGTCGAAAAGGCGCTTGAAACTGCGCTTGCAGACGGACAGCAACCGGCTGAGTGACGATCCGCCGTTCTATGCGCCCGCGGTTTGATTGCAGCGGCTCGAGTCTGGCAATCCGAGCTCTGCAATGCGATAAACGGAGGGCGTGACGGGAGTGTTTGCCAAGTGAGACCATCACATCTAAGTCGAACCATACGGCCCTGTGTCGCCTTGGTCTTCATGTGGCTGTCAAGCACCTTTGCACACGCCACCGAACTGAGCTTTGACACACCTGGATCGCCGGAGAAATTCGCGGATCGGTTGCGCGAAGCCTCGCTCGTGGTCAGCACGATCAAGCAGGAAGAGACCACGGCGCAGGATCTTGTTGCAGCAGCACAGGCCGATTACGGTCGGCTCATCGGGGTCCTTTATGCCGAGGGCTATTACGGCGGCGTCATCCGGATTCGTGTCAACGGTCAGGAGGCGGCAAGCATTCCGCCACTTCGTGCACCAAGCGCAATCGAGCGCATAGATATCAGCGTCGAACGTCGCGACGGTTTTACCTTTTCCACCGCTCGCGTGGCACCGATCCCACCGGGCACGCAACTGCCGCCAAAATTCGAGGCGGGCCAGTTGGCAAAGGGACAGTTGATTGGCGAATCCACGCGCGCAGGTATCGCCGCATGGCGAGCGTCGGGCCACGCCAAGGCGCTTGTCGCGGAACAGGACGTGGTTGCAGATCACGCGCGGAGCACGCTCAAGGCAGACATCACGCTCGACCCTGGTCCGCGCCTGCGGTTTGGTGATCTCAAGATCGCCGAGAACGGACGCCCGAGCCGGGTACGCGCGGCACGCATCCGCGAGATTGCCGGGCTCCCTACGGGCAGGGTCTTTTCGCCCGACGAGCTTGAGATGGCGGCCAATCGCCTGCGCCGCGCTGGTGCATTCCGTTCGGTGGTGATGACCGAGGCCGAGCAGCCGAACGCCGATGGCTCGCTCGACATTACAACGCGCGTTGTAGACGCCAAGCGCCGCCGCGTCGGCGCGGGGGCCGAGCTTTCCTCGCTCGAAGGGGTGACGCTATCGGGGTTTTGGCTGCACCGCAATCTGCTGGGCGGCGCGGAGCGGCTCCGCATTGAGGGGATGATCGGCGGGATCGGTGGAAATTCAGGGGGCGAGGATTTTCAACTCGGTGCGCGCCTTGACCGTCCGGCGACCTTTCACCCCGACACAGGTCTTTTCCTTGAGGCGCGCATCGAAGAGAACAACGAGCCCGATTACAGCGAACGCAATATTCAGATCGGCGGCGGCTTTACCCGCATCTTTTCGGACGAGTTAACCGCAGAGGCCGGGATCAGCTATCGCTACTCCGAGATCAACGACGATCTTGGCAAACGCGAGTTGCAACACCTGCTGTTACCGGCGCGCGCAACGTGGGACCGGCGCGATGATCAGCTCAATGCCAAGTCCGGCTTCTTCATCGATCTGAGCCTCACACCTTTTGTCGGGCTTGACGAGAACAGCGGCGACGGTGTCCGGCTGTTTGCGGATGCCCGCAAATATCTGAGCTTTGGGGACGGAGACCGGATCACGCTTGCCGGTCGCGCGCAGATCGGATCGGTCGCCGGCGCGGCTGTCGATGAGGTGCCCGCTGATATGCTTTTCTACTCCGGGGGCGCTGGCACCGTGCGCGGGCAAGAATACCAATCGCTCGGTGTTGATCTCTCTCCCACGGTCACGGTTGGCGGGCGAAGCTTTGTCGGCTTTTCCGGGGAACTGCGCGGCGATATAAACGACAAGATACAAGCGGTCGCCTTTGCGGATACCGGCTTTATCGGTCAGGATGCGTTGGGGTCCGGCGAGGGCGAATGGCACAGCGGGGCTGGCATTGGTGCGCGTTATTTCACTCCGGTGGGGCCGATTCGAGTCGATATCGGTATGCCGCTCGGGGATCGCGCCGGGGAAGATTTTGAAATCTATATCGGTATTGGGCAGGCCTTTTGATGACACGTCTGTTGATTTTATGTTCGTTTGTCCTGAGCTGTCTTGCGGGCCCGCTTCTGGCGCAATCCGGAGAAGACGACAGGGGCTTTCTCCAATCGCTGATCGAGGACAATCTATCCGGCGCAGGGCGCAAGGTGAGGATCACCGGATTCGCTGGCGCATTGTCATCGCAGGCCAGTCTGGAGACTCTCACCATCGCCGACAATGAGGGCGTCTGGCTCCGGCTGGGCGATGTCACGCTCGACTGGACACGTTCTGCGCTGCTTGCCGGTCGGGTCGAAGTCAACCGTCTGACCGCCGCCGAAATCACCCTGTCACGTCTGCCGGAGGGCGAAGCGCCGGTGACCCCGGAAGATGCCGAGGCCACGCCCTTCGCGCTCCCGGATCTGCCCGTGTCGGTCAATATCGGTGAGATTTCCGCAGAAACCCTGACACTCGGCGGGCCTGTTCTGGGTGAGGAAATCAGGCTCGAACTGTTCGGCAGCCTGTCATTGGGCGGCGGCGAGGGCCGTGCCGAGATCAACGTCACGCGGCTCGACGGTCGTGGAGAGATTGCTCTTAATGCAGGGTTTGACAACGAGAGCCGGGTCTTGGCGCTTGACCTGACACTGGACGAGGCACCGGGCGGCATTGCCGCCAGCTTGTTGCAATTGCCAGACAGCCCGGCCATCGCCCTCACGCTCAAAGGCGAGGCCCCTCTCAGCGATTACGCCGCCGATCTGCGGCTTGCAACCGACGACAGCGAGCGCCTCACCGGACGCTTGACGCTGAAAAGCGACGACTCGGGCAACACCAATTTCAACGCAACGCTCGACGGTGATCTGACGCCGCTGATGGCACAAGATTTCCGTGCCTTCTTTGGTGGGCAGAGCGCCCTCGCGCTCAATGGCACTCGTGCCCCCGATGGTGCTCTTGAAATCGACCAACTCAGCCTGTCGGCGGCGCAGCTTGCCCTTGACGGCACTCTGGCACTCGATGCGGCGGGCTGGCCCACGCGCTTTGACCTCAAAGGCAATATTGGCGATGGGACAACACCGGTGCGACTGCCTGTGGCGGGCCCTCCCGTGACGCTTGAACGGGCCGCCTTCGACGCGCGTTACGACGCTGCGCGTGGCGACCGCTGGCGCGCGCAGCTGGAGATGACCGACTTCACGCAACCAGAGGTCAGGCTTGACAAGGCAACGCTTTCGGGACGGGGCACATTGCGGCGCACGGCCCCGCGCGGGGTGACAGCACTTGCTGAATTCGACCTGAGCGGTCTCGATCTTTCCGATCCAGCCCTTGCCGAGGCCGCCGGTGACGCGATCGCGGGACATGCAAGCCTTGACTGGAACGATGGCGCCCCTCTCCTTTTGCGGGCCCTCCGCATCGCATCGGGATCTGCCACGCTCGCCGCAAACGGCCGCATAGAGGCCTTGGCAGATGGCTTCCCCGTCTCAGGTACGGCCAGGATCGAGGCCCCCAATCTCGCCCGTTTCGCCGCGCTCTCGGGTCAGAACCTCGCAGGCGCAGCCAACGCCACACTCTCAGGCTCGGGCAGTCTACTCGGGGGCGATTTTGACCTGACGCTCGAGGCCGACACAAACGATTTCGCGCTAGGCATCGCTCAGCTAGACCCGCTGATTGGCCCACCGGGCACCATGTCACTCAAGGCCACGCGCGACACGGCGGGCACCGCTCTTGAGCAGTTGCGCATCGAGAACGAATATTTCCTCGGAACGGCGCAAGGGCAGATCAACAGCAAGAGCGGCGTGCTGACCGTCTCCGCCCGTCTCGACGATCTCGGTTTGTCCGACCGGCGGCTCTCTGGTCCGGCAGAGACGCAGGCCCGCGTCGGCTGGAGCGCGGGAGGGGATGTCGTCCTGCGCGATCTGAGCCTTGAGGCGATGGGCGCACGGGTGACCGGCGACGCCACGCTCTCTCCCGAGGCCCCTGGTTTGCCCGTCTCAGGCAAGATCAGGGCGGAGGTCGCCGATCTCGCGCGTTTTGCCGCCATCACCGGCCAGCCCCTCGAGGGACGGATCAACGCCACGCTTGACGGTAAGGGAATGATCGAGACACAGAGCTTTGACCTCATGCTCAATGCGACAACATCCGGGCTCGCCACAGGCCTCTCACAACTTGACGGCTTGGTGGCCAGCGACGGCAGTCTTCTGATCGAGGCCAGCCAGGAGAACGGCGAAGTCACGCTGCGCGACCTGCGCCTTGCCTATGACGCCGCGCGAATCAACGCCTCGGGCTCGGGCATCATCGCCGAACAAAGCGGAGAGCTGGTGTTTGACGCCGAATTGTCCGATCTGGCGCTGATCGACGCTCGCCTGAACGGCCCTGCCGAGGCACGCGGCATGATCGCGCGCGATTCAGATGGTGCGATCACCGCCACGGGGCTTGCCGCACGTCTCATGGGCGCGACACTTAACGCGACCGGCACCGTGCAACCGGACCCTGACACCTTCGCGGCGACAGGCACGGTTGCGGCCGAAGTGGACGACCTCGCACGCTTTGCCGCCCTGGCCGGGCAGCCCCTCCGCGGTAGCCTTGATCTATCGGCGGAGGGCGAGGCCAGCGAAAGCGGCGACGCCCTATCTCTGACAACCACATTGGAAGGCCGTAATCTGGCGACCGGGATTGCCCAGCTCGACCAACTCATCGCCGGGCGCCTCTCGCTCGCGGCCGAGGCGGGTCGCACGCCCGAACGGATCGAGATCAGCACCATCAACCTTGAAACACCACAACTGAGCCTGACGGCAAACGGTGACGGCGCGGGCGGACCAGTGGCGATTGATGCACGGCTTGCCAATCTCGGCCTCTTCGCACCCGAGTTTTCCGGACCCGTCTCGGCCAAAGGCACGGTAACATTGCAAGGGCCCGAGGCGCGGCGCGTTGGCCTAGACCTCGACGCCAGCGGCCCCGGTGGCACCACTGCCGCGCTTTCAGGTGACGTGTTAGACCATGCACAGCAGCTTGACCTGTCCGCGTCCGGTACTCTGCCTCTGGCGCTGATCAACGGCTTCATTCAACCCAATGCGATCAACGGCACCGCCCAATATGATCTCCGGGTCCGTGGCACACCGGCCCTTGGCTCGGTCTCGGGCACGGTGAGCACGCAAGGCACCCGCGTTGCCCTGCCCGCCACCGGGCTCGCAGTGGATGATCTGAGCGGAACGGCGACCCTCGGCCAGAGCCGCGTACAAACTGATTTCTCAGCACGCATGCGGGACGGTGGGCGTGTCACGGTTACGGGGCCGGTCTCGCTTACCCAAGGGTTCAACGGCGATCTCGCGGTCGAGCTCGCCGGGCTCGTGCTCAGCGATCAGCTGATTTACACGACAACCGCGAATGGAGACGTGTCTCTCAACGGGCCGTTAACAGGCGGCGCCCGCATCGGCGGCGCGATCACGCTGGAAGAAACCAACATCCGTATCCCGTCGGGCCTCGGACCGGCTTCGGTTTCACTTCCGGATTTAAAACACGTGAACGAGAGCGCCTTATCGCGCCAGACCCGGGAACACGCGGGCCTCATCAAGACCGAAGAGGGCACTCCCGCGCGGCCCTACGGCCTCGATATTACAATCAACGCTCCAAATCGCATCTTTGTGCGCGGGCGTGGCCTCGATGCTGAACTCGGCGGGCGACTGCGCATCGCTGGTACCACTGCCGCCGTTGCGCCGGACGGATTTTTCGAATTGATCCGTGGTCGCATCGACATCCTTGGAAAACGGCTCACCCTCACCGAAGGGCGCGTGACCATGCAAGGCTCGCTCGATCCATATCTCCGCTTTGTGGCCGAGACAGACGCTGAAGATGTGTCTGTTCAGGTGATCGTTGACGGCCTGGCCAGCGCACCCGAGGTAACATTCGCGTCCGATCCCGACCTGCCACAGGAAGAAGTCGTATCACGGCTCATTTTCGGACGCGGCCTCGACAGTATCTCGGCCTTTCAGGCCGCGCAGATGGCGTCTGCCGTCTCGACGCTGGCCGGCAACAGCAATGGCGACGTCGTAGGCAAGCTGCGTAGTGCTGTTGGCCTTGCAGACCTCGACGTGTCCCAGACAGAGGACGGCGGAACCGAAGTGAGCGCGGGCGCGTATATCTCTGACAACGTATACACCGAGGTCAGCGCCGACAGCGAGGGCAAGCAAAAGATCAATCTCAATCTGGACCTGACCAACAGTTTTACCGTCAAAGGCAGCACGTCCAACGATGGAGATACCGGCGTCGGGGTGTTCTTCGAAAAGGACTATTGACGCAACCCTGCTCGAAAAAGAGGCAGAAAAAGACTCGCTTCTCAATACCGCTATCTGCCACAGTGATTTTTGTTGCCAGGGATCATGGAGGATATCTTGCGTTATATTCCGTTGTTCGTCAGCCTGCTGCTTGTACCGGCGGGCATTTTTCTCGCGCTGTGGCTTCCGTTCTGGGGCGGGCTGCTTGCGGGGCTGGCCGGGATCATCGCCCTGATTGGCCTGTACGACATCTTCCAAACCAAACGCGCGGTGCTCAAGAACTATCCGATCTCGGCAAGGCTGCGGTTCCTGTTCGAGCATTTCCGCCCTGAGATCCGCCAGTATTTCCTCGAAAGCGACCACGAAGAGACGCCCTATTCCCGCGAGCAGCGCGCGCTGGTCTACCGCCGCGCCAAGGGGATCGAGGGGCTGCGCCCTTTCGGCACGCTGCGCAACGTGAACGCAGTCGGGCATGAATGGATCAATCACTCCATGGCCCCTACCCATCTCGACAGCCATGACTTTCGGCTGCGCGTCGGCGGTCCCGATTGCACCAAGCCCTATGACAGCTCGCCGCTCAATATCTCGGGCATGTCCTATGGTGCGCTGTCACCCAATGCGATCGAGTCGCTCAATTGGGGTGCCAAGCTGGGCCGCTTTGCCCATACCACGGGCGAGGGCTCGATTTCGCGCTTTCACCGCAAACATGGCGGCGATCTGATCTGGCAGGTGGGGTCCGGTTATTTCGGCTGCCGCACCCCCGAAGGCGCATTCAGCCCAGAGATATTCGCCGAAACCGCTGCTGACGATCAGGTGAAAATGATCGAAATAAAGCTCAGCCAGGGCGCCAAGCCCGGCCATGGCGGCATCCTGCCGGGGGCCAAGGTGACCGAGGCCATCGCCGAGGCGCGGGGCGTCAAGGTGGGTCAAGATTGCATCAGCCCGCCGGGTCATTCCGAGTTTTCGACTCCCGAAGGGCTCTGCGCCTTCATTGCGCGGCTGCGCTCACTCTCGGGCGGCAAGCCGATCGGCATCAAGCTCTGCGTTGGCCACCCATGGGAATTCTTCGCCATGGCCAAGGCGTTTCACGAAACAGGCGTCACCCCCGATTTCATCACGATCGACGGGGCCGAAGGCGGCACAGGCGCCGCCCCAGCCGAATTTGCCGATCACAAGGGCGCCCCCATTCGCGAGGGGCTCATGCTTGTTCATAATACACTCATCGGCATGGGCCTGCGTGACCGGATCAAGCTGATCGTCTCGGGCAAGCTGATTAGCGCTTTTGATCTCTGCCGGATGTTTGCGCTCGGCGCCGATGGATGCAACATGGCACGCGGCTTCATGTTTGCCGTGGGATGTATTCAGGCGCAGGTCTGCCACTCCGGCAAATGTCCGACGGGTGTTACGACACAGGACCCCGGCCGATATCGCGCGCTCGTCGTCGCGGATAAATATCAGCGTGTCGCCAATTTTCATCGAAATACCATGATCGCCCTCAAGGAGGCGGTAGAGTCGTCCGGGCTAAAAGCGCCCCAGGATTTCACACCACACCACCTGATGATCCGGGTGAACAGCCGCGAAGTGCGCTCTGCAGCCAGCCAGTATCTCTGGCTTGAGCCGGGAGAGCTGTTGTCCGGCACGGTCGCGCATCCGGCGTTTACCAAGTATTGGGAGCGCGCCCGCGCAGATACGTTTGACTTCGTCGCCTGATCGGAGCTGTGGATACAGCCGCCCTGTCGCTGACGTTAAAAATTTGGATGGCGGCCAAGGCGAGACTCGAACTCGCACGGTATTTCTGCCGGCGAATTTTAAATTCTCACGAAATGGTTTTTTTGTGATACTTGGCCTGATCCATTCCCACAGAAATCCAATGTAAATGGCTATGCTGTGGGAGACAATTCTGGAGGCTACGCTGAAGCTTTCGACGTTAAGGCAGAACAGCACAGGTAACACGGCCATCACTTGGCCAACCAGCATCATAGAAGGTTAATTGAGCGCAGCAGTTATAGGTCGCGCGACGTCTGACCGTCTTAACGGGAAAACTCTTAGAATATCGCTGGTTACGCCTCCTGCCTGGTCGCATCATCCCCAATTGGCAGAATTGAATCGTAAGCTTCCGGTGGCGGCCGTGTGATCTTGGGTTCGCTCCGATGGTAAGTCGGACCTTATGTCCGACTTTATCAACCGCCCTCAAATCGAAGTTCTGTCTGCTGCCGATGGTATTGGTCGGATGAT
>NZ_CAMYMD010000099.1 GCF_947259555.1 uncultured Roseovarius sp.
CTTAATGCCAGCCAAGCCCGGAAAACATCAGAGCGCAGAACAGGTTGCAGCCAAATCGCCGCGCCGGGGGGCGGCACGGCGATGCGCGGCGGCCTTCGGCCTTGTTCCGCGCAGGTGCTTCAATCAACGTCCGCTCAAGGCCACTCGCGGCGACCGTTCCAACCTGTTCCTCCCCCTCGGCCTTTGGCTCTTGGCCGCCAATCCCAATTTCACCTTTCCCCAAATACTCAAACCTTCCATTTGCCCCGGAGCGGTCCATCGACGACCGCAGGGGTTTACAATGGGCGGCCCCGCGTCTCATGTATCGGTCAACGATATTAACCTTGGATCCTCATGACCACTGCCACCGTTCAGCGTTCCAACCTGATCGGCGCCGCCTATGCCTTGGCGGCGGTGATGTGCTTTTCGATCAACGATGTGGGGATCAAGTTCCTCTCGGATGCCTACGCGCTGCATCAGGTGGTGTTCATCCGCGCGCTGGTGGGTCTCACGGCGTTCACCTGTCTCATCATGCCGTTCGCCGGGGGGCCGCGCCTGTTGCGCACGCGGCGTCCCGTGGTCCATCTGATCCGGGGTCTCTGCGTCGTGTCGGCCAACATGTGTCTCTTTCTGGGGCTGGCCGCGCTGCCGATTGCCGATGCCACGGCAATCTTTTTCGTCTCGCCGCTGGTGATCACCGTCTTCTCGGTGATCTTCCTCAAAGAGATCGTGGGCTTGCGTCGCTGGGCGGCAATCGGGGTGGGGTTCGTCGGCGTTCTGGTGATCGTCAAGCCGGGCACGGCAGCCTTTCAACTGGCCTCGCTCCTGCCGATTGCCGCCGCCTTCCTTTACGCCACGCTGCACATGCTGACGCGCAAGATCGGCGGCACCGAATCTGCCCCCACCATGGCCTTCTACATCCAGCTGACCTTTCTCATCGCCAGCAGCATGATCGGGCTGGGGCTTGGCGACGGACGCTTTGCCGGGTCGGGGCACCCGTCGCTGGAATTCCTCTTTCGGGCCTGGGTCTGGCCACCGGTCGGGGATTACCCGATCCTCGCCATGCTGGGCATCTCCGGCATGTTGGGCGGGCTCTTCATTTCTCAGGCCTACCGCCTGTCCGAGGCCGCCTTTGCCGCACCCTTTGAATATGTCGCCATGCCGATGGCGATCATGTGGGGGGTGACGGTGTTCGGCACATGGCCCGATGCCACCGCCTGGATCGGAATCGCCCTGATCGTCGGCTCCGGTCTCTATCTGGTATGGCGCGAGTCGGTGAAGGATGCGAGGCTGACACCCAAGACAAACCGATACCGACGCTAAGCCGACGTGATACCGACGCGATACCCAGGAGGAAAAGATGAGCCTGACGATCATTCCATTCGCCCAAGGCGAGGCGCATCTCGACTGGCTGGGGCTCTGCGCGGCGTTGCAAGCGGGGCACGATCTGCCCCGCGCCGAGATCGCTGACACCTTCCTCTATCGCGGCAAGGATACCTTGCTCAATCGCTCCGCCTGGATCGACGGGATGGGCATCGCGGTCAAATGCGCGACGATCTTTCCCGGCAATCCCGACAAGGGCGATCCGATGATCAACGGCGCGGTCAACCTCTATGATGACGCCAACGGGACGCTGACGGCACTGGTCGATTTTCACCTTGTTACCAAGTGGAAAACCGCCGGGGACAGCCTCTATGCCGCCACCCGTCTGGCCCGCGCTGACAGCGAAAATATCCTTATAGTTGGGGCAGGTACGGTGGGTCGCTCGCTCTGGCAGGCCTATTCCGCGGCCTTCCCCAAGGCGCGCTTCACCGTCTGGAACCGCACCCGCGCCAATGCCGAAAAGATGGCGGCAGAGTGTGGCGGCATGGCCGTGGCCGACGATCTGGAGGCCGCCGTACGCGCCGCCGATATCGTCACCTCCGCCACCATGTCCACCGATCCGCTGATCAAGGGGGACTGGTTCCAGCCCGGCCAGCATATCGACCTGATCGGCGCCTACCGCCCCGACATGCGCGAGGTGGACGACGAGGCCCTGCGCCGCGCGCGGGTCTTCGTCGACAGCTACGACACCACGGTGGGCCATATCGGCGAGATCAAGATCCCACTGGAAACCGGCGCGATCACCCGCGATCATCTGGTGGCGGATTACTATGAGCGGGAGAAATTTCACCGCCGGAGTGATGACGAAATCACCCTCTTCAAGAACGGCGGTGGCGCGCATCTGGACCTGATGACCAGCCGCTATATTCTCGATGCGTGGCGGGCGGCGGGATGATCTGGCTGGGGGGGCTGGCGCTTGTTCTGGCGGTGTTGGCCGCGGCCCCCTTCCTGCGCGAGGCCGCCAAGCCCGAGATGGATGCCACCGCCCGACGCCACGCCCCGGGCGAGTTCTCTACGCTCTCGCGCGGGGTCACGCATTACCTCTGGATGGGGGCCACGCGCGGCCCTGTCGCGATCTGTGTGCACGGGCTGACCACGCCGTCTTTCGTCTGGCACGGAGTGGCGCGGGGGCTGGGGGCAATGGGATTTCGTGTACTGATCTATGACCTCTACGGGCGCGGATACAGTGATCGGCCCGACGGCCCGCAGGACAGCGCCTTTTTCGTCACCCAACTGGAGGAATTGCTTGAGGATCAGGGCGTTGATGATGACATCACGCTTCTGGGCTATTCCATGGGCGGGGCTATTGCCACGGCCTTTGCGGCCCTTTATCCCGAGCAGATCAGGCAGGTTGTTCTGGTCGCTCCGGCGGGGCTTGGCCATGATCTGGGCCCGGTGGCGCGGCTGGTTGCCAAAGGCAACGCGTTCAGCCGCTGGCTCATGCGTGCGGTCTTTCCGCGTGTGTTCCACAAAGGCACCGAGGCCGAGCGCGACCTGCCGAGCAGTGTCGAAGGCATCGTCGATCTGCAACAGGCTGAACTCAAATATCGCGGCTTCGTGCCCGCGATCGAACGCTCGATGAGCGGCATGCTGTCGGAGGATCTCGTCGAGGCGCATGGCGATGTGGCCGAGGCCGGCGTGCCGGTTCTGGCGATCTGGGGGCGCGAGGACAAGATCATCCCGCTCAGTGCCATGGGACGGCTCGCCCAGATCAACCGCAATGCCCGGCAGGAGGTGATCGAGGGCGCGGGCCATGGCCTGCCCTACACCCATACCGACGAGCTGCTGCACGTAATGCGCGACCTGATGCGCGACTAGGCCGCCTGCAACCGCTGTTCCTTCACCGGCAGATGCACGATCGCCGAGAACGCGCCGACGCCCACGCCGACCCACCACACCACGGAATAGTCGCCATGCAGGTCATAGAGCTTGCCGCCCAGCCAGACCCCCATGAAGCTGCCAAGCTGGTGCGAGAAGAACACAATCCCGTAAAGCGTGCCCATGTAGCGCAGCCCGTAGATTTGCGCGATCAGGCCAGAGGTAAGCGGCACCGTCGCCAGCCAAAGCGCCCCCATCGAGACGGAAAACAAGATCACCGTGGCGGGCGTGATCGGGGTCATGATGAACGCCGCCGCAATCAGCGTCCGACCCAGATAGATGCCGGCCAGCAGGTTCTTCTTGGAATAGCGATGGCCCAGCCACCCCGCCGTCAGCGTGCCCGCGATATTGGCGAGACCAATGAGCGAGATCGCCACCGCACCAAGCGCCGAGGTGGTGGTGATCCCGATATTATGCAGTGCCCCGCCGGGCAGGATCGGGCCGCACATCTCGGTCACAAAGGCCGGAAAATGCGCGGTGATAAAGCCCAGCTGATAGCCGCAGCTGAAAAACCCCAGGAAAATCAGCGTATAGGACGGATCGCGGAACGCCCGGCGCAGTATCGTGCCCATCGATTCCTCGATCACGCTGCGATCCACCGGCTCGGGCGCGCGCATCATCGGCAGCATCGCCAGCACCGCAAGGATCACGGCGGCAAAGACCACGAACACGCTCTGCCAAGTCATCACCGACAGCAGGAACTCCGCCACCGGCGCGCCGAAAACCTGCCCGGCAGATCCGGCGGCGGTCGCGATGGCGAGGCTCATCGAGCGGTTCTCGTCCGAGCTTGCGCGCCCCACCACCGCGAGGATCACGCCAAATCCGGTGCCCGCGATGCCAAAGCCGACGAGGATCTCATAAAGCTGATGCGCCTCGGGCGTGACCGCAAAGGACGACAGCACCAGCCCCGCCGCATAGGTCAGCGCCCCGAGGATGATCGCCTTTTGGTCACCAAGTTTCTCGGCCAGGGCGCCGAAAATCGGCTGGCCGATCCCCCAGGCCAGATTCTGGATCGCGATGGCCAGCGAGAACTCCGCACGTGGCCAGTTGAACTCTGACGCGATCGGGATCTGGAACACTCCGAACGAGGCCCGGATCGCGAAGGAGATCAGGATGATCGTGCAGCCCGCGATCAGGACGGGCGTGATGAGAGGGGCGGATTTTTGCATGAGGGCCTCGCGCGGTTCATGCGTAGGTTACGGCAATTGAAAGGCTCGTCAATTCAGCCTTTGTGATGCAGCACATCACGTTTCGAGGTCAGGCGTCATCACCGCTCAGGCCGGACGAAGTCCTGTTTCTACCAGAAGTCCTTTTCGCTTTGCCTCGTAATAATAGCCGCGCGCGTACCATCCGATTGCATCGTCGGGATCGCCCTCCGCCACGAGATACGCGCCGCGCAGGTATTTGACACCGTATTTCAGGTTGGTCTCGGCATCGAGCAGCGCCGAGGCGGGCCCGCGATGGCCCATGGTCCGGGCGGTCTGGGGCAAAATTTGCAACAGCCCGTAATAGGGCCCGTTGCGCGCCCAAGGCCGATGCGTGCTCTCGCGAATGGCCAGGCGATGCACCAATGAGCGGGGTACTTGGTACTGATCGGCGTAATTGTTGATTAGACGTCGCAGCTCTGGCGTTTCATTCGGGTAGAGCGGCGGCTCCTCCGGAGCGCTGCGGCTGGATATATCCGGGCCGCGACCGGAACACGCGGCCAGCGGTGTCAGCATGATCAGGCCAAGAGCGTGGCGACGGTTAAGGACGGTCATGACGTCTCCGAGGTTGATGCGTATCTCAAGTTTGCCCTGATGTGGCATTTTATACCATAGCCGATTAAAGGCACCGGCGAGACCTCGCCTGCTTGTCAAAACCGACGGACCGCGCCATGTAAAGTCCATGACAAAGACACTTCTTTCCTTCGGGCACGGCTTTTCCGCCCGCGCCCTTGCTGCGCGGCTCTTGCCGCAAGGCTGGCAGATCATCGGAACCACGCGAAAGCCAGAGAAAGCCCGTGCACTCGGTTTGGAGGGTATCACGCCGATGCTCTGGCCCGACGATGAGCTTGAGCCCGCGCTGGCCACAGCTACACATCTCCTGATATCCGCCGGACCGGATTCAGATGGCGATCCGGTACTCGCCCGCTATCGTGATACGATTGCAGAGGTCGCGCCGCGTCTTGACTGGGTTGGATACCTGTCGACCACCGGTGTGTATGGCGATCACGCCGGTGGTTGGGTGGATGAGAGCACGCCGCTGGACCCATCTACGAAACGTGGCCAACTGCGGGTCGCCGCCGAAGCGGAGTGGTCAAGTATTCCCGGCTTGCCGCTGCATATCTTTCGACTTGCCGGTATCTATGGCCCCGGCCGCGGACCCTTTGAAAAGGTTCGTCAGGGCACGGCGCGCCGCATCGTCAAGCCCGGACAGGTCTTCAGCCGTATTCATGTCGACGATATCGCGCAGGTGCTTGAGGCGTCCATTCTTCGCCCCAACCTGGGCGCGGTCTATAATCTCTGCGACGATGACCCTGCTCCGCCGCAAGACGTGATTGGCCATGCGGCAGAGTTGCTCGGCCTGCCTCTGCCGGAGGAGGTGGCTTTTGACGAGGCCGATATGAGCCCGATGGCGCGCTCGTTTTATGCTGAATCAAAGCGCGTCTCGAACCGGCGGATCAAGGAGGAACTTGGGGTGGAGCTCATACACCCTGACTACCGCAGCGGGCTTCGGGCCCTTCTGACGGCGGGAGGTTAGAGCCTATCTCGATCAACTTCGCCATGGCGCGCTACGCAATCAGCGCGTCATGGCCTGCACCCAAGCCGTCAGACCTTTTGCACGACGCGGTTGACATGGCCCATCTTGCGACCTGGTTTCACCTCTGACTTTCCATAGAGATGCAATGAGGCGCCCGGCTCCTGCATGATGTCCGAAAGGCGGTCCATGTCGTCGCCGATGAGGTTTTCCATCACGACATCGGCATAGCGTGAGCCGTCACCGAGGGGCCAACCGGCAATCGCGCGCACGTGCTGTTCGAATTGATCAATCGCGCAGCCCTGTTGTGTCCAATGACCCGAGTTGTGCACGCGTGGTGCAATCTCGTTGACGATCAGGCCCTCGGAGGTCACGAAAAGCTCAACCCCCATCACCCCTACGTATTTAAGGCGATTAAGGATCTTGGCGGCGAGGAGCACCGCATCCGTGCGCTGTGCCCCTGAGAGCCGCGCGGGCAGCGTAGTGGTGCGTAGGATGCCGTCCTCATGCACGTTTTCGCCGGGGTCGAAACACGCCACATCGCCGGCCTCATTGCGGGCGGCAATGACCGAAACTTCATGCGAAAAATCGACGAAACCTTCGAGTATCGCTTCTTGACCTGCCATGTCCGCCAATGCCTGATCGGCATCTTTGCGCGTCGTGATGCGGGCCTGACCCTTGCCGTCATACCCGAAACGACGGGTTTTTAGGATCGCTGGAAGGCCTATCTCTTCTATGGCCTCAACGAGATCAACCGCGTCATCGACCGCCGCGAAAGGGGCGGTCTTCAAGCCCAGATCGGACAGGAACGCCTTTTCCGTCAAGCGATCCTGACTGACCTTGAGTGCGCGTCGACCGGGACGCACAGGCTTGAGCGGCTCTAGCAGGTCAAGTGCAGATGCCGGGATGTTCTCGAATTCGTAGGTGATGACATCAACCGCGTCCGCAAAGCGGCGCAGCGCGTCCTCATCCGTGTACTCTGCCTTGAAATGATAATTCGCCACATGGCTCGCCGGGCAATCGCCGCCCGGCTCGAAGATGCAGGTCTTGAACCCGAGGCGCGCGGCGGCGACCGAGAGCATTCGGCCCAACTGGCCACCACCCAGAATGCCGATTGTCGCGCCGGGGGAAAGAGTTTCAGTCATCAGCAGGCTCATCTGGAATTGATGCGGAGAGGGCCGTGCGCCAGTCGTCAAGGCGCTGCCCAAGGTCCGGGTCAGAAGTGGCAAGAATCGCGGCAGCCATCAGCCCGGCATTGGCGGCCCCCGCCGCCCCGATTGCCATGGTCGCCACTGGAAAGCCCTTTGGCATCTGCACGATGGAATAGAGGCTGTCGACACCTGCGAGCGCGCGGGTCTGCACCGGCACGCCGATCACCGGCACGCGGGTTTTCGACGCCATCATGCCCGGCAGATGCGCCGCCCCGCCCGCGCCGGCGATGATCACCTGCAAGCCGCGCTCAACGGCGGTCTTTCCGTAGTCCCACAGCCGGTCTGGCGTGCGATGCGCCGAGACAATCCGCGTTTCGTAGCTTACGCCCAATTCATCAAGAATGGTTGCGGCTTCGCGCATGGTCGGCCAGTCCGATTGACTGCCCATGATGATGCCGATTTTCACGCCTGTCATGTCACGCCCCACGTTTTGAAGCGCGCACTATACCCATCAAGGGGGGTTACGCAATGATGTCGGGATAAAGTCTGTCTTCGATCCTCGAGATCATGTCGCGCAGCCAGAGTTTCTTTTTCTTGAGTCGCTGTAGGGTAAGCTGATCAGCAGTGCCTCGTTCCTGCAGGGCGCGAATAGCCGCATCCAGGTCACCATGTTCGCGCCGAAACTCTTCGAGCTCCACGCGCAGCACATCTTCTGATTTCATGGAAAGATCGCTGTAGGCGTTCATGGCACGCGAATCCTCTGGGGGAAATTGAGACTGAAGAATACCGAATCGTGGGCTTTTCGCAAAGCCCTTGCGCGTAGGACGCCCAAACCCCATATTTGCCGGGCAGGTCGCCAAAAAGGGGCCTTGCGCTATGGACGGTCGCTTAAACTCAAGGACGTGTCGATGACAAAGCTTACTCTGGGGTCACACCCCTATATGCTGGGGTTTGAACAGCTCGAGCGGATGCTGGAACGCAGTGCCAAATCCGGCAACGAGGGGTATCCGCCCTTCAATATCGAGCAGACCTCCCAGAATTCCTATCGTATCACGCTGGCGGTGGCGGGCTTTGCCGAGGACGATCTCGCGATCACCGTTGAAGATCGTCAGTTGGTAATCCGCGGACGTCAAGGCGAGGATGTGGAGGACCGGCTTTACCTGCATCGCGGTATCGCCGCGCGTCAGTTTCAGCGGTCTTTCGTGCTGGCCGACGGGGTCGAGGTCGGTGAGGCGATCATGGAAAATGGACTTTTGCATGTCGATCTCACACGCGCTCAACCAGAGCCGGTCGTGCAGAAAATCAGGATAAACAAGGGGTAAGCCATCATGGATGCGACGTATGATTTCGGAAACGAGAATGATCGGGCCATTGTCTATGTCCGCGCGGTGCGGGTCGAGGATCTGCCAGAGGATATGCGCGAACAGGTCGGAGATTTGACCACGCTCTATGCTGTGCACAGCGAAGAAGGTGAGCGCCTGGCGCTTGTGCGTGACCGCAAATTGGCATTTCTTCTCGCTCGGCAGAACAATCTGGAACCGGTGACAGTCCACTGAGACGGGGCCACTTACGGCGGGAGGAGTATTTTGGCGGATTATTCGTTTGATTGGGTCGATGCCTTTACAGATCGTCCCTTTGGCGGCAACGGCTGCGCTGTGGTGCATGATGCGGCCGACATTCCACCGGAAACCTGTATCGCCTACGTGCGTGAGACATCACTAGTCGAATGCACGTTCGTGGCGCCCTCGGACGTCGCGGATGCACGTGTAAGATACTTTCTCGCCAGCCGTGAAATACCGTTTGCGGGGCACCCGACGATTGCTACGGCGGTTTCGCTCTTTCAACGCGGATATGTGACAGGTCCGCGCATGGTGCTGGAGACCGGTGGTGGCTTGATCTCTGTCGAGATAGAGGATGCTCCGGCGCCTCGTGTCACCATGACACAGGTCGCCCCCCAATTTGGTCCGGTGGCTCCGCCCGAACTGGTCGCTGCGGTGGGTGGACTAGACGCCGCCGATATCGTCGGAACACCCCAGATCGTTTCTACCGGATTGCCGTTCTGTATTACCGTTCTGCGAGACCACGATGCACTCCGACGGTTGCGGCTTGACAGGGATGCCCTTCAGCGTCTCGCGGCCCATTTCGGACATGACGATACCGATGTGATGGAGCCGTTCTGGGTCACGCTTGAGGGGGTAACTCCTGAGGGGGACACATTTTCACGGTTGCTCATTACTCCGCCAAGCCCGCCCGAGGATGCCTTTACCGGCTCCGCCACTGGGGCGATGGCGGCCTATCTATGGCATCATCGGCTGCTTTCGCGTCCCGATTTCACGGCTGAACAGGGGCATTGGATGGATCGACCAGGCCAAGCGAATGTCGAGGTGATTGGACCGCCCGAAGCGATTTCGGGCGTGCGTGTCGCGGGGCAAGGCAGGGTTCTCATGTCCGGTACACTACACCTCTGAAAACGGCGAAACAGATTGCCTGTGCTGCGGATTGTTCCTATCAGGCATGCAGATCCGCGCAACATGAGGCCGGCACCGTGACATCTCCGAGGATTGCTATCCTGCCCTACGGGCTACGCTTGGGCTGGCAACCGGGACGCATTTCATTGGACCGCCTCACCTGGCCGTTTGGTCAACCTGAGGGGATCAAGGCACAAACGCTCGCCGACCTGACATCAGACGACCATCTTATCGTGTCGCCCCGAGATACGCTGCATGCCCGGCCCTCTTTTGGCACGCGTGCACATGTCTCGCTGATGTTCATGGAGCCGCGCGCCATCCACGGCCATCACATGAAGTTGCTGCGCGTGACGCATCGGCGGTTTCATCGCATTCTGTGTGGCGATGAGCAGTTGCTATCGGAAATCCCGAACGGGATATTTTTCCCGATGGGGGGCACGTGGGTGCCACATTGGCCCGACGTCGATTTGACCAAACATGCCATGTGTTCGCTCATCGCTTCGGCAAAGCGCTCGCAGCCCGGCCATCGGTTGCGCCACGAAATTGCCGATTGGGCGCGTCAGACGGGGCAGCCCATCGACATAATGGGCAAGGGCTACAAACCCTTTGACGACAAGTCCGAAGGGCTTGCGCCGTATCGGTATTCCGTGGTGATCGAAAACGTGCGTGAGCGCAATTATTTCAGTGAAAAGCTGGTGGATGCCCTGCTGTGTGGCACCATCCCAATCTACTGGGGTGCCCCTAACATCTCGGATTTCTTTGATCCGGCTGCGATGATGATCTGTACCGGTCTGGAAGATATGCGTAAGCGGTGCGCCGTTCACACGTGTTTGGGATAGTTCCAAGGAAGCAAGTCGTTGATGTCGTTTTGCTTATGCCCGCCTGCGATGGCGGTCAGGACATTGGATAAGTAGCCATGGGGTTCGA
>NZ_CAMYMD010000100.1 GCF_947259555.1 uncultured Roseovarius sp.
CCGGCGGCGAGGTGGCCGGGGCGCGCGCGGCGCTGGCGCGGGCCTTTCCGAGCGATGATGACTGGGGCGCGGCGGCGGTGATCGCCGAGGCGCGTGCGGTGCTGCCCGAGGACAGCATCGCCACCGTGGACAGTGGCGCACATCGTATCCTGCTGTCGCAGATGTGGGTGACACATCACCCCCGTTCGGTGCTGCAATCCACAGCCCTTTGCACCATGGGCTGCGCCGTGCCGCTGGCGATGGGGGCCAAGATTGCCACGCCTGAGAGCACCGTTGTCAGTTTCTCGGGCGACGCCGGGTTCCTGATGGTGGCGGGCGAGTTGTCGACCGTGGCAGAGCTCAAGCTACCGGTAATCTTCGTCGTCTTCGTCGATGCGAGCCTTGCGCTGATCGAGAAGAAGCAGCGCGAGCGGCAGATGCTCAATCTGGCTGTCGATTTTGGCCATCATGATTTCGCAGCCATTGGGGCCGCGTTTGGTGGCAATGGCGTGCGCGTCACCAACCGCGCCGAATTGCGCGCGGCATTGGACGAGGCGCAACAGGCCGACACGTTTACCGTCATCGCCGCCGAGATCGACCGCGGCTCTTACGACAACCGGATCTGAGGAGATGCCCATGCCCGGCCCGCTTGACGGACTCGTCGTTCTCGACCTCAGCCGTATTCTGGCGGGGCCGACCTGCACGCAGCTTTTGGGCGATCTGGGGGCCGAGGTGATCAAGATTGAGAGCCTGGCGGGGGATGACACGCGGCAATGGGGGCCGCCCTTCGCGGTGGATGCGGCGGGGCAGGCGACGGACCTGTCGGCCTATTTCATGTCCTCGAACCGCAACAAAAAATCGGTGGCGGTGGACCTGACCGACCCTGAGGTGCAGACCATGCTGCACGATCTGGCCGGACGCGCCGATGTGGTGATAGAGAATTTCAAGCCCGGGGGTCTGCGCAAATACGGTCTCGATCACGAGACGCTTTGCGCCGCCTATCCGGGACTTGTTTATTGCTCAATCTCGGGCTTTGGCCAGACCGGGCCGAACCGCGACAAGCCGGGCTATGACCTGATGGCGCAGGGCTTTGGCGGGATTATGTCGATCACCGGCGAGGCGGGCGAAGAGCCGATGAAGGTCGGCGTTGGCGTGGCCGATGTGGTCTGCGGGCTTTATGCCGCCACGGGAATTCTGGCGGCGTTGCGGCACCGGGATGCGACCGGTGAGGGGCAGCATATTGACCTGGCGCTAGTGGATACGACGATGTCCTGGCTGGTCAATCAGGGGCTGAATTACCTGACTTCTGGTGTCGCGCCGATGCGTGCGGGCAATGCACATCCCAATATCGTGCCCTATCAAGTCTTTGCCACATCGGATGGGTATGTGATCGTCGCGGTGGGCAATGACAGCCAATATGCCCGGTTTTGTGATTATCTGGGCCAGCCCGACTGGGCCACCGATCCGCGTTTCGTCACGAACACGGCGCGATTGGCACATCGCGAGACCCTCGTGCCGATGATCGCCGAAGCGCTGATGGGCCGGACGATGCAGGATGTGATCGACGGGCTGGAGGCGCGCAAGGTGCCCGTGGGGCCGGTCAACACGATTGAGCAGGCGCTGGAAAGCGATCAGGCGCAGGCGCGCGGGATGACCGTCACCCTGCCCGCGCCGCAGACCGCGACGGGCGAGGTGCGGTTGATTGGCAATCCGCTCAAATTCTCGCGCACGCCTGTCAGCTATCGGTTCGCGCCACCCGCCACGGGGGCGGATACCGAGGCGGTATTGAAGCGGCTAAACGACGATCTGTAACCTCGGATCGCGGGCACGTGATTTGCCGCAACTCGAGGTGTCGCGTAGCTCTCCGGGTATCAACCCGGAGGATTATTCATGCAACGGTTTCTGAAACTTCTCGCAATTCTCACTGTCCTTGCCGCGCCCGCGCAGGCGCTGGAGCCGCGCGAGGGCTGGGTGATCCACGACACCGGCAAGAGCTTTGCCGATCTGGTGCAGGCGGTGCGTGATGCCGTCAGCGCCGCGCCCATCGCCATCGTGACACAGGCGAGCGCCTCGGACGGGGCGCGCATGCAGGGCCATACCATCCCCGGCAACCGGGTCTTTGGGCTCTACCGCAACGATTACGCCCGCCGCATGCTGGAGGCGAGCATCGCCGCCGGGATCGAGGCCCCGATTCGCATGTATGTGACCGAAGACGCCGATGGCACCGCCACCCTCAGCTACAAGACGCCGACGGCGGTATTTTACCCCTATTTCGACGAGGGCGGCGATGATCTACGCGATCTGGCCACGGAACTGGACAGTGTTTTCGAAACTGTCGCGAAATCCGCCATGTCCGAGTGATCCTTGGGCGAGCAACTGCCGATTGCGCGCACTCTGGGCAGAAATGCGCCTATTTTGTTCGCGTTATACGCGACTCGGAGTGCCGTTGTTTCGTCACATTGGTTAAACTCGGGATAACGTATTGGTGAGGTTGGTCCCTCCCGTGTTGCCGCTGTCATATATAGCGGGCTAGCTGAGTGTTGAATTACTGCCGAAAAGGATATCGGGTCATGCGTTTGGATCAATTCGGGTATGATATGACCGTATCATCGCCCATCGCCGCAGAAGCGTGGGACAAGATGGTGCTCGCCTTCCTCGCCCACGCCGCGACAACACCCGAATACCTGGGCAAGGCTCTCGGAGAAGAGCCGGATTTTGCCATGGCGCATGCGACCAAGGGGCTGTTTCTGCTGATGCTGGGGCGGCGCGAGTTGAATGCCACCGCACAAGAAGCCCACGTCACGGCAGAGGCCATCGCCGGGCGTTATGCCCTGACTGCTCGTGAGATGGGCTATATCCGCGCCCTCGGCGCTTGGCTCAACGGCCGCCCGTCCGAGACGGTGCGCGAGATGGAGGCGGTGCTGACGCGCTGGCCTGAAGACGCGTTGGCCATGAAGATCAGCCACGCCACCCGATTCATTCTCGGAGACCGCACCGGCATGCGTGCCTCGGTCGAGGCATTGCTGCCCGCCTACGACGCCCAGAACCCGGCACGCGGTTATCTCTTTGGCTGTCACGCGTTCTGTCTCGAAGAAACCGGAGAATATGCCCGCGCCGAGACGGCAGGGCGCCTGGGGCTCAGCCTCTCGCCGGACGACGCGTGGGGGTTGCACGCGGTCGCGCATGTCTTTGACATGACGGCCAATGCCCGCGCTGGGCTGAATTGGCTGGAAGGACGTGAACACGCTTGGGCGCATTGTAACAACTTTCGCTACCATGTCTGGTGGCACAAGGCGCTGATGCATCTTGATCAGGGCGAGATCGACGCCGTGTTTCGCCTCTATGACACCGAGGTGCGCAGCGATCATACTGACGATTTCCGTGACATCTCCAACGGTACCTCGCTGCTGATGCGACTGGAGCTTGAGGGGCATGACGTGGGCGACCGCTGGGAGGAACTGGCCGATATCTCCGAGCGGCGCACCGAGGATGCCTGCCTGATCTTCGCCGATCTCCATTACCTGATGGCTCTCATCGGTGACAATCGTGATACAGCGATACGACAAATGATGGCGCGCTTGCACCGCGATGCCAAGCACTCCAATAGTGGTGATCTCATGGCACGCATGGCCAATCCCGGCCTTTCGGCGGCAACAGGACTTGAGGCGTTTGGCGAAGGCGATTACAAGACCGCGTTCCTCAACCTTGGAAGAGCGAGACGTTCCATGCAATTGGCCGGGGGTAGCCATGCCCAACGTGACGTGTTTGAGCGGCTCACAATCGATTCCGCCTTGCGCGGCGGGTTTCTCGACGATGCCGAGACCATCCTGCAAGAGCGCACGGCACAGCGCGCGGGGCGGCTTGATGGCTATGCCAGTTCACGGCTTGATCTGATCGCCGATGCCCGCAGTGGGTGGGACGAGGCAGACCGCCTGCCTGCGGAATAGGTGCCGACAAATAAAAGAAAAGGAGCCGACACCGCAATGACGAGTGTTGCCGATCCTGCCATGACGCACCGCCTCGCGACCGAGGCGCATGCCAGTCCCGCCGCCACGACCCGCGATATCCGGCTGGATTTCTTTCGCGGGCTGGCGATGTTCATCATCCTCTGCGCCCATACCCCGAGCAATTTCTTTACCAGCTGGATTCCGGCGCGCTGGGGCTTTTCGGATGCGACCGAGATCTTCGTGTTCTGCTCCGGCATGGCCTCGGCCATCGCCTTTGGCCGCACCTTCGATCGGGCGGGCTGGACGCTTGGCACCGGGCGCGTCGGCTATCGCGTGTGGCAGGTCTACTGGGCGCATATCGGCATGTTCTTTGTCATCGCCACGCTGCTGGCGGCGTTCGACCACTTCGGCGATTTTGACAAGACCTATATCGGCACGCTGAACCTGTGGAAGTTCTTTGCCGATCCGGGGCCGCAGCTACTGGGCCTGTTTACGCTCACCTATGTCCCCAACTATTTCGACATCCTGCCGATGTATATGGTCATCCTCGTGATGATGCCGCTGATGATCGCGCTGAGCCGGATCAGCGTCTGGGCGGTGTTCGGAGCGATGGCGCTGATCTGGCTATTCGCACAACGCGCGGTGCTCGATGCGCTGGGCCTGATCGACCTGCATCTCGGCTTTCCGGCAGAGCCGTGGTCGGATCGCAAGTGGTTCTTCAACCCGTTCGGCTGGCAGCTGGTGTTCTTCACCGGCTTTGCCTTCATGCGCGGCTGGATTCCGAAACCGCCGGTGAACATGTGGCTGATCGGGCTGGCGCTGGTGATCGTCATCGCCAATGTGCCGCTGTCGCATATCGGCATGCGCGAGTTCGGCTTTGACTGGGCGCGCGGCTGGCGCATCGACAACACGGGCCTGTTCAATAAGTCCGATTTCGGAATTCTGCGCTACGTGCATTTCCTTGCCCTCGCCTATCTGTGCTGGGCTGCGGCGGGTGACGGCGGCGCGCGCCTCAGGGCAGTGGGGAGCGGGCTATTGTCGCGTATCTGGGGCGGGCTTCTGAAGATGATCCTCAAGGTCGGGCAGCAATCGCTCGCGGTGTTCGTGTTCTCGATGGTGTTTGCCCGGCTGTCGGGGTTCGTGATGGACCAGATCGGGCGCACGACGTGGAACATGGTGCTGGCCAATTTCGTGGGTTTTGGCGCGCTGATCGTGGTGGCCTATAGCGTCGCATGGTTCAAATCACAGCCGTGGCGGGCCGCGAAATGATCCGGCGTGACGTTCTGAAATCGCTGAGCGCGGTCGCGCTGTTCCCCGGCCTCGCCCGCGCGCAGGAGGCGCAGCCGTTTTCCGAAGGTATGCTGCTCGATCTCGCGCGCGAGGTGGCGGCAAAGCCCTATGCCAAACGCCCGACCGTGCCGCAGGCGTGGCGCGACATGAGCTATGACGAATATCGCTCGATCTGGTTCCGCAGCAAGGATGCGCTCTGGTCCGAGGCCGATAGCACGCTCGAAGTCGATCTTTTTCTGCCGGGGCTGTATTTCCCGCATACCGTCGAGGTGAACCTTGTCGAAGATGGCATGACCCGCACCCTGCCGTTTGATTTCTCGCTGTTCGACAAGACCGACAAGGCCCCCGATCTGCCGCTTGACGGGCATCTTGGCTATTCCGGCCTGCGCCTGCGGGCGGAACTCGAAAAGCCGGGGATTTTCCAGGAATACGCGGTGTTTCAGGGGGCCAGCTATTTCCGGGTGATCGCGCGCGATCTGGTCTACGGCCTGTCGGCGCGAGGGTTGGCGCTCAATACCGGCGCGCCCGAGGGTGAGGAATTTCCCGATTTCACCCGGTTCTGGATCGAGAAACCGGCGCCCGGTGTCAGCACCCACAAGGTGCATGCGCTGATGGAGAGCCCGTCGGTGACCGGGATCTACCATTTCACGATGCGTCCCGAGGGGGCGGAGACCGAGGTGGAGGTGCGCTGCACGCTGATGCCGCGCGTCGCGCTGGAGAATGTGGGCATCGCACCGCTGACCTCAATGTTCTATTTCGACGCCACCAACCGGCACCGGTTCGACGATTTCCGTGCGGCTGTGCATGACAGCGACGGGCTGAGTATTCTCAACGGCAATGGCGAAATGCTCTGGCGGCCCCTGGGCAATCCGCGTGATCTGCAAATTTCGAGCTTTGTGGACACCAATCCGCAGGGCTTTGGCCTGTCGCAGCGGTCGCGCGCCTATTCGGATTTCCACGATCTTGAGGCGCATTATCATGAGCGTCCCAGCCTGTGGATCACGCCGGGCGAGGATTGGGGGCGCGGGGCGGTCACGCTGGTGGAGATCCCTACGACCAAGGAAATCTACGACAATATCGTGGCCTATTGGCGCCCGCGTGAGCCGCTGGCCGACGGGGCTGAGCACAGTTTCAGCTACGGCATGACATGGACCGGCGGTATTGAAGAGAAAAAGCCGGTGGCGCGGGTGATCGAGACCCGGATCGGGCGCGGCTTTCCCAATGACCTGCGCCAAGTGGTGACGATTGATTTCGCCCCGCATGATGCGCTGCCCGAGGATTTCGACGATCTGGTGCTCTACGTCTATTCCGCCCGGCTGGAGACCTCGGAGGGTCTGGTGCAGCGCAATCCCGAAACCGGTGGACCGCGCCTTGCGTTTTCGTTTGACCCCGGCGAGGTGACGGCGGCGGAAATGCGCGCGCAGCTGTTCCACGAGGGGCGCGGCGTGTCGGAGGTGTGGCTCTACCGATGGACCGCCTGACTCCCTTTCCCGGCGCGGCGCATATGCCGCCGCCTGCCCCTCTGGATCACCCGATTCAGAGCCTGAACCGGGCGCATCACGACCCTAACGCGCCCGCCTGGCGACCCAATCTGAATTACTGGTGGCGGCGCGCGGCCACCTTCCTGCCCGCCACGCTGACCACCGGAGCGCTAGGCCTTGCCTTTGGTGACTGGCTGTCGGTGGGGGGCATGTGGTGGCTGGAATGGGTGCTGCTGGCGCTGGTGATGATCACGTTTTTCTGGATCGCGCTGGCCGTGGGCACCGCGACGCTGGGGCTGGCCTGTCACCTGATGCACAAGCGCGCGCAGGCGCGTGCCACGCCCGCGCCGCTGAGCGTGGCGCTGTTGGTGCCGATCTATAACGAGGAGACGTCAGAGGTGTTCGGCAATGCCTGCGCCATGATGTCGGCGCTGCGCGCGGCGGGGCCTGCGCACCGCTTTGACCTGTTCATCCTGTCGGACACGCAGGACGCGGCCATCGCGATGGCCGAGCAGCGTGCCTTTGCCACGTTGCGCGCCGCGCTGCCGCGCGATCGCGCGGTCTGGTATCGCCGCCGGGTGCAGAATACCGGGCGCAAGGTGGGCAATATCGGGCAATGGCTGGAAAACTGGGGGGCGGCGCATGATGCGATGCTGGTGCTCGACGCCGATAGCCTGATGAGCGCCGAGGCGATTGTCGCGCTGTCGGACGAGATGTCGGCCGATCCCACGGCGGGCCTCATTCAATCGGCGCCGATGGTGGTGGGGTCGGACACGCTCTTTGGCCGGATGCAGCAGTTTTCGGCGGCGGTCTACGGCACGCTGCTGTCCGAGGGGCTGGCGGGCTGGACCGGCTCCGAGGGCAATTACTGGGGTCATAACGCGATCCTGCGCACCCGGGCCTTTGCCGATTGCGCGGGGCTGCCGGAAATGCCGTCGCTGACCGGGCGGGGCGGATTGATCCTGAGCCATGATTTCGTCGAGGCGGGGCTGTTGCGGCGGGCCGGGTGGGCGGTGCGCTTCATGCCCTCGGTCAAAGGCAGCTATGAAGAGCCGCCTGCCACCCTGATCGATTATGCGCTGCGCGACCGGCGCTGGTGCCATGGCAACCTGCAACACCTTAGCCTGCTGGCCACGCGCGGCTTTCATGCCGTGTCGCGCTTTCACCTCTTTCACGGGGCGATGAGCTATCTGTTGTCGCCTGCTTGGTTCGGGCTCCTGGTGATCTGGGCGCTTCTGGGCAACGGGCATAACAGCGTGATCACCTATTTCTCGATGGAAAACCCGCTCTACCCGGTCTGGCCGGAGATGAGCCGGGTCAGTTCGGTTCTGATCCTGCTCTTCATGTATGGCATGTTGCTGGCGCCGAAGCTGATGGGCGCGGTGGCGCTTGGACTGACGGATGTGCCGATCCGCAGCTTTGGCGGGGCGCTGCGGTTCACCGTGTCGCTGGTGGTCGAGATCCTGCTGTCGATCCTGTTCGCGCCGATCATGATGGTGCAACAGCTGGTGGCGGTGCTGCGTTCGGTCATCGGGATGCGCCCGATCTGGTTACCGCAGGCGCGCAAGGGCGGCGATTACAGCCCCGGCACGGTGCTGAAATTCCACCTGCTGGAGACGGTGAGCGGGGCGCTGCTGTTCGCGGGCATGGCGGCGGGGCTCGTGTCGCTCTGGCTGTTGCCGATCGCGATCAGCCTGATCGCCGCCGTGCCGCTGTCGATGCTGTCGGGTCTGCGGCTGGGCGAATGGCGCTGGTTGCGTGACGTGATGGCGACGCCCGAGATGATCGACACGCCGTCGATCCTGGAGGAGGCCCGCGCACATCGCGCCCTGTTTCGCGCGGCAGACGCACCGCCGATTGCGGCGGAATAGGGTCTGATTTAAGTATCTTGCTACCAATATGGGTTGCCGGCGTGGTATTTGCGCGCCTGGAGCTGCCGTTGCCGTGAGCCGCGCATCGTCGTGCCGCGGTGTGGCGATCCAACGTGAGTTAGGCAGTCCTTTATGTCTGCCAAATCCGTAAAAGAACTGATCACAGAGCAGGTTGCAGCCAAATCGCCGCGCCGGGGGGCGGCACGGCGATGCGCGGCGGCCTTCGGTCGCGTTTCGCGCAGGGTACTTCAATCAGATGTGCGCTCCAGGCCAACACATACCCGCAGCCCACACCGCCCTCTCAAACCAGACGATCCCCCGGCGCATCCCCTGCAAAGAACGCATCCAGATTGTCGAGCGCCCGAAACCCCATCGCGTCGCGCGTGGCGCGGGTGGCACTGCCGATATGCGGCAGCATGAAGATGTTTTCATGGCCCGCGAAGGCCGGGTTACCGCCCGGCTCGACCTTGAAGCAATCGAGACCGGCGGCGGCGATATGATCGGACTCTATTCCGGCCAATAGCGCGTCTTCATCGACCAGCGCGCCGCGCGCGGTATTCACCACAACCGCCCCCTTGGGCAGCTTGGCGATACGCTCGGCATTCAGCAAATCGACCGTGTCGGGCGTCGCCGGGCAATGCAGGGACAGGAAATCCGCAACCTCCAGCAGGCTCTCCACATCTTCGTGAAAGACCGCGCCCTGCTCGACATCCGGCGCGAGGCGCGAACGGTTGTGATAGTGGATCTCCATGCCAAAACCGCGCGCCTTTTCGGCAAAGGCGCGCCCGACGCGGCCCATGCCCACGATGCCCAGCCGTGCGCCGGTCATCTGCTTGCCGACCATGAATGACGGCGACCAGCTGTCCCACTCGCCCTGCCGCACCAGACGATCACCGCGCACCGCATGGCGCGCCGCGCCCAGCATCAGCAGCATGGCGATCTCGGCGGTGGCATCCGACAGCACGTCGGGCGTGTTCGTCACCACCACGCCCGCACCTTTCAGCGCCTCCAGATCGCAGTGATCGACACCCACCGAGTGATTGGCCACGATCTTGAGCCGCGGATCAAGACGGGCCACCACATCCGCGCTGAAATGCTCGGAGTGACACGGGATCATCCCGTCCACCTTTGCGCTCATCGCGACGATGTCCTCGGCGCTGCCGGGGGTGTCGGCCTCGTTCACGATCACCTCGTAATCGCGGCGGGCACGCTCCAGCGTCGCATCCGACAGGCGGCGCGGAATCCAGATCACCGGCTTGGCCATGGCTCAGCTCTTGTTCTGGCTGGAGGTGATGAAGTCATAAGCCGCCAGCCCGGCGGCAAAGACCGTCACGATCCAGAGATCAATCGCGCCGATCTCGCTGGCCAGAATATAGAGAAACGCAGCCAGAACCGCGAAGGCGAAAAGGGCCAATAGCCTGTTCATGTCGTCATCCTTTCGTCATTCCCCGGCCTCGCTCAGCCAGGTTTGAAACCAGTTTGCCGTGCGCAAGAGGCGCGCATCATTGCCGCGCGCGGCGACCATCTGCACGCCCATCGGGAGGCCGTTCTCGGCGGTGAAGGCAGGCACCGTCACGGCCGGCACGCCGGTCAGCGTCCAGAGCCCGTTGAAGATCGCGTTGCCCGTAAATTCCAGCCCCTCGGGCGCGGGGCCGGTGGCGGCGGGGCAGAGGACCGCGTCGCAACGCTCGAAGATCTCTTCCAGCCCGGCATAGAGCACACCGGGCCAGTCGAGTGCCGCGAGGTAGTCGCGCGCTAGGATCGCGTTGCCCTTGGTCAGGGCGTCTTGTGTTCGCGGACCAAGCATATCCATCTGTTTGCTGTAGCGATAGTAATAGCGCGCCATTTCCGCGAAATTGATCCGTTCGCGAATAACCGCCGCCTCCTCGAACGCCTTGGGCAACGGCGCCTCGAAGACCTGATCGCCAAGCGCCTCGGCCAGTTCGTCAAAGGCGGCATGGAGTTGCGGGTCGGCCTCGGCCCAGCCGGGTGGTTTGACCAGAGCAAAGACCGGCTTTACCAGCGGTTTGGATTGCGCGATGGACAACAGGGCCGGGGTTGGCTGCGGCGATGTGGCCGTGTCCCCGGCATCGTGCCCCATCAGCACCTCGGACAAGAGCGCGGCATCCGCAGGCGTGCGGGCGAACACCCCCACGGTGTCGAGCGTTGGTGATTGCATCAGCACGCCTGTCCGCGGAATCGCGCCAAAGCTGGGCTTGTAGCCTGTCACGCCGCAATAGGATGCAGGCCGGATCACCGATCCGCCGGTCTGCGTACCTACGGCGAGCGGCACCATTCCATCAGCCACCGCCGCCGCGGACCCTGAAGAAGATCCACCGGGGCTGTACGCCGGATTGTGCGGGTTGCGCGTCTTGCCGCCCTGCAGATAGGCCAGTTCGGTCGTGACCGTTTTGCCCATGATCACCGCGCCGGCCGCCTTCAGCCGCTCCACGAGGGCTGCGTCCTTGATCGGCACGCGGCCCGCATCGAGGGCACAGCCGTTTTCCGTCGGTATTTTGGCGGTATCGATGATGTCCTTCAAGGCAACGGGTAGCCCGTGCAGCGGGCCAACGGGCCGCCCCGCCTGCCGATGCGCATCGAGCGCCTTGGCCTGATAGCGGGCGAAGTCGGGATCGAACCACGCCCAAGCCTGGACCTCGGGTTCGCGCGCCTCGATCCGGGCGATACAGGCTTCGATCAGGTCAACCGCCTTGATCGCGCCCGAGGCCAGACGCTCGCGCAAGGCGCAAGCGTCCAGGGAGAGCATGTCGATCTTATCCGCCATACATCAACTCCGGCAGATAAAAGACGATCTGCGGATAGATATACATCAGCGCCATTGATATGAAGACGCAGAACAGGAACGGCATCACCCCCGAGAAGATCTGTGTCAGCCGGATTTCCGGTGGCGCGATCCCTTTGAGATAATAGGCCGACATGGCCATTGGTGGCGTCAGAAAACTCGTTTGCAGGTTGAGCGCCACGAGAATGCCGAAGAACAGCGGATCGACCTCGAAGAACTGCAACAATGGCAAAAAGATCGGCACGAAGATGATGATGATCTCCGACCATTCCAGCGGCCAGCCGAGCAGGAAGATGATCAGCTGTGCCAACAACAGGAAGGCCAGCGGGCTGAGGTTGAGGCCCTGCACGAACTCTGAAATCACATGCTCGCCACCCAGATAAGAGAACACCGCCGAGAAGGTGTAGGAGCCGACGAAGAGCCAGCAGACCATCGCCGTGGTGCGCACCGTGAGATAGACGCTCTCGCGCATCCGCTGCCATGTCATCGCCCGGTAGACGAAGGCGAGGAAGATGCCGCCAAGCGCGCCGATGGACGCGGCCTCGGTGGGCGTTGCCAGACCGAAGAGGATCGAGCCGAGCACCGCCATGATCAGAAACGCCAGCGGCACGAAGGAGGTCACGATCATCAGGATGAGCTTGGTCATCGGGATGTCGGGCACTTCTTCCTTGCTGGGTTTCGGCGCAACCGAGGGCTGGATCATCGCGCGTCCGATCACGTAGATCAGATAGAGGCTCACCAGTGTCAGGCCGGGCAACAACGCCGCCGCGTAAAGCCGCACGATCGACACGTTCGAGGCCGCCGCATAGACGATCAGCATGATCGACGGCGGAATGAGAATGCCCAATGTGCCGCCCGCGCAGATGATGCCGGAGGCGAACGACGGATCGTAGCGCGCCTTGAGCATCGCCGGCAGCGCCAGCAGACCCATCAGCGTGACAACCGCGCCGACGATGCCGGTGGCGGTGGCAAAGAGCGCGCAGGTGATGAGCGCGGCCACACCCATCGAGCCCGGCATGTTCTTGGCCGCGACATTGAGCGTGGAAAACAGCCGGTCGACGATATTGGCGCGTTCGACGATATAGCCCATGAACAGAAACAGCGGCACGGCGGTCAGAACTTCGTTCGACATCACCGTGAAGGTCTGATTCACGAACAGATCGAATATTCGGTTGCTGAAGAACCCCTCTATCCAGAGAGACCACTGGTCCCATGTGCTCGCCACCGTCTCATCGAGACGGTTGAATTCGCGCCACATCCGGCGCTCTTCGAAATAGGCGTAATAGCCAAAGCCGATGCCCATGGCCATCAATGTAAAGGCGATCGGAAAGCCCAGAAACACGAAGACGATGAACAGGCCCAGCATCATCAGGGCGATTTGCGGATCGGTCATGGATGTGCGTCCTTTTCGGCCTCGGCGGCCTTTTGCATCAACAGGTCTTCGGTCTCGAAGACGTCTTCCTCGGCGGCCAGCCATTCATTGGTGCGCATGCAATGAATGCAGCGGCAGACCTGGGCCAGTCCCTGAATGAAGAGCAGAATGCCTGCGGCAACGATCACCGTCTTGAACTGGTAGATCGGCACACCCGCCGGGCTGTTGACCGACACCTCGCCATAGGACCACGAGCGCGCGGCGTATTTCCACCCCGCGAGGATCAGAGCGGTGACGCCCGGAAAGAAGAACAGGATATAGAGCACCAGATCGATCTTGGCCTGGTTGCGCGGCTGCCACAGGCGATAGAGGAAATCGCCCCGCACATGCCCGCCCCGCGACAGCGTATAGGCCCCGCCCATCATGAACAGGGTCCCGTACATTATAAAGGACACGTCGAGGGCCCAGGCCGTCGGATTGTTGAAGAGGTAGCGCGAGACCACCTCATAGCCGGTACCGACCGACATCAGAACGATCAGCCAGGCGAATGCCTTGCCGAACCAGGCCGACAGGTTGTCAGCGAAACGTATGAAACCGATCACGCGGAGCCCCCATTAGTTGGAAAGCGGCCCCGGCGTTTCATGCGCCGGGGCCTGTTTCAATCAGGTCTTTGCCCGTGCTCAGAGCTTGAGCTTGCCGGGGAAATAGTGATCGTAGGCCAGGGCATAATCCGGCGAGTTCATCAGCTCATAGAAGGTCACCTGCTCGACCCAGGCGCGCTGGCTGTCGAGGGTCTTCTTCATGAACGGATCCTGCTCCAGTTCCGGGATCAGCTTGTCCCAGGCTTCAAGCTGTGCCGCGAGGATGTTTTCCGAGGTGCGGTGCACGGTGACGCCCGCCTCTTCCTGCAACCACTTGAGATCGGACGAATACCGACGCATCGCCTTGGCGGTGTTCGCGGTCGAAGCGGCTTCGACGCCGTATTTCAGGATCGCGCGCAGATCCGGGTCCAGCTCTTCCATGGTGAATTTGGAGAACAGGAACTCGAAGCTTTCCGATGCCTGGTGGTAGGACGACAGATAGTAGTTCTTCGCCACGTCATGCGCGCCGAAATCCTTGTCCGAGGACGGGTTGTTGAACTCGAACGCGTCAATCACGCCACGCTCCATCGCGGGCACGATCTCGCCGCCCGGAAGCTGTGCAACCGACATGCCCATGCTCTGCAGCAGGTCCGCCGCGAGGCCAACGGTACGATACTTGAAGCCGTCGAGGTCCTCGGCGGTGTTCACCTCTTCCTTGAACCAGCCAAAGGGCTGCGCGAACATCGGGAAGCCGAGATAGCCGTCAACATCCATGCCGAGGATGTCCTGGGTCAGCTCGTCATAGAGCGCCTTGCCGCCGCCTTCGTAGAACCAGCTCAGCATCGTGGTGGCCGAGCCACCAAAGACCGGGCCGGTACCAAAGAGCGATGCGGCCTTGTTCTTGCCATACCAGTAGACCGGCACCGAGTGCGCGGCGTCGAGAACACCATCGTTCACCGCATCGAGCACCTGGAACGCAGCCACGACGGCGCCTGCGGGCAGCACGTCGATCTTGAGACGGCCACCGGACATTTCCTCCACCCGGTCGGCATAGTCCTGTGCGAATTCCTGCCAGATATTCCCGGCCCCCCAGGATGTCTGCATTTTCAGCACGATCGGCGCTTGCGCCAATACCGCCGGTGCCGCGAGCGTGCTCGCAGCCGCCACCGGCGCCCCTACCGCCGCGCGGCGCAGGAACGAACGGCGGTCAAACTTCGCCTTGTCTGTCATAGTATCCTCCCATAGTTTTCTTGCGTCAGATCGCGATCTGGATGGCGGGCAAACCCTATTTACCACGGCCGATTCGAGGCCCTGCAATCCTCCACACGAGCACAATCGTAACGGTTATCCGTCCAAAGGCAAGCATTCTGGTAAGATTAATTTACCAAATACCCGCATTTTGCACGTCAAACAGCCTCCGCGGGCCACGGCTCGGGGCAAAGGCCCCTCCGATCCGCCTTGCACGCCCCGGTTCGCTTTGCTTTAACCGCTGCAATTATCCCCCGGAGGTCGCGCCATGGTCGATATTGCCGCACGTGTGCACAATCACAAATGGAAGATCGACCCGATCGTCCGGTCCCTGATCGACACGGATTTTTACAAGCTCTTGATGTGCCAATCAGTATTTCGCAACAGCCGTGATACGACCGTAACATTTTCACTGATCAATCGCAGCACCTCCATTCGCCTCGCCGATCTGGTGGACGAGGGCGAATTGCGCGAACAACTCGATCACATCCGCTCGCTGTCATTGTCCCGCGGCGAGAGCACGTGGATGCGGGGCAACACATTCTATGGCAAACGCAGCATGTTCACGCCCGAATTCATGGACTGGTTCGAGACGCTGCGCCTGCCACCTTACCATCTCGAAAAACGCGATGGTCAGTACGAACTGACATTCGAAGGAAAATGGCCCGAGGTCATGCTCTGGGAAATCCCCGCGCTGGCCGTTCTGATGGAATTGCGCTCACGCGCGGTGTTGCACGACATGAAGAAATTCGAGCTTCAGGTGCTCTATGCCCGCGCGATGACCAAGCTGTGGGAGAAAGTCGAGCGCCTACGGCCCATTGACGGCCTGCGCATCGCCGATTTCGGCACACGGCGCCGACACTCCTTTCTGTGGCAGGACTGGTGCGTTCAAGCCATGCACGAAAGACTGGGCCAGCGGTTCGTCGGAACATCCAACTGTCTCATCGCCAAGAACCGCGATCTGGAGGCCATCGGGACCAATGCCCATGAATTGCCGATGGTCTACGCCGCCCTCGCCGACGATGACGCGGCCTTGGCGCGCGCGCCCTACGATGTTCTGTCGGATTGGCACGAGGAACACGACGGAAACCTGCGCATCATTCTCCCGGACACATATGGCACCAAGGGTTTTCTGGAAAACGCGCCAGACTGGCTCGCGGGCTGGACCGGTATACGCATAGACTCGGGCGACCCCGAGGCCGGCGCGGAAATCGCGATAGACTGGTGGCGCGACCGCGGCGAGGACCCCAGGCAGAAGATGGTCATCTTCTCCGATGGCCTAGATGAAAATCGTATCATCGCTCTGCACCAGCGGTTTTCAGGGCGAGTGCGCTGCTCTTTTGGCTGGGGCACTCTATTGACCAACGATTTTCGCGGATTGACACAGGATGACTCGCTGGCCCCGTTTTCTCTGGTCTGCAAGGCCGTCGCGGCAGACGGCCGCCCCACCGTCAAGCTGTCGGACAATCCTCGCAAGGCGATGGGCCCCGAAAGCGAGATCGCGCGTTACAAGCGCGTGTTCGACGTCGGCGCGCAAGAAGAAATCGACGTGGTCGTATAAACGCCGCCGCGCGCAGGCCCTTCGCTCAGGGCAAGAGCGCGCGGCGACCGTCATCCGTCAAGAGCCAGCACTGCCCCGCCTCGAAGACGGCAGGCCAGAGCGGGCGACCATAGCCCGCACCGCCATCCAGATCGATCCGATTGCCGAAATGTTGCGGCCAATCCAATGCGGTGTGCCCATGCACCACCAGCCATGGATGCGCGGCCTCGTGATCAAGAAACCCCTTCCTGATCCACATCAGATCGGCGGCGTCCTGATCGTGCAGCGCAACACCCGGCCGGATTCCTGCATGAACGAACAGCAACGGGCCCGCCTCGTGCCAGAGCGGCAAGCCCGCGAGCCAGTCACGATGGGCCTGTGGCACGGCCGCCCGGGCCTCGGGCCAGGCGGGCATGTCCTCAGTCGCGATCACATTGTAAGAGGCAAGCGTCGCCGCGCCGCCAAGCCGGGGATTCAACCAGCTGAGACCCGAGCGCACATGCTCCGAACGCGTCGCGCCGGTATCGATGAAATCCACAAACATCTGATCGTGATTGCCCCGCAACACGGTCCACGGACGGCCCTGCGCTTGTCCGGTCATCAAACGCTCGATCACGTCGCAGGAGGCAGCCCCCCTGTCGACCAGATCGCCCAGAAAAACGATGGGCGCATCCGCCCCGCCGTCCTGAAAAACCAGATCCAGAGCGGCATCGAGCAAGGCGATCTGCCCGTGAATGTCAGGAATGGCATATATGCGATCAGTCATGCGCCCGTTGAACCCGTGCAAGCCGCGGATGTCCAGTCATTTCCCGATGCACATTCCTCAAGTCCGACATGCAAAACCGCCGCCCAAAGGTCGTTGGGCGGCGATCGTCTCGGCTGAATGAAACAGGATATCCGGGCTTTAATTCACATCGAACCGCAATTCGCGAATCTGCTGGAACTTGCCGGTCGCATGCAATGCCTTGATCGCCGCATCCGGCACCGAGGCATCGACATACAAGAGCGCAATCGCCTCGCCCCCCGCATCCGAGCGGCCAAGGGTAAAGTTGGCGATGTTCACGCCATTCTCGCCCATCGTGTGGCCGAGCGTGCCGATGATTCCCGGCACGTCCTCGTTCGTGGTATAGAGCATGTGGCGGCCGATCTCGGCGTCGATATTGATGCCCTTGATCTGGATGAAACGCGGCTTGCCATCGCTGAACACCGTGCCGCCGATGGAGCGCTCGCGCTTGTCGGTGACGACGGTGATCTTGACATAGCCCTCGAAGGCGCCGGACTTGTCCTGCTTGGTGGTCGAGATCTTGACCCCGCGTTCTTTGGCCACCACAGGGGCCGAAACCATGTTCACCTCGGGGTTCACCGATTTCATGATCCCCGCCACGGCGGCAGAGGTCAGGGCGCCGAGGTTCATTTCGCTGGCCACACCATCGTACAGGATGTTGATCGCCTTGATCGGCTCGTCGGTCATCTGGCCGATGAAATTGCCCAGGTGATCCGACAGCTTGATCCACGGCCCCATCACCTTGGCCTCTTCGGCTGTCACCGACGGCATGTTGAGCGCGTTGGTCACAGCGCCCGTCAGCAGGTAGTCGGACATCTGTTCGGCCACTTGCAGCGCAACGTTTTCCTGTGCCTCGGTGGTCGCGGCCCCGAGATGCGGCGTGCAGACCACGTTGGGCAGGCCGAAGAGCGGATTGTCCACCGCTGGTTCCTCGGCAAAGACATCAAAGCCCGCGCCCGCGACATGGCCGTCTTTCAACAGATCCGCCAGCGCCTGTTCGTCCACCAGCCCGCCACGCGCGCAGTTGATGACGCGCACGCCGGTCTTGGTTTTTTCGAGGTTCTCACGGCTCAGGATGTTGCGGGTCTGATCCGTGAGCGGCACATGCAGGGTGATGAAATCGGCGCGCTTCAGCAACTCGTCAAGCTCGACCTTTTCCACCCCCATCTTGTCGGCCTTTTCCTGCCCGAGGAACGGGTCATAGGCCACCACCTTCATCTTGAGGCCGCGCGCGCGATCGCAGACGATGCCGCCGATATTGCCCGCGCCGATCACGCCAAGCGTCTTGCCGGTCAGTTCGACACCCATGAAGCGCGACTTTTCCCACTTGCCTGCTTGGGTCGAGGCCGACGCCTCGGGGATTTGCCGCGCCACGGCGAACATCATCGCAATGGCATGCTCGGCGGTGGTGATCATGTTGCCGAACGGCGTGTTCATCACGATCACGCCTTTTTTCGAGGCCGCGACCTTGTCGATATTGTCGGTGCCGATGCCCGCCCGCGCGATCACCTTGAGGTTTGTCGCATTGGCGAGGATCTTTTCCGTGACCTTGGTGGCCGAGCGGATGGCGAGACCATCATACTCGCCGATCACTTCGGCCAGCTTGTCCTTGTCTTTGCCCAGATCGGGCTGGAAATCCACGTCGATGCCGCGATCGCGAAAGATCTGCACGGCGGTTTCAGAGAGTTTGTCGGATACGAGTACCTTGGGAGCCATTTTTGCTGGTCCTTTGATGAAACATTTGGGGGGAGGGCCCGAATTCCTGCACGGAATTCGGACCGATTTCTTTTCAAGAAATCGGGGTCACGCCGTCTCGGACAGCGCCGCGATTTCAGCCTCAAAGGCCCATTCGATCCATGGCATGAGCGCGGCCACATCGGTGGTCTCGACCGTACCGCCGCACCAGATGCGCAATCCGGGGGGCGCGTCGCGATAGGCGCCGACGTCATAGGCCACGCCCTCGGCCTCCAGCCGCTTGGCCACCGCCTTGGCGAAGGCCGCCCCATCGGTGATACGCTCATCAGTGAACTTCAGGCAAACGGAGGTGTTGGACCGGATCGCCGGCTCGTCCGCCAGAAAGGCCAGCCATTCGGCCTTTGCGACAAAGCTCTGCACCGCCGCGAGGTTGGCATTGGCGCGCGCGCGCAGGCCGTCGAGCCCGCCCACTGACTCCGCCCAGTCCAGCGCCACAAGGTAATCCTCGACCGCGAGCATGGAGGGGGTGTTGATCGTCTCGCCCACGAAAATCCCGTCGATCAGCTTGCCGCTCTTGGTGAGGCGAAATATCTTGGGCAGCGGCCATGCCGGCGTGTAGCTTTCCAGCCGCTCCACTGCGCGGGGGCTCAGGATGATCATGCCATGCGCGGCCTCGCCGCCCAGCACTTTTTGCCAGCTGAAGGTGGTCACATCCAGCTTGTCCCAAGGCAGGCGCTGCGCGAAGGCGGCCGAGGTGGCGTCGCAGATCGTCAGACCAGCGCGATCCGCCTTGATCCAGTCGCCATTGGGCACGCGCACGCCAGAGGTCGTCCCGTTCCAGGTGAACACCACGTCTTTATCGGTATCCACGCTCTCCAGATCCACGATCTCGCCGTAGTCGGCTGTCTTGACCTCTGCATCGAGCTTCAACTGCTTGACCGCGTCGGTGACCCAGCCTGCGCCGAAGCTCTCCCATGCGAGCACTTCGACAGGACGAGCACCGAGCAGGTTCCACATCGCCATTTCCACCGCCCCGGTATCGGAGGCGGGAACGATGCCGATGCGATAGTCGTCGGGGATGCCCAAAATCTCACGCGTCCGCTCTATCGCGGCCTTGAGCTTGGCCTTGCCCACGGCGGCACGGTGACTGCGCCCCAGTGATGCGTCAGACAGCTTGTCGAGCGAGAATGTCGGGATTTTGGCACAGGGGCCAGAAGAAAAACGCGGATTTGCCGGCCGCGTCGCCGGGTATTGCATAGCCATTGCTGCTATCCTTCCAGATAAGCGCCCCTCGTTGGGGAGGGGTGTCCCACCGAGGTGGATACGCCCAAGAAGGATAATCGGCAAGGGTTACAAATGCCGCAGCTGCAAAAAGACGCCCATTTCAAGGTGCAAAGCGGCACTTGGGTTTCCGATCGGCGCCAAGGCGACGATTTACGACACCTCGCCAAGCGGGCCCTGCCCCGGCCTGTCAGCCGGCGCGGTTTTCCAACGCTTCTATCCGTGCCTTCAATGTCTCGTTTTCCTCGCGGGCCTTCTGCGCCATGGCACGCACCGCGTCAAATTCTTCGCGGGTCACGAAATCATGCTCCGAGAGCCAACGGTCAATGAGCGACTTCATGGCCGTTTCGGCCTCTGTTCGCGCCCCTTGCGCCACGCCCATGGCATTGGTCATCAACTGGCTGATATCGTCGAGCACTTTGTTTCGGGTCTGCATCGATCTCTCCGGCATTGCATTCGCCCTCTTATATGGGTCACGAGACGCAGATCACAAGGTTGACTTGCCCCCGGCCCAGAGGCAGAGAGACGCATATGCACGCCATGATCCCCTTTCCCGACATCAGCCCTGAATTGTTCTCCATTTCGGTTTTCGGGATGGAGTTCGCGCTGCGCTGGTACGCCCTCGCCTATATCGCGGGCATCGTGATCGGCTGGCGTCTGGTTGTGGCGAGTGTCAGGCGGCCCGACCTGTGGCCGGATCGCACCGCGCCGATGGATCCGCGCGCCGTCGAGGACTTGCTGACCTGGGTCATTCTAGGGGTCATTCTGGGCGGTCGGCTTGGGTATGTCCTGTTCTACCAGCCTGGGTATTACATCGCCAATCCCGGCGAAATCCTCGCCGTCTGGCAGGGCGGCATGGCGTTTCACGGCGGCTTGCTCGGCGTCGTTGTGGCTGTTCTGGTGTTTTCCATGCGGCGCGGTATTCGCTGGCTATCTGTGGCCGATGCGCTCTGCATGGTAACGCCGGTCGGATTGCTGCTCGGCCGGATCGCGAATTTCATAAATGCAGAGCTGTGGGGCCGTCCGACCGACCTGCCATGGGGCGTAATCTTTCCCGGCCGCGCGGCACAGGATTGCGCGGAGGTTGTCGGTCTTTGCGCACGCCATCCGTCCCAGCTCTATGAGGCGGCGCTTGAGGGGCTGCTGCTCGGCGCGGTGCTGTTGTGGCTGGGCTGGCGCCGCGGCGCGCTCCGGGCGCCGGGTACGCTCACGGGGGTATTCTTTGCTGGCTACGGGGCGGCACGGTTTCTGGTCGAATTTGTCCGGCAGCCCGATGCACAGTTCGTCAGCCCCGGCAATCCGCTGGGTCTTGCGGTGCACATCGACGGCTATGGCCTCACGATGGGACAGCTCTTGTCCTTGCCGATGATCGCCTTCGGGATCGCAATGGCGCTATGGGCACGGCGGGCATGACCGGGCTGCACACCGACCTCATACGCCGGATCAGTGAGACCGGGCCGATCACCTTGGCCGACTTCATGGCGACCTGTTTGATGGACCCGACGCATGGCTACTACGCCACCCGCGATCCCTTTGGCACGGACGGCGATTTTGTCACCGCTCCCGAGATCAGCCAGATGTTTGGCGAGTTGCTCGGCTTGTGCCTTGCGCAATCCTGGCTGGATCAAGGACAGCCCGCTCCTTTTATCCTGGCAGAGCTAGGACCGGGGCGCGGGACACTCATGGCCGACATCCTGCGCGCCACACGCGCCATGCCCGGCTTTGCCGAGGCCGCAGAGGTGCATTTCGTCGAGGGCTCATCCGCATTGCGACGCATTCAGGCCAAAACCGTTGGTCGGGATGATATTGTCTGGCATTCACACATCGAGAGCCTGCCCGATGCGCCGCTCTGGCTTGTCGCAAACGAGTTCTTTGACGCGCTGCCGATCCGCCAGTTTCAGCGCCACGACGATGCGTGGCGTGAGCGGGTCGTCGGGGTTCAGGACCAGACCCTCGCATTCGGTCTCGGCGGGCCGGTGGACCCTCCGGCGCTGACCGAGAGGCTTGACGATACCCGCGATGGCGATCTCGTCGAGATCTGCGGACCGGGCGAGGCCATCGCCGCCGGTATCGGTCACCGCATTGCCACACAAGGCGGCGTCGCGCTGATCGTGGATTATGGAGACTGGCACTCCCTGGGCGACACATTTCAGGCGGTTCAGGGCCATGCCCCCGTCGATCCACTCTCAGAGCCGGGCGCGGCGGACCTGACCGCACATGTGGATTTTGAGGCGCTGGCGCGAGCGTCAGCCCCGTGCGCCCATACGCGCCTGACGCCGCAGGGCGTCTTTCTTGAGCGGCTTGGGATCGGCGCGCGGGCAGAGGCGCTGGCGCGCAATCTGGACGGCCCGGCACGCGAAAACCATCTCGCCGCATATCGACGCTTGACCGACCCTGCTGAAATGGGGAGGCTCTTCAAGGTGCTCGGCCTCTATCCCGAGACCGCCACGCCGCCACCCGGATTGGACCCATGACGCTCGAAATCCTGACCTCGGATAGCCTGGCACCACTGCGCCACGGGTTCTTTACCCGGCGGGGCGGGGCATCTTCGGGCGTGTTTTCCGGCCTCAACTGCGGGCCGGGTTCTTCGGATCAATCCGATGTCGTCCGTATCAACCGGACGCGCGTGGCCGAGGCGATGGGCGTCCTGCCGGAAAATCTCATCACCGTGCATCAGGTGCATTCGGCCGATGTGGTGCCGATAAGCGGCCCGCTCGGAGCAAAACCGCGCGCCGATGCGATGGTCAGTGCGACCCCCGGCGTGGTGCTTGGCGTCCTGACCGCAGATTGCCAGCCAGTGCTCTTCGCGGATGCCGACGCCGGCGTCATCGGAGCCGCGCATGCTGGGTGGCGCGGAGCGCTCGATGGCGTGCTGGAGGCCACAGTCGACGGGATGGAACAATTGGGCGCGACCCGCTCCAGCATCACCGCCGTGATCGGGCCTTCGATTTCACAGGCCGCTTATGAGGTAGGGCCGGAATTCCTAGAAGATTTCCTTGCCGAAGACCCGGAGAACAGCTGGTTTTTCGCCAATGGCAAGGATGGGCGATATCACTTCGACCTGCCCGGCTATGGTTTGCACCGGTTGCGCAGCGCGGGCATCGGCCTGGCAGAGTGGACGCGCCATTGCACCTATGTCGATCCCGCGCGGTTCTATTCATACCGGCGCAGCACCCATGCCGGCGAGGCCGATTATGGGCGCTTGATCTCGGCAATCCGCCTCTGATTGCGGCGTGAATCGGCCCCAAAGCACGGGTTTTTGGCAGAAATTAAGGCGCACCTTCTTCTTGAAATCAGGAAATTTCATTTTTTTCATAGAGTTATGAGGTGATCCCCGCCTCCCTGATCTGACCTGTCTTGCCTGAATTTTTACCATTTCCGTCAAAACTTGGCCCCAAAGCCTGAGCATAGTTGCGAGTAGAGAAACAATGCGGCCTGCGGGTCCAGACCAAAGAGGACAGAGTCATGAAAGCACGTTGGTTGAAATCCGTGGTGAAGCACAGCAAAGAGGCGGCACCGTCCCTGCCCTACTCCCGGTCGCAGCGACGCATGACACCGCGCGCACGGATCGTCGACTTGCCCAAGCCTGCAAAAACCGCCTGATCAAGAGGGGTGGGGCGGTATCTCGAAGCTCCCGCTCCGAGTGCGCCGGAAAGATCGGGCTCTACGTTGCCTGCCGCTGACGCCAGAGCGTGAACAATCCCGCCGCCACGATCAGCGCACTGCCCAAGGCCACGTTCAGGCGGATGGCCTCGGAGAACACCACGATGCCGATGGTGCTGGCAAAGAGCAGTTGAAGGTAGGCAAAAGGCTGCACGGCGCTCGCTTCGGCCACTTCGTAACATTTGATCAGCGTGTAGTGGCCTGCCGCCCCTGTTATGCAAAGCGCACCCATCCAGATCCAGTCCGGGCGGGTCATCGGCTCCCAATACCACATGCCAACGGCGGTCATCGCCACCGAGCCCACCGTCCCGGTCCAGAAAAAACTGGTCGCGGCGCTGTCGAGCCGGGCGACGTATCGGGTCAGCAGCCCGTAGAGCGCGAACATAAGCGCGGCGATGAAGGGAACGATGGCCTGCGGCTGGAACACGCCGATGCCGGGTTTGAGGATAATGATCACCCCAATAAAGCCCACGCCAATCGCGACCCAGCGCCGCCAGCCCACGCTCTCGCCCAGCACCGGCCCCGAAAGCGCGGCGATCAGCAACGGGTAACAGGCAAAGACCGCATGGCTCTCGACCAGACCCAGCAGAGTAAAGCCAAAGATCATCACGCAGATCTCGGCCACCAGCAGCACGGCGCGAAATCCCTGCATCAGCGGCTGGCGCGTGGCGGCGGCGGCGCGCAGCCCACCGGCCTTGCGCGCGGCGATGGACATCACGAAGGCGGCGAAGAACCAGTAGCGGATCATCACCACCATCAGGACATTATATTCGCCCGCCAGATGCCGCGAGATGCCATCCTGCACCGCGAAAATGAACGTGGTCAGCACCATCAACCAGATGCCGAGGCGGGTGTTTTGCAGGGTCATGGCTGGCCTTTCACAGCGGTGGTCATGTGCCGCTTGCGCCCATAACCCGCCTGACGGGTAACACAAAACCCGGCAGCCTCAAGACCCCTGCGGACAAAGCCCGCTGCGGTATAGGTCGCAGCGGTGCCTCCTGAACCGGTATGGCGGGCAACCTCTGCCATCAGCTCCGGCTGCCACAGTTCGGGGTTCCTCGCCGGGGAGAACCCGTCCAGAAACCACGCATCGGCCAGGCCCGGCCACGCCGCCACGGTTTCGCGCGCATCCCCCGTGACAAGGTGGAAACACAGGTCGGGCAGCTCGATCCGTTGCGACTGACCTTGCCAATGCGGCGCAAGCTCTGCTGCGATATCAGCCAGTTGCCCAAAGCGATCTTGCGCGCGGCGCATGTCGGCGGGTGCCATTGGAAAGGCTTCGAAACTGGTGAAATACAACCTTCCCGCACAGCCCCTGTTACGCCACGCATCCAGAGCCGCCAAGAGATTCAGCCCGGTGCCAAACCCCAGCTCCGCAATGTGAAAGCCATCGGTGAACCGCGCTGGCAGATCGTTGCCGGCAAGAAACACGTGGCGGGTCTCTTCAAGCCCGTTTTCAAGGCTGAAATAGGGATCGTCGAATCGCGTCGAGACGGGAACATCGTCGTCGCGCCAGATCAGGTCTGCGGGATGGTCCTGCACGCGGCGATCCTCTAAGACAGGGGGGACGCGCGCAACCATGGGGTGGGAACAGGCGAATGGCAATGGCCGATGTCACGGTAAGGGGAGCGGGTATTTTCGGCCTCTCCGTCGCATGGGCCTGCCTGCGTCGCGGCGCGCGGGTGCGGGTGATCGACCCATATGGCCCCGGTGCCGGCGCGTCGGGTGGCGTGGTCGGGGCGCTCGCCCCGCATGTGCCGGAGAACTGGAATGAAAAGAAGGCGTTTCAGTTCGAGAGCCTGCTGATGGCCGAACAGTTTTGGGCCGAGGTCGCTGACATATCGGGGCTGTCGCCCGGCTATGCACGTCTGGGCCGGATACAGCCGATTACGGACGCTGCCGGATTAGCGCTCGCGCGGGCGCGCGAGCACGGTGCCGCACAGCTCTGGCAGGGCAAGGCGGGCTGGCATGTTGAGCAGGCTGACAACGCGTGGTGTCCCGCCAGCCCCAGCGGATACGTGATCCGGGATACGCTGACCGCACGGCTGCATCCCCGCCATGCCTGCGCCGCGCTTGTTGCGGCGCTGCGCGTGACGGGGGCGGATGTGGCGCCCGATGGCTCAGACGAGGGGCGCGTGCTCTGGGCCACCGGCGTCGCCGATCTCGAACGGCTGAACGCCACCCATCACCGTCTGGTCGGCAATGGCGTCAAGGGTCAGGGCGCAGTGCTGGATTTCGACGCCCGCGACCAGCCTCAGCTATTTGCCGACACGGTGCACATCGTGCCCCACGCCGACGGGACCACAGCCGTAGGCTCAACCTCCGAACGCGAATATAACGACCCAACCGACACCGACGCGCAGTTGGACGCCGTGATTGCACGGGCCCGTCAGGCGGTGCCCGCCCTGGCCGAAGCGCGTGTCATCGCACGTTGGGCCGGTGTGCGCCCGCGCTCGCGCTCGCGCGCGCCGATGCTCGGGGCACATCCACTGCATCCGGGCGCGTTCATCGCCAATGGCGGGTTCAAGATCGGCTTTGGCATGGCACCCAAGGTGGCACAGGTGATGGCCGATCTGATGCTCGACGGTGTCGACCGCATCCCCGAGGGCTTTCGTCCCGAGGCATCGCTTTGAAAGGGCCAGACATGGCACCCAGGATTGACCGCATCGACCACCTTGTCCTGACCGTCGCGGACATCACGGCAACCATCGCATTTTACCGCGACGCACTCGGCATGGACGCGGTGGTGTTTCATCCCTCGGATGGCACGACCCGGCATGCTCTGCGGTTCGGCACCCACAAGATCAACCTGCACCCGGCGGGCGCGGAATATGAACCCAAGGCGAGTCATCCGCGTCCCGGCAGCGCCGATCTGTGTTTTCTCAGTCCGACTCCGCTTGCGGAATGGCAAGCGCATCTCGCGCGCCTCGGCGTGCCTGTCGAGCAAGGTCCGGTAGACCGGAGCGGCGCTGTGGGGTCACTACTGTCGATCTATCTACGTGACCCGGATGGCAACCTCATCGAGATATCCAACCAGCAATAACGCAGTCAGACCCGGTGATAGGGACTACCGGCGAGGATCGAGGCGGCGCGGTAGAGCTGTTCGCTCAGCATCACCCGGGCCAGCATATGCGGCCAGACCATCTTGCCAAATGACAGCGAAAAATCGGCCTGCGCGCGCAAGCCCGGCGCAATTCCGTCCGCGCCGCCGAGGACAAAGGCCACATCGCCGCGCCCGGCATCGCGCCATCCGGCCAGACGGTCTGAAAAGTCAGGGGAAGACATGAGCGTGCCACGCTCATCCAGCACCACGATCACCGCGCCCTTGGGGATCACACGCTCCAGCAGGGCGGCTTCGGCCTCCATGCCGCCGCCCTTCTTGTCCTCGACCTCGTGCAGAGCAAGCGGGCCGAGGCCCAGCGCCCGCCCCGTTCGGTCGAACCGGGTGATGTAATCGTCGATCAATGCGCGTTCCGGGCCGGTCCGCAACCGGCCCACCGCGCAGATATGCACCCGCATTCAGGCTTGGGTCGCTGCCGTCTGCCCGGTGGGCATCCACATCTTCTCAAGCTGATAGAACTCGCGCACTTCGGGGCGGAACACATGGACGATCACATCGCCCGTGTCGATCAGCACCCAATCGCCGGTCTCCTTGCCCTCGGTGCGGGCCAGAACGCCGTGCTCCTGCTTGAGCCGATCCATCAGCTTTTCCGCGATCGACGAGACCTGCCGCGAAGAGCGGCCCGAGCAGATCACCATGTAATCACCAATGGCAGTCTTGCCGCGCAGATCAATCTGCACGACATCCTCGGCCTTGTCGTCTGAAAGGGATTGAAGGATCGCCGCAAGCTGCGCTTCGCTATCTGCGACCGTTCCGGGCGTCATCGAAAACGCCCCCTGCTCAGCGGCGCCTGCCGCATGCGTCGTAAAAGACAGGACATAGTCCTCCTCTCTGGCACACCGCAAAGCCCCGGTGCCGGGCGTGCATTAAAAATAGCAAGACACACGTGACTTTTCAATGAAGCGCAACCCGAGATACGGTCACACACGCGAATATGCGTGATTTTTACCCATGGTTGGCCTCTTCGCCCAACATCCGAACCTCGCGTTGAGGGAACGGGATGGAAACACCATTTGCCTGAAACGCGTCCCAGAGGGCCAGATAGACATTACCGCGAATGTTTGTGAGGCCGCCGGTGGGATCGCGAATCCAGAACCGCAGGATATAATCCACGCTGCTGTCGCCAAACCCCACGATATGGCAGACCGGCGGTTTGCTGCTCAACACACGGTCGACGCTCTTGGCCGCCTCGATGGCGATCTTGCGCACCTTGTGCGGGTCGTCGCCATAGGCCGTGCCGAAATAGATGTCGAGCCGCACGAAATCATTGGAATGGGACCAGTTGACCACCTGCCCGGTGATCAGGTCCTCGTTCGGGATGAGATATTCGCGCCCGTCGCGCGTGGTGATCGACACATAGCGCGCGCCGAGGCTGTTGATCCAGCCAAAGGTCTCACCAAGGCTGATCACGTCGCCGGGCTTGATCGACTTGTCGAGCAGGATGATCACGCCCGAAACAAGGTTCGACACCACTTTTTGCAGACCAAACCCAAGCCCCACGCCGATGGCGCCTGACAGCACCGCAAGGCCCGTCAGATCGACACCCACCGTGCGCAGGCCGATGAAGAACGCCGCGCCATAAAGCAGCACTTGCAGGAACTTGACCACCAGCACCTGCATCGAGGGCGAAATATCGGCGTTCTTGCGCACCTGCGCCGCGCTGGTGGTCGAGATGAAGCGCGCCATGGCAAACAGCACGCCGATCACGATCACCGCCTGCACGATCAGCCAGAGCGACAGCCGCGTCTCGCCAAACTCGACCGCCCAGCCATCGAGCAGGGTTTGCGCCTCCTCGGTCAGGTTCAGGATGCTGAGCGTGACCCATGTCCAGGCCGCGTAGCGCACCAGCGCCCGCAGAAAACTGTTGCCGATCAGCCGCGTGACGATGGCGATCATCAGCCATGCAAGGGCCAGTTCGGCGAAGATCGTCAGCAGATAGGATCGGCTGGGCCAGGTGTAGGTCTGCATCAGCCAGACCACCGGCCAGATCAGCATCACGAAAAAGATCAGCCGCAATCGCCGGTGCAGCATGACCAGCAGGCGCATGCGCCATTTCGGCCAGCCCTCGCGCCGCCGCATCCATTCCCGGCAGGCCGGGCCAAGCAGGGCGTTCAGCAGATGCGCCAGCCCGAACAGACCGACGGCGATGACGATCTGATACGCATTCCACGGGCGCAGCAGGCTGCGCAGGAACAATTCAAGCTGCGCCCAGAGCCCGAGCGCGATATCCTGTGTCAACGTGACCGCATCACCTTCCATGCCTGGCAGAGTGGCACGCGCCTGACGCCCCCACAAGGCCGCACTGGACAAGGGGCGGGAATCCGGTTCTTTTCCCGGGAACCGAAGGAGGAGCGCCATGACCACTGCCCTGATCACCCATCCCGATTGTCTGGGGCACGAACCGCCCGACGGCCACCCGGAGCAGGTGGCCCGGCTGGAGCGGGTTCTGACAGCGCTCAAAGACAAGGACGTGACCCGCATTGCCGCGCCGCTGGTGGCTGAGGACGACCTGCTGCGCGTCCATCCCAGGCGCTATATCGACGCGATCCGCGCCGCCGCCCCCGAAGAGGGGCTGGGGCAGCTTGACGGAGATACATGGATGTCGCCGGGCAGCCTTGCGGCGGCGCATCGCGGTGCCGGTGGCGCGATCCGCGGCGTCGATCTGGTGCTGTCGGGCGAGGCGCGGAACGCCTTTGTCGCCAGCCGCCCGCCGGGGCATCATGCCGAGCGCGAGACCCCGATGGGCTTTTGTCTCTTCGGCAATGTCGCCGCGGCGGCGAAATACGCGCTCGATCATCACCGGCTGGGCCGCGTCGCGGTGGTGGATTTCGATGTGCATCACGGCAATGGCACGCAGGATCTGCTTGAGGACGAGCCGCGCGCGCTCTTTGCGTCGTCGCATCAGTATCCGCTCTGGCCCGGCACCGGCGCCCCGGATGAGACCGGGCCGCACGACACGATCCTCAACGTGCCGCTCGCGCCGCGCTCGGGCGGCGAGGCGTTCCGCCGCGCCTATGAGGAGACGGTTTTTCCACGTGTCCGCGCCTTCAAGCCCGATCTGATAATCGTTTCCGCCGGCTTCGACGCGCATCGCGACGACCCGCTGGCGGAGCTGATGCTGGAAACCGAGGATTTCGCCTGGATCACCGAACGGCTCTGCGATCTGGCGGATGAGCTTTGCGCGGGCCGCCTCGTGAGCTGTCTTGAGGGCGGCTATGACCTGCATGCCCTCGCCGAGAGCGCGGCGGCGCATGTCGATGTGCTGATCAAACGCGGCACCGCCTGAAAGCCGTCCCCAAAAGGAACCCCGATCCATGCGTGCCGGTCTGGCCCTGCTGTGCCTCGCCTATGTGCTGAGCCAGTTCTTTCGTGCCTTCCTGGCGGTTCTGAGCGGGCCATTGGCGCGCGATATCGGCACCACGCCGGACGATCTGGCCTTCGCCTCGGGGCTGTGGTTCGTGATCTTCGCCGCCATGCAGATCCCGGTGGGCTGGGCGCTCGACCGGATCGGCCCGCGCCGCAGCGCCGCCATGCTCCTGCTGATCGGCGGCGGCGGCGGTTCGGCCCTCTTCGCGCTGGCGACGACACCGCTGCATATCAGCCTCGCGATGGGGCTCATCGCGGTGGGCTGCTCGCCGGTGCTGATGGCGTCCTACTACATCTTCGCGCGACAGTTTCCGCCGGCGCGCTTTGCCACGCTTGCCGCCTTGATGCTGGGGGTGGGATCGGTGGGCAACCTGGTGGCCGCCTGGCCGATGGCCTGGGCGGCGGAAACCATAGGCTGGCGCGCGGCACTCTGGGGGTTGGCGGGCATATCGGCGGTCATCGCCCTCGGCATTCAGACCCTCGTGCGCGACCCCGAGGCGGTCACCGGCGAGCAGCGCGGCTCGGTGCTCGACCTGCTGAAGATGCCCGCCCTCTGGACGATCCTGCCGCTGATGTTCGTGGCCTATGCGCCCGCCGCGGCGCTGCGCGGGCTTTGGGCGGGGCCGTACCTTCGGGATGTCTTCGCGCTCGACACCGGGCAGGTCGGGCAGGCGACGCTGGTGATGGGGCTGGCGATGGTCGCGGGCACGCTGGCCTATGGCCCGCTCGACCGGGTGTTCCAGACCCGCAAATGGGTGATCTTCACCGGCAACCTGATCTGTGCGCTGGCCACCTTCGCGCTGATGCTCTGGCCGGAGACGAGCCTTGCGCTCTCCATCGCCCTTCTGGCGATCATCGGCTTTGCCGGCGCGACCTTTCCGGTCATCATCGCGCATGGTCGCAGCTTCTTCCCGCCGCATCTGGCGGGGCGGGGCGTCACGCTGCTCAACCTCTTCGGCGTCGGCGGGGTCGGCGTGGCGCAATTCGCCTCCGGCCCGTTGCATGCGGCGGCGGCCCCCGCTGGCCCGCTGGCGGGATATGTGGCGATCTTTGGGCTGTTCGGCGTCGCACTGCTGGCCGGGCTGGCGATCTATCTCTTCAGCCGCGACAGCATGGGGTGACGGCGCTCTTTGCAGCACGATCCGAAGCGGCATCCGGGCGTCGTGGTCACGACATGCACCCCATGAGCGGCGATGCCGAAAGGCTTGCCCGGTGCCGGTGAGGGGGCTATGCTCCGTCATCTTTGGATGGCAGGTGGATTTGAGGGCGACGCCCGTACTCTCCGGGCGGATGCTCTGCAAGTGGACAGGTCGGGAAGGGTATTGCTATGCGCTTGGTATTGATAACAATCGGATTTCTTTTCGCGGCGGTAAGCGCATATGCCCAGCAATTCGCGCTGGAGGCCCCGGCGCGTGTCGGGATGCGCGCCACCTTTGACGTCGGGTGGACCGCACCGCAAGCCAAGGGCGGGCTGATCGAGATTCGCCCCGAGGGCGAGAATGCGCGGCGTGTCGGCTATGCCTACTTGCAGAAGAACCCGCAGGCGATCGGGGCCCCCGAGGCACCGGGCGATTACGTGATCGTGCTGACCTTCGAGGGTGAGGACCGCGTATCGCAGCCGCTGCGCGTCGATCCGGCGAGCGCGACACTGAGCGCGCCGGGCACCGTCGATGCCGGGTCGTCCGTCACCGTCACCTGGGACGGGCCCGACAACCGCAACGATTTTGTCACCTTCGCACAGCCGGGCGCGGACCCGATCCGCGGTGCGGGCTATGCCTATACCGGCAACAGCAAGGACGGCACCGTCACGGTGCAGGCGCCGCAGGATGCGGGCACCTATGATATCGTCTATGTCAGCGGCAAGACGGTGCTGGCGCGGCACCCGGTGCAGGTGGCTGGCATTTCGGCGACGCTGAGCGCGGCGGGCACCGTCGATGCCGGGTCGACCGTTACCGTCACCTGGGACGGGCCCGACAACCGCAACGATCATGTCACCTTCGCACAGCCGGGCGCGGACCCGATCCGCGGGGCAAGCTATGCCTATACCGGCAACAGCAAGGACGGCACCGTCACGGTGCAGGCGCCGCAGGATGCGGGCACCTATGATATCGTCTATGTCAGCGGCAAGACCGTGCTGGCGCGGCACCCGGTGCAGGTGGGTGGCATTTCGGCGACGCTGCGCGCGGCGGCGGAGGTAGCGGCCGGGGCGCGGCTTGAGGTCGGGTTCGAGGGGCCGGACAACAACGGCGACCTGATCACATTCGCGGCGCGCGACGGCGGGCCGATCAAGCCTGCCAGCTATGGCTATACCGGCAACGCCCCCGCAGACACCGTGACGCTGCGCGCCTTCGAGGAGCCGGGCAGCTATGATGTCGTCTACCTGTCCGGGGGCCGCGTGATCGGACGTGCGCCGGTGGAGGTCGTGCCGCCGCGCATGGAGATCCTGGCCCCCAAGGCCGTCGAGGCGCGTCTTGTTTTCGAGGCGGAGTGGCGCGGCACCGGCAACCAGGGCGACCGTATCCTGATGGTGGCACCGGGGCAGACCAGGGGCGACGTCTACACCTATATCGACCCTTTGGTCGAAACGGTGAGGCTGACGGCGCCGGAGGCCGAAGGCGCGTATGAGCTTGTCTATGTCACCCGCGGAGGCCGAGAACTTGCGCGCCGCGCCATCGAGGTGACACCGGCACCGGTCGAACCCGGCGAGATCGAGGTCTTGCCAGGGCCTGGGCTGGGTCTGGGGCCGCGGGATGCCGTCGAGGTGATCCTCGATGCGTCGGGCAGCATGCTGCAACGGCAGAATGGCGAGCGCCGGATCGAGATTGCCAAGCGTACCCTGTCGGAGCTGGTGAGCGACACGATCCCGGCGGGCACCGGCTTTGCCCTGCGGGTCTTTGGCAACCGCGAGGCGGATGCCTGCCGCACCGATCTGGAGCTTGCCCTCGGGCCGCATGACCCGGCAAGCGCAAGGGCGGTGATCGGGGGGATCACGGCGATCAACCTCGCGAAGACGCCGATCGCGCGGTCGATTGCGCTGTCGGCGCAGGATCTGGCCGGGGTCGAGGGATCGCGTGTGCTGATCGTGATCACCGATGGCGAGGAAACCTGCGAGGGCAGCCCCGGCCAGGCCATCGAGGCGCTGCGCGCGCAGGGCACGGATGTCCGTATCAATATCGTGGGCTATGCCATCGACGACGCGAACCTGGCCCGGACCTTTGAATCCTGGGCGGCGGCGGGGGGCGGCGGTTACTTCGATGCTGCCGATGCCGAGGAGTTGGGCGCGGCGTTGCGCCGGGCCGCGGCCGCGCCTTTCGAGATACGGGATGAGGCGGGCGCGCTCGTGGGGGCGGGGCTGGCCGGGGATGCACCGGTGACAGTGCCTGCCGACACCTATGCCGTCCGCATCGGCGGTCGGGACGTGTCGGTCGTCGTCGAGCCCGGCGCTCGGACGCGCGTCACCCCGTGACGCGTCGCCCGTTGCGGTGGCGTGGGGGTGGCGTGGGGGTACCGGGCCGCTGCCCGGTCCCGTGAGGCGCGACAGCATGGCCGGAGCAAACCGCTTTTATCCCCCCGTCATTGCCTGTATGACGCGCCCCGCAACCCCCGCTCAGGAGGCATGAAACACATGGGTTACAGAATCGCCGTCGTCGGCGCCACGGGCAACGTGGGCCGCGAAATGCTCAACATCCTCGCCGAACGCGAGTTTCCGGTGGACGAGATCGCCGCACTTGCGTCGCGCCGCTCGCTCGGCACCGAAGTCAGCTTTGGCGACCGCACACTCAAGACCCTCGATCTCGACACGTTCGATTTCACCGGCTGGGATATCGCGCTCTTCGCCATCGGCTCGGACGCGACCAAGACCTATGCGCCCAAGGCGGCCAGGGCGGGCTGCGTGGTGATCGACAACTCGTCGCTCTATCGCTACGACCCCGACGTGCCGCTTGTGGTGCCGGAGGTGAACCCGCAGGCGGTCGAGGGCTATGCCAAGAAGAACATCATCGCCAACCCCAACTGCTCCACCGCACAGATGGTCGTGGCGCTGAAGCCGCTGCATGACCGCGCCCGGATCAAGCGTGTGGTGGTCTCGACCTATCAGTCGGTCTCGGGCTCGGGCAAGGACGGCATCGACGAGCTGTGGGACCAGACCAAATCGGTCTACAACCCAACCGACAATTATCAGGCCAAGGTCTACCCCAAGCAGATCGCCTTTAACGTCATTCCCCATATCGACGTCTTCCTCGAAGACGGTCAGACCAAGGAGGAATGGAAGATGGTGGCCGAGACCAAGAAGATCGTCGATCCGAAGATCAAGGTCACCGCGACCTGCGTGCGCGTGCCGGTCTTTGTCGGCCACGCCGAGGCGATCAATATCGAGTTCGAGGACCATCTCGACGAGGCCGAGGCGCGCGATATCCTGCGCGAGGCCCCCGGCATCATGGTGATCGACAAGCGCGAGGATGGCGGCTACGTCACCCCCGTCGAATGCGTTGGCGATTTCGCCACCTTCATCAGCCGCATCCGGCAGGACCCGACCATCGACAACGGCATCAACCTGTGGTGCGTCAGCGACAACCTGCGCAAGGGCGCGGCCCTCAACGCCGTGCAGATCGCCGAGACGCTGGGCCAGCGGGTGCTGAAAAAAGGCTGACCATGGATCAGTCGCAGGGAAAGGGCGCGTTTTCCGGCGCGTCCTTTTCAACAAATGATGCAGCGCGGAGCTGAGAGCCGTTCAGCGCAACACGATGACAAGGATCCAGCTTCCGAAGATTTCTTCGGGAGGTGGATGCGATGAATGTCGGCTGTGCGGGACGAAGTTGCTCTTGGTGAAAGTCGGGATCAAGGTCGGCCATTGGCCTTGAGCGGACGTTGCCTTGAGCCGCGCATCGTCGTGCCGCGGTGTGGCAACCCAACGTTAGTTTGGCAGTGCTTAATACCAGCCAAACCCGGAAAACATCAGAGCGCAGCGCAGGTTTCAGCCAAATCGCCGCGCCGGGGGGCGGCACGGCGATGCGCGGCGGCCTTCGGCCTTGTTCCGCGCAGGTGCTTCAATCGAATGTCCGTTCCAGGCCAGTTCGTTTCTAGCGCAATCGACAGTCTGGGCTCGAAGCGGTCATCGCGCTCCGAGCCCACTGCGTGTTCTCACGTGCATCATTTACTGCAAGGGGCTGGCTTCCGGCGCGCCCTTTTGCGTTTTAAGGACCGGGCGGCGACAGCAGATTTTTTGACGGGCGTCCGATCACGGCCTTTTCTCCAGTCACGCACGACCCGCGGTCACGACAAACAAGGCATGAATCCGCCCAAGCCATGTGCCTGCGCTTGCGCTTGTCGTCCCCAGCACTGAAATATCATGCAAGTTGCTCAGGAGTGTCCCCAATGCGAGCCCTTTCTCTTCCGCTCATTCTTCTCGCGGCCCCGGCGTGGGCCGGTGATATCACGTTGACCAGTCATGTCAGCGACGTGACCCTCTATCCGCAAGGTGCCACCATCACGCGGCAAGTGCCCTTTGTCGCACCGGCCGGCAATCATGATCTCATCGTGGCCGACCTGCCGCGCGGCACGCCGCTCGCCTCTGTGCGCGTCTCGCTGGAGGGCGCGAAGATAGGTGGCGTGACCACGCGCCACGATTACGTCCCGCCGCGCGATGTGGCCGAAAGCCCGGCGCGTCTCGCCGCGCGCGCCGAGGTGGAGCGGCTGGAGGACGCGCTGCGCACCGCACGCGACCGGGTTGAGGATATCCGCCTTGAAGCTGATGCCGCCCGCGCGCGCATTGCCTTTCTCGACCGTATCGGACAGGGCGACGGGGTCGCCGATCTCGACGTGGACCGCCTGAGGGCGCTGACCGAGATGATCGGGACCGAGACCCTTGCCGCCCGTCAGGCTGCGGCCGCGGCGACACGACGGGCAGAGGCCGCGATGCGCGCCCTCGAAGATCAGGAAACCGCTCTGAAAAAGGCACGTCAGGCGCTGGCCGCGTTGGTCCCCGAAGACAAGGCACGCGCCATGCTCGCCGTTTCGATCACCGCTGCGGACGAGACAGAGGGCACCCTTACCGTGTCCTACACGACGCCCAAGGCTGGCTGGCAACCGCTCTACGATTTTCACCTCGCGTGCGACAGTGGTGATTTGCGAATTGAACGCGGCGCATTCCTGCATCAATCGACAGGCGAGAACTGGCAGGATGTGGCGCTCAGCCTCTCGACGGCTCGCCCCTCGGAGCAAACTGCGCCGGGACAGATATGGCCATGGGTGCCACGTATCGGCGCTCCCGAGGAGATCCGCCCTATGGTTCGGCAAAAAGAAAACGACGCGCTCATGTCGCTCGGCGCGACAGCGCCGGCGGAAGCAGACGTGGCGACAGCAAATTTCGATGGCCTGTCGGTCACATACACCTACCCGTCGCCGGTCGATGTCACGACCGGCGCAGACCGGGTGCGGCTGATGCTCGGGCAGAGCGAGACCACGGCAGAAGTTATCGCCAAAGCCGTGCCGATGGTCGACGAGACCGCCTTTGTCGTGGCTGAGTTCACCAATGACACCGAGGAGTTGCTGCTGCCAACCCCAGAGGCGCGCTTTTATCTGGATGGCCGCTATGTCGGGCAGCGCAACCTTGATCTCATCGCCGCAGGAGACGACGCCGATCTGTCGTTCGGCCCTGTAGAGGGGCTGCGCCTCAGTCGCACCCTGCGCGACCGGAACGAAGGCGACCGGGGGATCATCAGCAAATCCAGCGAGACGACCGAAACAGTCGTGATCGACGTCGAAAACCTGACCCGCGAGGAATGGTCGGTTCGCCTGATCGACCGTGTCCCGGTCTCCGAGCAGGAGGATCTGGAGATCACGTGGCAAGCACGGCCCATGCCCGCAACGCGCGATGTCGATGGTGCGCGCGGCATTCTGGCGTGGGAGTTCGATCTGCCAGCGGACGCGACCCAATCCGTCGTGCTCGAAACCGAGATGCAATGGCCCGAAGACAAGGTGCTGCGCTGAGCATGAAAAAGCGGCGGTGCCAGTCTGGCCCGCCGCCCGCGCATCACCTGTCCGCGCGCCTTATTGACAGCGCTTTTCGGCCTCTTCGACCGCCGCCGTATATCCAAGAAGCGAGAATGTATCCTTGGTCTGCGTCCCGCGTGACGAGCGCGCGGTCAGCACCGCCTCCGCGCCACGCTTCATCGCGGCCAGGACCTTGGCATCGTCATCCGTATTGGCAGGCCATGCCCACTCGCCTTCGGTGAACATCTCGAATTCCGTGCCGTCGATGTTGAGGTTCACGGTCGAGCCTCCGGCAAACGGGTATCCACCGGTAAAGGTGATCTGGCCCTGAACCCCGGCACCGGGGCGGAAAAACGTCATCAACAGGATATCGCCGCGCCGCACCGCGACCACGCGGCCATCCTTGGTATTGACCGTTTCGGTCGGGGCCGATACCGCCCAGCACTCCCTCGGATCGTTATCCTCGAACACGCTCCATGCCGTGTTGGTCGCCACCTGATTGGTGCTCGTTTCCTGCGCCTGCGCGCCGGATGTGATCATAAGGGCCAGTGCCATGGCCACGCCGCCTGCAAATCTTGATACCATATGTCCAGCCTCCAAGCTGTCCTGAGCCTCAATTCCAACGGTCGCCTCTCCCTTTACTACAGGATTTTTATATGCGACCTGTCCCGTCTCGACATTGCAATAATAGTCTGAAACAGGCGAGAAGTGAAAGACGCAATTGGCGGAATTTCGCACATCTCGCCTATGGCCCCTGTTCGCCGGAAGGAACCGATGACCAACCCCGTCCCCATGACCGAGATCTGGCGCGGCTCGCGGCCTGAAAGCGTACATCTGGGCCATGCCGTGATCTGCGATGAAAAAGGCGCGATCGTCGAGGCATGGGGGAACCCGTCCGAAGTGGTTCTGCCGCGCTCTTCGGCCAAGATGCTTCAGGCGCTGCCGCTCATCACCAGCGGGGCGGCGCAGGCCCATGGGCTTGGCCCCGAGCAACTGGCGCTCAGCTGTGCGTCTCACGACGGCGGCGAGAGTCATACCTCAAGGGTCCGCCGGTGGCTCGGTGACCTTGAGCTGGGCGATGACGCGTTTCGCTGCGGGGCCCATATGCCGTGGGACAAAGCTGCGCACAAACGCCTGCTGTGCTCTGATACCGCGCCGTGCCAGGTGCATAACAACTGTTCGGGCAAGCATGCGGGCTTTCTCACGCTAAACCGGCACCTGCGCGGCGGACCCGACTATGTCGAGATCGACCACCCCGTGCAAAAAGCCGTGCTCGAAGCGTTCGAGGAATTGACGGACGAGTCCTCGCCCTATTACGGCATTGACGGCTGCTCTGCCCCAAATCACGCCGCGTCGCTGCATGGCATGGCGCGTGCGATGGCGTGGTTTGCGAGCGCCTCAGAGACCGGCGGCATGGTCGAGAATGCGGCGGTCCGGCTATGGCAGGCGATGGTGGCCCATCCCGATCTGGTGGCGGGCGAGGGACGCGCCTGCACCGAGCTGATGCGCGCCTGCTCAGAGCCGGTCGCGCTCAAGACCGGGGCAGAGGCGTTCTTTGTCGCCATTCTGCCGCGGCGCAAACTGGGTGTCGCACTCAAGATCGCCGATGGCGGCACGCGCGGCGCGGAATGTGCCGTCGCCTCCATCCTCGTGCGGCTTGGGGTGCTGGACCCGGCACATCCCAGTGCCCTCAAGTATCGTAACGCCCCGATCGTCAACTGGCGCGGCATGGAAACCGGCATGATAAAGCCCGCGTCGGCCCTCGACTGAGTCGGCACTCGCGCTGAATCGCCCTGCACCGGGGCCATGCGCGACAATCCACTTACGCGCGGCTGGCCGCTTTTCGGGCGGTCTCCCGCCCAAACCCGGGACGGCCATGCGCAGGCTCTCGCGCACAGCCGTTCACCAGCGGCGAGCTGCCGACACAACCCCCTGATTCTGGCCGGTTTTCGCAAGTTTTCATACGATTTTCAGACACCCCGAGACAGTCTCGGCCCAAGGTCTCATGTTGCGAATACGGCGGCGCATTACCGCGCCCCGCACACGACATGAAAGGAACGATTATGACCAAGGAACTCACCTCAGCAAGCCTCGCCTTCGCTATGATCCTGCCTGCGGCTGCCTTCGCAAGCGATTTTTCTTCGATGGACACGAATGGCGATGGCTACGTCACCATGTCCGAATTTCAGGAGGCCATGCCGGATGCCCCGGCAGACGCGTTCATGGCCGCCGATGCGGATGCCGATGGCGCGCTGAGCGAGGACGAACTCGCAGCCGCGAAGGACGCCGGCACGTTCTCCTCCAACGAGGGCTGATCCGATATATCGAGTTTTTCGGGGCGGGTATCTGCCCGCCCCGAACGCTAGCGCGCTGGTGAGACGAATTCGGTGCGGGAATATCCCTGAATGTAAAGCAGCGCGGTCAGATCGCCGTGATTGATGCGGATATCGCACTCGGCCGCGACGCTCGGCTTGGCATGCAGCGCGACACCCGCGCCCGCGCGCCCCAGCATGCCCAGATCGTTCGCGCCGTCGCCCACGGCAACCACATCCTGATCCGAGATCCCCAGACGCGCGGTGATGTCGTCCAATGCCTGCACCTTGGCCGCACGCCCGAGGATGGGCCGTGCGACATCGCCAAGCAGCCTGCCATCGCGGGCCAGAAGTGTGTTGGCGCGGTTCTCGTCAAATCCAAGACGTGCCGCGACCACCTGTGTGAACGCCGTGAACCCGCCTGACACAAGCGCGCAGTAGGCGCCGTTGGCGCGCATCGTCGCGACCAACTCGGAGCCGCCCGGCATGTAGGTGATGCGGCTTTCGAGCACCTCGGAAATAAAGCGCTCGGGCAAGCCTTCGAGAAGCGCCACGCGCTCGATCAGCGCGCCCTCGAAGTCCAGCTCCCCGTTCATCGCGCGCGCCGTGATCTCGCGCACATGCGGGCCGACGCCCGCCACTTCGGCCAACTCGTCGATACATTCCTGCTCGATGATCGTGCTGTCCATATCGGCCAGTAGCATCCTCTTGCACCGTCCGTCAGAGGGTTGCACCACCAGATCGGCCCCCTGCCCCTGTAGATCCTCCCAGACATCCCACAGATTGCCGGGTGTCTCGGCAATGGCAAACTCTGCGGCCTCGTCCGGCGCAAGCCATTGCACCGCAGCCCCTCCCCAAGCGTTGCGCAGCGCCTCGACAAGGGCGGGCTCAAGCGCAGCGGGTGCTGCGATTAATGTGGCCGTGAACATAGTGAAACCATCCGATCAAGGGCGCGCAAGGCCGTGGTGTCCTCTTGCCGAGGTCATAGCGCCCTTGGCGGCTTTGCGAAAGACCCGACCTGTCGCCAGCCCTTTGCAGTAAATGTGTCAATGTGCATTCAAAACTGACCCGGTCTGATCATTGTGTTTGGCTCAATCGGCCGGATTAGCCTGCAGGGCGACACGCTCGCGCTTGTTATGATGGCGGCCATGGCCACAATTATGGTGATCTACCGAAAACACCCCGCCCCCCCCGGGGTCCGGTCCAGCAGTCATGCAGTCATTGTTCCTGTTGCCACCGTCCTTCCTTCTGGGCGCGCCTTTTCTGACCGAGCCGACTGACGTTGCTGTGTTGGCGGCCTTCGGGCTCTTGTTTGCGATCGCGTCAGTCACGCTTGCAGAGGGTGCAAAACGTGATCCCTCGGGTCAAACAGCGCTCATCAGCGCCCTGGAAATACCGCTGGCGCCGATCCTGGCCTTCATCGTTTTGCCGAGCGTCCCAATGCTGCGACTTTTGTCGGCGGGACTGTTGTATTGATTGCGGTATTGGTTTCGATCAGAAGAAATGGCGACGTGTGATCGCGATCAACGCCCCGGCACCTGAACGCACCTTTGCCACAAAGAAAACCGCTATGAGCGTGCGGCGCTCGACCTGAGCCAATCCAGAAAAGCGGTTGCTGCTTTGGACGGCTTCGCTTGGGCCGGAATGATCCAGTAAGCATCTGACAGGTCAATAGACAGAGCCTCGAATACGCGTTCAAGAACGCCGCTTTTCAGACTGTCCTCAATCAATCGATGATGCGCAAGCGCTATGCCCAGGCCTTGTTCTGCGGCGCGGATAACAAGATCGGAGGACCCGAAGCGCTGGCCTTTGCGCACATCCAGATCAGCTGGACCATACATATCGCGCCATCGCTGCCAGGACGTATTGGGATCGCGGTCGTGCAGCAGTCTGTGGACGCGCAGGTTATCGGAGGTTTCAGGCTTTGGATGGAGGCTCCAATACCGCGGACTCGCGACCGGCACCAAATGGTCGGACATCAGCGGAGCGGCGAGCCTGTCTTCCCAAGGGCCTGCGCCCATTCGTATGGACAGATCACATCCCATCATATCCGGGTGGCGCTGCCGTTGGTCGACGAGAACAGACACTTTCACCCAAGGGGCTGTGTCCTCAAAGTCGGGCAGCCGTGGCAACAGCCACCTGGCCGCAAAAGAGGGCGTTGTGTCCACAAGAACCGAATTGTTCGCCCGCCTTTCTCGAAGGTTTTCTGTCACCTGGTGCAATTCGGAAAGTGTCTTGCGCGCCGTGTCCGCCAGCCGGACGCCTTGCGCGGTGAATGTCAGGGTGCGGTGCCCCGTCTCGCGGTCTGTCAGATCCGTTCCGATCCAAGCCTCAAGCTCCCGCAGGTGGCGGCTGACGGAGGAATGGCTCACCCCGAGCAAACGCGCCGCCGGACGAATGCCGCCCTCGGAATAAATCAGCGCAAAGGCGCGGAGGGCGTTCATTGGTAAATCTCGCATGGTCTATTTAATAGACCAAATAGAGCACAGTTTGCAACATCCCGGCGCTACAACACCTGCTATTCTTAGATTGAAATCAGGAGACACACCATGGGCATGCTCATCGAAGGAAGTTGGACGGACATCGAAAAATTTATTAATAACGGTGCATTTACTCGTGCGCCAAGTGCGTTCTCAGGACCAGTCACGCTGCCCCCCAATGCGTCAACAGGCACCGCCCCACGATTCTGGCTGATCGCATCGAAAAGTTGCCCTTGGTCACATGGTACGACCATTATCAGGGCGTTGCACACACTTGAGCTACAGGTGGGGCTCCACATCGCCCATGGGGTGCGTGGATTGCGCTGTTCTGGATGCTTTGGAACGATCCGCCAGACAGGCGCAGACGACCGTGCGCATACTCTATACCGGTGGGTGCTGGCTCTATGGTGCAACCGGAGAGCTCGTCGCCGATGAAATGACGCCATTCAATCCGATCGAACCCTTCGCATGGATGGTGGAAAATGCATCCCGTCTCGAACGATCGTCCTTCTTCCGAGCGAGCGTGCTTCACCCCGCTATGGTTTATCACAAAGGGGGCGGCGCTTTCGCGCGCTACCTGGAGCAAGCCAGACAAGGACAGCCCGTTGAAATCTGGGGAAGCGCCGACACCCGCTGGCCGCTCATCCATCGCGACGATCTGGCCGTTGCGTATCGCATTCTGGTCGATAACCCGGAAATGGTAGGACATTACAATGTCAGCGCCGAGATGGGCCGGCGAACCGGGGATATCGCGGCAGAGATTGCGAAGGTTTTGGGGAACGGCGAAGTAATCGTAACCGCTCCACAAGACATTCTCGCGGCGCACGGGGCTTGGGCCGAAGGGCCAATGCTCGATCAGCAAATGAGCTCGGGGAAATTAGCTGCGACAGGCCTTTGGAAACCCCGATTTATCGATTTCGTAGCATCTGATGTTCTGACCTGATCGACAGGACGTTGGCGTCGTTTTGTGAGAGAGTATACTTGCCAGGCACGACATTTTGGGCGGACTGTCGTGCCTGGCAAAGCGGTCCTTGACGCAATTTACGTGACGACGGACAATCCGAATTCCTGTTGTTCTGAACATCAATGCCGATGGCAGCTCATTGCCGTGATCCAAGGGGGATGCGGCCAGCCTGTCTGCTTGCTGCGCTTGGGTCATGGCTCGGGAGATAGACCGTCGGATTCTTGGCGGCATGAGCAAGGATTTGTCGGTGTGTCTCGATTTCAGCTTCAATGTCGGTGCCAACACCGTCGGCAATCATCTGGACCACGTGGCTCTCGGTGTAAGATGTATCACCGGCGAACATGATCGTCGCCCCGCCGTCTTCAAGCAGAACTGACAGGTGCCCCGGGAAAGGCCCCAAGCCGCCATCCTCAAAGTTCAGCAGCGTTGGCGCAAAATTCGCTGGCCAGCGTTGGTTGGGCGAGCGGCTCCGTTCAAGTGCAACGACGAGATGCTGGATGACAAGTTCGCCGCGACAGGCGTCGTGCTCTTCGGCGGCAACGGGGTTGCGCTGAACCTCGGGCACAAGGCGGAAGCGAAAGGGTTGACGGTCATGCAGGTTGCGGACCCGGCGAAGAAGACCGCGGAGACATGACCTGCGAGGGTCGCCTTTGCGCGGCCCTTTTTCCCTTTCTCATCGGCGTGATGGTGCCCCAAAAACCTTGTGCCTAGCAATTTTATATTTTGATAGGTATATGCGTGCCAAGCAAAACATGGAAATGATAGGCATGACCCCACTCAGCAGCATCGGGATGAGCGCCTACACCGATCTGGTGCGGCTCCTGAAGGTTGACGCCTTGTCCGGTGTGGAGGGCAAACCGACACTGAAAGAACGCGGTGACAAAGCCTACTGGTACGCGGCCCGTCGTGTCGGAACAGAGATGCGCTTTATCTATATCGGCGAAGACAGCGACGGGACGCGTGCGCGCATCGAGCGTATCGAGGTGCTGCGCGCGACCGCAAAGGAACGTCAGGCCGAGAGGTCGCGACTGGTTCGGCTCTTGCGCGCCGAAGGCATGACGCCCACCGACCGGGCGACCGGTTCCATCCTCTCCGCCATGGCGGCCGCGGGTACATTCCGGCTGGGCAGTACCATCGTCGGGACGAATGCGTTCCGCCTCTATGAAGGCGAGCTTGGTACCCGCCTGCCTCTCGGCGGTATGGCCAACACCGGCGATATCGACATCGCGCAGTTCAAGAAGCTCAGCGTCGCCTTGCAGGATCAGGTCGATCCCGGACTGGCCGAGACCTTCTCGGCGCTGAAGTTCGACCCGGTCCCCGGGCTCGACAAGGGCCGGACCTGGCGATGGGCGCAGGGCGGCAGTGGCCAGTTGGTCGAGTTCCTGACGCCTGCCTTCGGGGATGAGACCATCCGCGACTTGCCCGCCCTTGGCGTGGGCGCGCAGGCGCTCAACTATCTCAACTTCCTGATTGCCGAGCCTATCTTTGCCGCGGCCCTCTATCGGTCCGGTATTCTCGTTCAGGTGCCGCGCCCGGAGCGCTACGCGATCCACAAGTTGATCATTGCTGATCGGCGGCGCGACGGCGCAGGCAGCCTCAAATCCGCGAAGGACCGCGAGCAGGCAGCCATTCTGATTGAGGCGATGGCAGAGGACCGTCCCGATGATCTGGGCAGGGCATATGCCACCGCGCTGGAGGTTGGCCCGCGCTGGCGCGAACACATCGGCAGTTCGCTGAAGCGCTTGCCGGAGACGAAGACCATGCTCGAGAGCCTGGGTGTTGATTGATGGCGCGATGATCGTCGCGGTAATTCAGGAACCTGCAGGACCACTTTCAAAGCCCTCCTTGATCTGATCGCCGCCAGAAACTGCCCCTTTTCCCTAGGGCGCCGGCCAGCGGCCCATCCACGTCGGGTTGGCCTGGGGTCGTCGCGATGGGTGATCATCTCAGGGCACCCAGACCGCGACAGATCTGCCGGTGTGCAGAGGGCGCGCGGTTTTTCTGCGCCCCTCTACGACATCCTCTTCGATGGCACGCGGCGCCCCCTACCCCGGATGTTTGCGGTTGCGCCGACCCAAGAGCCCAGCATGCCGGAGTTCAATTTCGTGCGTTCGATCCGTGTGTTCGATGTCCGCTTCGCATCGCAAAGAGAGGTGGGAGAAAACGACGCGTGTAGACGCTTTGCCAGCGTCTATCTTGGGACATATGGCACACAAGGTGATTTTGCCTGACGTCTGTCGTCGCCGTTGGCTTTTCCGGAGGTTCATTCAGGATTGGAAGGTTGCGTCCGTTCAGTGATTGTCCGATGTTGAGTGTCCTTCGGTCATGGAGTTGCAGGTTTTCTTCGCGGGTTGCTGTCTCAAGGCTCATCCGCCGCCATTCTCGGCCTCCACCAGCACCTTGCGGAAGGACTGGAACTTCTGCCGGTAGGTGCGCGGGGTTAGGCCGACCTTGCGGCGGAAGAGGCGGCGGAAGAAGCTGTCGTCGTCATAGCCAACCTCGGTGGCAACCTCCTCGATCGGCCGGTCGGTGGTCTCCAGTTCCTGCTTCGCTTCTTCCAGGCGTACCGAATGCACGTAGTCCAGCGGCGGCAACCCCGTCGCCGCCTTGAACCGGCGCTTGAAGGTGCGTTCAGGCAGTCCGCTCAGGCTCACCATCTCCGACACGGGCGAAGGATGTGCGTAGTGTTCCGCGATCCATTCCTGCACCTCGGCGATCTGCCCGTCCCGAGTCTGCGCGGAGCGCGCCAGTGATGCGTAGGGCAGTTGTCCCTCGCGGTGCCAGTCGATCAGCCAGCTTCGCGCCACCTGCATCGCCTCATCCGAGCCAAAGAAGCGCGCAATCAGGAACAGGCCTAGATCCAGATAGGAGGTGACGCCGCCCGCAGTAATGATCCGCTGGCCTTCGCCGGAGGCGACGAGGAAGCGGTTCGGCTGCACGTCGATGTCGGCGTGCCGTGCGTCCAGTGCATCGCAATAGGCCCAGTGAGTCGTCGCCTCGTGCCCATCGAGCAGTCCCGCCTCGGCCAGCATCAGCGTGCCGGAACAGGCTGATGCCAGAGTCGCTCCCTGTGCGTAGCACTGGCGCAACCAGCGACGCTCGGCCTTGAACCGGTCGTTTGGCGCGTCCTCTGGGGGAACGAACAGTTCCGGGACATAGACGATATCGGGCGGCGGACAGGTTCGGAAGGTTTCCTCCGCACGCATCCACACGCCGTTGGCGACTTCCATCGGGCGCGCGGTCCGCGCCACCAGTATGGATCGTGCGCGCGGCGTTCCGGCTTCGCCCTCGGTCAGGAACGCCCAGTCGCGACCTGCGGAGGCGAACATGTCGTAGATGCCGAACACGGTCGAGGCCGTGACCTCGGGTGTTACGATCACGGCGATGATGAGTTGGTTCCTCTCCGGCATGGCACGATCGACCTGTTTTCGGCTTGTCTGCATCTGTTCCAATCTAGCGATTCCGGCATGATGGGCACACCCTGAAAGGGTGCAAAGCCACCGGATGCCAGCCTGGCATCCCGAAGCGAAAGGAGAAAGCCATGAGAGTCCGATTCACGGAAATGTTCAGGCGAGGTCTTGCGCTGACCGGCCTTTTCATCGGGCTCGGCCTCGGTGCAGCGCAGGCCGGAAGCCACGAGAAGATCACCGATTTCGACGTGGCCGAGGATCACACCCGCTTCGTCTTTGACGAGGCGCCGGTCCATGACGAGATCATCCAACAGACGTTTCTCGGCTTCGGGGAGCATGGCGGCGTGAAGGTCCGGTTCGCAATCCCCGAAATGTGAGGCACGCCATGAGCAAGCACGAACATCTGCGCGAAGCCGAGGATATTGAACTTGCGGGGCTCACTGCCTTGCACGGGGCGGCCGATGGGCCACTCCGCGACCGGCTCGGCCTGGAACTGAAGGAAATCGGCGACGGTGTCGCATCCGTCGCCGGGACCCTGCCTGCCCCAGCGATCACCATCAACCGGATGCTGGGCCTTGGCCGCCGACAGGCGCCGCAGGCAGCCGACGTGCAAGCGGCGGTGGACCTTTACCGCGCGGCCGGGGTGGAGCGCTTCTTTCTGCAACCCGATCCCTCGACGGCGGACGACCGCATGGCGCCGCTCTGCGAGGCGGCGGGGCTGACCCGCGCCCGCGCCTGGCAGAAATTCGAACGCGGCCGCGACGCGCCGGTGCCCGAGATCGAGACCGCATTCGCGATCCGCAAGGCGGGACCCGAGGACGGCGAGACCTTCGCCCGGATCGTCTGCGACGCCTTCGACCTGGGCGAGGCCGCGATCCCCTGGATCGCACGGCTACCGGCTGCAGAGGACTGGCATGGCTATCTGGCCTTTGCCGGGGACGAGCCCGCAGGCACCGGGGCGTTCCACGTCTCGGGCGAGGCGGCCTTCACCGATTTCGGCGCCACCGCGCCGGCATTCAGAGGCCGCGGCGCACAGACCGCCAATCTCGCTCACCGGGTTACGGAGGCGCTGCGCCTGGGTTGCAAGCGCATCCACACCTGCACCGGCGTCGCCGTAGAGGGCGATCCGCAGCAGTCCTACGCCAACATCCTCAAATGCGGCTTTGTCGAAACCCACGTGCGTGAGGCATGGCAGCCGGCGACGCACTGAATTCAAGGAGAACCTCATGACCTACAAACTCGAAGGCAGGCTTCTGGAAGTCTGCGACTGCAATGTCCTGTGCCCCTGCTGGATCGGTGAGGATCCCGATGGCGACACCTGCCAGGCCTCGCTCGCTTATCACTTCGACAAGGGCGAGATCGACGGCGTGGACGTGACAGGGCCGACCGTCGCCGCGTCCACGTTCATTCCCGGAAATGTGCTGGCAGGCGACTGGCGCGTCTGCCTCTACGTCTCCGAGGACGCCGACGATGCGCAGTTCGACGTGCTGAAGGCGGCGTTCAGCGGCGAGAAGGATGGCCCGCTGGCCGACATCGCGTCACTGATCGGCGAGGTCATGTCGTTCGAGCGCGCCCCGATCACCTTCGAGGTGAAGGATGCGCACGGCCGCTACAGCGTCGGCGATGTGGTGGAGGCCGAGATCGAACCCTATCGCGGCCCGACCGGCGAGCCGACGACGCTGCGCGAGAGCATCTTCTCGACCATCCCTGGCTCGCCCGCTTTTGTCGGCAAGGCACCGCGCTACCGCAACACCAACCCGGCGCTCGGGCTGGATGTCGATCTGAAGGATCACAACGCCATCCAGGGCCATTTCGCCTTCGAGGCGTGAAGAGAATGCGGACGATCCGACATCCGCGCCTGTTCCTTGGTCTCATGGGCTTGCTGCTGACGCTGGCCTGGGTGGTCCTCTGGCTGTGGCAGCATTCGCCCTACGGACGGTATCTCGACCACGGCGACTGGACCCGCGCCGGGCTGGCGCAGAGCCTCTGCGCCAGTCTGCCGGGCGGCGAATGGCTCCTGCCGCTCGGCCTTTATGCGGGCGGCTGGCTTCTGATGTCGGCAGCGATGATGCTGCCGACCGCATTGCCACTGCTGGCCGGATTCCGGCGCATGGTCGCCGCGAGGCGCGACGGGGGCCGCCTGATCGCGCTGCTGATCACCGGATACCTCGCCCTCTGGCTCGGGTTCGGGATCACGGCCCATCTGCTCGACCTGGCAGTGCACGAAATCGCCGGACGCAGCCTCTGGCTTACCTTCAACGGCTGGGCGATCGGCGCGGGGGTCCTGGCACTGGCCGGACTGTTCCAGTTCTCGGCCCTGAAGGATCACTGCCTGACCCGCTGCCGCGCACCGGCGGGCTTCATCCTGCGGCACTGGCGCGGGCCCCGGCCCAATCGGCAGGCCATAATGATCGGGCTCGACCACGGACTCTACTGCGTCGGCTGCTGCTGGGCGCTGATGCTGCTGATGTTCGTCACCGGCACAGCCAGCGTCGGCTGGATGCTGCTTCTGGGCGCGGTGATGGCGGCCGAGAAGAACCTGCCCGGCGGCGAGCGCCTCTCGAACGTTATCGGGCTGATCCTGATCGGATTTGCCGTTCTGATGACTGCACAAAACCTTGTCTGACACCGTCCGCGACGCTGGCACGAAGAAATCGGGCACGAAGAAATGGAGAAGATCGATGACCTATTATAACCTTGGACCCTACAGCCGCAAGATCACGACCAACTCGGACGATGCGCAGCTCTGGTTCGACCGGGGGCTCAATTGGGTCTACGGCTACAACCACGAGGCGGCGATCCAGTGCTTCAAAGAAGCGGTGAAGGCCGATCCCGGCTGCGCGATGGCGCATTGGGGCATCGCCGCCGCCTCGGGCCCGAACTACAACCAGCCCTGGGAGGACATGGTGCCCGACGAGCGGGACGAGACCGTCGCCACCGCACGCGAGGCGATCGAGGCGACGCAAGGGCTGACCGACGGATTGCCGCCGGTAGAGAAGGCGCTGATCGGCGCGGTCGCGAAGCGCTTTCCCGACGAGCCGGTGGACGACATCGCGCCGTATCTTGACGCCTATGCCGACGCCATGCGTGATGTGAACAAGGGGCATCCCGAGGATCCGGATGTCGCCGCGCTCTTCGCCGAGGCGATGATGAACCGCACACCATGGCAGCTTTGGGATCTCAAGACGGGCAAGCCGGCCGACGGCGCCGACACTCTCGAGGCGCGTGTGGTTCTGGAAACCGCGCTGGATGAGTTGCCCGGCGCCTGGGATCATCCGGGCCTCCTGCATTTCTACATCCACTTGATGGAAATGTCGCCAACGCCCGAGATTGCGCTGCGCCACGGCGACCGGCTTAACACGCTGTTGCCCGATGCCGGGCACCTGATCCACATGGCCACCCATATCGACGTGCTCTGCGGCGACTATCACAACGTCGTCGCGCGCAATACCAAGGCTATCGAAGCCGACCGGAAATGGCTGGAGCGTGAGGGCGCGGACAATTTCTATACGATCTACCGCTGCCACAACTATCATTTCAAGATCTACGGCGCGATGTTCCTGGGCCAACCCGCGCCCGCGCTGGCAGCCGCCAACGAACTGGTAGAGACCCTGCCGGGTGACGACACGCTACGCCAGATGGCGGATTGGTTTGAATCCTTTGTGCCGATGAGGATGCACGTGCTGATCCGCTTTGGGATGTGGGAGGAGATCCTCGCCGCCGAACTACCCGAGGATGCCGAGCTCTATGCCATGACGACCGCGCTCATGCGCTATGCGCGGACCGTGGCGCTGTCCAACACGGGCAAGATCGACAAGGCCGAGGCGGAGGCAAAGAAATTCGACGCCGCCCACAAGGCCGTGCCCGAGAGCAGGATGCTCTTCAACAACACCTGCCAGGATATCCTGAAAGTGGCCGAGGCGATGATGCGGGGCGAGTTGGAATACAAGAAGGGTAACGAGGAAGCCGCGTTCGAGCATCTGCGCCGGTCGGTCGAGTTGGACGACAACCTGCCCTATGACGAGCCGTGGGGCTGGATGCAGCCGACGCGCCACGCGCTCGGCGCGCTGCTGCTCGACGCGGGGCGCTATGACGAGGCGGAGGCGGTCTATCGCGCCGATCTCGGGCTCGACGACACGCTCGCCCGCGCCTGCCAGCACCCTGCAAATGCCTGGAGCCTGCACGGGTTGCACGAATGCCTGACCCGTCGCAGCGAAAAGGTCGAGGCGCTGCACGTCAAGCGCCTGCTCGACCACGCGCTGGCCCGCGCCGAGGTGCCGATCAAATCCTCCTGTTATTGCCGGCAGAAAGGGGCTTGAACAGCATGCGGTATCTTGTGGCTCGTTGCCATTCCAACCCGCCAGATTCCGGCGGAGATTTATCTGCCGTCTGGTGGCCGAACCTGCCGCAGCGTGGTTCGGCGGATGGTTCGACCAAAGGTAGAAGCTGGGGGCATCCCCACACCCGCGGTCAGCTCAAGGCATTTCTCAGGATGCGCTTCCTCGTGCAGCCTGATCGCCTCCAGCACGACCGGCGGGCGGCATGTCCCGTCCGTCGATCTTGGCAGAGGTGGCGTGATCTCGCAGGTCCACGGATTTGCCGTGGCAGCCGCGCCGGACTGGGGGACGAATTTTTTACCGACAGAGGCCCTTTCCCTGATCCCGGTCTGGTAGCTTGGCAGATGGTCGCCAGAATAGAACGGAGCCGTCCTGTAGCGATCGGAATCGTCAACCCCGTTCGGCCAGGCCATTTCACCGGGAGCGATCCCCGCCTGTTCGTATGTCCGTGCGTGATCCAGAATGGCAGGATCGGAATAGAGCGAGATCATTTCGTCCGCATGCGCGATCCAGTCCCCGCCCCCCTGCACAAGCATTCAGGCGCCCCGGCATAGCCACTATAGTCGCCTTCCGCATGCGCGACATTGATGACGAACGATCCCGAAACCTTGCCCTCGGACGCCGCCATGACCGTCAGCGTGGCATCCTCCGACGGGGCGATGCCGAGCGCCGGACTGCCCTCGATCTTGACGCGGATCGGGCGGCCTGCGTCCAGATTCAGAAACTCGTCCGCTTGGTATTCGCCGAGCAGAGCAGTCGGGAGGTTACCCTTGAGAACAGCCAACCCCGACATCTTCGAAGGGCTCTCTGTGCCGGAACGGCTGGCGCTCTTCATTCGCCGGATCATACTGGCAGATTGCCGGGAAGAGGCCGATTTCGCCTTCGACGTTCATCCGACGGGCTACTGCTGCCTCGGATGGGTATGGTGCGGTCGCTGGACCGGCAGCGTCAACGGACACCGCGTGTTCGACTCGGAGCGCGGCGGTCTGCTGTTCTGTTCCGGCCAGGTCCTCGACTGCGACATCGTCGACCGGGTCAGCGGCGAGCCCGGCACGATCTTTGTGGAGCTCAATCCTTTCGGGCACTACCAGTTGCTCGGCATACCGGGTGCGGAGACCATAGAGACCGCGGCCCTGCCGCAGCGCCTCAACCCGCGACTGTCGCCGGTTCTGGCCCCGCTTCTGGACGCGGCCCCGAGATCAGCGGCGGCGAAGCAATCAGCCAGCCGACCGACACGCTCGATATCCTGGCCGGCTCGCCCAATCCGTTTCCCGAAAACCTGCTGGAAGCCGCGCGTCGCATTGACACTGCCGACGGCGCGGTTCAACTCGGCCGGGTTTGCGACGATCTCGATTTGTTACCAAGGGATTTTCGCCGAAAGTCTCGGCGCTTCCACGGGCTCACGCCCAAGCGGTTTTGCCGCATCCTGCTGGTCACCAAGGCATTCAACCAGATGTTGGAGCAGGCGGCCAGTTCCCTTGCGGAAATCGCCCTTGGTCCTCAAGAATGCCCTGCGCATTGGCCGCCTGGGTGAAATCCGCGATCGAACAACCGAAGGACAGCAAGTCCGAATGGCCGGACTGAACCTGCTCACCGCCATCATCATTTACTGCAACACCAAACACCTCGGCCAGGCTGTCGCCAGCCGCCGCCGCAATGGATTGGATTGCTCACCCGACCTTCTGGCCCATATCTCACCCCTCGGATGGGCCCACATCCTGCTCACTGGCGATCACAGATGACCCAAAAGGCGATCAAACCGCCCTAGCGTAGGATTCGCCCCCCTCCGGCATTAGACACCCACTATGCCAAACGTCGGGCCCATGGGCTTGCGCAAAAGACAATTCGGGTGGGGGACGGAGGGCCAACAACGCCGGCGGGCCTCTTCCATGCCATCGTGACACTGACACAGAGAGCATGACGGTTTCATCCATCAGATGCGTTGTTCGTTTTCGACCATGCCTGCGGTTGTCGCGATGTCGTGCGGTATCCTGAACCGACCCTGCGCCATTGGGTGTCGCAGCATCGTATTGCCGATGATGAGGGCAAGCCGCTGAAGCTGTTGCTGTCGCGCCTGCGCAATACGCACAAGGCTCTTTGGTACTTGAAGACTGGTGATCATATGGCACGGTTCGCAGTGGGTCACACGACCGAGATCGCCGCGCGGCACTATGCCGATATTCCGTCGCTGCGACCGCTCCATGAGGCGACGGTCGCTGAAGGTCTGGAAGATGCGATAGGGGTGAGTGTGCAGCCAAGAGCCCGCAGCGATGCTGACGATACGCCTTCCGCAGCTTTGACAGACACAGACAATAACCCAGCTCCCCCTGGAACCCAAGGCGTCTGGCTCGCAGGGTGTTCCGGCTTCTTTGACAGCCCGTTTTCCAAGCCCGGAGCGCCGTGTGGTCATCCGTTCCGGGGCTGCCTGGATTGCCGCAATGCAGTGATCACCGAGCGCAAGCTCCCCGCCATCCTGGGCCTTCCGGATTTCGTTCTGGCACAGCGCACATTGCTCGGCGCGCAGGATTGGGAGGCCAAGTTTGGTCATGTTCATGAGCGGATCACGCGCCGGGTCTTGCCAGGCTTCTCCGATGAGGTGACCGCGTCAGCGCGGGCAACCCTCAACGCAGATCCTCCGATGACCTATCTGCCGTCCGAGGCGGCACAATGAGCGGCGCGCAAGCAACCCGCGCCGGTGCCACTGTACGGTCAAGTTTGACACGCTGTCTGATCCGGCCATTACGATAATGATGGGCGCTTATCTTTATGCGCGACTCAATGTTCGTCTCCCGGGCTGGGCGCCTGTGCTGTCCTCAACTGGCAACAGGCAGGCATTCAACCATAGTTTCCGGAGGTTGTGGGCGGTTGCTGCGCGGGTGAACTCATCCTGAACGTCACATGGTTCGCGTAATCGCAGCCTTCCGAGGCCGAGGATGCGTTTGAGATGGGCGAAGAGAATTTCGACCTTCTTTCGCTTCCTCTGAGCCGCCGGATTGAACGCGGACGCTGTGCATTAGCGGGCGAAGTCTCTGACGCTCTCGTATGTCTCGCGGTGGATCGCCCGGGCCTCAGAAATGCGGTCGGTCAGGTCGAGGCGGCAGAACCAGCGATAGGCCAGGTTCAGATCCACCTCCTCGCAAAGACGGCGTTCTGCCGGATGCCAAAGCAATGTCTGAGCAGCACGGGGCACCTTCACTTCGGGCTGAGCATATCGAGAGCGAATTGGAAAGTTTTCCGTGACGTGACTCTGTTGTTTTACAAAGCTTGTGGTTGCGTTATCTATTGTTGGAGAGGTAGCCGATGCGCACAGTTGATATAGCTGATACAGGTGAAACCGGTTTTGATGATGCGGTATGGAGCGATGTCATCGAAGCCGTAGACCGGACCTACTCAGAGCTGGTTGCCTATCAGGAAAAACTAGAGCACCAGAACCGCGAACTTGATGACTTGCGCCGGTTCATGAATTCAGTGTTTCAATCGGTTTCGGATTTGTTGATTGTCGTCGGCCGGGACAACCGGATCGAACAGACGGGTGGGTCCTTCGATCGTTTGATGGCGGGCCAGAACAAGACAGTCACCGGCGAAGTCGTTGATCGGTTGTTCACAAGTGGCTCACGGCCGGTTTTCACAGACGCCATCGAGCAAGCGATACTTACACGTGAATTTGTCACCGTTGAGATCGAGATTTTGACGGTCGAGGGACCCGCGCCATTGGAATTGAGCATTGCGCCACGATTGAACGAGCGTGGCAAAAGCGTAGGTGCGGTGATTGTTGGCCGTCCCCTCGGCGAGTTGCGCCGTGCCTATTCCGAACTGGCAGCCAGCCACAAAGCGCTAAAAGAGGCGCAGGCCCATCTGGTGCGAAATGAAAAGCTCGCCTCATTGGGTCGGCTAGTGGCAGGCGTGGCGCATGAGCTGAACAACCCGATCAGTTTTGTCTATGCCTCAACCCATGCTATGGAAAAATATGCCACCCGGTTCGAGACCTATTTCGAGGCGGTACAGGCCGGCGCCACGCGCGATCAGCTGATTGCAATGCGCGGTGATCTGGGGCTGGACCGGGCGCTCAAGAACATGCGCGAGGCGATCAGCGGTGCCAAAGACGGGGCCGAGCGGGTGCGCGATATCGTCGAAGACCTGCGCCGCCTGTCGTCGGAAGGGCCAGGCGAGGCGGTTGAATTCGATCTGGTGACCACCACCCGCACCGCCGCCGATTGGGTGGTACGCGGCACTAAAACGCCGGTGCAGGTGAAGTTTGAGGGCGACATGCGGCCCGTGGCGCGGGGCAATCCGGGCCATATCCAGCAGATCGTCATGAACCTTGTGCAAAACGCCATTGATGCCGTGGCCGACACAGATAATCCACAAGTCACTCTGACCCATGATGTGGCGGGCGAGCGCGCCGTTCTGAAAGTGCGCGACAATGGCCCCGGCATCCCCGAGGATGTTGCGGCGTCGATCTTTGATCCATTTTTTACCACCAAAGCAGTGGGCAAAGGCACCGGGCTGGGCCTGTCGATCTCAAGCAAGATCGCACAGGAACATGGCGGTGATCTGCACCTTAGCGAGACCGATCAGCCCGGCACCTGTTTTTGCCTTGATCTCCCGCTGGGTGGCCAGACATGAACGTGCTGTGGTTGCAATCGGCCGGCTGTGGTGGCTGCACCATGTCGCTGCTGTGCGCCGAGGGGCCGAATGTGTTCGATCTTCTGGATGGCGCGGGCGTCGACTTTCTGTGGCACCCCGCCTTGTCCGAAGCGACGGGGGGAGAAGTGTTGCCCCTGCTGAGCGCGGTTGAGAGCGGTGAGATTGCCCTGGATGTATTGGCCATCGAGGGCTCGATCCTGACCGGCCCCAAGGGCACCGGCAAGTTCCATATGCTCTCGGGCACGGGCCGCTCGATGCTCGATTGGGTACGCTCACTGGCACCGAAAGCCCGTCATGTGATGGCCGTTGGCACCTGTGCCACCTATGGCGGAATTACCTCGGCCGGCGGAAATCCGGCCTCGGCAGTGGGCGTGCAATATGACGGACACCATCCTGGCGGGGTCTTGGCGCCCGAGTTCAGATCGCAAAGTGGTCTGCCCGTAATCAATGTCGCAGGTTGTCCCACTCACCCAGATTGGGTGACCGAAACGCTATTGTTGCTGGCCGCCGATGACCTGCCTGCTGCCGCGCTGGATGAACTGGGCCGCCCCCGGTTTTATGCCGATCATCTGGTGCATCATGCCTGCCCCAAAAATGAGTATTACGAATACAAGGCCAGCGCCGAAGAGTTGTCACAACTGGGTTGCATGATGGAGCATCTGGGCTGTGTCGGCACCCAGGCCGTGGGCGATTGCAACATTCGCGGCTGGAACGGCGAAGGATCTTGCACGCGCGCGGGATACCCCTGCATCAACTGCACGGCGCCCGAATTTGAGGAGCCGAACCACCCCTTCACGGACACGCCCAAATTCGCCGGCATCCCTGTGGGTCTGCCAACCGATATGCCCAAGGCATGGTTCATGGCGCTGGCCTCGCTTTCCAAGGCCGCGACGCCCAAACGCATCGGCCAGAATGCCGTTTCGGACCGGATCAAGGTGCCGCCCCAGAAGACTGTGCGCAAATCATGAGCGATCGGAACCTGCTGGTTGGGCCGTTCAACCGGGTCGAGGGCGATCTTGAGATCAGGCTTGAGGTGGCCGATGGTCAGGTCGCGGCGGCCTATGTGAACTCACCCCTGTTTCGCGGGTTCGAGCCGATGTTGCTGGGCAAGGCCCCGCAGGATGCGCTGACCATCACACCTCGGATTTGCGGCATCTGTTCGATCAGCCAATCGGCCGCCGCGGCGCAAGCCCTCGCGGCGGCCGCTGGAGCCACACCGACACCCCAAGGCGCTTTGGTGGCCGCCCTGCTGCACGGCGTTGAGAACATGTGTGACCACCTCACCCATTTCAATCTGTTCTTCATGCCTGACTTTGCGCGGCCCGCCTACCAAGGGCGCGACTGGCACGATCATGCGATCTCGCGGTTCACGGCGATGCAGGGCTCAGGCCTGCGTCAGGCCACAGAGGCACGCGCGCAGCTGCTTCATATTGTTGGGCTGCTGGGGGGCAAATGGCCTCATACGCTGGCCATTCAGCCCGGCGGAGTGACCCGCGCGCCCACCGCGCGGGATCGTATTCGCATTTCCAGCACATTGGCCGCATTTCGGCGGTATCTGGAGGACGTTCTATTTGGTGCACCGGTGGAGGACTTTATTGCCCTGACCACAGGCGAGGCCGCGCGAAACTGGTCCACCGGCGATGCAGGCACTTTCATGCAGATCGCAGACGATCTGGGCTTGGCAAGCTCTGGTCCCGGCCCCGGCCGCTACCTGTCTTTCGGGGCATATCCGATGGAAGATGGACGCAGCTTTGGTCCCGGATTGTGGGAGGCCGACAGCTGGCGCGCGGTCAATACCGATGAGATCGGCGAGGACCTCAGCCATGCGTGGATGCTGGGCAAGACCGCGCATCCACGCGACGGACAGACCGAACCGGACGAGGATATGTCAGACCCCGGCTATAGCTGGTGCAAGGCCCCGCGTCTGGCTGGCCAGACGATAGAAACCGGCGCATTCGCCCGGCAGGTGGTGGATGGCCATGCGATGGCGCTTGATCTGGCCCGGCACGGCAGCAGCGTCTTTGCCCGTGTCGCAGGGCGACTGCTGGAGATCGCCCGCACCCAGGTGCTGTTGGAAAAATGGGCCCGGGATATCACCCCCGAGGCGCGGTTTCTGGAACAGGTCGCCGTGCCGCAAGAGGGAGTGGGCGAGGGGCTTCTTGAGGCCGCACGCGGATCGTTGGGCCATTGGCTGCGCATCGAAGGCGGCAAGATCGCGGGGTATCAGATCATCGCGCCGACAACATGGAACTTCAGCCCGCGCGATGCGGGTGGCGTGCCGGGGCCACTAGAGGCCGCTTTGGTGGGCGCCCCGGTGGCCGAGGATGAGGACACGCCCCTTTCCGTGCAGCATATCGTGCGCAGCTTTGATCCCTGCATGGTCTGCACGGTGCATTGAGCGACGCGCGGCGCATCCGAGTGAGGGGCCAGGTGCAGGGCGTTGGATTTCGTCCTTTTATCTGGAAACTGGCACATCGGATGAGTCTGCGTGGCTATGTGCTGAACGATGCGAAGGGCGTGTTGATCTATGTGACGGGCGAGGGGCTGGACCGTTTTGAAGCCGCAATTTCCGAGCAAGCCCCGGTGCTTGCCCGTGTCGATACGGTGGAAAGTGACGCCTACCATTTCGATGAGATCCCTGACAGTTTTGGTATTACGACCTCTGGTGCGCAAGGCGCAGAGACGCGGGTTACACCGGATGCCGCCACCTGCGCTGAGTGTGCCGCCGACATTCGTGGGGATAATCCACGCCGCAAGGGTTATGCCTTTACCAACTGCACCCATTGCGGGCCGCGTCTGACCATCCTGCGCGCCTTGCCTTATGATCGCGCGCAAACCTCGATGGCGGCGTTTGAGATGTGCGCCGAATGTGCCCGCGAATACGCTGACCCGGCGGATCGTCGGTTTCATGCGCAACCGGTGGCTTGTGTGCAATGCGGGCCACGGGTTTGGCTAGAGGCCGGTGGGTCCGAACTTTCCGGTGATGCGATTGCTTTGGCCGCCCGGCGGCTGACCGAAGGGCAGATTGTAGCGATCAAGGGGCTGGGCGGGTTTCATCTGGCCTGTGACGCCACCAACCGGGATGCGATTGCCCTTTTGAGAGCGCGCAAGCACCGCCCCGTCAAGCCCTTTGCCGCGATGGGGGTGTTGGATCACATCCGCCGTTTTGGCATGCCTTCATCCGAGGAGGCGGCGCTGCTGCAAGACCCTGCAGCCCCGATTGTGCTGATTTCCAAAGGCACAGAGACGCTACCGGATGGCCTCGCGCCGGGGCAAAACTCATATGGCTGGATGCTGCCTTATACGCCGCTGCTCCATCTGTTGATGGATGTGGTGGACCGGCCCTTGGTGATGACGTCGGGGAACCTGTCAGGAGAGCCGCAGGTGATCGGGAATGACGAAGCGCGTGACAAGCTGAGCGGCTTTGCCGACGCGTTTCTGATGAATGACCGCGAGATTATGCGGCGGCTGGACGACTCGGTTGAGCGGCTGACGCCTCAGGGCCCGATGGTTCTACGCCGTGCGCGCGGGCGAGTGCCCGGCACATTGCCTCTGCCCAAGGGATTTGAGGATGCCACACAGGTGGTGGCCTATGGCGCGCACTTGAAGTCGGCGATTTGCCTGCTGAAAAACGGCCAGGCTCTGCTCTCGCACCATCTGGGTGATCTGGATGAGGCGCTGACATGGGATGAGTTTCAAAAGGCCGATGCCGACTATGCCGATCTTTTTGATCATGACCCGCAGGTGTTCGCCTGTGATCTGCATCCCGATTACCGCTCGTCGCGCCGTGCGGCTTCGCGCGCGGCGGGCAAGCCTTTGGTTGAGGTGCAACACCACCATGCGCATCTGGCCGCCTGTCTAGCCGAAAACGGCTGGGCGCGGGATGCCGGTCCCGTGGCGGGGATCATTCTGGATGGTCTGGGTCTGGGCACGGATAACACCGTTTGGGGCGGTGAAGTGCTGCTGGGCGATTACAACGGGTTTGAACGTGCTGCCCATCTGGCCCCAGCCCCGCTTGTGGGGGGCGACGCGGCAGGGCGCGAGCCATGGCGCAACCTGTTGGCGCGGTTGGATCAGGCGGGAATGCAAGACATAGCCGATGAGATGCTGAGCCAGCGGCCGCTTGGCCTTTTGCGACAGGCCATGGCCTCGGGCGTCAACGCGCCGCTTTCTTCCTCGGCGGGCAGGCTATTTGATGCGTTTGCGGCCGCTTTGGGCTTTGAGGGCGCTCAAAGCTTTGAGGGCGAAGCCGCGATGTGGTTGGAGGCATACGCCGCCCGGGCCCCCCTGTCGCGCGCCTATCCCTATTCATTTGCCCAATGGGAAAACGGCGTGATTGACCCCGTTCCGATGTGGGACGCCTGGCTTGGCAACCGTAAAACAGATACTCCGCCCGAGGCGATGGCGATGCGGTTTCATGCTGGTCTGGCGCAGGCGTTTTGCACGCCCGCGCGCGCTTTGGTTGAGACCGGGCAGGCTAAGGCCGTGGCCCTGTCGGGCGGGTGTTTTCAGAACGCCACATTGCTGAGCCTGTGCTGTGAACAGTTGCAGGATCTGCCGCTTCTGATTCACACAAAGACCCCTGCCAATGATGGTGGGCTGGCGCTCGGGCAGGCGTTGATTGCGGCGGCCGCGCATTCGGGCTGACCGGTAAGGAACTGGCCGGCACATTGATCATCCGGTTGCCACTCTCCCGATTCCGGCGCGTACAAGATCCCTCAGAAACCGACCTTACCCGTTGAAGAGTAACGACAAAACTGTGTTCTGCGAAATCTCTCAAATTTCTTTGATCGTGTCTGAGTACCACTGCATTCCTAAGGTGGAGGATGGTCCCGGTGCGCCCGGAGACCAAAATGGGACCAGTCGGAGGACGCCAATTGTCACAAATCGAAACCTTTTATGACGTGATGCGCACACAGGGGATCACCCGGCGCAGTTTCATGAAATATTGCTCGCTCACCGCATCCGCGTTGGGCCTCGGCCCGGCCATGGTGCCGACCATTGCACATGCGATGGAGACCAAGCCGCGCACACCGGTGATCTGGCTCAATGGGCTGGAATGCACCTGCTGCTCCGAGAGCTTTATCCGGGGGGCGCATCCGCTGGCCAAGGATGTCGTCCTGTCGATGATCAGCCTCGACTATCAGCACGTGCTGATGGCTGCTGCCGGCCACGCCGCCGAGGCCGCCCTCGATGAGGCGATGGAGAAATACAAGGGCCAGTACATCCTGGCCGTGGAGGGTAACCCGCCGCTCAATGAAGACGGCATGTTCTGCATCTCTGCAGGCAAGCCCTTTGTCGAGAAGCTACGCCATGTCGCCAAGGACGCCAAGGCGATCATCAGCTGGGGGGCTTGTGCCTCTTACGGCTGTGTGCAGGCGGCCAAGCCGAACCCCACACAAGCGACACCCGTGCACAAGGTCATCACCGACAAGCCAATCATCAAGATCCCCGGTTGCCCGCCCATTGCCGAGGTCATGACTGGCGTGATTACCTATATGCTGACCTTTGACCGTTTGCCCGAGCTGGACCGTCAGGGCCGCCCCGCGATGTTTTATGGCCAGCGTATTCACGACAAATGCTATCGTCGCCCGCATTTCGATGCCGGCCAGTTCATCGAAGAATGGGATGACGAAAACGCGCGCAAGGGCTATTGCCTCTACAAGATGGGGTGCAAAGGCCCGACCACCTACAATGCCTGCTCCACCATTGGCTGGAACGAGGGCACATCCTTCCCCATTGAATCCGGACATGGCTGTATCGGGTGTTCCGAGGACGGCTTTTGGGACCAGGGCAGTTTCTATGACCGCGTGACCGACCTGACGCAATTCGGGGTTGAGAAAAACGCCGATCAGGTGGGTCTTGTCGCCGCTGGTGTCGTTGGGACCGGCATTGCCGCCCATGCGGCAGTCTCGGCACTGAAGCAGGCGCAAAAGAAATCCCAATCCAGCAAAGAGGAGGTCTGAGCCATGACCATTACCCCAAACGGTTTTGAACTTGATAGCACAGGCCAGCGGATTGTGGTGGACCCGGTCACCCGGATTGAGGGCCATATGCGCTGTGAAGTGAATGTGGACGAGGAAGGTTTCATCCGCAACGCGGTCAGCACCGGGACGATGTGGCGCGGTCTTGAGGTGATCCTGAAGGGCCGCGATCCGCGCGATGCCTGGGCCTTTACCGAACGGATTTGCGGGGTGTGCACAGGCACCCACGCTCTGACCTCCGTACGCGCGGTTGAGGATGCCCTGGGCATCACGATCCCGGAAAACGCCAACTCGATTCGCAACATGATGCAGCTGAACCTGCAAATTCATGACCACATCGTGCATTTCTATCACCTGCATGCGCTGGATTGGGTGAATCCGATCAACGCGCTTCGGGCTGATCCCAAGGCCACGTCAGAGTTGCAGCAGGCCGTCTCGCCCAATCATCCACTGTCATCGCCCGGCTATTTCCGGGATGTTCAGAACAGGCTCAAACAGTTCGTGGAGAGCGGACAGCTTGGCCTGTTCAAGAACGGCTATTGGGACAATCCGGCCTATCTTCTGCCGGCCGAGGCAGATCTGATGGCCACGACGCATTATCTTGAGGCGCTGGACCTGCAAAAAGAGATCGTGAAAATTCACACCATCTTTGGTGGCAAGAACCCTCACCCCAACTGGCTGGTGGGCGGCGTGCCATGCCCGATCAACGTGCATTCCACGGGCGCTGTCGGCGCGATCAACATGGAGCGTCTGAACCATGTCAGCTCGATCATCGACAAGTGCATTGAGTTCAACAAGAACGTCTATCTGCCCGATGTTGTGGCCATTGGCGGGTTCTATCGCAACTGGCTTTATGGCGGCGGCCTCAGCTCGCAGTCGGTGATGGCCTACGGCGATATCCCTGAGAATGCCAACGATTATTCCGCCGAAAACATGCACATGCCGCGCGGCGCGATCACCGGTGGTGATCTGAGCAACGTGCAGGAGGTGGATGTGCGCGATCCTGAACAAATTCAGGAATTTGTCGATCACAGCTGGTACGATTACGCCGAGCCCGGCAAGGGCCTGCACCCCTGGGATGGCGAGACCGAGCCGAATTTTGAGCTGGGCCGCGCCACCAAGGGCACCCGCACCAATATCGAAGAGATCGACGAGGCGGCGAAATATAGCTGGATCAAGGCACCCCGCTGGCGCGGCAACGCGATGGAGGTTGGCCCGTTGGCGCGCTATCTGGTGGGCTATGCCAGTGGCCATGAAGAGATCACCGAACAGGTCACGGGCCTCTTGCGAACCATGGACCTGCCGGTGGATGCGCTCTTCTCGACGCTCGGGCGCACCGCCGCACGGGCGCTGGAAAGCGAATACTGTGGCCGGTTGCAGAAGAAGTTCTTTGACAAGCTGGTGACCAATATCAAGAACGGCGATGAAAGCACTGCGAACGTCGCCAAATGGGACCCAAGCACATGGCCGAAAGAGGCCAAGGGAGTGGGCATGTCAGAGGCACCGCGTGGCGCTCTGGGCCACTGGGTGCGCATCAAGGACGGGCGGATTGAGAATTATCAATGCGTTGTTCCCACCACCTGGAACGGCAGCCCCCGCGACAGCAAAGGCAACATCGGCGCCTTTGAGGCCGCATTGATGAACACCAAGATGGAACGGCCCGAGGAACCGGTCGAAATCCTGCGCACGCTGCACAGTTTTGATCCCTGCCTGGCCTGTTCCACGCATGTCATGTCGCCCGATGGCGATGAATTGACCACTGTCAAAATCCGCTGAAGGGGACCTTAGATGAAAAAACTTACACTTTCCGTTTTGTTGATCGCTTTGGCGGGTCCCGCGCTTGCCCATACCGGGCATGGCACCGCCTCGGGCTTGTCGCATGGGTTGGCACACCCCCTGCTGGGGCTTGACCATCTGCTGGCGATGCTTGCTGTCGGCTTATGGTCAGGGTTTGCGCTGACCAAGCGCGTTTGGCTGGGGGCCGCGGCGTTCATGAGTGCAATGATTGCGGGTGCGGCCCTGTCTTGGGCTGGCATCGGATTTCCGATGGTCGAAACAGCCATCACCCTTTCGATTGTGGTCTTTGGTCTGCTGACTTTGATGTCGAACCCGGGTCAAGCGCGCACGCTGACGGCGGTTTCTCTGGCGGCCATCGCGGCCTTCGCACTGGCTCATGGACACGCTCACGCAACCGAGGCTGCCGGAAGCGCCGCGGGCTATATGGCCGGGTTCCTTCTGGCGACAGGGGCTTTGCATCTTGTCGGCCTTGGCCTGGCGCGGACTATTGCCCAGCCGCTGGTGCAGCGCTCACTTGGGGCAGGTGTTGCGATGTCCGGCCTCTGGATGATGGTTGGGTGAGGCCATGACAGATACCTCACCCCAATCGCTGGCCGGGACGGACGCCGATGCCGAAGACCTGGCCCAGGTTACGCGCCAAACCTCGGTCTATGTCTACGAGGTGCCTGTGCGTCTGTGGCACTGGATCAACGCGCTGGCTATTCTGACGCTGTGCATCACGGGCTATTTCATCGGCTCGCCGCCGCCCACGATGATCATCGCCGAGGCGACCCATCAGTTTGTCTTTGGCTATATCCGCTTTGCCCACTTCGCGGCGGGCTGGATTCTGGCCATCGGATTTCTGGGGCGGATGTACTGGGCAATCTTTGGCAATCACCACGCGCGGCAACTGTTTATCTTGCCTGTTTTCCGGGGCGAGTGGTGGCGCGAGATCTGGTTCGAAATCCGCTGGTATCTGTTTCTGGAAAAACAGCCCAAGAAATATGTCGGCCACAACCCGCTGGCGCAATTGGCGATGTTCTGTTTCATCACGCTGGGCGTGAGTTTCATGATCATAACCGGCTTTGCGCTGTATGGTGAAGGGCTGGGCCATGGCAGCTGGGCTGACATCATGTTTGGCTGGGTGTTCACACTCGTGGGTGGCAACAGCCATCTGGTGCACACCTATCACCACCTTGGTATGTGGTGGATCATTATCTTCATGGTGATCCATATCTATGTGGCGATCCGCGAAGACATCATGAGCCGTCAATCCATCGTTTCAACGATGATTTCCGGCCACCGGACCTTTAAGGATGACAACCCCGATTAAGCCCTGGGGAAGACATTGAAATCGCTGAAAGGCGGGCGCATGAGTCGCCCGCCTTTTGCATCTCCGGTTGGTTAACTTCCAGTAGGAATGAATAGTGGATGAAATCTTACCGATATGAATGATGCGGCATTCCAGCGTATACGTATTACCTGTTGCAAATCAGAGTCTTACATAAAAACAGGGTCTGAGAAAAAATTAATAAATCCGCAAAAGTAAAAACCTTATTGTCACCTTGAGGAGCGAGCGGAAAGCCGATTTGCGCTTGAAAGGGACGATAGAGGGAGGAAACGATGGGGCAACATGCTCTCATTCTTGGCATCGGCAACGTGCTCTGGGCCGACGAAGGGTTTGGCGTTCGTTGTGTGGAAACCATGGCGCAGTCCTGGGCCTTTGATCACACCGTGAAAATTCTGGATGGCGGCACGCAGGGCCTGTACCTTCTGCCGTTTCTGGAAGAGGCCGATGTCCTTCTGGTCTTTGACGCAATTGACTACGGCCTGCCCCCCGGCACCATGAAGGTGATCGAGGGCGACGAGGTGCCCGCCTTCATGGGTGCCAAGAAGATGAGCCTGCATCAGACCGGTTTTCAGGACGTGATCGCAACCGCGCAATTGATGGGCTACTGCCCTGAAATCCTGATCCTGATCGGCTGTCAGCCGGTCGAGCTGGAAGATTACGGCGGGGGCCTGCGCGATATCGTGGCGGCCCGGATTGATCCGGCAATTGCCATCGCGCTGAAAAAACTGGCCGAGCATGGCATTCATGCCCGGCCCGGCAAGGGTGATGACCGGTATCTGGCCGATGCCTCGATCCTGCGCGGCGCTTATGAGCAGGGCCGGCCATCGGAAGATGCCGCCTGCCGCACCGGGGATGACCGTTTCTTCCCGGCAGCGGAATAGCGCCATGTGTGTCGGTGTTCCCATGCAATTGGCCTCGACCGACGGCATTGCGGGCAGGGCGGTTGCGACCAACGAGCTGATTGACCTGTCGCTGACCCCGGATGCCGCGCCCGGCGATTGGGTTCTGAATTTTTTGGGGGCCGCGCGCGAAGTGCTTGAGGCCGATGAGGCCGCCAAGATCAGCGCCGCCTTGGGCGGCCTGCGTGCGCTCATGGAAGGCCGCGATCTGGGCGATGCCTTCGCCGATCTCGAACAAACCGGACCGCGATTGCCCACACATTTGCAAGCCGCGCTGGACGCGGGCGAAACAACTGCCTGAGGAGGTTACAAGATGTCCCACCCGTTGATCACCCGATTAACACAAGACTTTGGCTGGCCATCGCTGGCGGATATGGACGCTGTTGAGGCCTTCACCAAGGCCGCAGGCGTGCATGTCCTGTTTGTGCCGGGTGACGCCGCGCGCAACCTGGAAACCCCGGATGTCGCGGTGATATTGCCCGAGCTGCATGCGGCCTTTCAAAAGCAGTTTGATTGTGCCGTCATTGATGATGCTGTCGAACGCGAAGTCCGAAGTGAGACCACCGTGTTCAAGACCCCCAGCCTGATCTTCTACCGCGATGGTGAGATGATCGGCGCAATCCCGAAAGTGCGCGACTGGTCAGAATATGTCACCCGGATCGGTCAGATCCTGAACCTGCCCATCGCGGCCGAGTGAGGAAACCCCAATGAGCAATTTCACCATGCCCCCCACCGGCTTTGGCCCCGGATCGCAGCCTTTGGATGACCAGGACGACAAGCTGGATTATATGCCGCTGCCACAGGACATGCGCACCTACGCGCCGCATCTGCCGGATGTTGAGATCGAGGACGAGACCTATGGTCCGGCACTTGCCCTGCTCAAAGAGGTCGCCGCCGCCTGCCTGAACATTGGCACCACGGCCGAGTTTGATCTGAGCTATCTTGATGTCCCCAACCGCGCGCTGATTGCCGAGACACTGGGAGAAGGCGAGGTCGCCGCCAAGATCTGGGGCGTGCCCGCTTTGGCCGTGCAGGAAAGCGTTTTTGCCGGTGTCTGGTGTATCTCGGGGGCCGGCGTGGACCGTGTGGATGTGGCCCCTGTACCGCCTTGCGTCACGGCCGATCCGTTTGCGCCGCGCCGTGCCGCGCAAGGCAACGACACTCCGATGCAGCCAGGCGTGCAGAATGCGCCGCCGCTGTTGGTGGAGCTGCTGGACAAATCCGCCGCCTTTACCAAAGAGGCCGAATTGCATGTGATCAACCTGACCCTGCTGCCCCATACGGAGCCTGATTTGCTGTGGCTGGATGCCGCCCTTGGCGAAGGCTCGGTCACATTGTTGTCGCGGGGGTACGGCAATTGCCGGGTGTCGGCCACTGCGGTCCGAAATGTCTGGCGCGTGCAGTTCTTCAACTCGATGGACACGCTGATTTTGGACACGTTCGAGGTGACTCATGCGCCCGAGGTGGTTCTGGCCGCCGAAGAAGATCTGATCGACAGCGGCAACCGGATCATCAGCGTGCTGGAGGCGATCACATGAGCAGTTTTGAAGGCTCGTTCCTGGGGGCCACCGACAAGATCAGCCCTGCTGCCATCATGGAGTGCAAGATCTGTTGGACGCCTTACGACCCGGCCCATGGCGATGATTATCGCCAGATTGAGCCCGGCACGCCGTTCCTGGCGCTGCCACGGGATTGGTCCTGCCCCACTTGCAGCGCACCCAAAGAGCAATTCATGGTGCTGGAAGACCCCGGCGCCACCACCGCGATTGAGGCGGATGCGATTGACGCGATGACGGCCCGGCTGGTCGTTGATTTCCGCGAAATCTGGCACGCCAAGATGCGCGATCTGCCGATGATCAACAAGATGCTGTCGGTTGAGGCCGTGGCCTTTCAGATGGTTGAGGGCCGGCCCATCGGCGTTCTGATCTCGCCGTGGTTCATGAACCTGATCGTGCTGCCCGGCAAGGGTGAGGATTGGTCAGACCTGACGGCTGGCGCGAAAGAGATTATCAGTTTTCCCTCGGGGGATTACGAATTCCTGCACAATGTGCGCGAAATGACGGGCGGCTACAAAGCCTGCTCCCTGTTCTCGCCGATGAACGATTTCAAGACCCATGCAAGCGCCGTTGATGTGGCGCAGGCCATCATGATTGCCCTGTTTGATAAGGCCAATCTGGCCGAAACCGACCGGTCTGAAGATATCCGTGCCGCGCGCGAGGCGGAACTGGCCCAGCCGGACGAAGCCGAGGTTGAGCTGGTCAGCGAACCGACCCGCCGTGACTTGATCACCGGCGGATTGGCGGAAGGGGCATAAGACGATGCTGGACCGGACTGAGCATGGATTTGGCGGGCTGGTGCCAGAGCCGTCTGCGCCCTTGCCGGTTGCCGATCTGATCGTTGGTCAATCGGTGGAAGACGCCGCTGCACTCTTGCCGCGCATTTTCAACCTCTGCCGCACGGCGCAACAGACGACCGCACGGCTGGCCTTTGGCTTGCGGGTGGAGGCAAAAGCCCGCGACGCGCTGCACCGCGAGATCCTGCGCGATCATCTGATCAAGTTTCACCTGAAATGGCCTGGTTTTTTCGGCAGGGCCCCGCTGGCACTGCCGCAGGATTGGGCCACAGGCGGCGCGGGCGTTCGCAGTGATCTTTTTGGCCCGTCAGGGCGGATGCCGCGCGATATGGATGCGTTTGACGATTTCCTCGGCGCGGGTCATGGGATCGCCCCGGTTCTCAGCCTGATTGATCACTCCTTTGAGCCCGGTGAGGGTGCAACACCTGCACTGTCCCTTACGGATGCAACCACCGTTTTCGTCCCTCAGGCTCAAGAGAATTCAGTCGCCGGGCGTCATGCTGGCCACCCGGTGATGCAGGCCATTGCCGCCGCCAAAGGCCGTGGTCCGCTCTGGCGAGCCTTGGGCCGCGCCTATGATCTGGAGGTGTGTTTGAGCGGCACATTGCCCGCGTGGCAAACCCCCGCGATGGGCCACGCTATCGTGCCTGCTGCGCGCGGCACCTATGCGATCCGGGCCGAGATCTCGGATGGGATTGTCACGACCTTCCAACGTGTCACGCCGACCGATCATCTCTTGGCAGAAGGCGGCATTCTGGCGCACACTCTGCGTACGCTGCCAGACCGGAAATCAGGCTATGCGGCTCTGATCATGGATATTCTCGACCCGTGCAGCCCGGTCCGACTGAGGGAGGTGGATCATGCATGAGATGTCGCTTTGCGAAGGCATGCGCCATGTGATCGAGGATCAGGCGCGTCAGCACAACGTTGCGCGGATCAAGACCGTACGGGTCGAATTGGGCCGCTTTGCAGGCGTTGAAAAGGACGCGCTCAGCTTTGCGTTTGATATCGTGATGCGCGGCTCGCCCGCCGAGGGGGCTGCACTGGTGATGCTCGATTTACCAGGCAAGGCAATGTGTTACGACTGCATGCAAGAGGTGCAGATAAACAACCGGCTTGACCCGTGCCCCGATTGTGGTGGCGGCAAGCTGATGCCGATGGGCGGCGATGAAATGCGAATTAAGGATTTGGAGGTCGCGTAATGTGCACAGTTTGCGGATGCGGAGATAGCGAAGTGAAGGGCCCTTCTGATGATCATAGCCACCGGCATAGTCATGATCACGGTCACGATCACTCTCATGGCCTGCATTTTGGCCACGGCCCTGCCGGGGTTGAGGTGGCGGGGATGTCTCAAGATCGTCTGATCGAGATTGAGACCGATATCCTGGCAAAAAATGATGCCTATGCCTATGCCAACCGCGCCGTTCTGGCAGGTTTGGGGGCGTTCGCGATCAATCTGGTGTCCTCACCGGGATCGGGCAAAACCACCCTTCTATGCAAGACGATTGAAGCGCTTGGTGATCAGCAACTGGCGGTGATCGAAGGCGATCAGCAGACCGAAAACGATGCCGATCGTATCCGCGCCACCGGGGCATCGGCCATTCAGGTGAACACCGGCAAGGGCTGTCATCTGGACGGCCACATGGTGGGCCACGCGATGGAACATCTGAACCTGTCGAAAGGCGCGATGCTGTTCATCGAAAACGTTGGCAATCTGGTCTGTCCTGCCGCCTTTGACCTGGGCGAGGATTGCAAGGTGGCGATCCTGTCGGTGACCGAGGGCGAGGACAAGCCCCTGAAATACCCTGATATGTTCACCGCCTCACGGTTGGCCATTCTGAACAAGACCGATCTGGCCCCGCATTGCGATGTGGATATGAACCGTTATGAAACCAATCTGCGCCGGGTGAACCCGCATATCGAAATCCTGCGGGTTTCGGCCCGTACCGGCGAGGGGATGGAGGCGTGGATCAATTGGCTGCGTCATAACCTTGCGCATAAATCAGAGGTGCAAGCAGCCGAATGAGCAACCACGCGCCCCTGCCCACGATCCTTCTGGTCGATGACGAGCAACACTCGCTTGCCGCGATGCGCATGGCTCTGGAGGACGAGTTTGAATGCCTCACAGCACCCGATGCCGACGCCGCCGAGGCGCTGATGCAGGAGAATTTCGTGCAGGTCGTGTTTTGTGACCAACGCATGCCGGGGCGTACGGGCGTGGCGTTTCTAACCGAGGTGCGCGATCGTTGGCCCGAAACTGTGCGGATCATCATCACCGGGTACACGGAAACCAGCGATATGGTCGCCGCGATCAACGACGCGGGCATCTATCAGTTCGTCACCAAGCCGTGGCATCCTGATCAGCTGATGATGGCGGCCAAGAACGCCGCGCAGCTATTTCAACTGACCCGGGATCATGATCGGCTGTCGCTGGAAATGCGGATGCTGAGCAATACGGCAGAAACCAAGCTGGAGGCCCGCCGCAAGGCGCTGCGCGAGGGTCTTGGCTTTGAAAAGGTGCTGCGCGCACCCAATTCACCGATGAACGCCACGGTCGAAACCGCCCGGCAATATGCGAGCTTCGATGTGCCTGTTCTGGTTTCGGGCGAGCCGGGCACCGGCAAGTTGGTGCTGGCACGGGCGATGCATTATAGTTCCCTGCGTTCGAACCAGTCGTTCTTTGAGCTCAATTGCGCGGGCATGTCCGACGAACTGTTGCAGATCGAACTCTTGGGGGCCAAACGCGGGGCATTGCCCGGTGTGCCCAGCAACAAGATGGGCCTGCTGCAAAAGGCGGATCGCGGTACGCTTTTCCTGAATGGCGTTGATGGTTTGAGCCCGCAAATGCAGATGATCCTGCTGCGTGTCGCCACCGAAGGCGTGTTTCAACCGCTTGGCGGGCACGAGGTGCTGACCACCAATCTGCGGCTGATGACCGGGGCACATGCCGACCTGAATGCGATGGTGACCGAGGGTACATTCCGCAACGATCTGTATTATGCGCTGTCCTCGGTCGAACTGGCCCTGCCACCATTGCGCGCACGCCCCGAAGATATCGCCGTGCTGGCCCAGCATATGCTGTTCGATCTGGCCTCGGCCCATGGCAAGCCGGTGCAGGGTCTGTCCGATCTCGCCATCGAATTTCTGGCCAATTACGACTGGCCCGGCAATCTTCGCGAGTTTGAAAACGAGCTGACGCGGATGTTGATTTTCGCCCAGGACCCGGTGCTTGGCCCCGAACTGATCTCGCGCCACATCCTGCAGGCTGACCCCTGTGCGGTGTCCGAGGATGCCCAAACCAGCGATGTGCTGTCGGGCGAAGGGACTTTGAAAGAACGGGTTGAGGGGATCGAAATGCGGGTACTGCGCGAGACGTTGACCCGCCTGAAATGGAACAAAAGCCGCGCCGCAAACGAGCTTGGTCTGTCGCGCGTCGGATTGCGCGCGAAACTGGACCGTTATGGCATTGCCCAACCGGGCAAGGTCAGCGCCAGCAACGAAGAGGAATAAGCCATGTGTTTGGGAATACCCGGTCAGATCGTTGAGATCACCGATGACGAACGGCTGATGGCCATGGCCGAAGTGTCGGGCGTGCGGCGCGAGGTCAACGTTGCTTGTGTTGCCACCGGCCCGCTGGACGAGCTGCTTGGCAAATGGGCCCTGATCCATGTCGGTTTCGCGATGAGCGTGATTGACGAGGATGAGGCCGCCAAGACGCTCGAAGCCCTGCAAGGCCTTGGCGAGGCACAGGAAACGCTGGAGGCGATGGCCGACGGGCAATCCGCACTGGAGGGCACACAATGAGATTTGTTGAAGAATTCCGCGATCCGGTGGCGGCGAAAACCGTGCTGGCCGCGATTGAAAAGAAGGTCGATGAGATTGGCGCGACGGCTGAGAAACCAGTGCATATCATGGAGATTTGTGGCGGTCATACCCACGCAATTTTCCGCTATGGACTGGATAAACTGACCCCGCCGGGCATCGAATTTATCCACGGTCCGGGCTGTCCTGTCTGCGTGCTGCCAATGAGCCGGATTGATGAATGTGTGCAGGTGGCCGAGGATCCGAACGTGATCTTCACCACCTTTGGCGATGCCATGCGCGTTCCGGGGTCCAAGAAATCTTTGTTGCAGGCAAAGGCCGATGGGGCCGATATCCGCATGGTCTATTCGCCGCTGGATGCGTTGGAAATTGCCCGGCGCAACCCAGAGCGCGAAGTGGTGTTTTTCGGGCTGGGGTTCGAGACGACAACGCCGTCCACCGCGCTGTCGATCCAGCAAGCCGCGCGCGAAAGTCTGAGCAATTTCAGCGTGTTTTGCAATCACATCACGGTGCCGCCGCCGATCAGGATCCTGCTGGATGACCCGCATATGATTTTGGATGGCTTTGTTGGCCCCGGCCATGTTTCGATGGTGATCGGCACCCATCCGTATGATTTTATTGCCGAGGATTATGGCAAGCCGATCGTCGTGGCGGGGTTTGAGCCGCTTGATCTGTTGCAATCGGTGCTGATGGTTCTGACGCAGATTGCCGAGGGCCGCGCCGAGGTGGAAAACCAGTACGGGCGCATCGTGCCCGAGCATGGCAATCCGGTGTCTCTGGCCGCGATTGCGGACGTTTATGAGACGCGCCCCAGCTTTGAATGGCGGGGGTTGGGCGAGATTGATGCCAGTGGGTTGCGTATCCGTGAGGCCTATAGGGCGTTTGATACCGAAGAGAAATTCGGCATCGGATACGGCGCCGGAGACCGCTCGGTTCAGGAACCTGAGGGGTGTGCATGCGGTTCGGTCATGACCGGGCGGATCAAGCCCTATCAATGCCCGCAATATGGCAAGGGGTGTACGCCTGAAATGCCATTGGGCGCGCTGATGGTGAGCTCAGAAGGGGCGTGTGCCGCCTATTTCCAATATAGCGCGGTTGAGGCGGCAGAATGAACATGACTGCCCCCAAACCGTCCCGCCTGCGCGGGGATCGTGTGACGCTGGCCCACGGTGGTGGCGGCAAGGCGATGCGCGATCTGATCGACGAGGTGTTCACGGATGTGTTTCAGCCCGAAAGCGCCGAGGATCAGGCCCGGCTGACCCATGATGCGCTACTGGAACCCGGGGCGCAATTGGCCTTTACCACCGACAGTTTCGTGGTTTCGCCGGTTGAATTTCCGGGCGGCGACATTGGCAAGATCGCGGTTTGCGGAACCGTCAACGATCTGGCCGTTGGCGGGGCCAAGCCGCTGTGGCTGTCAGCGGCGTTCATCATCGAAGAGGGCTGCGAGATTGCCTTGCTGCGCCGCATCGTGGCGTCGATGCAGGCCGAGGCCAGGAAAGCAGGCGTGAAGATTGTCACTGGCGATACTAAGGTGGTCGGCAAGGGGGCCGCAGATCAGGTGTTCGTCACCACATCCGGGGTTGGGGTTATTCCAAAGGGTCGCAATCTGCGCGCCGAGGCGATCCAGCCCGGTGATGTGGCGATTGTAAACGGCGTGTTGGGTGATCATGGTGCTGCGATTATGGCCGCGCGCGGCGACATGGCGCTTTCGACCGATTTGCAATCGGATTGTCAAAGCCTGAACGGGTTGATCGAGGCGGTTATCGAGGCCGTGCCGGAAGTGCGGGCGGCGCGCGATGCCACGCGTGGCGGCTTGGCCTCATCGCTTAACGAATTGGCCAACGCGGCGGGGGTGAGCATCGAGATTGATGAAACCGCCGTGCCCTTGCGCCCCGAGGTGAGGGGCGTGTGCGAAATTCTTGGGCTTGACCCGCTCTATCTGGCGAATGAGGGCACGCTTGTGCTGTTTGTTCCGGCGGATCAGGCCGAGGCGGCGCTTGGGGCTATGCATGCCACGTCGGCGGGCCGGGACGCGGTTGCGATCGGTCACGTGGGCCAAGGCCCGGCAGGCCGCGTCACCATGCGCACGCTTTTTGGTGGGCAGCGATTGGTTGATATGCTGGTCGGAGAGCAACTGCCAAGGATTTGCTGAAGGCCGCTTAAACAAAAGGAGACTGACTGCCATATTGGCAACTTGAACATAAAGCAATTTCAGAGAAAGTTGATAGACTTTTTCGGTTCGAAATTGCGCAAAATCAATGAACTACGGCGTTACGACTGTTTCAACGAAAAGTCGAAACGCTGTAGAAGGTTCACATGACCCGCAACAGCCTTAGACCGTCATACACCGCGGCATGGATGTTGCGGGAGGCAACGGCATCGCCGATTCGAAACAGCGAGAAACCGGCATCAGGGTTGCGCGCGATATTCTGCGGCCGCCCCGAGAGTAGCGCGGTCGGGTCCACCTCACCAAGGTTGCGCGACAGTGGCTTCAACGCAAAGTACAGATCGTCGAGCGGCACGGTGCCATTGTTGACCACAATCTGATCCACCTCGCGCGTCATGCGGGCCGTGCTGTAATCGCTGGACAGATCGGCCAGCAATCGATTGCCCTCTCGCCGCACCGCATGCAAGCGCCATGTGACGGTGAAATGCACGTCGCGACCCTGCATTTCGCGCAGAAAAGGCGTCAATGTCATGGGCATGACTTCGGACGAAAGCGAACGGTCAGGGCTTACGATTTCGACCCGTGCCCCTGTCGCCGCGATCATCTCGGCGGCCTGAAGGCCCGCCGCATCCCCGGCATTGTCAAAGACCAGGACATTGCGCCCCGGTTGCGCATCGCCTGACAGGATATCCCAGCTTGAGACCGGCAGATCCTGTCCGGATCGCAGCGGGACGTCATGCGGCAGCCCGCCGGTGGCAATGATCACCAAGTCCGCCCCGGACCCCGTCACCGTTTCAGGTTCCGCAAAGCTGTTGAAATGAAATCGCACACCCAGCCGCTCGCATTCTGCCATGCGCCAGCCGATGAGAGACAGGATTTCACGCCGCCGCTCGGATTGCGCCATCAGACGCACCTGCCCCCCCGGATCATTGGCCGCCTCGTGCAGTTCGACCTGATGCCCACGCTCAGCGGCAACCCGAGCGGCCTCTAGCCCGCCGGGGCCGGCCCCGATCACAAGCACCCGGCGCGGAGCGTCGGCGGGCGCTATGGCATGCGGCTGTTCCTGCTCCCGGCCTGTGGACGGATTGTGCGCACAGAGCGCCGCCGCGCCCTGAAACCGCCGGTCCAGACAGAAGTTGGCACCCACGCATGGGCGAATGCGGTCCTCTTGCCCGGCCTCAATCCGCCGCACGATATCCGGATCGGCCAGATGTGCGCGCGTCATGCCGATCATGTCCACCATGCCGGTCGCAATCGCGTGACGCGCCGTGGCGACATCCGCCACCTTGGCGGCGTGAAACACGGGAATGCCCGTTGCCTCGCGCAAGTGCGCTGCGGCGGCAAGATGCGGCGCGCTCCGCATGCCGTGCACCGGGATCATATCCGTGAGCCCCGCATCCGTATCAATATGGCCACGCGTGACATTCACGAAATCCACCAGCCCGCTGGCCTTCAGGCGGTGCGATATTTCGAGACCTTCATCGGCATCAATGCCATCGGCGCACATCTCGTCTCCGGCATAGCGCAGGCCGAGCAAAAAGCCCGGACCCACACGGCGGCGCGTCTCGGCCAGAACATCCATTGCAAGGCGCATGCGGTTTTCGAGCGATCCGCCATAGGGTGCATCGAGGTGATTGGAGCGCGGCGACCAGAACTGATCCAGCAAATGGCCTGTTGCCAGAAACTCGACCCCATCCAGCCCGGCCTCGCGCATGCGCTCGGCGGCGGCGGCATAGTCCTCGATGATCCGGGAGATATCCCAGTCCTCGGCCAGTTTGGCGGCGTGGCGATGGGCTGTTTCGCGCTCGTGGCTTGATGAGACGGTTGGCAACCAATCGCCGCGGTCCCAGCGTGTTCGACGGCCATGATGGGTCAGCTGGATCATCACCGCGCACCCCTCGTCATGACATTCCTGCGCAAGGGCGCGCATCCACGGCACGATCTCGTCGCGAAACGCCTGCACACCCCCGGCGGATGGCGCGCTGTCGGGCGCGACCGAGGCTGAGCCCATCGTCATGGTCAGCGCGACACCGCCCCGTGCCCGGGCCACATGGTAGGCGCGGTAGCGATCCTTGGGCAGGCCGTCTTCGGAATAGCCGGGTTCATGCCCGGTAATCAGCAGACGGTTCTTCAGTGTCAAATGTCCGACCTGGCAGGGTTGCAACAACGGATCATCACGCATTGGGTGGAAACTCCTCAAGAGGGGATCGTGGTCACTTGTGGTGCCGCGTTCGGAGAAGAGCGGCGCCGATTTACGAGCGATCCTGACAGGGATGAAAGCGCATATGCTGTGGTATCCGGGCAAGAAACCGCAGAAAAAACCGCAACGAATGCTCGATACTGTAAATGAGATATGGTTTGATCCTGCGTGGCCTGGCTTCGGGGGCCGTCACAACCAAAAACAGGGACGTGCGAACGTATGGCGAGACAGCTGGGCGAAACGACGGAAGACAATGACGCACAGGATGCGGACAAGAGCCTGAGCGATCGCTTTCGCGTGGACAAGTTCACGGCAACGGCGCACCGGATCAGCCTTGCCGACCGCGCGCTCTTGCACGAGTTGACGGTTGGCGTGTTCTGGCCCCACCGCTGGCGCGACCTCGATGTGTTCATTTCGCTCGGCGAGGGTTATCTGGCAGTAGATGAAATCGGGCGCGCCATGGGGTCGGCGATGTGCTTTCGAGCGGGCGATGATTTTGCCATGCTGGGGATGATGGTCACAGCGCCCCGCCTCCAGACGATGGGCACCGGACGGTGGCTATTGCGCCGGGTGATGAACGATTGCCCCGAGATGGATTTGCGGCTGAGCGCGACACGCCAGGGGTACCGGCTCTACAAGGAAGCGGGATTCGTTCCGCTTGGCACGATCTGGCAGCATCAGGGTGTGGCCCGGTCGCTCCGCCTGCCTGACCCGGTGCCGGGCCTCGCGTTGCGCGCGATGCAACCGGCCGATGCGTCGGAAATTCGCGCTCTGGATGCGCATGCCTATGGTGCGGCGCGGGACAAGACCCTCGAGACGCTGCTGCATCTGTCCGACGGGACGGTGGTCGAATCGGAAGGCAAAATATGCGGGTTCGCGCTGCGCCGCCGCTTTGGCCGGGGGTGGGTCATCGGGCCGCTCGTTGCCGAGACCGAGACCATCGCCATGATGCTTGTGGCACCGCTCATTCAGAGCAGTGAGGGTGATTTTGTCCGTCTCGACACACCGGTCGAAAACGAGCAGTTCGGCGCGTTCCTGTCGGCCATCGGGATGGGCGTTCACGACACCGTCACCGAGATGTATCTGGGCAATCAACGCCGCCCGCTCAGCGGTCCGAGGTTGTTTGGACTTGCGGCCCATTCATTGGGCTGACCAGCCGTGGCGTCAGGCCAGGCGATCCTTCAGCGAAAACCATAGCCCCACCAATGGCAGGAACCACGGACGCCCAGAATAGCCCGGCACGGTCGGCCAGTCGAGACCGGCCAGCGGGTTGGTGTCCGGCTGCCCCATCGCCATGTCCGCCAGCGACGCGCCGAGCAGCGTCGATAGTTGTGCGCCGTGCCCGGAATAGCCCATGCCATAGAGCATGCCGTCCATCTCGCCCGCGCGGGGGAAACGGTCCTTGGTCATCCCGACAAGGCCGCCCCAGCAATAGTCGATCTCGACATGTGCAAGATGCGGAAAGATCCGCGCCATCCCGGCACGCAGAATTTCACCCGATTTCGCATCCGACTGTTGATCGGAGCTGGCTGAAAACCGCGCCCGCCCCCCAAAGATCAGCCGGTTGTCAGGCGAAAGGCGAAAGTAATTGCCGATATTCATCGAGGTCACGCAGGTGCGGTTTCCGGGCAGTGTCGCGGCGACCTCTTCGTCGGTCAGCGGGCGCGTCGCCACAATGAACGAGCCGACCGAGATGATGCGCTTGCGAAAGGGTTTGAGCGCCGCTCCCTTGACGGCCCCGGAATAGGCCCCTGTCGCGACGATCACCCGCTCGGCGTGAAGATGGCCGCGTGCCGTCTCAAGACGCCAGAGCCCGTCCTCTTTGCGCCGGCCCGTGACGGGCGCATTTTCCCAGATCAGCGCACCGTGCCCCGCCGCCGCCCGCGCCAGACCCGAAACATAACGCCCCATGTGCATCATGGCAGATTTCGGTTGCAAACTGGCACCGTGAAATGCGTTCGACCCGATCTCGTCGCGCAAGGCGTCCGGTTCCACCCAACGCGCCTCGGGATCGACGTCGCGCGCGATCAAATCGCAGTTGGCGCGCAGCGACGCCACATGGCTCGGCTTTGACGCAAGCTTGAGCTTGCCGGAACGGCGAAAGTCGCAGGCGATGCGTTCTTGGGCGATGGTGTCCTCGATCATGTCGATGGACCGATCATAGGCCTGATAGAGCGCGTGGGCCCGCCCTGCCCCCAGATGCGCCTTTGCCGCGGCATAGCCATGCGCGATGCCGTTGTTGAGGTGTCCGCCGTTGCGGCCCGATCCGCCAGCGCCCACATGCTCGGCCTCGAGCAGCGCCACCGACACGCCCGCGCGCGCCAGCCGACGCGCCGCGCTCAGCCCGGTAAAGCCGCCGCCGATCACCGCCACATCAAATCGACCCTCGACCGGGCCTTGTTGTCCGGCCTCGAAGGCGGCGGCGGTGTCATGCCAGTAGGATGCGTATTTCATGATCGTCACGGCCTGTCTTACAGCCCAACCAAGGCGGGCAGTCCCGAAATATCCGGGATTTCGGTATAACCGTAATACGGATTGGCCGGTTCATGACCGCGATTGACCCACGCCTTGTGAGTGATCCCGAGATCATGCGCCGTCATCAGATCGTAGCGAAAGCTCGAGGAGACGTGCAACACGTCCTCCGGCCCGCACCCGAGCTGATCGAACATATACTCGAACGCACGCATCTGCGGTTTGTAAACCTGTGCATCCTCCGCCGTGAAAACATGGGCAATGGGCACGCCCAGACTGGCGATGTTGTGCGGGATTTGGCTGTTCATCGCATTGGTCAGCGCCACCAGCGGAATTCTGTCGGCAATCCTGCCCAACCCGGCGGTGACATCCGCATGCGGCCCCCATGACGGCACGCGCTCGTAGATTGCAGTGGCAACGTCCGCGTCGAACGCCACGCCGTTGCGCTTGCAGGTTCGCTCCAGCGCGTTGTGCACCACGTCGGCATAGGGTTTCCACGCCCCCAGAACCTCATCCAGCCGGTAGGCCGAGAAATCCTGGATGAATATCTGCATCGCTTCGGGTGACAGAGTGTCAGCGTAGTGATCGCGGGCAGCACCGGCCATGTCGTAGAAAATCATGGTGCCGTGGCAGTCAAAAGTGATGAATTTCGGGGTGAATGACATGATGGCCTCCAAAGCGTGTATGTTGTGGCCATCCTCGCCGCTTCCGGGCGGAATGGATTGCTGCGTTTGACGGGGTTGCCGCAGAATATCGCGTTGCAGCGGCGGGATCCGGCAAAAGGTGCCGTTCGCCCCGCGCCAAGCAACGTCCAGCCCGCCTTGTTTTGATGCAGGATCAATTATGCCTTCGGGCAATCTGACCAAAGGACAAGCTGACAGCATGACATCTTCCCCTCCCCCGCACGAAATGCTCGCCCGGCTGGTGGGCTTTGACACGGTTGTCGGATGCCCGAACCTTGATCTTATGAGAGAAATCGCAGATTGGCTTGACAGTCACGGTATCTCCTGCCGCCTCCTTGTCGGGCCCGAAGGCGACCGCGCCAACCTGTTCGCCACGATCGGAGACGCGGCGCGTCCCGGCTATATCCTGTCGGGCCATGTCGATGTCGTCCCCGCCGGGGAACCCGAGTGGCACGCCGACCCGTTCACCCTGCGTCAGACGGGTGACCGGCTGATCGGGCGCGGGGCCTGTGACATGAAGGGCTTTGTCGCCGCAGTCCTTGCCGCCGCGCCGGATCTGGCGGAAATGGCGCTCACCACCCCCATTCATATTGCGCTCTCTTACGATGAAGAGGCCGGCTGCAAAGGTGTGCCCCACATGATCGCCAAGCTGCCGGAGATGTGCGCAGCACCGCTCGGTTGCGTCGTTGGCGAACCCACAGGGCTGGTGCCGGTGCTCGCGCACAAGGGAAAGGCGGCGCTGCGCCTGCGGGCCACAGGTGTGGCGGGCCACAGCTCTCGCCCTGATCTGGGAGACAACGCGATCCACGCGCTGCTGCCTGTGCTGATCGCCGCCGAGGCGCAGGCGCGCGCGCTTGAAACACATGGACCAAAGGATGAGCGGTTCGCCCCCCCATGGTCCAGCCTGCAAGTCGGCACGGTTACAGGCGGTCAGGCACTGAATATCATTCCGGACCGGGCCGAGGCAGAGATCGAGGCCCGCGCCATCGCCGACACCGATCCCAAGGCGCTGCTTGCTCCGGTTCTGACCGCAGCCGACAAGGCTGGCATCGATGCCGAGTGGCTCTCCAGCTACCCGCCCCTTGCCCTTGATGCGGCGCATCCGCTCGCCGCTCTGATGACGGAGATGTCGGGGCAGACCCCAATCGCCGCGGTAAGTTTCGGGACGGAGGCCGGACTCTTTCAGCAGGCGGGCATCCCGGCAATCATCTGCGGTCCCGGCGACATCGCCCGCGCGCATCGGCCCGAGGAATATCTGACACTATCCGAGCTTCAGGCATGCCATCGCATGGTACTGGATCTTGGACGTTATTGCGCCGGATAGGCACGGCATATCCTGCGGCGCGGGCCCTGCGAGGCAAAAGAAAACTGCCGCGCCGATCACGCATCAGGCGCAACATGCCGATCCAAGCAACCTAACCTTTCGGGGAAATCAAGACGAGTGAATTCATGACAGACGCCTCCGCACAAACCACGCCCGCATCGGGCCTCGAAATCCTCCGTTTCGCGTCCGGCCATATGGCCGACGCCCTGCGCCTCTCGCAGCAGGTGGGCTGGCCACACAGGCAAGAAGACTGGTCATTGGCCCTCGCGGTGTCCGAGGGTGTCGTGGCGCTGGATGGCACGCGGGTCGTCGGGACGGCATGCTGCACCCGTTTCGGTGCGGTCGCGCTGCTCAACATGATCATCGTCGATGAGGCGATGCGCGGGCGCGGTCTTGGCCGGCGCCTGATGGCGGCAGTGATGGATCTCGCATCGGGATCAGAGATGCGCCTCGTCGCCACCGCCGAAGGCCTGCCGCTTTATGAAAGTCTGGGGTTTCGCGCGACCCACCGGATTTTCCAGCATCAGGGCATCGCGCAAGCGGCAACGCCGGACCTGCCGGTGCGGGATGGCACCGTACAGGATGTGGCAGTCCTGGCGGAGATGGATCATGAAGCCTCCGGTCTTGAGCGGGGTGCGCTGCTCGCACGGATTGCGGCAGAGGGCGAGGTGCTCCTCACCGAAGGCGGCTTTGCGCTCTTGCGTGATTTCGGACGCGGGCGCGTGATCGGTCCCGTGGTCGCGCGCGACACATCCGCCGCACAGGCGCTGATCGCCGAGGCGGCACGGCGTAGCGCAGGCACGTTCTTGCGCGTCGACCTGCCCGAGGCAGCCGGGCTTTCCGAGTTCGTGACCTCTCTGGGCCTGACGCATGCTGGCGGCGGCACTGCGATGGTCCGTGATCCCCGCGCCTCCGGAGCGGGTGAATTCACAACCTTTGCCCTTGTCTCACAAGCGCTTGGCTGAACACACAGGAGACGCATATGCTTACCAATTCACTCGTTGAGCTTGACCGTCGGCACCTTATCCACCCGGTGTCGTCCTTTCACGGGCATGAGGCGCGCGGCGTGCGCGTGCTGCGCTCTGCGCGTGGGGCCACAGTGACCGACAGCGAGGGGCGTGAATTGATCGACGGTTTTGCCGGTCTGTGGTGTGTCAATGCGGGATATGGCCATGAGAGCATCGTAGAGGCCGCCGCTTCCCAGATGCGCGACCTGCCCTATGCCACCGGCTATTTCGATCTCGGCGCCGAGGCGCCGATCCGTTTGGCCGCAGAACTGGCCGAGCGTGCGCCGGGTGATCTTGATCATGTCTATTTCTGCCTGGGTGGGTCTGACGCGGTGGACAGCACGATCCGCTTTATCCGCTACTACTGGCATGCCCAAGGCAAGCCGGAGCGCGATCAGTTCATTTCAGTTGCGCAGGGTTATCATGGGTCGGCTTCGGCCGGGGCGGGCCTGACCGCGCTGCCGGTGTTTCACGAGGGCTTTGGGCTGCCCTATGACTGGCAGCACAAGATCCCCTCGCATTATGCCTATCGCAATCCTGTTGGCACGGACGACGCGGCCATCATTTCCGCCTCGGTCGCCGCCTTGCGCGCCAAGGCAGAGGAGCTTGGCCCCGAGCGTGTCGCCGCCTTTTACGTCGAGCCCATTCAAGGCTCGGGCGGGGTTCTCGTACCGCCCAAGGGCTGGATGAAGGCGATGCGCGATCTTTGCGCCGAACTTGGAATCCTGTTTGTCGCAGATGAGGTCATCACCGGCTTTGGCCGCACCGGGCCGCTCTTTGCCTGTGAGGAAGATGGCATCGTGCCCGACCTGATGACCGTCGCCAAGGGGTTGACCTCAGGGTATGTGCCCATGGGGGCGGTTTTCATGCGCGAGCATGTCTATCAGACCATTGCCGAGGGCGCGGGCACCAAGGCCGTCGGGCATGGCTTTACCTATTCCGCGCACCCCGTTTCGGCCGCTGTCGCGCTCGAAGTGCTGAAGCTGTACGAAGGGGGCCTGCTGGAAAACGGTCGCCGTCAGGGCGCGCGCTTGCAGGAGGGGCTGGCCAGTCTGGCCGACCATCCGCTTGTGGGCGATGTGCGCGGGCGCGGCATGCTGGCTGCGGTCGAGCTTGTCACGGACAAGCAAAAGAAGACCCCGCTGCCTGCAGCACTTGACGCGGCAACCCGTCTCTTTGACCGCGCATGGGAGCATGGGCTGATCGTGCGATCCTTTGCGCAGGGGATCCTTGGCTATGCGCCGCCGCTGTGTTGCTCGGATGCAGAGATCGACCAGATCGTCGCGCGCACACGCAAGGTATTGGACCTGACGCTGGAGGATCCGGAAATCCGCGAGGTACTGCGCTCATGACGCTATTGCTGATAGGCCCCCCCGAGCGCGAGCAAGCGTGGCAGCCCATTTTCGAGAACGCTGGCGAAGCGCTGATTATAGGCGAGGATGCGGTGCAAGACCCGCTCTCGATCACGCATCTGGCTTGTTGGCAACCTCCGGCGGAGCTTGGCCGCTATCCCAATCTGAAGGCCGTGATAAGCACCGGCGCGGGGGTAGATCAGATGCCGCTTCTACCGCCCGGCGTCGCGCTGACCCGCACGCTGGCACCCGGAATTGATGCGATGGTGCGCGATTGGGTGCTGATGGCGACGCTGATGCTGCATCGCGACATGCCGCGCTATCTGGAACAAAGCGCCCGCTCAGAGTGGCGGCCTCATCCCCCGCGTCTCGCCCGCGCCGGGCGCGTCGGTATCATGGGGCTGGGCCGGATCGGACGCACGGCGGCGGCAAGCCTGTCGTCTCTGGGCTTTGACGTCGCCGGCTGGAGCAGGTCGGGCAGACCTCTTGAGAATGTCAGGGTATATGCCCATGCCGATCTCTCTGCCTTTCTCGCCCGGACCGATCTGCTGATCTGTCTGCTGCCTTTGACAGACGAAACGCGCGGGCTGCTCAACGCGGACCTCTTTGCCAAGCTGCCCGAAGGTGCGGCGCTCATCCATGCCGGGCGCGGCGCGCAGCTTGACATGGAGGCGATGCGCCACGCGCTCGATGCGGGGCATCTCCGAGCCGCAATGCTCGACGTGACCGAGCCCGAACCCCTGCCACAGAGCCATTGGGCCTGGACCGATCCAAGGGTCATCATAACCCCTCATGTGGCCGCACAAACCGACGCAACCGAGGGCGCGCATCACGCATTGGCCGCCATTCGCGCCACGCGTGACGGCTCTGCACTTCCCGGCCTCGTGGATCAGGGGCGGGGGTATTGAGCCGCAAAACAGGGGCAGCATTTCTCGCCGCGCCATCCGGCAAAACAAAAGATTCTGCCGTTGCATGAACAAAATTCGACGCCAAGGCCTTTGTTTAACAGGCGATCATCACTCAATCGGAACCACATCCGCTCGCTCGAGCGGGATCATGGCAAGAAGAAAAACGGTTCATATGACACCTAAAACAATGGCAAAACCCTTGACTGCTTTCACCCATATGAGTTTTGACGTCGTCGGTACGCTGATAGACTTTGAATCCGCGATCATCGGCGCGCTGGATGGCATAGCCCGGCAATCAGGCATCACCCTTGATGGCGAAGACGCGCTGGCGCTCTACCGTGCGGCCCGCTACGAGCCCGGCGCGGGTCTCTTTCCGGATGATCTGGGTCGCTGCTACGGCAGTATCGCGGCACAATTGGGATTGCCTGACACGCCGGAACTGCGCCAGCGCCTCGTCGAGGCGGTCGGCGAGGCGTCACCCTTTCCCGACAGCGTCGCGGCGCTCGCGCGGCTTGGCAGGCGCTACAAGTTGATCGCCATGACCAATGCCCGCCGCTGGGCGTTCGAGAAATATGAGACCAAGCTCGGCTTGCCATTCTGGGCGGGGTTTACGGCGGACGATACAGGCACCGAAAAGCCGGACCCGGCCTTTTTTCACAAGGTGTTCGCCCATGTGGAGGCGACGGGTGGAACACCGGGCGCCATCCTGCACACCGCGCAGAGCCAGCACCACGATATCGGTATCTCACGCCAACTCGGCATGACGAATGTCTGGGTCGAACGTCGCCACGAGCAAAAGGGCTATGGCGGCACCATAGAGCCCGACGCTTTCACCGAACCTGACTATCACTTCAAATCGCTTGCGGAACTGGCCGACGCCACCGAGAGCGCTGCCAGAACCTGAGCCTGCCACCCCACCTCAAACCGGCGAAAAGAACCGGATGGGGTCCCGACTGAACCAGAAACCTCACCAGCAACAGGGAAGACAGAAAGATGACCAGACTCAAACCAAGCAACTGGACCGGGCGCGACGATGCCATGATCGAAAACGCCATTCGCCGCGGCGCATCGCGCCGAGATCTTTTGAAGATGCTCATGGGCTCGGGCGTGGCACTCGGCGCAGGCAGCGGCCTGCTGATGCACGCCTCTCAGGCGGTCGCCGCGACGCCAAAGTCCGGCGGGCACATGAAAGCCGCGGGCTGGTCTGCCTCAACGGCCGACACATTGGACCCGGCCAAGGCCTCGCTCTCGACGGATTACACCCGTTGCTGCGCGCTCTACAATCGCCTGACATTCCTCAATGAAGCCGGCGAAGTCGAGATGGAACTGGCCGAGTCGATCGAGTCGAGCGACGCCAAGACCTGGAACATAAAGCTGAAATCCGGCGTCACCTTCCATGACGGCAAAACCCTGAGCGCGGCGGATGTCGTGTTCTCGCTCAAGCGCCATCTTGATCCGGATGTCGGCTCCAAGGTAAACTCCATTGCCAAGCAGATGGCCGAGATCACCGCGGTCGATGATCTGAACGCACGGGTCGTGCTAACAGAGCCCAATGCCGACCTGCCGACCATCCTGTCCCTGCACCACTTCATGATTGTGGCCGACGGGACAACGGATTTTTCCAAGGGCAACGGCACCGGCGCCTTCGTGCTCGAAGAATTCAACCCCGGTGTTCGATCTGTCGCTGCACGCAATCCCAACTACTTCAAGGACACGGGCCCCTATCTCGACAGCTTCGAGTATTTCGCAATTCCCGACAACAACGCCCGCGTGAACGCGCTTTTGTCTGGCGATATTCATCTTGCGGCGGCTGTCAACGCACGGTCTTTGCGGATGATGGAAGGGCAATCGCATGTCGATACCATGATCAGCACGTCGGGCAATTATACCAATCTCAATATCCGCCTCGATCTGGAACCGGGTGCCAAGGCGGGCTTTATCGAGGGGATGAAACATCTGGTCCGCCGCGAACAGATCCAGAAATCCGTATTGCGCGGGCTGGCGGAAATTGGCAACGATCAGCCTGTCTCGCCTGCAAACCGCTATTACAATACCGAGTTGCAGCCCCGCGAGTATGACCCTGAACGCGCCCGGGCGCTCTTTGAAAAGGCGGGTGTCCTCGGCCAATCCATACCGATTGTTGCCTCCGAGGCCGCCAATGCCTCAATCGACATGGCGACCGTGGTGCAGCAGGCCGGCGCAGAGATCGGCATGACATTCGATGTTCAGCGCGTGCCCTCTGATGGGTACTGGTCCAACTACTGGCTGAAAGCACCGGTCCATTTCGGCAACATCAACCCGCGCCCGACGCCGGATATCCTGTTCTCGTTGCTCTATCATTCGGAAGCACCCTGGAACGAAAGCCAGTACAAGTCCGAAAAATTCGACAACATGCTGGTTGAGGCGCGCGGGCTGCTGGATGAAACCAAGCGGACCGACATGTACTGGGAGATGCAGGAGATGGTGGCGAATGAGGCCGGCACGATCATCCCCACCTATATCTCGAACGTCGATGGCATGGCGGGCAACCTCAAGGGCATGCGCTCCAATCCGCTGGGGGGTCAGATGGGCTATGCCTTTGCGGAATACGTCTGGCTGGACACATAATCCACCTGCCAAAAGACGCCCGCGCATGGCACCATGCGCGGGCCATTTCCATTCCTGAAAAGGGAGGTGCCCCATGCTCCGGTCCACCACGACATGGCTTCTCGTCGGGCAACGGCTAGGGATCGCATTCATCACGCTCATCATCGTGTCCTTCGCGGTGTTCTTCGCGACGGAAATGCTTCCCGGCGATGTCGCCCAGATCTTGCTCGGACAGGCGGCCACGCCCGAAGCGGTTGCCGGGCTTCGCGAGGCAATGGGGCTGAACGAACCTGCATTTCAGCGCTTTCTCGGCTGGCTTGCAGGGCTTGCGACCGGCGACATGGGGCGATCTTACGTCAATGATATCGAAGTCGTCGATCTGTTGGGGGGACGCTTGCAGAACTCACTGCGCCTTGCCGGGATCGTCACCGCCATCTGCGTGCCAGTGGCGCTCACCCTTGGGATAATCGCCGCCATGTTTCGAGGCTCGTGGCTGGATCGAGCGGTGTCTGTGGCCACGATTTCGGTGATCTCGGTGCCGGAGTTCATGGTCGCGACGCTGGCCGTGCTGGTCTTTGCAGTCTGGCTCGACTGGTTGCCGGCCCTAAGCTACGGCGTCAATGTCGACAGCATCGGTGCGATGCTGCGGGCCTATGCCATGCCGGTCATCACGCTGAGCTTTGTCGTTTCCGCACAGATGATCCGCATGACACGGGCTGCGGTGATCGAGACGATCGAAACCCCGTATGTCGAAATGGCCTTGCTGAAAGGCGCCTCAAGACGCCGCATGGTTCTTGTGCACGCGCTGCCCAATGCGCTTGGCCCCATTGCCAACGCGGTGGCCTTGTCGCTGTCCTATCTTGTCGGCGGGGTGATCATCGTCGAGACCGTCTTCAACTATCCAGGTGTCGCCAAACTGATGGTAGATGCTGTGGCGACCCGCGACCTGCCGCTGATCCAGTCCTGCGCGATGGTGTTCTGCGTCAGCTACCTGACGCTGATCACGCTGGCGGACATGATCGCAATCCTCTCCAATCCAAGGCTGCGCCAGTGATGACCTCTCCCACAAGCTCCCCTCGCAAACTTCGCATGCCAACGCCGCGCAATCTGGGCTATTCCTTTGGCTGGACGGGCCGGATCGGCGTTGCGATCATCCTCTTTTGGGCAATCGTGGCACTCATCGGCAATTGGATCACGCCCTACCCCGTGGGCGAAATCGTCGACTGGGATTATTTCAGTGGCGTCAGCGCCGCGCATTGGATGGGAACCGACTATCTGGGCCGGGACATATTTTCGCGGGTCCTGATGGGGGCACGCTATACGGTGGGAATAGCTCTGGCGTCGGCGACGCTGGCCTGCACCTTTGGCGTCATCCTCGGGATGATCGCGGCAGTCATTGGCGGCTGGTTCGATACGCTGCTGTCACGGCTTCTGGATGCGTTCAACGGTATCCCCTCGCTGCTCTTCGGTCTTGTGGTCGTGGCCGCGGTCGGGTCCTCCATTCCGGTTCTGGTGTTGACGCTGACCGCAATCTACATGCCGGGGGCGTACCGGTTTGCCCGCGCGCTGGCGGTGAACATCAACACAATGGATTTCGTGACCGTGGCCCGCGCCCGTGGCGAAGGGACACCCTACATGATCACGTTCGAGATCTTTCCCAACATCCTCGGCCCCGTGCTGGCGGATTTCGGGTTGCGGTTCGTCTTCATCGTCCTGGTCCTGTCGGGCCTGTCATTCCTTGGCCTCGGGGTTCAGCCGCCGAATGCCGATTGGGGCGCATTGGTACGCGAGAACATCGAGGGGCTGAGCCTGGGCGCACCGGCGGTCATCTTTCCATGCATCGCCATCGCGTCACTGACCATCTCGGTCAATATGTTCATCGACAACCTTCCCACCAAGATCAGAGACAGGGCCGAATGATGACAGATACACCTCTCGTTTCCGTCCGCGACCTGCGGATTGGCGCCGTCACCGACTCGGGCCGCAATGTCGAGATCATTCGCGGCGTGGATTTCGACATCGCACCGGGCGAAATCCTGGCCCTGATCGGTGAATCCGGCTCTGGCAAAACAACGATCGCGCTCTCTCTCATGGGGCACACCCGTAGCGGCTGTGCCGTTGAGGGCGGCACGATACGCATAGGAGAGCACGACATAACCGGCATGTCCGAAGGGCAACGCGCCAAGCTGCGCGGCACCGAGGTGTCGTATGTCCCACAATCCGCAGCGGCGGCGTTCAACCCGTCGAAGAGGATCATGGATCAGGTGGTGGAAACAACCCGCATCCACGACCTGATGCCGCGCGACAAGGCCGAAGACTATGCGCGCACCCTCTTTCGCGCCCTGGCCCTGCCCAATCCAGACACCATCGGTGAGCGGTATCCGCATCAGGTGTCGGGCGGGCAGCTTCAGCGGCTCTCGGCGGCAATGGCCCTGATCGGCGATCCGAAGCTGGTGATCTTCGACGAACCCACCACGGCGCTTGACGTGACAACGCAAATCGAGGTTCTGCGTGCGTTTCGCCGCGTGATGGAAGAAGGCGGCATGGCCGGGGTCTATGTCAGCCATGACCTGGCTGTAGTCGCCCAGATCGCGGATCGCATCGTCGTGCTCAAAGGGGGCGAGGTCCAGGAACACGGCACGACAGAGCAAATTCTGAACGCGCCCGAACATCCCTACACCAAAGAGTTGCTGGCCGCCTTTGACCCGGTGCCGCATATCGCCGTAAAAGATCTCGAAGACGCGAGTGAGACGCCGATCCTCGAAGTACAGAACCTCTATGCTGGCTACGGTCCCATCAAGGATGGCGAACCCGCAGCCAAGGTGATGCACGATGTGAATTTCAAGCTCTATCGTGGTCGCAATCTTGGAGTAATCGGTGAATCGGGCTCTGGGAAATCAACTCTGGCCCGCGCCGTGGCAGGCATCTTGCCGGCCTATCGGGGCAAAGTCCTTCTTGATGGGCATACGCTCGACCCGTCTTTGGCCAAACGCAGCAAACAAGAGCTGCGCCGCGCGCAGATTGTGTTTCAGCTGGCAGACACGGCGCTGAACCCGGCGCATTCCGTGGGCAGCATCATTGCCCGCCCCTTGCGGTTCTACAAGGGCCTGCGCGGGGCAGCCTGCGAAAAGCGTGTGATCGAATTGCTGGAAATGGTTCATTTGCCGTCGGCATTGCGTCATCGCCTTCCGTCAGAGTTGTCAGGTGGGCAGAAACAGCGCGTCAACCTCGCTCGCGCCCTCGCCGCAGAGCCCGAATTGATCCTGTGCGACGAGATCACGTCTGCACTCGACACGGTGGTGGCGGCTGCCATTCTGGAATTGCTCAAGGAGCTGCAGGGCGAACTGGGGCTGAGTTACATGTTCATCAGCCATGACCTGTCCACGGTCGAGGCAATCTGCGACGACGTTCTGGTGATGTACAAGGGCGAGGTCGTCGAAGCCCTGCCAGCCGCGCGCATGTCCGAGGACGCCACCCACGCCTATTCCCGCCTGCTCATCTCGTCGGTGCCGCAGCTTGACACCGGCTGGCTCGCGGGGCTCGAACAGGACCCAGAGCTATTGGCCGCGTTTTCGGACCGCTAAAGCAATTTCAGAAAAAGTTGATAGACTTTTTCGGTTCGAAATTGCGCAAAAACAATGAACGACAGCGTTACGACTGTTTCAACGAAAAGTCGAAACGCTGTAGAGGGCCGGATCCCGCGGTCACTCAACATCTGTGAAAAGCCGGGTCAACGGCAGTTGCCGCTTGATGAACGGGGTCTTCATCACCACGAAGCTGAAATAGCGATCTATTCCCGAGTTGCGGTCAATCAGGTCCTCGATGATTTCCTGATAATCGCTGATCCCGGCGGTGACGAATTTGGCCAGATAGTCGTAGCCGCCGGAAATCAGGTGACATTCAACGCAATTGTCGATCTTTTCCAAGGCTTCCTGAAACCGGGCAAAATCAATCTGCCGGTGGTTCTTGAGCGTGAATTCGGTGAACACGGTCAGCGTCTCACCCAGCTTGGCCACATTGATCAGCGCCGAGTATCCGGTGATGTAGCCGGATTTCTGCAACTTTTTCACACGGGTCAGGCAAGGCGAGGGCGACAAATGCACCAGATCGGCCAGTTCAACATTGGTGATACGGCCATTGCGCTGCAATTCGGCCAGAATTCTGATGTCAATTCGGTCCAGTTTCTGAAGGTTGTTCATCGGTCCTGTCCTTGCATGTCATGGCACGACGCGCGATGCCGGAGCCTGAGCGCGCGGCGGATCGGGAAAATACAAAACGATCTGCCGGTCAACTTCCCTGATGCGGCACAAACCGCTGGAACTCTACAGCTAGGTTTCAAAAAACACATGGAAAAATGATGCCTGCTCCACTGCTTGATATCGAAACCCAAACCGATCTCCCCGAACATGCAGATTGCGTGATCATCGGAGGCGGGATCGTCGGCGTCAGCGCCGCCTATTGGCTTGCCCGCGCAGGGCAGAGTGTCGTTCTGCTCGAGAAAGGCCGTATAGGTGCAGAGCAATCCAGCCGCAACTGGGGCTGGTGCCGCCAGCAAAATCGGGATGCCAGAGAATTGCCCTTGTCCACGCGCAGTCTTGCATTGTGGGAAGAAATGAGCGCCGATATCGGGGCTGATCTCGGGTTTCGGCGCTGCGGCCTGCTGTATCTGTCCAACGATTCCGAGGAAATCGAGGGCTGGGCCAATTGGGGCCGCTTCGCCCGGGGCGAAGGCATCGACACCCGGATGCTGACGCCGGACGAAGCCAGCGAACGCGGTGCGGCCACCGGGTTGCTCTGGCAAGGCGGTGTCTGGTCGCCAAGCGATGGCGTCGCCGATCCCTCCCGCGCGGCGCCGCTTATCGCGCGCGGGATCATCGCGCATGGCGGCACCGTTCTGCAAGGATGTGCTGCTCGGGGACTGGAAACCGAGGCCGGTGCGGTTTCGGCGGTGATCACCGAGCGTGGCACAATCAAGACGCGCGCAGCGGTCATGGCAGGTGGCGCATGGGCTGGCAGTTTTATGCGTCGTCACGGCATCGGGTTTCCGCAAGCGGCAGTGCGCAGTTCGATACTGTCTGTGGCTCCCGGCGCTACGGGACTGCCACCCGCGCTGCACACCAACGCTGTCTCGATCACGCGGCGCGGCGACGGCGCGCATACGCTGGCTGTGTCTGGCCTGGCCAATCTTGATCCCACGCCGGGAGCGATTGCCGGAGTGCGGCATTTCCTGCCGATGTTCGCCAAGCGCTGGCGCGTCCTGCGCCCCGGCGGGGCCCAGGCGTGGCGCGCGGGTTTCGAGACCTGCAAGACATGGGATTTTGACGACGAGACACCGATGGAGCGCTGCCGCATCCTCGATCCGCGTCCCAGCCAGGCGCTGGTCAAGCTGACGCTGAAGCGCGCCCGCACCCTTCTGCCCGCACTCAGGAAATTGCCGATACAGGCCCAATGGGCGGGCTATATCGACAGCACACCGGACGGCGTACCCGTGATTGATGCCGATATCGGAACGCCCGGCCTCGTGCTTGCTGCGGGGCTTTCGGGGCATGGGTTCGGCATCGGCCCCGGCGTGGGACATCTTGTGGCGGATATGGTTCTTGGGCGCACCCCGATCACGGAGACCGAGCAATATCGCCTCAGCAGGTTCGGCAAGGGACAGTGGGGCAAGGTGGCGGACTTCTGATCTCATGCCGCAAACCGGGTGATCGCAAAATCCTCTAGCGGGGTAGCGCAATGCCCCGTGGCGATCAGTTCGGCCATGGCATCCCCCACGCCGGGACCCAATTGAAAACCGTGTCCGCAGAACCCGAAGGCGTGAAACAATCCCGGAGTTGTGCCCGAGGGGCCAATCACCGGCAGGGTGTCGGCCACGTAACCTTCGCAGCCTGACCATTGCCGGATTACGGCCGCATCTGCCAATGCCGGAACCAGCCTCAGAACGGCCGCCACCTGAGCAGGCAAACACGTCGGATCGGCACGCGCGAAACCGGGATCAGGTGCCACGGGAATACGCGAAACGGCTCCGCCAAATACCACATTGCCGCGTTCGACCTGCCGCAAATAGGCGCCGTGCGCTCGGGTCCAGACACCAACCACAGGTGCAATGCGATAGGGCAATGGCTCTGTCACGGCCATTTGCGGCCCCCACGTGCTCAGGGGTACATCCTCGCCGAACCGCGCCGCCACGTCCCGCCCCCACGCACCCGCACAATTCAACAGAACCGCCGCTCTATGGAGGCCCTTCGTCGTCTCCACCACAAACCCCGCCTCGCTATGGCCGATCTTCAAGACCGGGGCTTGGTCTATGATGCAGGCCCCCGCACGCGCCGCCGCATCGGCAAAGGCAGGCGCCACCAGCCGCGGGTTGGCCGATCCGTCGTTCGGCGAGAAGGACGCGGCGATGGCATCCGGTCCAAGCCCCGGAAAGCGGTTGCGGAGGTCGTCTGGCCCAAGCTCTTCAAGCGTCAGGTCCTGAGCCGATGCCGCGCGCGCATAACTGCGCATGTCTTCCAACCCGTCGGCGTCGAAAATCAACCGCAGATGTCCCGTCGCGCGAAACTCCACATCGCGGTCCAGCAACGTCTGCGCCTCGTTCCAGATCGCAAGAGACCGGGCCGCCAGAGGCAGTTGCGCCAAATGCCGCCCACTTCGCCGGATGTTGCCAAAGGACGCCACGGTCGCACCTGCGCCGATCCGGCGGCGCTCGATCAGCGTCACCCGGGCACCCCGGCGCGCCAGAAACAAAGCCGAGGCCGTTCCCATCAGACCGCCACCAAGAACGATCACATCCATGCCATCTTGCCCCTTTGACAAAGGAATTTCTGCCATCAGACATCGCAACTCCACTTGTGTCAAAGACGGGAAACGTGACACCCTATAAGCCTAACCTATAGGGAGACAGTGATGCGCGCGCGCCAGCTTGAGGTCTTTACCGCTGTGATGCGGGCCGGAACCGTGACCGGAGCCGCGCGTCTGCTCAATATATCGCAGCCCGCGCTCAGTCAGATTCTCATTCACACAGAGGCGCAACTGGGATTTCATCTGTTTGATCGTGAAAAAGGCAGACTGCGCCCAACACCAGAGGCCTATGAGCTTTACCCCGAGGCCGAGCGTCTGTTTGCAGGCCTTGAAGGGCTCCGTCGCAAAACCTCGGATCTGCGCCTTGGCCGGGCCGGATTGGTGCGGATCGCGGCCTCTCCCCCGCCCGGCATGTCGCTGCTGCCGCGCGCCCTCAGAACATTCCGCGCAGAACATCCGGATGTCGTTCTGAGGACGCATGTCGCCCCGCTTGCCGCCATGGTGGATCTTCTGCGCACGGGCGATGCCTCCATGGCCTTGGCGCTCGATGATGATCTGCCCCCGGATATCGCCGTGGAACACATCGGAACCACGAGCTTTTGTTGCCTTCTACCCGAAGATCACGTGCTGACAGACGCCGACACGCTGGATTTCTCAGATCTGGATGGCGAAACCATCATCTCTTATCGCAGCCAGACCCGGCCGCATGACGAGCTGGACATGGCCCTGCGTCGGCGCGGCGGTATTTTTGCCCCACAGATCGAAATTGACAGCTCAATATCTGCGGCTGGCTTCGTGCGCGCGGGGTTGGGCGTGGCGTTGGTGGATGCGCTTTTGCCGTGGGCGCAGTTTCCCGGCATTGTGGCGCGCCCCCTGACAGACACGCCAAGCTTGCCGGTTTCCCTGCTGACGGCACGGGGCAAAACGCTTTCGCGCGCCGAAGAGGCCATGCGAAACCTGTTGCACGCCACTCCCCTCATCGAGACATAAGCCCAACTTATGTTCTTCCGCGCGATCCGTCTTGGACGCGCGCCGCTGAATCTGGTCGAGTTTCGGAAACCCACCGGAAAGGACCGAAAAGAGATGGACGGCAACATTGCTCCTGCGGACTGGAAGATCGGTGTCGATATTGGCGGCACGTTCATGGATTTTTGCGCATTGGACACCCGCAGCGGCCACATCGCGTCGCTCAAGGTGCTGACCACCCCCGAGGATCCGGGAGCCGAATTGCTGACCGGCCTCGACTTGCTGGCTGAGCGTGAAGGGCTCGATCCGGCAAGCGTGACCCGCTTTGTGCATGGCACCACGGTGGGGATCAACACCATCCTGCAACGCAAGGGCGCGCAGCTGGCTTTGATCACCAACAAAGGCTTTGAGGACGTGATCGAACTCGCACGCCTGGGAATGCCCGAGATGTATTCGCTTTTCTGTCACAGGGCAGAGCCGCTCATTCCGCGTGACCGTGTCTTTGGCATCCCCGCACGACTGCGCGCAGACGGCAGCGAGCCGCTTGCCCCGACGCGCGAGGCGGTGCGCGATGCCGTGAGGCAGGCGCGACACGGCGGGGCTGACGGCATTGTCGTGTCGTTTCTGCACAGCTGGCGCAACGGTACGCAAGAAGCCACGGTCAAGGCGATGGTCGAGATCGAGGCTCCCGATCTTTTTGTGTTCACCTCTTCCGAGGTGTGGCCGGTCATCCGCGAATACGAGCGCAGTTCCACCGCGATCCTCAACGGCTATGTGCATCCCCGCGTCGCCGGTTACCTTTCCGCGCTTGAGGGGCGGCTGGCCGACCGGGGCGTGCCCGCGCGCGCCTTGCTGACCAAATCGAATGGCGGCCTGATGAGCGCGCATGAAGGACGGCGGGATTGTGTGTCGATGCTGCTGTCGGGCACGGCTTCGGGCGTGATGGGTGCGGCATGGCTGGCGCGACAAGCCGGTGAATCGCATGTTCTGACCCTTGATATCGGGGGCACCTCGGCGGATTTCGCGCTTATCGTCGACGGCGCGGTGCAATTCGGAACCGATGAGCGGATCGGCGACTTTCCCCTGCATATTCCCTCGGTCTCGGTCAGTTCCATCGCCATCGGCGGCGGCTCGATCGCCAGCGTCGACAGTCACGGCGTGCTGCGCGTCGGGCCCGACTCGGCAGGCTCCAATCCCGGACCGGCCTGCTATGGGCGCGGAGGCACAGCGCCCACCGTGACCGACGCGATGGCCGTCTGCGGTTGGCTGGGACAGGCCGAGATGGCCTATGGTCAGCTCGACATCGACCGCGATCTTGCCCGCGACGCAGTGGAGCGGATCGCCGGGCCAATGGGCCGCAGCGTGGAGGAAACCGCGCAGGCCATTCTCGATATCGCCGTCTCCGAATTGTTCGTGGAGGTCGAAAAACTGGGCTCACGTGCGGGTGTCGATTTGCGCGACTATGCGCTCATGCCCTTCGGTGGCGGCGGGCCGATGTTGGGGGCATTCCTCGCACGTGAACTTGGCATAGCGCGCGTTCTGGCGCCGCGCAGGCCCGGTGTGGTGTCCGCGCTTGGCGGATTGGTGGCAGACATGCGGGGTGATTTCCTTCGGACCGTTTTCACCAATCTTGACGCCAACGCACCCGAGCAACTTCGCAGCGCACTCGCGGATTTGCGGGCTGAGGGACAAGCATGGTTGAAGACCCAAGGCCATGACGGCCCGGCGCAAATCCGGCTTTCGGCTGACATGCGCTATGCCGGGCAAAGTTATGAAATCGAAACGGCGCTGGAGCCGGATTGGCTCTCTGATCCTGACCGGGTGGCGGCGGCCTTTCACCAGACACATCGCCAGATCTACGACTTTGACGACCTGGACGGCGCCATCGAGATTGTGAACCTGAGGCTATCGGCGATCGGTGTCACGCCCAAGCCGGACTTTGCCGTGACGAACACCGACGCCGCCACAGCCACGCCCGCCCGATATGTGCAGATCCAACTGAACGGTGCGCAGGACATTCCGCTCTATGAGCGCGCCGGTCTCACGCCCGGCGCCGCGTTCGTCGGACCCGCCGTAGTCTGTCAGGAAGACACCACGCTTGCCATCCCGGATGGTGCAAAGGCGCGGGTAGATCGGCACCTCAACATCCATCTCGAATTCGCGGAGTGATCCCATGTCTGACAAGATGACCCTTCAGGTTCTGGCCAACCACGCCCGCGCGGCTGCCGAGAACATGGCGCACACACTGCATCGCACGGCGCATTCCGCCTTCGTCAAGGAGACACAGGATTTCACTGTGATGCTGATGGACCGGGACGGCGACACCTTTGCCGTGCCGATGGATCTGGGCGCGACCTGGTATCCGGGCCTGACCTATGGGCGCGCCATTGCAATGGTCGAGGATTACCGGCCCGGCGACGTGGCCTTTACCAACGATCCCTATTCCGGCCATGTCGCCACGCATGCGCCTGACACCCACCTGTGGAAACCGGTCTTTCACGAGGGTGAGATCGTGGCCTGGACCGGAGGCCATATCCACAACACCGATATGGGCGGCGCGGTGCCTGCCTCTCTGTCGCGCTCGCTCACCGAAATTCACCAGGAAGGCGTGCGGTTCCCTCCGATGAAACTGGTCAATGAAGGCGTGTTTGACGCCCCGATCCTGCGCATCATGGAGACCAACGTGCGGAAACCCGGTTTGAACATCGGCGACATCAAGGCGCTGGTTGGCGCGCTGAACACCGGTGAACGCAAGGTTCATGCGATGCTGGCGCGATTTGGCGGCCAGGGCTTCCTGTCCGGGGTCGCGGCGCTCAAGGATCAGGCCGAAGCGCAGGCCCGCGAGATTTTGCGTGGCATTCCCGATGGCGACTACAGCTTTGCCGATTTTGCCGACGAGGACAGCGATTTCGCCAACCCCTGCCGTCTGCATCTGACCCTGCGCATTCGGGGCGACAGCGCGGAGCTGGATTTTACCGGCTCCGACCCACAGCTTGGCTCATCGCTCAATGTTCCCTCTGGCGGCGATCCGCGCCATACCATTCTGTTGGTCGGGGTCTACTATGTGCTTTACACGCTCAATCCGCGGCTTTTGCTGAATACCGGGCTGACGCGGCCTTTCACCTGTATCGCGCCCGAGGGCACGGTGCTCAACCCGGTCGCGCCAGCCGCCGTGGGGATGCGGTCGCTGACCTGCGCGCGGCTGCGCTCGGTGATCTTTGGCGCATTCAGCCAGGCCATACCCGAGCGGATGCCCGCCGCCCCCGCAGGCAACAATTGCATCGTGAATGTCATGACGCATGATGAGCGCAGCGGACAAAAGGTCATCGCGGCGGTCAATCCGGTGGTCGGTGGTGGCGGCGGCATGCCGCATCGCGACGGCACCAACGGCTCGGGCGCGGATGCCGCCTATCTCAAGAACACCCCCATCGAGATCACCGAAACCGAGGTGCCGGTCGAGTTCGTCAAATACGGTCTCGCACGTGACAGCGGCGGGGCCGGGCGCTGGCGGGGGGGGCTGGCCACGGAAATGGCGTTTCGCGTTTTCGCCCCGGATACGCGCATCACTGCCCGCAACCGCGACCGCTCGCGCTTTCGCCCCTGGGGCGTCCTGGGCGGGCGCGCGGCGGGGCTGGCGGAAATGGTGATCAATCCCGACACACCGGAGGCGCGCCGCCTGGGCAGCGCCGACACAGCCATATTGCAGCCAGGAGATGTGCTGTCCATCCGCTCGGCGGGCGGTGGCGGGCGCGGCAACCCGATGCGCCGCGAGACATGGCGCGTCGCCCGGGATGTGGCGCGCGGTCATGTCTCGGAAGAGGCCGCACGCGACGCCTATGGTGTGGTGATCCACAACGGCGTGGTCGATGAACCTGCAAGCGCCAATTTGCGCGCCGTCGCGCTCCCGCACACCGCGCATTTCCATTTCGGACCAGAGCGCGACGGTTTTGAGGCGCAATGGAGTGACGCCGCCTACGCCCTGCTGACCGATATACTGACGGCCCTGCCCGTGCACTGGCGCTTTTTCGTCAAGACCGAAATCTTTCGTCGGATGGCTGAACGAGCCGGGGCCGAAGGCGTCCGTGTCGCCTATGCCGAAACCCGCACGCGATTTCCCGAAATTCCGCAGCCGCACGCGCATGCGGAGGCCGCGGAATGAGGGGCAATGACCCGAGAACAGGCCGCGTACAGCGCCTGGCCGAGTTGGGACGCGCCAATTTGGCCTTTGAATTCGACGGCCGGGCCGTTTCGGGCCTCGCGGGAGACACGGTATTGACCGCTGTTCTGGCCACATTCCCGGATCTGCGCGCGGCAGAATTCGGCCCGGAGCGGCGCGCCGGATTCTGCCTGATGGGAGCCTGTCAGGATTGCTGGCTGTGGCAAGAAGACGGGCCTCGCGTGCGGGCTTGCTCAACCCCCTTGCGCACCGGGATGCGACTACGTTCCACCCCGCCCGACGGCTGGCCGGGTGCCTTGCAATGACCCACGTTCTCATTGTTGGCGCGGGCCCTGCGGGCATCCGCGCCGCTGAGACGCTCGTCGCAGCCGGGCTCTGTCCGACCGTGGTGGACGAAGGATCGCGGGCCGGGGGGCAGATATATCGCCGACCGCCCGAGGGCTTTGCCCGTCCGCCGCGCACGCTCTACGGGTCCGAGGCTGACAAGGCCACGCGATTGCACGATGTCTTTGACGGGCTCGTTCGGGACCGGCGGATCGCGTATCACCCTGAGACGAGCGTCCTGGGTCTGCATGACGGGCTCGCGCAGGTCTTGGGCCCCGCCGGTGTGACATCCCTCCCCTATGATCACCTGATCATTGCCACCGGAGCAACGGACCGGCTGGCCCCCGTGCCCGGTTGGCAGGTGGCAGGCGTCTACAGCCTTGGCGCCGCACAGATCGCGCTCAAAGCGCAAGGTGTGGCGCTTGGGCGGCGTCTTGTTCTGGCGGGCTCTGGTCCCCTTTTGACGCTCGTCGCGGCGCAACTTCTCGACGCCGGGGCCGAAGTGGCCGCCGTGCTCGACACCGCCCCGTGGCATGCACAGCTATGGGGCGGCATGAGGATGGCGCTGGCGCGTCCTTTCGTGACACTGCGTGGCCTGCGACTACGCGCGCGTTTGGGTTCGCACTACCGCGCAGGTGTCACACTCACGGCTATCGAAAGCGACGGTACCGGACCCAATGCGATCATCTGGCGCGACGCGCGCGGCCGGGTACAACGTACAGAGTGCGACACCGTGGCGCTTGGCTGGCATCTGCGGGCGGAGACGGTGCTGGCCGATCTGGCCGGCGCACGTTTTGCGTGGTCGGACACATGGGCGCAATGGCTTCCAGAAACGGACGAGACGGGCCGTGCCGGTGCCGGACTGTATCTCGCAGGTGACGGGATGTCCTTGCGCGGCGCCGACGGCGCGGAGATCGGCGGGCGGCTGGCGGCGCGCGCCTGTCTTGCCGATCTGGGATATCCGACCGATACCGTCGCCCAGAGACACGACCTGCGCCGCGCCCGGCGCATGCACCGCTTTGCCAAAGGTGTCGCCAAGGCGTTCCCATGGCCCTCACACATGGTCCGCGCCTTGCCAGACGATACGGTCCTGTGCCGGTGCGAGGGGATCACTGCCAGTGAATTGCGCGCCGCCCTGCACATGTCGGGGTGCGAGGCGAACCGCGCCAAATCTCTCAGCCGCGTCGGTATGGGGCGCTGTCAGGGGCGTTATTGCCAGGCTGCCGGGAGCGAAGTGATGGCGGCGGCGTGTGGCGCTCACCCGGCGCAGATGGGTCGCCTGCGGGCTCAGCCGCCCACGCGCCCTGTGACACTCGCCGCGCTCGCCGCCCGCACCGACACCCAAGACTGAGCGGCACAATCTTCTGCGCCCGCAGCTGGCGCAGGCGGCGAAAAATGCCGCCATCTGCGCGCTTTCGGCAAATGCTGTCAGCGCAACCGCGCCAGACTGAGCGCGACAGACACGAGGTTCTCATGACATTTGCCTTCGATCCTTCCGGGCTGACTCTGCCTTTCGGTCACTACATCGGCGGCCGATACGTTTCCGCAAGTGAAGACATAGCCGTGAGCGCACCCTCAAACGGTGCCATTATGGGGGCCATCCCCCGGGCCGATGCCGCAATGGTGGACCGCGCAGTCGAGGCGGCGCGCACGGCCTTGCGAGGCTCTGGTTGGGGGCATGCCGCACCGCGCGAAAGACTACGCGCCCTGCACCGATGGGCCGATCTGATCGAGCAGGAGGCCGAGACGCTGGCGCGGCTGGAGGCTGTCTGTTCGTCGCGCCCGGTCGCCGAGGTCATGGCCGGGGATATCCCTGTCACCGCCGAACAGATCCGCTTCTTCGCAGAGTTCGCGGACAAGGAATGCGATGCGCTCGCGCCCACGCCAGAAGGGCATCTGGGCATGATCACCTCCGAACCCTATGGCGTGGTGGGGGCTATAACGCCGTGGAATTTCCCGATTTCCATGGCCGGGTGGAAGCTTGGCCCGGCGCTCGCAGCCGGCAACGCGGTTGTTCTCAAGCCGTCGGAAATGACACCGTGGTCCGCGCTTTACATGGCCGAGCTTTCGGTGCGGGCGGGCCTGCCGGAAGGGTTGATAAACGTCGTCCTGGGGGACGGTCCCGGAACCGGCGCCGCGATCACCGGTCATCCCGGTATCGACAAGGTGTCCTTTACCGGATCAACCCGCGCCGGTGCCGCGATCATGGAGAATGTCGCCCGGTGCGGGATAAAGCCGATGACGCTGGAGCTTGGCGGCAAGAGCCCGATGGTCGTCTTTGGTGATGCCGATCTCGACCTTGTAGCAGAGTGTCTGGAACGCGGCATCTTGCCGAATGCGGGGCAGTTCTGCGTTGCGGGCTCGCGGATGATCGTAGCGCGGGAGAGTGCCGAGGCATTGGCAGAACGGCTGACCGAACGGTTCAACCGGCACGTCCCTGCCCCGACATGGGCCGAGCGCCCCGGCTTCTGCCCGATCATTTCCGAAACGCAACTCTCGCGGATCGACAGCATTGTGCACGCCGCGCGCGACCACGGCGCCGAGATCCTGTGCGGCGGCGCCCGGTTTGACCGGGAGGGCAGCTATTATCGCCCGACGCTGCTTGCCGGGGCGGCGCAGGACAACCCGGGCGTCACCGAAGAAATTTTCGGCCCTGTCGCCACGTTTCAGACCTTCGAGACCGAGGACGAGGCGATGGCATTGGCCGCGCACCCGACCTACGGGCTCTGCGCCGGGTTGTTTACCCGTGACCTTGCCCGCGCGCTTCGCCTGTCGCGCCGGATCGAGGCCGGTACGGTATGGATCAATCGCTATGGCCGCTCGCGCGACCACATCTTGCCAACCGGCGGCTGGAAAGCCAGCGGGGTCGGCAAGGATCTGGGACGCGAGGCCTATATTGCCAATCGCCGCACGAAAACCGTGCTGGCGACATTATGACGGACAGCTTTGAAGGGACCACCATGACCAACCACAAGATTGCCTTGATCCCCGGTGACGGGATCGGAAAGGATGTGACAGAGGCGGCGATGACGGTGATGGACACTGTTGCCGCCACCGCCGGTTTCAGATTGCAAACAGAGAGCTTTCCATGGTCCTGCGCGCACTATCACGAGACCGGCGCGATGATGCCCGAGGATGGTATCGAGACGCTGCGCGCCTTCGATGCCATCTATCTTGGCGCGGTCGGCTGGCCAGACTCGGTGCCGGATGCGGTGTCTTTGCATGGGCTGCTCCTGCCGATCCGCAAGGCGTTCGACCAATATGCAAACATCCGTCCACACCGTCTTTTGCCCGGCGTCGAGGGCCCGCTGAAATCCGGCGCATTTGACATCCTGTGCATCCGCGAAAACACCGAAGGCGAATATTCCGGCGCAGGCGGTCGTGTCCATCAGGGGCGCGACAACGAAGTGGCGGTGGAAACCTCTGTCTTTACCCGCAAGGGCGTTGAACGCATCCTGCGCTTCGGGTTTGAGCAGGCTCGCACGCGGCGCGGTCATCTGACGTCTGTCACCAAGTCGAACGCGCAACAATATTCCATGGTCTTTTGGGATGAAATGACACGCGCCCTGGCCTCCGAATATCCGGATGTCACGGTCAGCCATATCCATATTGATGCCATGGCCGCCAAAATGGTGATGGCGCCCGAAACGCTTGATGTGGTCGTGGCCTCCAACCTGTTCGGGGATATCCTGACAGATCTGGGCGCCGCCATTCAGGGCGGGCTCGGCTTTGCCGCTTCGGCCAATATCTGCCCGGACCGCTCTGCGCCGTCGATGTTCGAGCCAGTCCACGGATCGGCCCCCGATATCGCCGGGACAGGGATCGCCAATCCGATCGCGGCAATCTGGTCGGGTGCAATGATGCTGCATCACCTGGGCGAAACCGCCGCCGCAGACGCAGTCGAACAGGCCATCGCCGCGACCACCGAACAGGGCATTCGCGTGCGTCCCGGCAGTAACAGCACCGACGAGATCACCAGCGCGGTGATCGCGGCATTGAAAGGCTGACCGATGAAACTCTCTGACCCGGATCTGTTCCGTGAGGCCGCAGTGATCAATGGCGATTGGATTGCGCGCCCCGACATGCAAGTGATCAATCCCGCCAGTGGCACGGCCATGGGCAGCATGCCCGACATCACCGCCGAAGAAACCACGCGCGCCATCAAGGCCGCTGAGGCGGCTATGATCGATTGGCGCGCCCGCACGCATGCGCAACGGGCCGACATTCTCATGCGCTGGCATGACCTGTTGTTGCAAAACACCGAAGATCTGGCGCAAATTCTGACAGCGGAGCAAGGCAAACCGCTGGCCGAGGCACGTGGCGAAGTGGCCTATGGCGCCTCGTTCATCCGCTGGTTTGCCGAAGAGGCGCGGCGCATTGACGGTGCGATCATCCCCTCGCCCCTGCCCGGCAAAAGGATACTTGCCATGAAAGAGCCCGTGGGGGTCTGCGCCATCATCACGCCGTGGAACTTTCCGATCGCGATGATCACCCGCAAGGTGGCGCCCGGGCTGGCGGCGGGCTGTACCATGGTGGTCAAACCTTCTGATTTCACGCCCTACTCTGCTCTTGCGCTGGCTGTTCTGGCCGAGCGGGCCGGCCTGCCTGCGGGTGCGCTCAATGTGCTGACGGGGCGCCCTGAAATCATTGGCGAGACCCTGACCGCATCGCCCGTGGTGCGCAAACTCTCGTTTACGGGATCGACGCGGGTCGGCGCACTTCTGGCCGAGCAATGCGCGCCGACACTCAAGAAACTCTCGCTCGAACTGGGTGGAAATGCGCCGTTCATCGTGTTCGATGACGCCGATCTGCTTGCTGCGGTAGAAGGGGCGATGCTCTCGAAATTCCGCAATGGCGGGCAGACTTGCGTCTGCGCGAACCGGATTCTGGTCCAAGCCGGGATCCACGACGAGTTCGTGGCTGCGTTGTGCAAGCGCGTGACCGCGCTCAGGGTTGGCCCGGGCGACGCCGATGGCACAGATATCGGCCCGATGATCAACGCGGCCGCGACGCGCAAAATCAGCGTGCATGTTGAAGACGCACTGTCACGCGGTGCGCGACGCGTCACCCCGGCTCGTGACCTGGCGGAGCAATATGCAGACCCCGTGGTGCTCACCGGGGCCACGACAGACATGCAACTCGCGGCGGAAGAGACCTTTGGCCCGGTGGCCCCCGTGTTCCGCTTTGAAACAGAAGATGAGGCGATGAAGCTCGCGAATGGCACGCCCTATGGCCTTGCCGCCTATTTCTACACCCGCGACCTGGCCCGCGCGTTTCGCGTGGGCGAAGCCTTGGAATTCGGCATCGTGGCGCTCAACACCGGTGTCGTCAGCCATGCCGAGGCCCCGTTCGGCGGGGTAAAGGCGTCTGGCCTCGGTCGCGAGGGCGCGCGCGAAGGGATCGAGGAATATCTTGAAACGAAGGCGTTTCACCTTGGGGGGCTTCGGGCCCCGTGACGCCTGACGGAGAAGCGCACGTAGCCGCTTCTCCAGCGCAGTCTCTTGTCGGCATGGTCATTGAACTGATGTGGGTTTGCCGGAGGCTGTTTTCAGTTAAAGCAATTTCAGAAAAAGTTGATAGACTTTTTCGGTTCGAAATTGCGCAAAAACAATGAACGACAGCGTTACGACTGTTTCAACGAAAAGTCGAAACGCTGTCGTTTCGCTGCCACCGGATAGCCGGCGTGAGCTGAAGCAACGGCTCAGCGGTCGTCCATCTCGGCGCGACCGGCCCATCTGCACGCTGCGGGAACCGCACAGGTCGAATGATGCTGCAACCGGAAGGCAGGTTTGGCAATGAACATTCAGTCCGCCCTCAGCAAGTTGACCAAATCCGGTTCGGCCTTGTGGGGTCGGGTAAAGTCGAGATCCAGCCGGATGTGTTCAAGATGTTCTCGTGTGAGCTTTGAGGCGCGCTTGACGTTTCGGGCTTCGATGGCTTCGAGGATTTGTTCGTGCTCGTCGTCGCGGCAGCAAGACGGCCGCCCCGAGCCGAACATGGCTACAATCAGCGACGTGCGTGTCACCAGTTCACGAAGCGTTCGGGTCAGAAAGGCGTTTCCTGACACCGTTGCGACGAGAACGTGGAATTCGCCGGACAGTCTGATGATTTCCTGACGGTTTTCGGACTGGCGCGCCTGTTTTTCCTTGTTGATATGCTCATTCAGCGTCTCGAGGCCCTGTTCGTCGATGCTTTCCGCTGCTTTGGCAGTCAGGCTGGGCTCGATGTGAATCCGTGCCTCGAACACCTCGTCCGCGTCTTTCTGGTCCGGGCAGGCCACAAAAGCCCCACGGTTGGATCGAAGCTCGACAATTCCCCGGCTCGCCAGCAGCAGCAGCGCCCGGCGCGCCTTCATCCGGCCAACCCCGAAACTTTCGCAAATGGTTGATTCGCTCAGCTTGGTCATCGGGGCCAATGCCTGCTGCATCACCGCGCTATAGATCCGGTCCACAATCTTATGCTCATCGTTCAGCGACGATTTCGTGTCATGAATGTGCCGAACTGCCATTGCCTCAGCCTCCGATTCTATTTCGATTTCAGTATGTTTGAACAGCACGCTACAGCCAAATCGTGTCAACGAGAATACTATAAGTTGCCGACGAATACGATTCAATCGTTGACACGGATTGTTAACAATCGTTTTACTTGTGTCAGCCTGCCAACGCAAGATGGCCTCGGCAATCCGGCTCGCTACACGTCGGGTGAAGTTCAACGGAGGAGAAAATCATGAAACGCAGAACAGTTCTGAAGTCCGCTGCGGCAGCGGCGGCCTTGTCCGCTCTAACGGCCACCGGCGCGCTGGCAGAAAACCCGACACTGAAGATCGGGTTCGTCGGCGTCACAAGCGGCCCGGCCGCGGCCTGGGGAATTTCCAACCAGCGCTCGATGGAGGTGCGGGCAGACTGGATCAACGAAACCGGTGGCTACACAATCGGTGATACCACTTATGACATTGAAATCGTGTCGTTCGATGACCAAAAGGACCCCAAGCGCGCCATCGCCGGCATGGAGAAGATGGCGCAGGAAGGCATCCATTACGTGGTCGGGCCGAACGTGGATGACGGCGCCGCCGCCGTGCGTCCCGTGGCCGAGGCCAACGGGATCATGTACTTCCCCTATGCCTTCCCGAAATCGCTGTATTCGGCCCCGGCGTCAAATGCGGTTCTGGGTATGGTCGCCAACTATCAGTCCGGCCCGGCCATCTACAAATATCTGATGGAAAACGAGGGCGTCGAAACCGTCGCGTTTATCGCCGCCAATGAATCCGACCCGCTTAGCCAGCGGGACGGCGGTGTCGCCGCCGCCAAGGAGCTTGGGCTGGAAATTGTCTCGGACAACATCACCTACCAGGTCGATACGACCGACTTCACCCCCGTGCTGACTCCGGTGATGCGGTCACAACCTGACTTGCTGGTTCTGTCCGGGGTTTCGCCCGCCAACGCACCGCAGCTGATCCGCTCGGCACGCGAGCTGGGATTCCAGGGGGTGATCTCGACGGAAACCGCGCAGGATGCGCAGGTTCTGCGCGAAGGTGCCGGTGATCTGGCCAACGGATTCATCTCGGTTGGTGGGGCTTCGACACCGGAACTGGCATCGGACATGATGCGCGAATTCGTGCAGCGCTACACCGATATGTTCGGCGAATATAACGACGAGTCGAACACCAAGGTCTACGCTCTCGAATACATCCTCGAAACTCTGAAGGCAGACCCGCCCGCCATCGACGATGTTGACGCCTTCCAGGCGACCATGGACACGTTCGAAGCGCCGAACCCCTACATGGTTGGTGACGCCAAGCTGCGCTACGTGGGGATGACCTCGTTCGGCCAGAAGCGTCAGCTCGCCGTGCCGCTCGTCGTCAATGTCTACCAGGACGGAGAGTTCGAAACCCTCTTCGTCGCGGAAGTCGACTAAGGGTCCACCTCTGATCCGATCGGGGTTTCCTCGATCGGATCATCCTGAACTCCGGGCCGGCAACCGGGCCTGTAGTCACCAAAATCACCAAGAAATATCCGGCGGGGACGGTATGGAACAAATTCTTGCAAACGGGATCTACCTGGGCTCGCAATACGCGATGATCGCCCTTGGTCTGACCCTGATATTTGCCCTGATGAACGTGCTCAACTTTGCCCATGGGCAGATGTACGTTCTGGGCGGGTTCGTCACGTATACTTTCTATGGGCAGATGGGGTTTCCCTTTGTCGTGGGGCTTTTGATGTCTTGCGTCACTCTTTTCGTATTGGGTGCGCTGATCGAGAAGTTTCTTTTTGGACCGGTGATCAAACGATCATCCCGGGAAGAAAGCACCATGCTCCTGGCTGCCGGGCTCGCGTTCTTCCTGGACGCGGTCATCCTGCTGGTTTTCGGAGAGAAACAGCGCGGTGTGCCAAAGATCGTAGACGGCGTGTTCAACTGGGACTTCCGGTTGATCATGCCCTATGACCGCATCCTGATCTGCGTCCTCGCCATCATTTCGATCGTCGGTTTCATTCTGTTCATGCAGTACACCAAGACCGGTCGCGCCCTGCGCGCCTTGGCGCAGGACCGGACCGCCGCCCAGCTGATGGGCGTGAATGTCGATCGCTATTCGATGATTGGCTTTGCCCTCGGGGCGATGCTGGCCGGCCTTGTTGGCGGGCTGCTTGTCACCATAACCGGCATCAATCTCGGGATGGGCGGGCCGACCTCGATCAAGGCCTTCATGATGGTAATGATCGGCGGGGCCGGTGTGATCTCCGGCGCGATTGCCGGTGGGATCATCCTCGGCTTCCTGGAAGCCATCGGTCTCGCGGTTCTCTACCAATATGGCGACATCACCTATCTGCTGATCTTTGTGTCGCTGATGATTTTCCTGGCCTTCCGCCCGCAAGGGCTGATGGGAAAGCCGTGGGGTTGATAAGATGTTGAAACTATCACTGACTCAATGGATCGGTGCTGGCGTATTTTTTGCCGCTGTTTTCGTGGTGGCGCCGGTCACAATCGCCGTACTTGGACGAACCGATCTTTTCTACACCCTGACATCCGTGGGGCTGCTGGCCATTGCCAGCGCCGGAGTCTGGCTGACCTTCTATATCGGACGGATCAATATCGGCCAGGGGGCATTTGCGCTGTTGGGCGCTTATGTCTCGGCCATTCTGGTCACCAAGGCGGGGATGTCATTCTGGATATCGCTGCCCATCGCAGGCCTGTTCGCGGCCTTCGTGGCGGTGCTGATCGGGCTGCCGATCCTGCGGCTGAAAGGCGTCTACTTTGCCATGATCACCCTGGTTCTGACGCAGGTCTTCACGTTGACCGCTCTGGCGTTACCGATCACCAACGGTGCCAAGGGCATAACGTCCATACCGCTGCCGGGGGAGTTGTCTGTCCTTGGGCTCACGCTCATTCCCGATTTTGCCACGCTGGATAACCCACGCCAAGCCTTCTATTACACGACCGCCGTGCTGATGGTCCTGACATTCGCGGCCATGTACCGGCTGGTCAATTCGCGGCTCGGCCACCTGTGCCGGTCGATGCAGCAGAACGAGGAACTGGCCAGCTCCATCGGGGTCAACATCGCCTATATCCGGATCGTAATCTACGCAATCGCCTCGTTCTTTGGCGGTGTCGGCGGCGCGATGTTCGGCTCAATCGCACAATCGGTCTATCCGTCCAGTTTTCAGGTCGCCGACAGTGTCAACTTCATGCTGAACTGCTTCCTTGGCGGGCTGGGATACGTATTCGGGCCAATGCTTGGCACGTTTGTTCTCTATTTCGGATGGGACCTGCTGTTCGAGTTCGGCAAGTACCAGATGCTGATCTATTCCAGCGTGCTGATCTTCCTCATACTCGTCTTGCCCAATGGTCTGTTGAGCCTGCGGCTGTCAAAAAAGAGAGGGCAGGATAAATGAGCGCGCTTCTCGAAATCAATCACGTCACCAAGAAGTTCGGCGGCCTGACGGCGAACAATGACATCACCTTCAGCGTGCATGAAAACGAAATCCTGTCGGTAATCGGGCCCAATGGCGCGGGCAAGTCGACGCTGTTCAAGATGATCTCGTCCTTCCTGCCCACCACAAATGGAGAGGTTCTCTTCAAGGGCGAGCGCATCTCGAACCTCAGGCCGCATATCGTGGCCCGCAAGGGAATCGTGCGCACCTTTCAGGAAACCACGATTTTCAAGTCGATGACGGTGCGCGAAAGTATCATCGTCGCCCAGCATCTGCGCGCCAAGGCTTCGCTGGCCGGGTATTTCTGGGGCACCAAAACCGCGCATGAGGATGTCGAGAGCTTTGGCCACTACGCCGACGATCTGATCGAGTTTCTGGGGATGTCGGAAATCGCGGGCGAACAGGCATCGAACCTGCCTCAGGGCAACCTGCGTGCGCTCGGAATCGCGATCGGGCTGGCGACCGACCCGAAGGTCTTGCTGCTGGATGAGCCTTTCGCCGGGATGAACCACGATGAAACCATGAGCATGGTCGATCTGGTCCGCAAGGTGCGCGACGAACGCGAGGTGACGGTGCTTCTGGTCGAACACGATATGTCCGCGGTGATGAAAATTTCCGACCGGATCGTCGTGCTCAATTTCGGCGAGATGATCGCCGAGGGCACCCCGTTGGAAATCCAGAACGACGAGCGCGTGATCGAGGCTTATCTCGGCAGTGCCGACGACGAGATAGGGATCTGAACCATGGGCAAGATGTTGGAATTCAAGGATGTCGAACTCTACTACGATCACGTATATGCGCTGAAAGGTGTTTCGATCGATCTTGAGCAGGGCGAAACCGTGGCCCTGATCGGCGCGAACGGGGCCGGGAAAAGCTCGATTCTACGGGCGATCACCGGATTGGCCAAACCGAGGTCGGGCAGCGTTCATTTCGAAGGGCGGCAGATCGACGGGACAAACCCCGCTGACATTGTGGCGGCTGGCATCGCAATGGTGCCCGAAGGCCGCCGCGTGTTCCCGTATATGAGCGTCAAGGACAACCTTCTGATGGGCGCGTTCGCGCGGGCCAAGAACTCTGGCGTTCAGGACACGCTCGATAGCGTTCTGGACCGCTTTCCCCGCCTGAAGGAACGGTACAAGCAATCGGCAGGAACGCTGTCGGGCGGCGAGCAGCAGATGATGGTGATTGGCCGTGCATTGATGGCAAGGCCGCGGCTCTTGCTGCTTGACGAGCCGTCACTCGGGATTGCGCCCAAGCTGGTTCAGGACATTGCCCGTTCGATTGTGGCGATCAACCGGGATGAGGGTGTCTCGGTGCTGCTTGTCGAACAGAACTCGCGCATGGCGCTGTCGATTTCGAACCGGGCCTACGCGCTGAGCACCGGAAACGTGGTGATCGAGGGCAATTCCAAGGAGTTGCTGCACGACGACCGGATCAAGGCCGCCTATCTTGGCGGCGAAGTATAGAGGGCGGCATGAAACTGCTTCTTATCAACCCGAACACAACCGCTTCGATGACCCGAAAGGCCGAAGTGGCGGCCCGCAATGTGGCCCGCCCCGACACCCAGCTGATCGCGACCACCTCGAAATCCGGGCCGCACAGCATCGAAGGGTTCTACGATGTTGCCGTTTGCGTGCCCGGACTGCTGGAAGAGGCACGGCAGCACCGCGATGTCGATGCGGTTATTGTTGCCTGTTTCGACGACACCGGGCTGGACGCCATGCGCTGCCTGTTTGACGTCCCCGTCATCGGCATCGGTGAGGCAGGTTATCACGCGGCGGCCATGGTGTCGCACCGGTTCTCGGTGGTGACGACGCTTAGCCGATCGGTGGCCGGCATATCCGACAATCTCAATCGCTACGGTCTCGCAGCGAAATGCGCCAGCGTCAGGGCCACCGACATTCCGGTGTTGAAACTGGAGGAGCGCGATCCGGCCAGTCTTGCACAAATCCGGTCCGAAATCAGAGCCGCCATCGAAATTGACAAGGCCGAGGCAGTCGTCCTCGGCTGCGCTGGCATGGCCAACCTGATGCAAGAGCTTTCCGAGGAATTCGGCATTCCGATAATCGACGGCATTGCCTGCGCGATTGGGATGGCGGAGGCATTGGTGGCGGCCGGTCTTTCAACGTCAAAGGTGGGGGCCTATGCGCCTGCCGTGAACAAGCAGGATGTTGTTGGCGACCTGATGAGCGAAGCTACGGCCCGTCCATAGGGCGGTCCGCCCCCCGAGTTTTCGGTAGAGCACGCGGGATTGGCACATGCCGGAAGCGGTCAAGATACGCCTTGGCACCGCCTACACGGCGACGCAAGCCCGCAGCTTTGCCCGGTCTACAAGACACGCTTCCCGCTATCGCATGACGAACGGGTTCGTCATGGGCGTTTGTGATGTGCTGACCCACGTCGTCCTGGTGCGCGTGTAGTCCAGCACCGCCTCCAGCCCCGCTTCGCGCCCATATCCCGAGTGGTCAAAACCACCGAAGGGCGCAATCGGCGAAATGGCGCGGTAGGTGTTGATCCAGCAAATCCCGGCGCGCAATCTTTGGGATACGCGATGCGCCCGCGCGAGGTTTTCGGTGAATACACCAGATCCCAACCCGTACGGCGTTGCATTGGCCAGGGCGATGGCCTCTTCTTCGGTGTCGAAGGGCAAAAGCGACATCACCGGCCCGAACATTTCGACATGCAGCGTTTCGGTATCGGGGTCCGCGCACTCCACAAGGGTCGGTGCCATGAAATTGCCAGCCCGGTCCAGCGCCGCACCGCCGAACCGGATTTTCGCCCCTCGGGCACGCGCACCGGCAAGGGTGTCGGTGATCCGTTCGATCTGTGCGCGGGTGCAAAGCGGTCCGATATGCGTCCCGGGCAACAGCGGGTCCCCGACGACAATGCCGGCGGCCTTTTCCTCGATACGCTGTGCAAGACTCTCAAAAACGGAACGCTGTACAAGGCCGCGGGATCCGGCGACGCAACTTTGACCGGAGGCCCCGAAGTTACCGGCGATCAAGCCATTCGCAGCCCCGTCAAGATCGGCGTCCTCGAACACCAGGATCGGAGACTTGCCGCCCAGTTCGAGCGTGGTGACCGCGAAATTCTCGGCCGAGTTGCGGACCACGTGGCGCGCGGTCTCCGGCCCGCCGGTAAAGGCGATCCGGTCCACACCGGGGTGCTGCGTCAACGGAATGGCGCAGTTCTCCGCATCCCCGGTGATGACCGAGACGACACCCGGCGGAAAGCCCGCCTGCTCGATCAGGCGGGCCAATTCGAACATCGGGGCGGGGGCCACTTCTGACGCTTTCAGGACGACGGCACATCCCGCCGCCAACGCGGGCCCCAGTTTTGTCGCGGTCAGGAACATCTGCGCGTTCCACGGCACGATGGCGGCGACCACACCGATCGGAAGGCGTTGGGTAAAGACGTGCATATCCGGCTTGTCGATGGGCAGGACCGCGCCCTCGATCTTGTCGGCAAGCCCGGCATAATAGCGATAATAGTCGCCGACATAGGCGGTCTGACCTTTGGTTTCGGCCAGCAGCTTGCCGCTGTCCGTCGTCTCGACCCGGCCGATCTCTCCGGCGTGCTCTTCCACAAGGTCGGCAAGACGATACAGTAGCTTGCCACGGGCGGTCTGGCTCATGTCGCGCCAGACGGGATCATCCATCACACGCGTGGCGGCCCGCACCGCGCGGTCCACGTCTTCCGGCGCGGCACAGGCGAACGTGGCCCAATCCCCGCCGGTCGCGGGATTGACCGAAGTCATCGTCTGACGGGCGGCGCCATCGGTCCACTCTCCGTCGATGAAAAGGCGGTAATGCGGTTTCTGGTCCATTGCGTGATCCTTCATTGAAAGGCGGGCATGACGTCGTCAATGAACCGCGCAAGGGACGCGCGCTTGCGCGCCGAATCCATGCCGGAATCAACCCAGAAGGCAAATTCGTCATAGCCAAGATCTTCGTAGCGTTTCAGGCGGTCAATCACCTCCTGTTTCGTACCGAAAAGAAGATCGCGCTGCAATTTCTCTGGCGCAATCATCGGGTTGGCCGCGATCTCGTCCTGGGACAACGACTTGATCAAGCCCTGGCTGACCGGGCGTTCGTTCTTGAACCACGCGAAGAAATAGGCGTAGTAGCGCGAAATCTCTCGTGCGGCGACAGCCACATCATCGTCATCCGCGCCGACATAGGCGTGTTGCAACAGCATGATTTTGGGACGGGGGCCACCCTGTCCGTCGCAGGCCGCAGTGAACCGGTCCATCAGGGATGTCACCTCGTCCATCCCTTGCCAAAGCGGTGTGACCTGTACGTTGAACCCGTTTTTCACCGCGAATTCGTGGCTGTTGGGGTCCCGTGCCGCGATCCAGATCGGCGGCCCGCCCCGTTGGACCGGTTTCGGTGCCGAACTTGTGGACGGAAACGCAAAGAACGCACCTTCATGGTCGCAATCGCCCGCCCAAAGCCGGGGCAATAGCGGGGCCATCTCGCGCATCCGCTGGCCCGCGGTCCAGGCATCCAGCCCGGGCACCATCCGTTCGTATTCATAGCTGTAGGCCCCCCGCGCGATACCCAGCTCGATCCGGCCAGCCGTGATCTGATCTGCCGCAGCCGCCTCACCGGCCAGCCGGATCGGATGCCAGAAGGGCGCGATGACCGTGCCGGTGCCCAGGCGAATGTTCTTCGTATGATGCGCCAGATCGACCAGCGGCAGAAACGGATTGGGGGCCATGGTAAATTCCATGCCGTGATGTTCGCCTGTCCAGATAGCCCGCATTCCCCCCTCATCGGCCATTTTGCAGAGACCGACAAAATCCTTGTAGAGCGTGTCGTAGTCCTGGTCCGGAGTCAGGCGCTCCATATGCGCGAAAAGGGAAAAATCCATCCCGGGTTCCTTTCATGCGTTGTGCGTTTCGCCGGCAACTTCATCGCCCAGGTAAAGCGTGAATGCGCGGCCTCGCGTTTCGAGGGCAAAGCGGGCCATCATCGTCGTGATCGCCGGCGTGGTGTATCGCTGGACCGGCAGATCGTCTGGCGCGACGCAGCGCAGCCCCGTATCGGCGGTTCGCGCCGTCGCCGTGGCCAGAACATAGGTGTGGTGCGTCCCGAGCCTGTGATCGTCAAAGGCCGAGTAGACCCGGTTCAGATCCGCCGAAATCCCGCGCTGTGCCAGCCCGGCGGCCAGGGCTTCCAACTGGTTGGTCCGGCCTTGCATGGTGATCTGGGGTGGTCTCAGGCCATCGGCCGTCTGCTCCAGAAGGATGCCGGCCTCGGTCTCGATGATCGCCCCGACGACCGCGCCGCGTTCCGCGCTTTCGCCGGTCGCGCGTTCCAGCCCGAGGCTGAAATAGCGCCCGCCGCCATAGCCCAACCCCGCGCTGCCATCGTGATCGAAGGCAACAACCCGGCCCAGAAGGATACAGTGATCGCCCGCCGGGATCGCCTGTTGGGTCGCGCAGGAGAAACGCGCCACCGCGCCCCGGATGACGGGAACATCGTGCAGGTCGATATCATGCGCGACCCGCGCGAACCTGTCGCCTTTGAACCCGGCAAAGGTATTCGACACATCTTCCTGCCCTTCCGCCAGGACACTGACAGCAAAATGCGACGCGGCCCGAAACGTCTCGAACGACGACAGGGACTTGCCCGGGCAAACCAACAGCAACGGCGGGTCCAGCGAAACCGAGGCGAAAGAATTTGCCGTGAAACCTACCGGTTGTCCCTCCGGCGTGCGCGCGGTGATCACCGTCACGCCAGTCAGGAAGCTGCCGAATGCATTGCGCAGGTCGCGCGGGTTGAAATCCGTCATCGCTGACACTCCCGGGCAAAGCCCCCAAGTTTGTGGTTCACCATGTCGGCATGGGTCATCGGCATCATGTGAGCCGCACCCTGAATAATCTCGGCACGCCCATCAGGCACCAACGCGGCCATGGCTTGAGACATCTGCGGCGTCGAATTCGGCTCCCGGCTCCCGGTCATGAACAGCGCGGGCATACGCAGCGCTTCAAGATGCTCCGCCGCCGGTCCGTTCGCGTGGGCAAAGACCGAATAGGCGGCCTTGTAGCCTGCGGGATCGACCCCTCTCAGCCATTCCTCGCAGGCCTTCCGTTCAGGGCACGCGCGCTCACCGAACCACCGCGCCAGCGGTTCCGACGGATCGGGGGCCTGCGCCGGATCCAGCATCGCCGCCCGTTCGGAGACGGCCTTGCCAGCAGCGCTGTCGCGGCGAAAAATCGCGTTCATCGCCACCACCCCCCGCAGGCGCTCGGGGTACCTTGCCGCCAGGTCCAGCGCGATCATCGCCCCCATCGAATGCCCCACCACGACCGCTGCATCGTCAAGACATTCGGCGGCGAGGGCCGTGTAGTCACCCAACCCTGCCGGACCGGGCAGGACCGGGCTGTCGCCATGCCCGGGCATGTCCGGGGCGACCACGCTGAATCCATCGGCAACCAGCGCATCGATCTGGCGCGCCCAGGCTTCGGCACGAAGCCCCACGCCGTGCAACATCACGACACGCGGGCCCTGCCCCTGAACGATCGCAGCAAGAGTGCCAACCTCAGACCGAGGCCGGATTGTCCACGTCATGGCCCAGTTCCTTGAGGTCTTGGTAACGATCACCGATCCGATGATGCGGGCGGCCGCTTGTGGCTGCGCCCAGAACGACGACGATTTCATCGGCTCGCGGCGCATCGGGAATCGCGAACTGGATCGTCAGATAATGCGACCGCCGCCCCGCGTCGTTCTTGTCCATCAGCGGAACCGCGATCGGGGCATTCGCGCCGCCACGCGTATTGGTAAACGCCAGATAGGACTTCGCCTGAACCGCTTCGCGGTAGTGGTTTCCAAAGCGCAAGGTGTGGATCAGGCCCGAGGCGTGCTCAATCTCGCCATCCAGACCCACGACGGCCGCTTTGCCATAGGCCTCGATCTTGTCGCCGCCACCGGCCAGCGCGATCATCCGCTCGGTCAGCACCTTGCCCAGTACCGGGCCATAGGCGTGAATCTCGGGTTTCAGGTCCTCGACATAGCGGCCCGCCCACGGATTGCGCACGACCGCCGCCACGGCGAACATGCGCCAAGGGTCTACGGCGGCTCGAAACCCCTCTGTCAGCACGTCCTCGTCATATGTCACGATCTTGCGAATGTCCGGCTGCATGAATGCGCTCCTTTCTGCTTGAGCCGGTTGTCTGACGGGTGGTGGATTTTTACAAATGAAAGAACTATGCACTCATCTATTAGTATTACTAATGTCTGGATTGATCATGGCCCGCTCCCTTCCTCCGATGACATGGTTCCGCGTCTTCGAAGCCGCCGCGCGACACCTCAGCTTTACCGCCGCAGCCGCGGAAATCGGCTTGACGCAATCGGCGGTCAGCCAACAGATCAAGGCGCTTGAGACACGGTTGCGCGTTGCCTTGTTCAATCGGCTGCCACGTGGGCTTGCGCTTACCGATGACGGACGCCGCTTGCTGCCGCATGTGAGCGCCGCGCTTGAGCGTCTGACTGCCGCAACCGATATGTTTGATGTCGGGCCGTCAGACGAGCTTCTGACCATCGCCACGTCGGTCAGCATCGCGCAATGGGTTCTGGCCCCTCGTCTGGACGAATTCACGGCAGTGCATCCACACTTGCGCGTCCGGCTCCTGAGCGCGATCTGGCCGGATGATTTTCAAAGCGCCATGGCAGATGTCGAAATTCGCTTTGGGTCGTCCAAACAAGCCGGCAAGAACGCGCATGCGCTGACGCCAAACCGGCTGATCGCACTCACATCACCGAAGCTGACCTGTCGGCTGCCACAGGCGCAGCTGATCGAAACCGTGGGCACCTCAGACGGCTGGAAAACCTGGGGCATGGCCGCTGGTCTGCCCGGTCTGACCCCCTCCCTTTTCACCGACAGCTATGGCATGGCGCTGCAACTGGCGGCCCATGGCCAGGGCGTGGCTCTTGTCAGCGAATTACTCGCCGGTCACGCGTTGGCCTCGGGTCAATTGATCCTGGCGCACGAGGCGGCAATTGATGGCAAGGAGGGCTATCACCTGACAGTAAATCGACCATCCGGGGCCGCATCGGATTTCAGTGCCTGGCTACTCACACAATCGCAGTCTTTCGGGCAGAGGGAAAATCAGGGCTGACTGTTGATTGTCACTGAAACCTGACCCGGCATTGTCACCGAGACGTGATCCACCCAATTATTATGGTCTGTGGGTCTTGATGTCGGTGATATCGGTCGCCCAAACCGCATCGGACGCAGCCCACCGGATCTGCATTTCCCCAGGTTGCGGCGCACCAAGCACATGGAACCTGTCGCCGGTTTTCTGTGCATTCGGGGCATGAGCCGTTGCGGCAAGTTTCATTCCATCCACAACATATTGTCATTACCCCCAACAATTTGCTTTACAGGCCGCGCCGGAGACCGCACCATATATTGTATGGGCGAAGGGATTGGCCCCCGCCCGTAGAGCAGGCACCCAGCGCTTGGGGCTCAATACGACCCTCGCGCTATAGCAAATGAGGCGGCGCCATGGCACTTTCAGAGCAATTCCTGCAAGACGACATTCACCCCATTGATATCGTTGAGCATATCGCCGAACATCACGACTGGGAATTCGACCGCATCGGCGACGACCAGATCGCCATGGCCGTCGAAGCCCAATGGCGCACCTATTCCCTCACGCTGGCGTGGTCCGGCTTTGACGAAACGCTGCGATTGGTCTGCACCTTCGAGATGGACCCGCCTGCCGAAAAATTGCCCGCACTGTTCGAGATCTTGAATGAAATCAACGATCAGTGCTGGGCTGGCTCCTTTACCTGGTGGGCCGAGCAAAAACTGATGGTCTACCGCTACGGTCTGGTGCTGGCAGGTGGTCAGGTCGCCAGCCCCGAGCAGATCGACACGATGCTCCACGCGGCGGTCATGAGCGCAGAGCGCTATTACCCCGCACTGCAACTGTCGATCTGGGGCGATCAATCCCCCCGCGACGCCATGCAAGTCGCCATTGCAGAGGCTTACGGCCGCGCGTAAAACTGGCCCTCTCAAGGCAACGGCAGATGAGGGGGCACATCCATGACACTGGACGATCTGGCTGAAAAGGGTCTCGTCTTGCTCGGCTGCGGCAAGATGGGCAGCGCCATGTTGCAGGGCTGGCTCGCGAACGGTTTGCCGCCTGCCTCGGTCTGGGTGATCGACCCCAAACCGTCAGACTGGCTGCGCGGTACCGGCGTTCATCTCAATATCGAGTTGCCAAGCAACCCCGCTATCGTTCTGGTGGCGGTCAAGCCCCAAATGATGGGCGAGGCCCTGCCGAGCCTCACGGCAATGGGCAATGGCGCAACGCTGTTCGTCTCCGTGGCCGCCGGCACACCCATCGCCGCATTCGAGACCATTCTGGGCGACAAGAGCCCGATCGTGCGCGCAATGCCCAACACTCCGGCCGCCGTCGCGCGGGGCATCACCGCAATCATCGGCAATGCCAATGCGACCAGCGAACAGCTCGATCTCGCCGAGATGCTGCTGCGTGCGGTGGGCCAGGTCGTGCGCCTCGAACACGAAGGCCAGATGGACGCGGTCACCGGCCTGTCGGGCTCGGGGCCGGCCTATGTGTTTCACATGATCGAATGCATGGCCAAGGCGGGCGAGGCTCAGGGCCTCTCGCCCGACCTTGCCATGCAATTGGCGCAAGCGACGGTCGCCGGTGCCGGGGCATTGGCCGAGGCGGCAGAAGAGCCGCCCGCCCAACTGCGCCAGAATGTGACCAGCCCCAATGGAACCACGCAAGCCGGGCTTGAGGTGCTGATGAACGCTGACACAGGCTTGCCACCATTGATGAAAAAGACCGTCGCCGCCGCCGCCGACCGCTCGCGGGAGCTGCGCAATGGCTGAGATTTCCTTCGACGACTTCCTCGCCGTGGATATCCGCGTCGGACGCGTGACCCGCGCCGAGCCCTACCCCGAGGCACGCAAACCCGCGATCAAGCTCTGGGTCGATTTCGGTCCGGAAATCGGCGAGAAAAAATCGAGCGCCCAGATCACCGCACATTACACGCCCGAGGCTCTGATCGGGCGTCAGGTTTTGGCGGTGGTGAACTTTCCACCGCGCCAGATCGGCAAGTTTCGGTCCGAAATTCTCGTACTCGGGTTGAGCGATGGCAATGACGGTATCGTTCTGATACGACCCGATCAGGACGTTCCCATCGGAGAGAAATTGCAGTGAAACGTATCCTTCTGACCCGGCCTTTGCCGGATCGCGTGGTCCAAGAGGCCCGCGCCCATTTCGACGTCGAGACACGTGACGACAACACACCGCTCAAGCCCGGCCAGATGCGCGGCGCGCTTGCGCTCTATGACGGTATCCTGCCGACACTTGGCGACATGTTCGCGGCCGATATTTTCACCGACGCCGAGAATTCGCGCTGCCGGATTCTCGCCAATTTCGGGGTTGGCTACAACCATATCGACGCCGCCGCGGCCCGCAATGTCGGGATCGCCGTAACCAACACGCCCGGTGCGGTGACAGACGCCACCGCAGACATCGCCATGACGCTCATCCTCATGACCGCGCGCCGGGCAGGAGAAGGCGAGCGCATGCTGCGCGCGGGAAAATGGCCCGGCTGGAACCCGACCCAAATGCTCGGCCTGCATGTCACGGGCAAGACGGTCGGGATCATCGGCATGGGCCGCATCGGCCAGGCCATCGCGCGGCGCTGCCATTTCGGTTTTGGCATGAACGTCGTTTATCACAACCGCTCGCCCAAGCCGCTCGATTTCGATGCCCGTCAGCTGGAATCGGTGAATGACGTCGCGGCAGCGGCGGACTTTGTCGTCACAGCCGTACCCGGCGGCGCCGAAACCCGTCAGTTGATCAATGCACCCGTGTTCGAGGCCATGCGCCCGACGGCGCATTTCATCAACATCGCCCGAGGTGACGTGGTGGATGAGGCGGCGCTGATCACCGCGCTACAAGACGGCCAGATCGCGGGGGCCGGGCTTGACGTCTACGCGCAAGAGCCGATCGTGCCGGACGCGCTCAAGGCGATGGAGAACGTCGCCCTGCTTCCGCATCTGGGCACAGCTGCGCTCGAAGTGCGCGAAGCCATGGGATTGATGGCCGTCGAAAACCTGCGCGCGTTCTTCGCCGAAGAGACCCCGCCCAACCTCGTGAATTGAGGCTGGCCGGGGTATTCGAGTATTTTTGGAACAATGAAAGGCGCGCGCGCTCAGGCGTGCGCGGCCACCACGATGAACTCGACAAGATGCTTGGGGGTGGCCAGTTTGGCCTCGCCACAGGCGCGGGCCGGCGTATGGCCTTGTGGCACCCAAGCGTCCCAGATCTCGTTCATTTCGGCAAAATCCTTCATATCCGCCAGCCAGATGGTGGTTTGCAGGATACGCGTCTTGTCGCTGCCGGCCTCGGCGAGCAGGGTATCGACCTTTTCCAGACAAGTCCGGGTCTGTTCCGTGACCGTGTCTTCGGGGTTGCCGACCTGCCCTGCGAGATAGATCGTGCCATTATGGCTGACGATCTGGCTCATACGGGCGCCAGTATGGTGGCGGGTGATGTCGCTCATGAAGTATCCTTTCAACGATGGGTCCGCCCCTTCTAGGTGGACCGCCGCAGCCATGCCAGTGCCAATCGCTACATCCACCAGCGGGCTCTGTCGTGCCGCGCGAACCATCCCCCAACGCTGAAATGGTCCCGCCGGACAAGCAGCACAAGCGCTATGAAAGCGGCCAGCACCGCGAGATCGATCACCTGATTTCGGTTAATCGGAAACCCCCTGTCATTCACGGCAAAGGGGTCAAGAAAGCCGTCCCAACGGCGCGTCACGGTAAAAAAGTGCATGACAAGCAGGCTACCATAGGAAAAATACCGCAGGATACCAAAGGCCGCGAAAGCGCAGATCGCGATCTGGAAACCACCCATCGCGTAAACCTGTGCAAGGCTCACATCGACCTCGTCGAAATGGCGTGCAAGGTTCTGATATTGCGTCGGGGTGATCACCTTATGCGCGGCCCACAGGAAAATGAACCAGACCAGGCCCAGTCTCAGGATCAGCAGCGCCAATGCATCGGTCTTGTCCTGTGGCGATAGAATGATCTGCTCGTTCATTGCCATGGCACCAACCCTTCCTTGCAAACACACCCTCGCTAGCGCCGGAATGCCCTGCAATCAAATCACAGCTTGGCGAGGCATGTTTCTTACCTACTCGCTTTGCCTTCGTGCGTGGTTTCTCACTCGCAGCATTGCACTATTTAGCCAACAGATTATCGTTACGATAATGTCTTTGGATAAGATGAGGGTTAGATGAGGTTCTTATGTTGCGACTTGGGCGGCACTACCGCAGATTGGGCGGTTTTTGACACCGATGCTTCGGACTTCATTTTTAGAGTCGCGCTGCACACCTCAGAACACGAGGATTTCTATGAAATGATGGATCATTTTCTCGTGTCCTACAGGAATCACATGGGCACTGAGAATTGTATGATCGACAACACGACTTTCGGTGTCGCTGGTCCGACAGATCATATTAGAGTCTCTCCAACCAACATAGAAGGCTGGGAAATCAACGTCACCACGACCAACGCTATCCTTGAAGATCATGACCATCGTGGATTTTCGTCCATTGTCAACGATTTCGAGGCTCTGGGTTATGGTGTCCTTTACATGATGGAGCATGGGTTCTCAAAAGAGGATTATGAACCCGTCTATGGCCGTTTTCGGGTCGGTCCCGTTCGTGTGGGTGAAGACCAAGGGATAACATCGCTTGTATGCGGACCGGGAACGGGCCTTGGAGTAGCCTGCTTGGTAGACGGGCTCGAAAAGAATGGTTTTCCCTATATATTCAGCTCCGAAGGCGGACATCAGTCACTCGCACCAGAGACGCCGGAGCAATACCGGCTGTTGGAATCCTCGGGCGTCTTTCGCGGCAAGCAGTCGTACGAAGACGCTCTATCCCACGTTGGCTTGCGCAACATGTACAACTATTTTCGCAAAGCGGATTACTCTGCGGAACCAAATTACGCGATTCAATCCAAGGAAATCGTCATGCTTGCGACGAGCGGGAAGGATCAGGCGGCAACCGACACGATAGAGTTGTTCTGCGAGCTCTTAGCTAATTTCTGCGGAAATGCCGCTTTGGCCTTCAATTGCGACAAGGCGGTTTTTCTGTGGGGCGGGGCGCTGCGTCTAATGCCTGCGGCGCTTCTGAAAACCCGTTTTAAACGTCATTATGCGGACAGATGTAGCCACAGCGACCGCATCGCGAAAGTGCCGGTCGTTCTGCTTACTAATGCTGATATTCCGCTCCTTGGTTGTGCACATCGTTCGATGTTTGAAATGGATTTCTTGTTAACTGAGGAGTGAGCGATGCAATTGTCGCGAATTCGCGCTGATAGAGGTTTGTCAAAGGGTGCAATGGTGCGTGAATTAAGAACAGAGATACGGGGGTTTGATCTCAACGAGGCCCTTCTTGACAAGTTTGAAAAAGGACAATTGTCGAGCGCACGTGTAAATGCCATCGAAAAGGCTGTACACGCTGTTTATGGAGTTACCGAAGTCAAGAAGAAAAGGGCGCAAACCTTTCAGAGATTTCGCTTGGGAAGACGCGCAGTGTTTTTTGTCTTGATCGTTTTTATTCTGTTGATGGCGGCCTTGCTCTCTTTCATGTTTCGTGATCACGAGTTTGTTAAGGAATTTCGCGAGTTGCTTGGCATATTGGCTGCGCTCGCCAGCGTATTGGGCCTGCTTGCGGGAATTGCACTACGTGATCGTGACTGAAGCTCGACTCTGCAATGTCAGCCGCCATGCACTTCGAGACTATCCTTCGGCGCCTCGGCGCGGTCATGTTTGCCGTAATCCCGGATCACGCTGACGACGCGCAGGCGGTAGTCGTCAAACATCACCTCGCGCCCGAGGCTCTGCGCATGTCGATGCTCATGAAGCTTGCGCCACCGCTCCACCGCCGCCTCATCCTCCCAAAAACTCAACGACAAGAGCTTGCCGGGATGGGTCAGGCTCTGGAACCGCTCAACGCTGATGAACCCCTCGACGCCTTCCACCAGCGCGCGCATCTTCGCCGCCATTTCCAGATAAGGCGCCTTTTGCCCCTCTGCCGGTTCCACCTCGAATATGATCGCGATCATTCCATTTCTCCCCGTGCTGCGGGCACCAGCTTCAGGAAAGTCCGGTCTTCGCGCAACAGAAACTTCTCTTTCTGCGCAAAAGCATAGTTTTCGCGCCCCAGCGGATCCTCTGCCAGCCGTGCGCGATAAGCCTCGTAATCGGCCAGCGACGCCACGGTGTAGAGGCCATAGGCCAGCGTGCTGCTGCCCTCATGCGGCGCGAAATACCCGATCAGGTCCGCGCCGCAGCGCGGGATTGCGACCCCCCAGTTGCGCGCGTACCGGACAAATTGGTCCGTCTTGGTCGGGTCGATATGGTAACGGATCACACAGGTCAGCATTTGGTCCTCCTTGGCTGGCTGCATTGATCCTAGCCACTTGCGACATGCAAATGCTTCGACTATGGTCGAACCATGAAAGACGGACCTGATATCGCGCAAATCGCGGCGCTCATCGGTGACCCGGCCCGCGCCAACATCCTGACCGCCTTGATGAGCGGCAGGGCCCTCACAGCGTCCGAGTTGGCATCCGAGGCGGGCGTCACCTTGCAAACCGCGTCGTCGCATCTGTCAAAGCTCGAGAATGCCACCCTGATACGGGTGCGCAAGCAGGGGCGGCACAAGTATTTCACGCTCGGCTCCGAGGATGTGGCCCATGTGCTCGAGGCGCTGATGGGCCTCGCGGCGGGCGCAGGCCAACTGCGCACGCGCCCCGGGCCACGCGACCGGGCGATGCGCCATGCCCGGGTCTGCTACAACCATCTGGCCGGGGCCATGGGCACCCGGATGTATGACAGCCTGATGGCCCGCGACTGCCTGCGCCATGAAGATGACATGCTGCTCCTTACCACCTCGGGGCAGGAGTTTGTCACCCAACTCGGGCTTGACCTCGAAACCCTGCCCTCGCCCCGCACGGCGCTGTGCCGTGACTGCCTTGATTGGTCGGATCGCCGGTCTCACCTGGCCGGGCGTCTGGGACGGGGCCTGCTCGCGCATTTCGAAACCCTCGGCTGGCTCCGGCGCGTACCCGGGAGCCGGATTATCGAGGTCTCCGGCGAGGGGCAGACGTCGTTCGACCGGGCCTTCCCGGTCGTCTGAGACGGGTCGAGTGAATAGCGCGGCGGTCGCACAGGCTGTCAATTCGCGTTCAGACCAGATTGCGCAAGTCATAAGTCCAGACTAGGCTGATCTTATGGCGATTCCGGTTGAGACATTCTTTCTCGCCCCCGAGGCGGAGGGCACCTTGCAGGCGCAGATCCAGCAAATGATCGCGCAAGGCATTCTGTCGGGCCGTTTCCGCAAGGGCGAAAAGCTGCCTTCGTCGCGCAAACTCGCCGCGCATCTCGGGGTGAGCCGGATCACGGTGACCCTCGCGCTGACCGAGCTACAGGCCAATGACTATCTCGAGGCGCGCGACCGGTCCGGCTACTACGTCTCGGAAAATGCGCCGGAACCTCCGGCATTCACTACGCCCGCGGCACGCGCCGACACGATCGACTGGTCGCGTGCTTTGGGGCGGCGCTTCACCGGCGGCGACACCCCCGAGAAGCCGCAGGACTGGGCGCGCTATCGCTATCCGTTCATCTATGGCCAGACCGATCCGGCGCTCTTTGATCACACCAACTGGCGGCATTGCGCGCTGCGCGCGCTCGGGCAAAAGGACTTTCAGGCGCTGACCGCCGACTACTACGATCAGGACGATCCCGAACTGATCGAGTTCATCGCCCGCCACACCTTGCCGCGTCGCGGAATTCTCGCGCAACCCTCTGAAATCCTGGTCACAATGGGCGCGCAGAACGCGCTCTGGCTGACCGCCCAGGTGCTGCTGACACAACGCCGCACGGCAGTAATCGAGAACCCCTGCTACCACGCGCTTCGCGATATTCTCATGCAATCGCGCTGTCATCTGACGCCGGTAGACGTCGACCGAGACGGCCTGCCGCCCGACGCCCTGCCGGATCAGGCCGATGTGATCTTCACCACCCCCAGCCATCAGGCCCCAACCAATGCCACCATGCCCCGCGCCCGGCGCGAGGCGCTCTTGGCCAAGGCGGCGGATATGGGCGCACTGATCGTAGAAGATGATTACGAGTTTGAAGTCTCCTTTCTCCGCGCGCCTCTGCCGGCGCTCAAGTCGCTCGATACCGAGGGTCGGGTGATCTATGTCGGCTCCTTCTCCAAGTCGATCTTTCCGGGCCTGCGCCTTGGCTACCTTGTTGGCTCCAAGGCGTTTATCCGCGAATGCCGCGCCCTGCGCGCCTCCGTGTTGCGGCACCCGCCGGGCCATATTCAGCGCACGGCGGCCTATTTTCTGTCGCTCGGCCATTACGACAGCCTCGTGCGGCGCATGGGGCAGGTGTTCTCCCGCCGCCGCAAGGTCATGGAAGACGCCCTCTCCGAACACGGGCTCGACGTCGCCGGACGAGGCGTTTTCGGCGGCTCATCGATCTGGATGGAGGCCCCCGCTCATATCGACATGGGCCAGCTCGACGCGCACCTGCGCAAGCGTGGTGTACTCGTGGAGCCGGGCACCCCGTTCTTTCATGGTACGAACCGCCCTCGCAATTTTTACCGTCTCGCCTATTCCTCCATCTCGTCGGAGCGCATCGCCCCGGGCATCGCGCAGCTGGCGCATGAATTGGCAGACCATCCTCTGCGGCCCCGGACCAGCACCAGCTTCGAAATTAATACATAAACTCAAAAGGTTAAAGCAACGTTACGGTCGTTTCAAATCAACGCCAACGCCTAAATAATATCCATTATTGATACCAATGTTCTCATTATTTTACATTTTTGGCTTTATCTGCCATATTCAACTGGCCCTAGAAGCGGCCCACCGCCGCCGCTAATGTCTGCACAGATGTTCAAGCCAAGCACGATGTCCGTGCCTGACCCGAAGGATAGCCCTAATGAAGATGACCACCGAAGAAGCCTTTGTAAAAACCCTGCAAATGCATGGAATCCAACATGCTTTCGGGATCATCGGGTCGGCGATGATGCCGATCTCGGATATTTTTCCCAAGGCGGGAATCACCTTTTGGGACTGCGCGCATGAGGGTTCTGCGGGCATGATGGCCGATGGCTATACCCGCGCGTCGGCCAAGATGTCGATGATGATCGCCCAGAACGGCCCCGGCATCACCAATTTCGTCACCGCCGTGAAAACCGCCTACTGGAACCACACCCCGCTTCTGCTGGTGACCCCGCAGGCCGCCAACAAGACCATCGGTCAGGGCGGCTTTCAGGAGGTCGAGCAGATGAAACTGTTCGAGGACATGGTCGCCTATCAGGAAGAGGTGCGCGACCCCACGCGCATCGCCGAGACGCTCAACCGCGTGATCCTTCAGGCCAAGCGCGCCTCGGCGCCTGCGCAGATCAACATTCCCCGCGATTTCTGGACGCAGGTCATTGACGTGGACTTGCCCGCCATCGTCGAGTTCGAGCGCCCCTCTGGCGGCGAGACCGCGATAGCCGAGGCCGCCAAGCTGCTGAGCGAGGCCAAGTTCCCGGTCATCCTCAACGGCGCGGGCGTGGTTCTGGCGGGGGGCATCGACGCCTCGCGCCAACTGGCCGAGCGTCTCGATGCGCCGGTCTGCGTGGGCTATCAGCACAACGATGCCTTCCCCGGTTCGCACCCGCTTTTTGCCGGGCCGCTGGGCTATAATGGCTCCAAGGCGGGGATGGAACTGATCGCCAAGGCCGATGTCGTGCTCTGCCTCGGCACCCGGCTCAACCCGTTCTCGACCCTGCCGGGCTACGGCATCGACTACTGGCCCAAGGACGCCAGGATCATTCAGGTCGATATCAACCCCGACCGCATCGGCCTGACCAAAAAGGTCACCGTGGGTATCGTGGGCGACGCCAAAAAGGTCGCGGCCTCGATCCTCGGCAGCCTCGCCGACAGCGCGGGCGACGCGGGCCGCGACGCGCGCAAGGCGCTGATCGCACAGACGAAATCCACCTGGGCGCAGCAGCTCTCCTCGATGGATCACGAAGAGGACGACCCCGGCACCACCTGGAACGAACGCGCCCGCGCCGACAAGCCCGACTGGATGAGCCCGCGCATGGCCTGGCGCGCGATCCAGAGCGCGCTGCCGAAAGAGGCGATCATTTCCTCGGATATCGGCAACAACTGCGCCATCGGCAACGCATACCCGTCCTTCGAAGAGGGCCGCAAATACCTCGCGCCCGGCCTGTTCGGCCCCTGCGGCTATGGCCTGCCGTCGATCATCGGTGCCAAGATCGGCCAGCCGCATGTGCCGGTCGTGGGCTTTGCCGGGGACGGCGCCTTTGGCATCGCTGTCAATGAGCTGACGGCGATTGGCCGCGAGGAGTGGCCGCCGGTCACACAGATCGTCTTCCGCAACTATCAGTGGGGCGCGGAAAAGCGCAATTCGACGCTGTGGTTTGACGACAATTTCGTCGGCACCGAGCTTGACGAGAAGGTCTCTTATGCCGGGATCGCGCAGGCCTGTGGCCTCAAGGGCGTGCAGGTCAAGACGATGGACGCGCTCACCGACGCGCTCAATCAGGCGATCAAGGACCAGATGGAGAACAACACCACGACACTGATCGAGGTGTTGCTCAATCAGGAACTCGGCGATCCGTTCCGCCGCGACGCGATGAAAAAGCCCGTCGCCGTCGCCGGAATCGACGCCGCCGACATGCGCGAGCAGCAGGTCTGATCAATGAACGACCCGGCGGATAGCGATCTCATACTGGTCCTGAACGCCGGGTCGTCCTCGATCAAGCTGGCGGTTTTCGACGGCGATCTAACCGAGACATTGACCGGGATCGCCGATGGCATCGGCAGCACGGGCAGCCTGAAATTGGGCAGCGTCAAGACCGCGCAGGATTTCCCCGACCATGACAGCGCGCTGCAAGCGGTGCTTGCGGGGCTGGAGGCCAACGGCCTGCCGTTCAGCCGCTTTCGCGCCGCCGCGCATCGTGTCGTGCATGGCGGCACGGACCTGACCGAACCGGCGCGCATCACACCCGAGGTAGTCGCGGAAATCGGCCGCTGCTCGGCGCTTGCCCCGCTGCACAACCCGCACAACCTCGCCGCCATCAACACGCTGGCCCGCCTCGCCCCCGGTCTGCCGCAAACCGCAACATTTGACACCGCCTTTCACGCCACCAACCCCGAGGTTGCGGCGCGCTATGCCCTGCCCGCGCCGATCGAGGCGCGCGGCCTCCGGCGCTACGGGTTCCACGGCACCTCCTACGCCTCGCTGGTGCGGCACATGCCGAGCCTCACCGGCGCGGCGCTGCCCAAGCGCCTGCTCGCCTTCCACCTCGGCAACGGGGCCTCGATCTGCGCCATCCGCGACGGGCGGTCGGTCGCCACCACCATGGGCTATTCGCCGCTTGGCGGGTTGACTATGGGCACCCGCACCGGCGAGATCGACGGCAATGCCGTGCTGCGCCTCGCCGAGGAAGACGGCATCGCGGCCACGCATCACCTCTTGAACAAGGAAAGCGGGCTGCGCGGCCTTTCGGGCGGGCTGTCGGACATGCGCGCGCTGATGGAGGCGGACACGCCCGAGACTCGTTTTGCCATAGACCATTTCTGCTACTGGGCGCTACGCCATGCCGGATCGCTGATCGGTGCGATGGAGGGGGTCGATGCCGTGGCCTTCACCGGCGGCATCGGCGAGAACGCGGCCCCCATCCGGGCACGCATCTTTCAGGGGCTGGCATGGCTCGGCGCGCAGCTTGACGAGGCGGCGAACGACGCCGGCAAAACTCGCCTGCACGCAGCGGGCTCCGCCATCACCGGCTGGATCGTGCCCGCGCAGGAGGAACGCATGATCGCCGCCGACGCGCGGCATCTCCTGAATGTATTGCCACCATGAAAACCGGAAAAATGAACCGATGTCTTCGGGATTTCCAGAACAGATGTTCAGGAAATGCAAAGATATCAGAAAACGGTCGCGGCCAGACTTTGTCTGCCCTAACGTGACGCCGACCAAGGACAAGGCCCAGCCATGACGCATCATCAGCCACGCATCGACACCTCTCCCCATGTCTCGGACGAGGTGCGCAAGACGACCTGCTACATGTGCGCCTGCCGCTGCGGCATCAACGTGCACATGAAGGATGGTAAGGTGGCCTATATCGAGGGCAACCGCGACCATCCGGTGAACAAGGGCGTGCTCTGTGCCAAGGGTTCGGCGGGGATCATGCAGGTCAATGCCCCCTCGCGCCTGCGCGCGCCGTTGAAGCGCGTCGGCCCTCGTGGCTCGGGCGAGTTCGAGGAAATCAGCTGGGACGAGGCGCTGCAAATCGCCTGCGACTGGCTGGAGCCGATCCGCACGACCGACCCCTCCAAGCTTGCGTTCTTCACCGGGCGCGACCAAAGCCAAAGTTTCACAGGCTACTGGGCGCAGAATTTCGGCACGCCGAATTTCGCGGCGCATGGCGGGTTCTGCTCGGTCAACATGGCCGCTGGCGGCATCTACACGATGGGCGGCGCGTTCTGGGAATTCGGACAGCCGGATTGGGACCATACCAAGCTCTTCATGCTGTTCGGTGTGGCCGAAGACCATGACAGCAACCCGATCAAGATGGGGATCGGCAAGATCAAGGCGCGTGGCGCGCGGGTGATCGGGGTGAACCCGATCCGCTCGGGCTATAACGCCGTGGCCGACGATTGGGTGGGCATCACGCCGGGCACCGATGGGCTCTTCATCCTGTCGCTCATTCACGAGCTGATGCGCGCAGGCAAAATCGACCTCGACTACCTCGCCCGCTACACCAACGCGCCCGTTCTGGTGAACGCCGATCCGAACTCACCCGAGCACGGGCTTTTCCTACGCGATACCGACGGAAAACCGACAGTCATAGACCGCAAGACCGGCAAGCTTATGGCGTTCGACACCCCCGGCGTGCGCCCCGACCTGAGTGCCACGCACGAGGTGGACGGGATCACTCATCGCCCCGTGATGCACCTGATGGCTGAGCGATACCTAGACCCGCAATACGCCCCCGAGGCGGTGTCTGAGCGCTGCGGCATCACCCCCGACAAGATCCGCCGCATCGCCGCCGAGATCGCCCGCGTGGCCTTTGACGAGGCGTTCACCCTCGACCACGAGTGGACAGATTTTCGCGGCGAGACCCACAAGACGATGATCGGCCGCCCGGTCAGTTTCCACGCCATGCGCGGAATATCGGCCCATTCCAATGGCTTCCAGACCGCCCGCGCGCTGCATGTGCTGCAGATCCTCCTCGGCACGGTCGAGGTGCCCGGCGGCTTCCGCTTCAAGCCGCCCTACCCCAAGCCCGTGAGCGCCCACCCCACGCCGCATTGCAAATACGCGCCCGGCCAGCCGCTCGACGGCCCGCATCTGGGCTATCCGCGCGGCCCCGAAGACCTCGCGCTCAAGGACGACGGCAGCCCCGCACGCATCGACAAGGCCTTCACATGGGAAAACCCGATGTCGGCGCATGGGCTGATGCACATGGTGATCTCCAATGCCCACGCGGGCGACCCCTACAAGATCGACACGCTCTTCATGTACATGGCCAACATGTCGTGGAATTCCTCGATGAACACGCGCGGCGTGATGGAGATGCTGACCGACACGGACGAGAGTGGCGAGTATGTCATCCCGCGCATCATCTATTCGGATGCCTACAGTTCCGAAATGGTCGCCTATGCCGACCTCATCCTGCCCGACACGACCTACCTGGAGCGCCACGACTGCATTTCCCTGCTCGACCGCCCGATTTGCGAAGCGGACGCGGCGGCGGACGCGATCCGCTGGCCGGTGGTGGAACCCGACCGTGACGTGCGCGGCTTTCAGACGGTGCTGGTGCAACTGGCCAACAAGCTGAAATTGCCCGGCTTTACCGCCGAGGACGGCACGCCGCGCTACCGCGATTATGCAGATTACATGGTCAATCACGAGCGCAAGCCGGGTATCGGCCCGCTCGCGGGCTTTCGCGGCAATGGCGAGGATGTGGGCCGCGGCGCGCCCAACCCGGCGCAGATCGACCGCTATATCGAAAACGGCGGCTTTTTCGTCAGCCACATTCCCGAGGGCGCAAATTACTACAAGCCGTGGAACATGGCCTATCAGGACTGGGCCGTCGGCATGGGCATATTCGACAAACCGCAGCCCTATATCTTCGATCTCTACGCCGAGCCGATGCGCAAGTTTCAGCTTGCCGCAGAAGGCCATGGGGAGCGTCAACCGCCCGATCACCTGCGCGCGCGGATCAAATCCATGATGGACCCGCTGCCGATCTGGTATCCGCCCTTCGAGGACGACAGCGTCGATACCCAGGAGTTCCCCGTCCATGCGCTGACGCAGCGCCCGATGGCGATGTATCACAGCTGGGGCACGCAAAACGCCTGGCTGCGGCAGATCCACGGGCAGAACCCGCTCTACCTGCCAACGAAACTCTGGGAAAAACACGGCTTCAGTGACGGCGATTGGGCGCGCGTCACCTCGGCGCATGGCGAGATCACCGTGCCGGTCGCCCACATGGCCGCGCTCAATGAAAACACCGTCTGGACATGGAACGCCATCGGCAAGCGCAAGGGCGCTTGGGCGCTGTCCGAGGATGCGCCCGAGGCGACGCGCGGCTTCCTGCTCAACCACCTGATCCACGAGCTCTTGCCACCAAAGGGTGATGGGCTGCGCTGGTCCAACTCCGATCCGATCACCGGGCAGGCGGCATGGTTCGATCTGCGGGTGAAGATCGAGAAATCAACCGCCCCGGCAGAGGCGCAACCCATCTTCGCCCCGATCAAATCGCCGGTGGGGCAAGGCCCGGACCACCTTGAATGGAAGGTCGGTAAATGAGCGGCAAGACCCTGACATTGCTGGCCATTCTAGCCTTTGTCGCGTTCGGCGTCGGCTCGTTCATCTGGTTCATTGCCACATGGGACAAGACCCGCGAAGAGCCAGTGAGCACCCGCCCCCACATACTTGAGGAGCGGACCGCATGACCACGCTTCCCGAAACCACGACCCGCAAACTCGGTCTCGTCATCGACCTCGATACCTGTGTCGGCTGTCATGCCTGCGTGGTGTCCTGCAAGGGCTGGAACACCGAGAATTACGGCGCACCGCTCAGCGATCAGGACCCTTACGGCGCGGACCCGTCGGGCACCTTCCTCAACCGAGTGCACAGCTACGAGGTGCAGCCGCTGGCGACATCCGCCATGCCGCACCCCGCCGCACAGCTGGTGCATTTCCCCAAATCCTGCCTGCATTGCGAGGGTGCGCCCTGTGTCACCGTTTGCCCCACGGGGGCCAGCTACAAGCGGGTCGAGGACGGCATCGTTCTGGTCAATGAAGCCGACTGCATCGGCTGCGGGCTCTGCGCATGGGCCTGCCCCTACGGTGCGCGCGAGATGGATCAGGCCGAGGGCGTGATGAAGAAATGCACCCTCTGCGTCGACCGCATCTACAACGACAACCTGCCCGAAGAGGACCGCGTGCCGGCCTGCGTGCGCACCTGCCCGTCGAACGCGCGGCATTTCGGTGACCTGGGCGATCCCGATAGCGACGTGAGCCAGCTTGTGGCAGAGCGCGGCGGTATGGATCTCATGCCCGAACAGGGCACCAAACCCGTCAACCAATACCTGCCGCCCCGGCCCAAGGATACGCTCGACCAGCCCAAACCGGCGGGCGACATCGACATCCTCGCCCCGTTTCTGGAGCCGGTGATGGACGAGCCCAAGGGCTTTCTCGGCTGGCTTGACCGCACATTGGAGAAGATCTGATGCATCCCGCCCCGTCTGTCATCGTCTTCACCACCCTCTCGGGGCTTGGGTTTGGCCTGCTGATCTGGCTGGGCCTTGGCCTGCCTGCCGTCACCGGCTGGGTCGCCTTCGCCTTCTTCGCCATCGCCTATGCGCTCGCCGTGGGCGGGCTCCTGGCCTCGACCTTTCACCTCGGGCACCCCGAACGCGCGTGGAAGGCGTTCAGCCAATGGCGCTCCAGCTGGTTGTCGCGCGAAGGCGTCTGTGCAGTCGCGGCCTTGCTGGTCATGGCTGCCTATGGCGCGGGGTTGGTGTTTTTCGACACCCGGCTGGCGGCTCTCGGATGGGTCGGCGCCGTACTATCGCTCGGCACGGTCTTCACCACCTCGATGATTTACACGCAGATGAAAACCGTACCGCGCTGGAACACCCCCCTGACCCCGGCCTTGCTGATTGCCATATCGCTGGCAGGGGGCGCGCTTCTGGCCGGAGAAATCAGCGCCGCGCTGATCCTCATTCCGATCGCGGGCGTGCTGCAAATCCTGTGGTGGGTGCGCGGCGACGGGGCCTTTGCCGCCTCGGGCACCGACATGGCAACGGCGACGGGTCTGGGCAATATCGGCACCGTTCGCGCATTCGAGCCACCACATACCGGCACCAACTACCTGTTGCGCGAAATGGTGCATCAGGTCGGGCGCAAACACGCGATGAAACTGCGGGGCATCGCGTTCGGGCTCGGCTATGTGCTGCCCGTCGCGCTCCTGCTGCTGCCGTTCTCGCATATGCTGGCCATCGTCGCGGTTCTGGCCCATGTCGCAGGTGTTGCCGCCTCTCGCTGGCTGTTCTTCGCCGAGGCCGAGCACGTGGTCGGGCTGTACTATGGCAAGCGCTGAGGGGCGCGCCGGGATCAGCGGGCCCCTTCACTCCATTCGTCCATCACCGGCTCGATGCGCCGCTCGCGGAACCTGATCCAGCGTACGCGAATGGCCCAGAAAAGAGCAGCCAGCAGCACGAGAATCACGATCTTGACCCAGGGAATGATCTGCTCGTCCGGCCCGGTGGCGGCGCGGATGCTAACCGCATTGGGATAAATCGAAAACAGCTCATTGCGCCAGCCATAATGGCGCACCACCACCCATTGCGCGGTCGCGGCATTCTTCTTGGACATCATGTCCGACGCCTCAGCCTGCAGATTGGCCGTGTCGAACTTGAAATAGGGCGGCCAGCCCCAGCCGGTATCCTCGTTGCGATAGATCATCGGTTTGTCATTGGCCTGGAAGGTCTGGATAAAGAACACATCGCGCTCGGTCGCCGTCGGATCATCGCCGGTATCGGCGCTTGACCAGAACAATGCGTTATCGCCCGGATTGACCCGTTTTTCATAGGTGTCGGTGATCCGTACCACGTCATGCTGCGGCAGCGTATAGTGCAGAAAGGCGATTACCACCGTCCAGAACACACCCCAAAACACCCATTTGACATAGACCATGCGTGGCCCCCTTACATGAAATTCGTGACATAGATGATGACACAGATCAGCGTCACCGGAAGGATATAGACCAGCCAGATCAGCCGTTTGCGCAACGATTGCTCATATTGCACCATTCCGGCCTCTATATAGGCATCCCGGTCGCCGGGGCGACCCGCCTCTTCCCAGTCGTGCTCCATTTTCTTGCGCCGCGCGGACCGCGAGTACCAGGAAATCCCGAGATAGAGCGCCGTCAGAGCGATCAGCCCGAAGATCAGCAACCGCATCAATGCCAGCATCCGCCCTCTCCCTTTCCGGTCCACCGACCAAAGCCGCACCCCTGCATAGCGCAGAATCATGCTAGGCTGCACCCCATATGCACCGAAACCGGAAAGGACATGCCATGTGTGACGCCTGCGTAATCAATACGGTCAAGGACAGGATGCTGTCGCGCCGCGCCTTCTTTGGAACCGCCGTCGGGGCCGGGGCCGCCACAGCGCTCTCGCCCTTGGGCGCATCCCCTGCGATGGCGCATGGCCATAGCACGGTCGAGGATTTGACCCACACCTATGACGCCGATTTTCCGACCTATTTCGGTGCGCCCGGCATCTCCACCGAGCAGAATTTCAACTTTGCCGATCACGGCTTCAACCTGCTGACGCTGACGGTCAACGAGCATACCGGCACCCATGTCGATGCGCCGCTGCACTTCTCCGCCGATGGGGCGTCCGTCGATGAAATCCCGGTGGGTAATCTCGTGGCGCCGCTCTGCGTCGTGGATATCGCGGCGCGCGCGGCCGAGGATGCCGACACGCGGCTCACCCCCGACGACCTCAAGGCGTGGATCTCGGCCAATGGCGACATCCCCGACGGGGCCTGTGTGGCGCTTTATTCCGGTTGGGGGGCCAAGACCGGCAGCGATGCCTTCCGAGGGTTTGACGGCGAGAAACAGCACTACCCGGGCTTCCACGTCGAGGCGGCGCAGATGCTCATCGAAGAGACCGGCGCGCGTTCCATCGCCTCGGACACGCTGTCTCTCGATCACGGCCCCTCGGCGGATTTCGCCACGCATTACGCGTGGCTGCCGACGGGGCGATTCGGCATCGAATGCATGGCCAACCTCGACAAGGTACCGGCGGCGGGCGCGACCGTGGTGATCGGCGCGCCCAAGCATCGCGGCGGCACCGGCGGCCCGGCCCGCATTTTCGCGCTCATTTAGCAAAAGAGGAGGTTTTGGCTTGTTGCCGCCATTAAGCGAACGGCAAAAGGTGCCGCGCGGGAGGCGCAAACGGCAGCAACAGGCCATGATCGCCCAGACTGACAGGCTTGTGACATGATATTTCACACGCGGCGGTTACGTTGCATTTGACGCATCTCGACCGGAGCACCCATGCACCTGATCCCGCTAATTTTGGCCCTGCTGTGGCCCACAAATTCACTCGCTGTGTCACCCGAGCAAGCCGTCTGTCATGCCGAAAATCCCTGTCCCCTCGGCGAGCGGTCCTACCACGTCAAGGAACCCGACGACTGGGATGGCACATCACCTCTGCCCGTGCTGTTGCATTTTCATGGCTGGATGCGGCAGGGTACCCTGATCGTCAAACATGGCCGCATTTCCGGGGCAACACGGCGTCGCGGCGTGCTTTTGCTGGCCCCCAACGGACAGGGCAAGACCTGGAATTTCTGGACCGACCAAACCGATGATGTCGCATTTGCCGCTGCCGTAATCGAGGACGCCGCCAAACGCTATCCGATCGACCGCAACCGCATCTTTGTCTCGGGCTATTCTTACGGTTCGGCAATGGCATGGCGCTATGCATGCGAGAACGGCAATGTTATCGCCGCACTTCTAGCCGTCTCAGGCACCTTGCGCCAATCGGAAATCTGCCCGCAGGCCCCTCAAGACGTGCGTCACGTCCACGGCACCGCCGATACTGTGATGGACTTCCCGTTCGGTCCTACAGGTCAAACAACGTGGCCCGTCAAACTCTGGCGCGACAGGCTGCGTTGCGACGACGCCGACATCGACACAGATACATGGAGCGTTACGAAACACGACATGTTCACGCGCACCACCTGGACGGATTGCGGGAAAGGTCGCGTGACTTTGGATGTCCACAAACGAGGTCATTTCATCCCGCGCGGCTGGATTGCCCGGCAACTCGATGAACTGCTGCACCGCACACCGTCCTATCCATGACACGCCCTGCCAATATATAGGATGACCTAACGCCATGAACGTTCTAAGACGCCGGGCATGAACCTGATAGTGATCCCGCCCGCATGACTCGCCCTGACCGTCCCGGCAAATCACCGCTGTTTTCTCCACGCGACCGCGACAACCTGCGCTGGCTATGGCATCGCTACATGAAAAAGCGCGCGCCCTGGCTTGGGCTTGTCCTGATTATGATCATCATCCAGGGCGTCGTCTATCAACAGTTCTTGTCGATCACCGAGAACGGCCTCCGCGTGATCTTCGAGAATGGCACAATGCGCGAACTGGCGCTTGTCTGTGTTGCCGTCTTCTTTCTGTTCGGTATCCGCGCGCTCATGGCGTATCTCGTACCGCGCATCTCGGTATGGGTGAGCAATGGCGCAATCTACGAAATGCGGCGTGACCTGATTTCGCATATGATGGAGCTTGATCTGGCCTATTTCGAGCGCACGAAATCCGGCGAGATCATTCAGCGCATTGTCACCCAAACCCAGGGTTTGGGTCATTTCATCGGCCTCGGTACAGCCAACGCGGTGCGCGACGCGGTCACGGTCGTCATCGTCTCAGGCTACCTTATCTGGAAAAACCCGGTCCTGTTCACGGCCGCTGTATTGGTGTTGCCTTTCATCATTTGGGTGATGAACTTCGTGTCTGGGCGGGTCAAGATGGTGCAAGCGCAAGCCGAACAAGCCCTTGGTGATTATATGAACGGCATCGACGAAACTGTCGGCGGGATGCGCACGGTCAAGATCTCCAGCCAAGAGGCGGTCGAGACCGCGCGTCTCGAAAAGGGCACCGCTGCCATACGAGACCTGACGTTACGTGTCCAACGGACACAGGCGCTGGTAATGCCCTCGATCGACCTCAGTTCAGCCTTTGTCTATGTTCTGGTCATCGGTGGCGGGGGCTTCATGGTTCTTCATCCCGATTTCGACATGGACGGTGCGGGGATCATCACATTTCTGCTTGGCATGGTCCTGGTGTTTGATCCGGCCCGACTTCTCGCTCAGTTTTTGGGATCTCTGCAATCGCATATCGTGCTTCTCGACCGCGTGCGAGGCCTCTACCTCGAGCAACCAACCATCTTCGACAAACCAAATGCGACGACGAGCGTCGATACCAGAGGTGATATCGTTCTAGATCACGTGCGGTTTTGCTATTCGGATGACCAGCCCCTGTTCGACGACCTGTCGATCACGTTCAATGGCGGGAACATCTCGGCAATCGTTGGGGCCACCGGCTCGGGTAAATCCACCATTCTGTCATTGCTCTCCCGGCTCTACGACGTGCAGGGCGGGCAGATCACTATTGGCGGCACACGAATTGACAAGCTCACTCTGGCGGCGCTGCGCGGTGCATTCTCCGTGGTCGCCCAAGACATCGTCATCTTCAACAATTCGATCTGGGAGAATATCCGTTACGTCAATCCAGATGCCAGCGACGCCGATATATGGCGGGCGGCCGAGAGTGCAGAGATCTCGGATCTGATCCGCCGGCGTGGCGACGCGCCTGTCGGACCGAAAGGGGCGCATCTCTCTGGCGGACAAAAACAGAGGATTGCAATCGCGCGCGCGTTTCTCGCCGATGCCCCGATTTTGCTTTTGGATGAAGCCACAAGTGCGCTCGATCAGGCGACTGAAGCACGGATCAAATCAGCCTTGGCTCGCCTGACTGCGGGACGGACCACAATCATGGTCGCGCATCGTCTCTCCTCAATAGTGGATGCCGATTGCATCTACGTGCTCGACGCAGGTCGCCTTGTGGAGCAGGGCACTCACAGTGATCTTCTCGCACAAGGCGGATACTATTCCAGCCTGTACGAAACGCAGGAAAACGTATCCGCGCATCTGGCGCAACTTGATCCCGATGGCACGACATAAAAAACGGGCCCTAAGGCCCGTTTCTCAATTTTCAACACCAGATGTGCCGACGACAAATCGCCGAGCAGCTTAGTTGGTGGATCCTGTCGCTGTCGAGCTATCGTCCGAGGACGACGCAACCGCCGTCACGAAGATAATGCCCGTCACTGCGGCGGCAACAGTCGTGCCGGTCACGCCGAGACCGAGACCAGCGCCAGCCCCTTGGGTCGAAACGAACGGATCGGTGTTGACCTCTGCGTCCTGAGCAAAGGCAGGAGCAGCAGTAGACAAAGCCAGAGCGGAAGCTGCGGCAATCATGGAAATCTTTTTCATAACATTCTCCAAGTCGTGATAGACCATAACATCCCATTCGGGATTACCATTTGTATGCCATACCTCTCATTGCAATGGAACAGATAATTGCAGCAAACCCGCAATCGGCTAGTAGCCGCGCATTTTTGCAACGGCCTGACCGATAATTCAGCAACCCCACGCGCGGATGGCCGCGATTTCAGCCTCATATGCGGAACCAACGGAGGCCTCATTGCGTGTTTGGATCCACGTGCAATATGCTGCCATACGCCAATGATACCAAGGAGCAAGTAACAGATATCTCTCAATTATTTCCAGATCAGGATATCCCGAAATAAAACTCTGACGCTCATTTTCAGACAAGCGCACGCCTCGATACGCCATTTGCATCGCGGGCGAAAGAAATATGGACAGATCTTCGCACGGATCGCCTATCGCGGGGCATTGCCAGTCAATCAAATACCAGTCATCGCCCGATCCGATAATATTCCCCGGCACCGGATCGCCGTGCAAGAGGCAGGATCTGCCCGATGGCGGAATCGATCCACCCGGCTTGAGGTGCCAGACAGCACGCGCCCGCGCTGGCGGGCAGTGCGAGAGAATCAATCTGGTCTGCTGTTCTATTGCGTGGCTGCCATCGGGAGCACGCCGCAGAGACAGCGGCGCGTCGAGCGCGTGAACGCGGTCCAACAATCCCGCGACCGATGCAGGGCCGCCTTGCCACATCTTGCCTGCAACGTGTTCATAAACGATGCAATATCCCGCCTTTGTCTGGAAATGGTCCAAAAGGACGGGGGCGAGCTTGCGCCCTGCGAGATGCTCGAGTGCCAGCACTTCCGAATTGGGGTCGTTTGGGAACATCGGATTGAGGCCGCATGGACCAAACAATTTGATAACGATTGACCCCGCTTCCGAGTTTACCCGCCAACTGCGATTCGTTCTCCCGCCTGCAAGGCTGGTCCAATGCGCATCAAGGGCAACGAACCCGCGCAGCTCCAGCGTCTGTGCGAGGGTCATTTCGACATCCGTTGCCGGTCCGGGCAGCATTGCAGGTGACCTAACGCTTGGAAAATACAACCGAACGCTATTGTGCTTTCACGATCGCGGCAAGGACAGGTTACTCTCGCACCTAGCGCAGCCCCACCACTTGGGAGGCAAGGATTCGCTGCCCGTTTTCAAGGACCAAACGTGTTTCTTCTCCATCAAACTGCGCCTCTGCAATCAAGGCCACCTGTTGCACGGCATGTCGCGCGACAGTTTCACCTCCGACGATAGAATGCACTTCGAGGTCATACACTCCATCTTCTATCGGAAGCCCGGCCGGATCCTGACCGATCCATTCGACCTTTCCTGAGACGGCTGGAATCGATTGACGGTTCACCACAATTCCCTGCGCATTTGTCGCCACGATTTCAGCGGCCTGAGCTTGTGCAGCGACCGTCGTGGAGAGTGTGACCGGCTGGCCATCAAAGATCACAGGATCTTCTGTGACCGCTTGCATGCCAATCCACCCAGATACTTGACCAAGACCAAGCGCACCCAAACGCGCGCCAAGATCCGTCAACAGATCATTGGTCAAAACCTGCTGTTCCACTGTCGAGAATGTTGCAAGCTGCACGGCGAAATCGGAGGACTCAACCGGATTGAGCGGATCCTGATTTCGCATCTGGGTCGTCAGCATCTTCAAAAATGTCTCGAAATCCGCGCTCAAGGCAGTGGCATTGCTTGCGTCCACCGCTTCTGCCGCCCCCGGGCCCGGACTTTGGACCGCGCCCTGCTGGGTATTTTGCGTCGCTGACAACAAATCCATTCCACTCTCCTTTAAATCAAAACATCCAACCGGTCGCCGAGCGTCACTCGCAGGTGATCAAGAGCTTTCGGGTTCGGCGCGACATCGACTGCCTCACCCGGTGCATGCTCTCTCTGCGGCGCGCCTTGCGGATGTCCTCCGAAATCGTGCTGCGCACTCTGACCTTCCTGTGAGAAAGTGAATTGTGCATGCTCGTACCCGACCTCATGCAGCGCACGTTCCAACACCTCCGCGTGCCTCCGCATGAGGTCAAGGGTTTCGGGCCGCTCCGCGAGCAGATTGACAGTAATCTGACCGTCGTTGGACGTGAGCCTCATCTGCACTTTGCCGAGTTCGCTTGGCGCGAGACTCAGTTCTATTGATCGGCCGCCAACGCCAGACCTGCTCACGCTCGCCACGACTTGGCGAGCAATGACCTGCGGCAATTCAGGACGAGTATAGACGATACCGACCGGCAGGTTTGATCCGTTAACGGAATGAGCGGCGCTACGCACATCCGCAAACGGCCTACCCTCTATTTCTTTTCGCAAGAGATCGGCACTGGGGGCCGCCAAAAATGTGTCCGGTTCCGGCAGCGCATTGCCGGGCACAGGCACGACCCTAAAAAGCCCATCGTCTCGCACAATGGTCGATGCCGCTACAGACGTCTCGGGAGCTGAATTCATGTGCGAACCCTCCGATCGGCCAAAGGTGCTCAGCCGGGCTGGCAACTCAGACTTCGAATTGGTCAGCGTCTGGCCCACGTTGACCGCTTCCGGTTGCCACAGGACCGGGGCGGTTGCTTGGGTAGGGGGGGTAATTCTATCCGGTTTTTTTCCCGTGTGGACATTGACCTCTGCTGTCGGCAATTGATACCCGCTGCTGAATGACTTGCTCTGCGGACCTGGCGGCGACTGCTGTGCTGCCAAGATCCGGGCCGCACTCTTTTCAAGACCGGTACGTCCTGCGAACTCGCTATCTTGAGGAAGGGGCAGGTACGAGCCTGTGCGTCGGGATGTGATACGGGCTGTGTCATTGGGCCGATAAGTCAGATCGCGGCCGACGGCTGGCCCGCTTACAAGACTGCCTTCGGATCGGCTCTCCACCTTTGAGGAATCTGTTCCCGATTCCCGCAGCAGTGAGCCATCGGCCCCTGCTGCGGTCCCGGTATTTTTTTCATCGTCCACGCCAGACAGGACCGCGCCGTTCGATACTGACTTGTTTTCAAATGCGTCCCGCAGAGAATCAAACGAGAAACTGGCGGCGGCAGCCGTCCGCTTCACGGTCAAGGGATGTTCCCGTCGGACAGTGTTATCCGTGCCAGGCAAAAGGGCGATTTGCCGCGTTTCTGGATGCTCACGCATTGGCTCCGCCGCCACCAAGGCTTTTTCAGATCCTGTCTGCAGCGCATTGGACCCATTCTCCAACAGCGTACCCCCCTCCTCCGACCTGTCGGGCCGGTCCTCCACGTCGCGCGACGTCTCAGAATCGCGTTCTTGCTCGACGGCAGATTCTGCCTGTCCTTGATCGGTCCCCAGCACGTCCAGTCGTGCCTGGCCTTTGAAAAACACTCTTTCAAAAACCCTCGCCCGGACGTCGGTGACAGTCTTCCCGTCATCGGGTGGGGGCGTATGCGCCCTCGGCGCTGCAACGCCCATTCCTAACGAAACTTGATCTGTCATCGGTTGAGATGTCATGAACCCTCTCAGGACCTGTACTCCATGTGCCTAGCATTACAAAATTCGGTTACTGCTTCTTTACCGATTTCAGTTCTGATGGAATTTAGTCTGATCAATTTGAGGAAGTAAAATGACCGGTTCCATATCCTCCATGACTTTGAAGGGCATTGCTGAAACGCCCGATATACGCGCGATGCGCAACGTGGCCGAGAAGCTGGAGGCCAGCTTTCTGGCGGAGATGCTGAAATACGGAGGCCTCGGCACACAGGAAAACAGTTTGACTGAAAGCACCAGCGAATCACAGTTCGCCTCATTTCATCGCGACGCACTTGCAAGGGAGATGGTCAGCAGCGGCGGGATCGGTTTGGCAGAAGTTTTTTTTAGGTCGTTGATGGAACGCTCACATGACATATGAGCGAGAAAATCAGATCATCGACCGACTGGACATACTTCTGGAGCGTGAACGACAGTCTCTTCTCTCCGGAGACCTCTCTGACATCGAGAATCTTGTGAACCAAAAAGAGCGACTGATAGACATGTTGAACGCTCTTGTGATCGACGAGACCAGCGCTTTGCAATCGCTTCAGAGAAAACTGACGCGCAATCAGTCGTTACTTGATGGTACGCTGCAAGGCATAAGGACAGCCGCCGCGCGCCTAGCTGCGCATCGGCGTCTCAAACGATCGATGACCACCTATGACCAAAATGGCCGCAAGCTTTCGATTACACCGGAAACACCGCGAAACGTAGAAAAGCGTGCGTGATGGCGTTTTATTAAAAATGAAGTTTTTCAAAGGTTTGACTTAGTAATCCGTTAGCACATTCGTGGCAGTCTCCAACATGCATCCGGCTATGGATGGCGCAGTGGGACACAGTCTAGACCCTGCAAATGTCAGAACGACAGCAACGCCGTCCCAGCATCGCTGGAACGGAATGTGAAATGGCGAAAAACGCCAAGTATCAAAGGATTATGCTATGTCCAGCATTCTGACAAACAACAGCGCAATGGTTGCCCTGCAAACACTGCAATCGGTCAATTCGAACCTCGCAAAAACGCAGGACATGATCTCGACCGGCAAGGCAATCGCAACGGCAAAGGACAATTCTGCCATTTTCGCGATCTCGAAGGTCATGGAATCGGATGTCAGCGGCTTCAAGGCCGTGTCCGACGCCCTGTCACTGGGAGAATCGACCGTCGCAGTCGCGTCCGCAGGTGCAGAACAGATCACCAATATTCTCAATGACATCAAGGAAAAGGTTGTGGCCGCGACCGCTGAAAACGTCGACAACGCGAAAATTCAGACAGACGTCGACGAACTGGTCAATCAGGTCAACTCGATCATCGGAGCCTCGCAATTCAACGGTGCAAACCTTCTCAATACTGCTGGGAACACGGGCATCACGGTCTTGTCCTCCCTCGACCGCGCAGGTGGTGGCGCAGTCACCGCGACGAATATCACGGTAGCTTCCGTTGATTTTGAGGCCAATCTCGATCTGAGCGATATCGACGTCTCGACAAGCGCAGCAGCCGACACTTCGCTCGCGCTGATCGAGGCGCATATTCAGACGGCAGTCGACGGGGCTGCGGCACTCGGCGCGTCGGCCAGGCGCATCGAAGATCAGAACGATTTTGTAAGTAAGGTCACCGACGCCATGAAATCCGGGATCGGCTCCTTGGTCGACGCGGACATGGAGGAAGCGTCCGCGCGGCTCCAGGCGCTCCAGGTTCAGCAGCAGTTGGCAACGCAATCCCTATCGATCGCCAATCAGGCACCACAAGCCATTCTTTCTCTGTTCCGGAACTAAGCGACAAAGGGGGTGGCCTACGGGCACCCCCGGACCCGCTCAGCAGAAAATTTCGGGAATTTAGAAAGGACATGACGTGAACGCGACGTTACTGGCGCAAAACGCCTACCGCACTCAAGCCCAGACCATCCGCACCGAACGCGGTTTAGAATATGACGCAATTGCAAGAATAACGCACAATCTATGCATGGCGGCTCGGGACGGACGCGACAATATGATCGCAGTCGCTAGAGCAATACATGACAATCGACGCCTTTGGACGATCCTCGCGACGGATGTGGCAGATCCGGAGAATCCGCTCCCGAACGCGCTCCGCGCGCAAATTATCTATCTGGCGGAGTATACACATCATCACAGTTCAAAAGTTTTAAGAGACGCGGCGCCGATCGCCCCCCTTATCGAGGTCAATACCGCGATAATGCGTGGCTTGGGAGAAAGGCGAAGCACGTCATGAGTGGCCTCGTTCTCAAACTTGGACCCAAGGAAAGGGTGCTCATAAACGGTGCCGTCATAGAAAACGGTGAGCGGCGTTCGCGGCTCTCGATCATGACACCCGACGCACATATCTTGAGGCTGCGCGATGCCATCCGTCCCGAGGAGGCGACGACTCCGGTCCGCAGGGTATGCTACGCCCTTCAGTTGATTCTTTCCGGCGATAGCGACCCTGAGCAAGCACATCATCAACTCTTGCGGCGCATCGAAGAGTTGAGCCAGATCTTGCGGGACCATGACAGCCGAACGCTCTTGGGTCACGCGACGGAAGCCCTCGTGTCAAACGACCATTACAAGTGTCTCAAGGCATTGCGCGCCTTACTGCCGCGTGAAGAGCGGCTCTTGGTACATCGCGCATCATGAATTTCGAACCAGTCCTTCCGCTGGGCGGCCTTCCGGGATGGGCGCTGCTGAACCGTACGTTGGAGCGGCAAACCGATCTCTTCAACAAATCCCCTCAAATCGTACGTGACACAGAGTACTTTGAACTAACCATCGGCAGTATAAAGACACCCGAAGCACTTGTGTCGGATCGCCGCCTTTTGAGGGTAGCACTCGGGGCCTTCGGGCTTCAGGATGATATCGACAGCCGCGCTTTCATCCGGACAATCCTCGAAGAGGGCACACTCGATGACGATGCGCTCGCCAACCGCCTGTCAGATGACCGTTACAAGCAACTCGCCCAAGCGTTCGCGTTCGCGGACCGCCCTGTGCCACGAACGCAGTTATCTAGTTTTGGCACTGAAATAACCGCGCAATTCCGCCGCAGGCAGTTCGAGGTTGCGGTCGGGGATCAAAACGAGGCACTTCGCCTCGCATTGAACGCCAAGCGCGAGCTCGGTGACATTGCCAGCGACACCGCCGCCGAGGACACGCGCTGGTTCCGTGTTCTTGGAAACGAACCGTTGCGCCGTATCTTCGAGGTCGCGCTTGGATTGCCGGATAGTTTCGCGCAGTTGGATCTTGACAGGCAGCTGGACGAGATCAAATCCCGCGCCGCGCGCCAGCTCGATATCAGCTCCTTGTCGGATCTGATAGACCCTGACCTTCAGGATGATGTGATCCGAAGGTTTCTTCTGCGTGATCAGGTTGCCGAGATCAACGTCCGGTCTTCTCAATCCATAGCACTCACCCTGCTGCAATCCGTGCCCAGGCGGTTCTGAAGAGCAACATGCCTGTTGGTCATGTCTGTACATGCGGAACGATATCCACCGATCAGCGTGATAACGGGTGGCATGCGGCCATGAGGGCACAGGAGGAGAGCTTTGTAAATTTCCCGTTGCATTCACGGTCAGGCAACAGCCCTATGGACTAAATCCAACAGGAGGATCGAATGCGCTGCGTCTTCATCAACATCCGCTGCAAACCGGGCCAGTCCTACCACGTGGCAGAGGCTATTGCCTTGCGTGAAATTCACTCAGAGCTCCACTCCACTTCAGGTCCATTTGATCTATTGATGAAACTCTACATCCCGGAGGACGAGGATGTCGGGAAATATATCAACGATAATTTGCTGGATATCCCGAGCATCGAAAGAACCGAGACAACGCTGACATTCAAGGCGTTCTGAAGAGGACGGCGCCAGCGCGCCACTGGGTTTGACTGGCTCCCGAGAGTCGATCAGAGCGGTGCAACCGGCCTTCTACGTGAATGCTTGGGGCACCCGGCGCTCACAATCGAAGACCGATATTGCACCCGTCAAGGTCACCAACATCCGATCATCACAATGCAAACGCCCTTGGTCCCTAAACGATCAATTCGAACCGCGTCACATCCACCAGCCCCCGGTCGGTGATCTTGAGCGCCGGAATCACCGGCAGCGCCAGAAACGCCAGTTGCAGGAACGGCTCCTGCAACGTGACGCCGAGCGATTTCGCCGCCGCGCGCAGAGCCTCCAGCCGGTCGCGCACCGCCTCAAAAGGCTCAAGGCTCATCAGCCCCGCAACCGGCAACGGTAGTTCGGCCAGCACCTGGCCCCGATGCGCCACGACAAAGCCGCCCTCGATCTCCGACATCCGGTTCACGGCAAGGGCCATGTCGTCATAGCCCACCCCCACGCAGGCGATATTGTGGTGATCGTGACAGACGGTCGAGGCGATGGCCCCGTCCTGCAATCCGAAACCACGCACGAAACCCGTCGCGATATTGCCGTTGCGCCCATGCCGCTCGACCACTGCGATGCGCACCAGATCGCGGGCGGAATCGGGGCGCTTGTCGCCATCCTGCGGTGCAATGTCCTCATGCAGATGTTCAGTCAGGATCTTGCCTTCGAGGATGCCGATAACATCGGTCTCGGCGCGGTTACCGGTGTGGCGGAAATCCTGCGGCATCACCGCCCGCGCCTTGACCGAATGGCGGCCCACCGGCGCGACGGTCTCACGCGCGTCAAACGCCGCGTCATCCGCCACCACACCCCCGCACAGCACCAGCCGCGCGTCGCACGTCTCCAGCGATCCGAGGGCCACGATATCCGCCCGCCGCCCCGGTGCGATCAGCCCCCGGTCGCGCAGCCCGAACGCCTCGGCCCCCGACAAAGACGCCGCGCGATAGACGGCAAGCGGCGAGGCGCCTTGCGCGATCAGCACCCGGATCATGTGGTCGAGATGCCCCTCCTCGGCGATATCCAGTGGATTGCGGTCATCGGTGCACAGACACATGTAGGGCGCGGTGATGTCGCTCAGCAGCGGCGCGAGCGCATCGAGATCCTTGCTGACAGAGCCTTCCCGGATCAGCACGCGCATGCCCTTTTGCAGCTTTTCGCGCGCTTCTTCGGCGGTGGTCGCCTCATGTTCGGTGCGGATACCCGCCGCGCAATAGGCATTCAGGTCGCACCCCGAAAGCTGCGGGCAATGCCCGTCCATATGCCCCCCCTCGAAGAGCCGCAGCTTGGCCATCATGCCGGGGTCGCGATGGATGACGCCGGGGTAATTCATCACCTCGGCCAGCCCGATGCCCGAAGGATGGCCCATCACCTCTTGCAAGTCGTCAGCCCCGATCTCGGCCCCTGCCGTCTCCATCTCCGTCGAAGGCACGCAAGACGAAAGCTGCACCCGGATGTCCATCACCGTATGCTCTGATGCGGCTTGAAAATACCGGATGCCGTCCAGCCCCATCACATTGGCGATCTCATGCGGGTCGCAGATCGCGGTGGTCACGCCACGCGGGGTGACGCAGCGGTCGAACTCAAACGGCGTGACAAGCGAGCTTTCGATATGCAGATGCGTGTCGATGAAGCCCGGAACGAGGATGAGGCCGGTGACATCGATCACCTTGCTCCCCTCATACTCGGCCCCGATGCCGACGATGGTATCACCGCAGATCGCCACGTCTCCCGCGATCATCGCACCGGTGATGAGGTCGAACACCTCGCCCCCGCGCAGCACCAGATCGGCGGGCGCGTCGCCCCGGCCTTGTGCAATACGTGTTTCGAGATCGGCCATGTGTCACCCTCCGGCTGTCACGCGCAAGTGTTGCGCGGGTGACGCTGCGGGGCAAGCCCGAAGGTGAGCTTGGATCAGGTTGCGCATGTCTATATTGGCCTTGAGCGGACCTTCATTGCTAACGAGACAAGCCGCGCGGTGCCTGACCGCCGGGTGGGCGCAGCAACCTCTGTGGATCGCACTTTATGCCAGCCAAGCACTCCCGCGTTTTCAATGGCTTGAAACGTTGCAAAAGCGC